>NZ_JBIAVS010000010.1:248092-390289 GCF_042894545.1 Streptomyces sp. NPDC001530
GCTTCGGCTTCGGCTTCGGCTTCGGCTTCGGCTTCGGCTTCGGCTTCGGCTTCGGCTTCGGCTTCGGCTTCGGCTTCGGCTTCGGCTTCGGCTTCGGCTTCGAGCAGTAAAGGCCGCTGCTGCAGCCGCTGCCCGTTCGCCGGAGCCGCGGCGTTGGCTTTTATGCGAAGGGTGGCACGGGGCCCTCGGCCTGCCCGGGTTCTGATGCGTACGGGCATCCTGCCCGACCCCACTCACGCGCGACACCCCACAGCTGTATGGATCGCGCCTGGCCATGCTGGTGTGCGGACCTGGTCGTGCCGCACGCCGCTTTCGTGATTTCGAAGGCCGCACCGCTCTGGTAACCGGCGCCGCTGGCGGTATCGGCCGCGCCAGCGCCCTCGCGTTCGCGCGCCGTGGCGCTTCCGTCCTGGTCGCGGACGTCTCGGACCAGGCGCTCGAAACCGTCGAGCTTGCTGAAGAGCTAGGCGTCAAGGCCCACTTCGTCCGCACCGACGTCGGCGACCCCAAGTCGATCGCCGCCGCTGTCGACACCGCCGTCGAACGGTTCGGCCGTCTCGACTTCGCCCACAACAACGCGGGCATCGGCATGCCGGGCGCGGTGGCTGACCTGGAGGAAGACGGCTGGGACCGCGCCATCTGGATCAACCTGAACGGCGCGTCTTCTACGGAATGAAGTACCAGATCCGGGCCATGCGGAACACCGGTGGTGGCGCGATCGTCAACACCGCGTCCATGTGAGGCCAGGCCGGCGTCGCCAATGGGGCCGCGTACTCGGCCAGTAAGCACGGCGTCATCGGGCTGACTCGTTCCGCGGCCCTGGACCACGCGGCCGAGGGCATCCGTGTCAACGCAGTGGCCCCCGGCCCGATCACCACGGCGATGACCAAGGCGGCGCAGGAGTCCGGGTACTTGGACCCGGTCATCGAGCGGACGGCGGTACGCCGGATGGGCCACCCTGAGGACATCGCCGCGGCCGTGGCCTGGCTCAGCTCGGACGCCGCCGCGTACGTGCACGGAGCAGTCCTCGACGTCGACGGTGGGTGGCTGGCCGGCTGAACGAGGGGCGGGATCGTGGGGCGTCGGTCGCCGCGCCCCACGACCCCGCCGGAGCGCGTAGGACACGGCCTTGGACGCATACGACTCCGCCCGGTAACCAAGTGGTACCGGCCCTTGAGGGTGCCCCGGCGCGTTCGAGCCCAGTCGCCCTCGGCCCCCAAATTCGAGGGGGCCCTCATGTTATATTGGGATCATGAGCCCTCGCCCCACGCTCCCCACTCCCGAGACGCCGGCCAAACCCCTGCGCCGCGACGCGCAGCGCAACCGGGATGCGATCATGACCGCCGCCCGAGAGGCGTTTGCGGAGCAGGGCCTGGATGCTTCCCTGGAGGGCGTCGCTCGCCAGGCCGGCGTCGCGATCGGAACGGTCTACCGGCACTTCCCCACCCGATTCGCCTTGATCGAAGAACTCTTCGCTGCAAAGTTCATGGATTTGCTCCAGGCCGCCGAAGACGCCATCGCGTTGGACGACGCCTGGCAGGGGTTCTGCCATTACCTGGAGAGGTTCTGCGAACTTCAGGCAGGCGATTGTGCGTTCAACGACCTGGTCGCTGCCCGGCTGCCCACCCACGCGATCAGCAGGCAGATGGATGAACGAGTAAGGGAACTGACCGGTCAAATCTTCCGTAACGCCCAGCGGCAGGGTGTCCTGCGCGCGGACGTCACTCCTGAAGACATCGTCTTCATCATCTGGTCCCAGGCAGGCATCATCCGGGCGACCCGGACCGTCGCCCCCACCGCCTGGCGCCGCCACCTGTATTTGATGCTCGACGCCTTCCGCGCCGATGGCGCCCACGAACTGCCCGAGCCTGCGCTGACCCCACAACAGGTCGAACAAACCCTGAGGGCCATTGAGTGCCCCGAAGAGGAATGCCTGGAGTGCCCGGAGAAGGACTGACCGCCGCGGCAGATCAGACGGCACGCACGATGGCAGGGATCGGGCCGATGTCCTTGTGACTGCTGGTGACGGTGGTCGTTGCATGTCGTGCACGTCAACGGCACTGATGTCACGCGGCAGCAGCTGCCGCACGATTCCCCTCCCTACGGGACCGCCAGCCGAAGTGAGAAGCGCACGGCACCACCCAGCAGGTGCACAATCCTTGGGGAACACCCTCTGCGCACGGCCGCAGTGAGGAGCCGTCCGCGACGGCAGTGGACGCGCAGAGCCCGGGAGTTTTCCGACTCGGGCACAACCACGCGACGACGTCCACGAAGCGTTCCTCGGAATCGCGCCCCCTGATCACCCGCCACCACGTCCGACGCCTCTTGAGGACGCCGGGGAGTCAAGGACGTACCAGGTAGGTCACGCCCAAGGCGACGGCGGCGTGATGCGGGAGCCGTTCAGCTTTCCGCCAACAAGTGCGCCAGCTCAGAGTCCAGGTCGAGCCGATCGGACTCGGTCCCGGGCGGCACCACAGACTGCGTGTCTCGCAGGAAGAATTCCACGCCCCGCGCGGGGACCTCGAGCAGGGCCGAACCCGCAGGCGAGTTGAGGGCGATGTACAGCACCCGCTGCCCCTCGCCGTCGGCCGGCCACATCCGGACGTCGCCGTGACCGGCATGGCCGGTCAGCGCCTGAGCCAGCACGTCCCGGGCAAAGACCCACTCAACCATCGGGCCATCGCCGACAGGGGAGAAGGCCGCGCGGACGGCAAAGGGATCGGCGGCCTCGTACCGCAGCCCCATGTGCAACGGCAACGACAGCTCATGCGACACGACAAGCCGCACAGGCAGCTCGCAGGCCACGGTGCTCAGCGATTTCATAGTTCCTCACTCCGGTTGCTCCTGCTTCGCTTCGAGCCGTAGGACACCAACGGCCACCTGGCGCAGCACGAAGCGTCGAAGAGGAAAAACACGGCATGCGATCCTGCATGCCGCTGCTCGCCCAGGAGGCGGTCTCACCAGCCCCAGCCCGACGTCGCCCCCGGTGAGCGGTCACCTGACAGCGCCAGGAAGCAGCCGGCAGGGTGCTCTCTGGCGCCCTACGGCACCAACCGGACGGCCACAGTCTGCGCCGGGGCACACCCGTGGGCGCCGGGCGGGAGGCGAGGCCGCCTTACCTCGCCCAAGGGCTGCGTCAGCGCTGGGCCAGGAGGACCTGATCCAGGTACCAGCGGTCGACAGCACCGTTGCGCAACGGCGTCACATCGACCCACCGGCCCTCGTACCGGACGTAGAGGCGGTGGCCGTCCCAGCGGTAGTGCCTCTTGGGGTGTGAGCCACGGTGGTCGTCCCGGCGCTCATCGTCCAGGGACCACCCACGGGAGTGATCCCCTCGGGCGTCGTGCGAGTACCACCCGCGGTATCCGTCCCGGCCGTCGTCCCGCTCCCCGTCGTGGCCGCGAGCGAACCCCTCCACGTAGTAGCCGTCACGGTCATCGCCCGCCTGGAGTCCGACGGCCGTGGACCGGGTCTGCTCAACGGGGCCCGAAGCCGCCGACGCCGAGCCCCCCGCACCGAGAACAGCTCCACCCGCGATCGCCACGGAAACAGCAGCGATCGAGACGCGCCTGACGAACCTCTTCATGGGGATTCTCCTTGTGAAATGCCGCGATGACACCCGCCAAGCGGCGGGCCTCTTTCGTGACGTCATCCGAAATCTTGGAAAGCGTTCAGTGCCGAGTAATCCGAACCAACCTGAGGGGTCCCTCACGTTCGGCGCTGTCAGCGTACATGAGGGGGGCCTCATGTACGCCGTGAGCCGCATCACAGCACGTCAGGGGCCCTTCCGGCAGGTGACGAGCGACGGGGAGGACAGGCGCCTCTCGACCGTCTGCCGCAGACTCAGCCGTTGCTTTTAGGGCTCTGCGCCAGTGGAGCGCGGTGACGGGTGGCGCCGCACCGAGGCCTGGACGTGGATCGAGGCGTACGACGTCGACGCGGCGTTCCGGCTCGACGCGCTGTCACTCGTGATGGTGCTGCTCGCCGCCGGGATCGGGGCGCTGGTGCCGCTGCGCTGTACTGCGTGAGCTACTTCGCCTCCGGAACACGGCAGTTGGAGGTGTTCGGCGACTTCGGTGGGCGGACGCCCTCCGGCACCGGCCGGGAACCTCGGGCGCTCGCGGAAGGCCGCGCTGGTCTCAGCGGCTGCCCGCGGTGACCAGTTGGCTTGGGTCAGGCCACCGTGGCCAGTAGGAGTTCTCACCCCCGATTCGCTGGTCAGCACCATGGGCAGCCTGGAACCCCGGAAGGAATCCATCCTGGTGCGCGGAGTCGCTCAGCCTCCGGGGAATGGTCACCCGCCGCACGCTGTTGCTCCGCTGGACAGCACCTGCAGAGACTCCAAGGAGGCCGATCGTGTACGGCGACCCGGCAACGATCCGCAAGATCCTCACCGAGCTCGGCGACACCTGGGCGATTGTCGGCCTCTCGACGAACCAGCGGCGCGCGGCCTACGGGGTCGCTGACGTCCTCCAGCGCTACGGCAAGCGCATCGTCCCCGTACACCCGAAGGCCGAGACCGTCCACGGGGAGAAGGGATACGCCTCCCTCGAGGACATCCCCTTCGACGTCGATGTCGTCGACGTCTTCGTCAACGGCGACCTCGCCGGGCCGGTCGCCGACGAAGCCGCCGCCATCGGCGCCAAGGCCGTCTGGTTCCAGCTCGACGTCATCGACGAAGCCGCGTACGACCGGACCCGGGCGGCGGGGCTCGACATGGTGATGGACCGCTGCCCGGCCATCGAGCTCCCCCGGCTCGGCTGACGCGCGGCTGCCCTGCGGGCACATGCGGTTGACGCCGCGCGGGCCTCGCCGGTTTTCTGCTCGGGTGCCTACTCTTCGTATCGAAAAGCCGGACGACGAAGCCCGCCTCAAGGACTGGCGGCACGTCCACAATGTGATCGTGCCGCCCGCCGCCATGTCGCTGGACGACGTGCGGGAGCGTGTCCGGCGCAACCATCTGGAGATCGCGTATCTCGGCGACATCCTGGTGGGCTGCACGACGGTGCGTCCGCCCACGGACGACACCGCCACGGCCACGGTGATCGCACGCGTACTCGCCGAGCACCGGCGGCAGGGGTTCGGCGAGGAGCTGTACGCACGCGGTCTCGAGCAGGCGCGCGAGCTGGGCGCCGAGGTGATCGAGACGGTCGTGCTGGCCGCCAACGAGGACGGACTGCGGTTCGCGCAGAAGCACGGGTTCGTCGAGATCGAGCGCTATGTGCTGCCGGGCGAGACCGCCGAGTGGATCGACCTGCGGCTGGCCTGAGCCGGTCGCTCCTGCCCCCCGGGGGTGAGGTCGTTGTTCACTTCCCCCGGTCCAGGAACGCCGCGACCGTCTCGCTGAAGCCGCGCGGATCGTCGAGCCATGGGAAGTGGCCCGCATCCGGCTGGACGGTCAACTCGGCCCGGGGGAAGAGCTCCGCGATGGCCGCGGCGACGCGCGGGAGCGGGCCGCTGTCCAGCGCGCCCGCGAGGAGCAGCACCCGTGCGTCCCAGGCGGCGACGGCCGCGCGGGCTTCGGCGGGGTGGAAGGCGCCGGGGGCCGCATAGCGGTCCGCGGCCTCCTGATTGGTCTGTTCGACGTCGGTCGCGGCATGCGCCTCAGCGTTCGCGTCCCAACGGCCGTAGAAGAACGGGGTGATGGCGTCCCAGTCGGCGTCGCTCGCCGAACCGGCCCAGACCCGTTCGTAGGCCGCATGGGCGGCGTCGTACCACGGCTCGGCCTTGCGCAGGGCGGCCGCCTCCCTGCGGTGCTCCTCGGTGAAGTCGACGCCCAGGGCCCGCGCACGGCCGGTGACCAGCGTGAGGGAGCGGATGCGCCGCGGGTACCCGGCGGCGTACAGGAGGGCGAGGTCGCCGCCCGCCGAGTGAGTGAGCACATCGACGCGTTCCAGGCCGAGGTGCGCGCGGAGCGCCTCGACGTCGCCGACCTGCCGGTCGCAGCGGTACGTCGCCGGATCGGCGGGGATGGCGGAGTCGCCGGTGCCCCGCAGGTCGAGCTTGATCAGCCGGCGGTGCCGCGACAGTCCACCGAGGTCGCCGAGGTAGGCGCAGGCGCGCATCGGCCCACCGGGCAGACAGAGCAGCGGCTCGCCCTCGCCCAGGACGTGGTAGGCGAGTTGGGTGCCATCGGGGGCGGTGAAGGTCGGCATGACGCCATCCTCATGACCGCGTGACGATCACGGCAAGTGGTTTGCGTATCTCGCTGGGACTGCGTCCGGTACGCCCCGAGACAGTGACCGATACGCCGCAAACACATGTTCACCTTTACTCGGGCATGCGTGGGCTTTGCTTCCGGTTCGTCGCGTGTACTCCTGCGATTGCTTCCATCGGGGGATGGACCACATCACGTTCCTCGTGGCGGTCGTCATCGTCACGGCGCTGGCCTTCGACTTCACGAACGGGTTCCACGACACCGCGAACGCGATGGCCACGTCCATCGCCACCGGTGCGCTCAAACCGAGAACAGCGGTCCTGATCAGTGGTGTTCTGAATGTCGGTGGGGCGTTTCTGTCCACCGAGGTCGCCAAGACGATCTCGGGCGGCATCGTGGACGACACCCTGGTCACACCGGGCATGATCTTCGCGGGCCTGGTCGGGGCGATTCTGTGGAATCTGCTGACCTGGCTGCTCGGGCTGCCGTCCAGTTCCTCGCACGCACTGTTCGGCGGACTCATCGGTGCGGTGTGGGTCGGTGCCGGTGAGCACGGCGTGCACTTTGACAAGGTTGTCGAGAAGGTACTGATCCCGGCGGTGGCCTCCCCGATCGTGGCGGGCCTCGCCGCGCTGCTGGCCACCTACCTCGCGTACAGGATCACCGCGCGGGCCCGCAAGGAGCCGGTGACCAAGGGGTTCCGGCTCGGGCAGATCGCCTCGGCCTCGCTGGTCTCGCTCGCGCACGGCACGAACGACGCGCAGAAGACGATGGGCGTCATCACGTTGACGCTGATCTCGGCGGGGGCGCTCGGCCACGACGCCGGTCCCCCGGTGTGGGTCATCGCGTCGGCGGGTCTGGCCATCGGACTCGGTACGTATCTCGGCGGCTGGCGGATCATCCGCACCATGGGCAAGGGGCTCACCGACATCCAGTCGCCGCAGGGCTTCGCCGCCGAGGCCGCCTCCACGACCGTGATCCTCACCTCCGCCCACCTGGGTTTCGCGCTCTCCACCACGCAGGTCTGCTCGGGCGGCATCCTCGGCGCGGGGCTGGGCAGGCGACTGGCCGAGGTCCGCTGGGGCACCGCCGGCCGCATGGTCATCGCCTGGCTGGTCACGCTGCCCGCCGCCGCGCTGGTCGGCGGGGTCTCGGCGAGCGTGGTGAAGCACGGCGGGAACGCCGGCACCGTGGTGATCGCGCTCGTCGCCGCGGCCGTCGCCTTCGCCATCGTCATGGCGTCCCGCCGCAACCCGGTGCACGCCGCGAACGTCAACGACCACCACGAGGTCACCATCCGCACGGCGACGCCGACCGACGTCGGCGCGGCCGCCTGAGCCAGGGAGAGTTCCGGACATGCATCTCGACTGGACCGCACTCGGCGAGGTCGCCGCGGTGAGCACGGGAGCTACCGTCGGAGTCGTCGTCGTCTTCGCCCTCGGCGTGCTGGGCCTCGCCCGGGTCGAGGCCGCGCGCGAGGGCGACGGCACCACCGACGCCCTCGGGTTCGCCCAGGCCGGGCTCTGCTTCCTGGCCTGCGCGGCCGCGGTGGCGTACGGAATTTATCTGATCGTGCCCCAGTTCCACTGACGCTGACACGGACACGGACACGGACAGGGACACGGACATCGAGACGGAAGGGAGGTCCGGATGACGGAACTGCTGGCAGGCATGCGGGTCGACTACAGCGACCACGACGACCCCGTACTGATTCGGCCGGACGGCAGTCCGGTGGACACCTGGCGGGAGAACTACCCGTACGAGCAGCGCATGGAGCGCAGGGAGTACGACTGGCACAAGCGGCTCCAGCAGATCGAACTGCTGAAGCTGCAGAGCTGGATCAAGGAGACCGGCCGCCGTCTCGTCGTCGTCTTCGAAGGGCGGGACGCGGCCGGCAAGGGCGGCACGATCAAACGGTTCACCGAGCACCTCAATCCGCGCGGCGCGCGGGTGGTGGCCCTGGAGAAGCCGACCGAACGCGAGCGCGGGCAGTGGTACTTCCAGCGGTACGTGGAGCATCTGCCGACCGCGGGCGAGATCGTGATGTTCGACCGGTCCTGGTACAACCGGGCAGGCGTCGAGCGGGTCATGGGCTTCTGCACGGACGACGAGTACCGGCGCTTCATGCGGCAGGCGCCCGCCTTCGAGCGGATGCTCGTCGACGACGGCGTGGACCTGGTCAAGTTCTGGTTCTCGGTCTCGCAGAGCGAGCAGCGCACCCGCTTCACGATCCGTCAGGTCGACCCCGTACGGCAGTGGAAACTCAGCCCCATGGACCTGGCCTCGCTGGACCGCTGGGACGACTACACCGCCGCCAAGGTCGCCATGTTCCGCGAGACGGACACCGAGCAGGCGCCCTGGACCGTGGTGAAGAGCAATGACAAGAAGCGGGCCCGTGTCGAGGCCATGCGCAGCGTCCTGGCCCGCTTCGACTACGCCGACAAGGACGAGGAGGTCGTCGGCAGTCCGGATCCGAGCATCGTGGGTGCGGCGGCGAACCTGCTGGAGGCGGGCGAGGACGACACCGAGCGCTGACGGACGGGCGCCGGTTCTCAGTCGTGCGCGGGCCGGTTGTTGATGCGGTGGTCGGCCAGGCTCAGCGCCTCGTCGACCACCCGGCGCAGATGGCCGTCGCCGAGTGAGTAGATCACCCGGCGGCCCTGCTTCCTGGTGTTCACGAGTCCCGCGAGACGGAGCCGTGCCAGATGCTGGCTGACCGCCGGGCGCGCGGCACCGCACGCCTCCGTGAGCGTCGTGACGTCGGCCTCGCCGCCGGTCAGCGCATGGAGCAGCGCGAGGCGGGTGCGGTCGCCCAGGAGGGCGAGGAGTTCGGCGGCGAGCGCGAACTGTTCCTCGCCGGGGGTGCGCGGGTGCGCATCATGCGCAGGTGATAGGTGCATGCGTGCGCTCATACGCACATAATGGCCCCGTGGACGCCGACACGTCCACTCCCGCGCACCGGAAGGGGCCCCACGTGAGCGACCGGCAGCACCACGAGCACGGCACCGAGATCCGGCACGGCCACCCCCACGGACGGGGACGCGGAGACGAGCACGGCCACAGCCACCCGCACGGACGCGATCGCGGGCCCGATCACCCGCACGAACACGACCGCACCCACCTGCACCCTCACGCGCACGCCACCCTCGCGAGTCGCCTGCGCCACCGCCTCACCCCGCACTCCCATGAGACCGCCGACAAGCTCGACTCCGCGCTGGAGTCCTCGGCCCGCGGCATGCGGGCGCTCTGGCTCTCCCTGGCCGTCCTCGGCGCAACGGCCTTGGCGCAGGCGGTCGTTGTCATGGTCTCGGGGTCGGTCGCGCTGCTCGGCGACACCGTGCACAACGCCGCCGACGCGCTGACGGCCGTACCGCTCGGGATCGCCTTCGTGCTGGGCCGTCGCGCGGCGACGCGACGCTTCACCTACGGCTACGGGCGGGCGGAGGACCTCGCGGGCATCGTGATCGTGCTGACGATCGCCGCCTCCGGGACCTTCGCGGCCTGGACGGCGGTCGACCGGCTGCTCGACCCGCGCCCGATGCGGCACATCCCGGTGGTCGCGGCGGCCGCTCTCATCGGCTTCCTCGGCAACGAGTGGGTCGCCCGGCACCGTATCCGCGTGGGCCGCGAGATCGGCTCCGCCGCCCTTGTCGCGGACGGACTCCACGCGCGTACCGACGGATTCACCTCACTCGCCGTGCTGGTGGGCGCGGGAGGCGCGGCGCTCGGGTGGCAACTCGCCGACCCGCTGGTGGGGTTGGCGATCACGGCCGCGATCCTGCTGGTGCTGCGCGATGCCGCCCGCGAGGTCTTCCGCCGCGTGATGGACGCCGTCGACCCGGAGTTGGTGGACCGGGCCGAGCGGGCGCTGCGGGAGGTCGAGGGTGTGCGCGACGTGGGCGAGCTGCGCCTGCGGTGGATCGGGCACCGGCTGCGGGCCGAGGTGGCCGTCGTCGTGGACGGCGACGCGACCGTCCGCCTGGCCCATCACATCGCCGTGGACGCCGAACACGCCCTGCTGCACGCCGTCCCGAAGCTCACCGCCGCCCTGGTCCACGCCGATCCGGCACCGGCCCCCGGCGAGGCGGATCCGCATCTGGCGCTGGCCCACCACGCGCCGGCGTGATCACGAGTCGGCGCCGAAGAGATGGACCATGTACGTCGGCCCGTTCTTGGTGATGTCGTATTCCTGGAGGTACGAGGCTGTGGGGCCGGAGCGCGGGAGGGGGCCGTCGACCGGGACCCGCGCCTTGGAGTTGGATGGCCGAACCACACCTTCGGCCGGCAAAGGGAGGGGCGGCGCTCACACGCCGAGCCCGTCCAGCACCACCGCGTTCGGCAGCTCCGCGAACACCTTCCCCGGCACCAGCAGCTTCCCGCGCCGCCGGCCGCTGCCCACCAGGACGTACGGCAGCTCGACGACGGCCGAGTCCACCAACACGGGCCAGTCGCCCGGGAGTCCGATCGGCGTGATGCCGCCGTACTCCATGCCGGTCTCCCCGGTCGCCGTGTCCATCGGTGCGAACGAGGCCTTGCGGGCGCCGAGTTGGCGGCGGACCGCGCCATTGACATCGACGCGGGTGGTGGAGAGGACGACGCAGGCGGCGAGCGTGGTCTCGCCGCCGCGCCTGCCCGCGACGACCACGCAGTTGGCGGACTGGTCGAGCAGCTCCCGGCCGTAGTGCTCGACGAAGGTGGCGGTGTCGGCCCACTCGGGGTCCGTGTCGACGTAGACGATCTGGTCGGCGGGCACGCTGCCCCGCCAGTCGCGTACGGCGTCGGCGACCGGGCCGGTGAGTGCGTCGAGACAGTCGGGGGCGGGCGTGGCGTGGTCGAAGTGTCCGATGGGTGCGCGCATGACCGCACGCTAACAGCCGCGCCGGCGCCGCCCGTCGGGGTGTCTCAGTGCACGAGCGGGACGGACACCGCCATGACCATCTCCATCGGTACGTCGCCCTCGTTGGCGTACCGATGGGGGGTGTTGGCCTCGAAGGAGGCGCTCGCCCCCGTCGGGACGCGGTGCTCGACGCCGTCGACGGTGAGGGTCAGCTCTCCCGCCGTGACATGGACGAGCTCGACCGTCCCGGTGGGGTGCGGATCCGAGGGGCTGCCCTCGCCGGGCATGAGCCGCCAGTCCCACATCTCCAACGGGCCGGGCGCCTCGGTGCCCGCCAGAAGCCGGTTGTAGCTGCCCGCGTCGGTGTGCCACAGCCGTACGGCCTGCTCGGCCGGGACGATCCGGACCTTGGGGCCCTGCCCGTAGTCGAGCAGGGTGGTGATGCTGACGCCGAGCGCGTCGCCGATCTTGACGACGGTGCCCAGGCTGGGGTTGGTCCTGGCCTGCTCGATCTGGATGAGCATGCCGCGGCTGACTCCGGCGCGAGCGGCGAGCGCTTCCAGGGTGAAGCCGCGCTCGGTGCGCCAGCGCTTCACGTTGCGCGCCAAGGACTGAGTCAGCAGGTCGAGGTCCGACACATTCCGTCCAATATTCTGGATGACAGAGTTCAATCTGGTGAACTATCGTGTGGTGCACCTGATCGTTCACCGAACTGTACTGCGAGGCACCCCGTGACAGCACTCTTCGCCCTGGCCACCAGCCTCCTGTGGGGCCTGGCCGACTTCGGCGGAGGTCTGCTCACACGGCGTACGCCCGCCCTCACGGTGGTCGTCGCCTCGCAGACCATCGCGGCGGTCGTCCTCGGCGCGATCGTGGTGGCCACCGGAGGCTGGAGCGCGGCGGGGCCGCAGCTGTGGTTCGCGTTCGCCGCCGGGCTGGTGGGACCGGTCGCGCTGCTCTCCTTCTACAAGGCGCTCGCCCTCGGTCCCATGGGGGTTGTCTCGCCGCTCGGCTCGCTGGGCGTGGCCGTGCCCATCACCGTGGGACTCGTCCTCGGGGAGCGCCCCGGGCTCACCCAGTTCGCGGGGATCGCGGTCGCCCTCGTGGGTGTCGTCCTCGCGGGCGGACCCCAGCTGAGGGGCGCCCCCGTGCAGCGGCAGGCGATCCTCCTCACGCTGCTCGCGGCGCTCGGCTTCGGCACGGTGTTCGCGCTGATCGCGGAGGCGTCCTCGTCGGTCACGGGGCTGTTCCTCGCCCTGTTCGTGCAGCGCGTGACCAACGTGGCGGCGGGCGGCGCGGCCCTCTACGTCTCCGTGAAGCGTGGCGCCCAGGCCCTCCCCGAGGGCGGTTTCCCCTGGGGCTCCCTCCCCGCGCTCGCCTTCGTCGGCCTCGCCGATGTCGCCGCCAACGGCACGTACTCGGTCGCCGCCCAGCACGGGCCGGTCACCGTCGCCGCCGTCCTCGCCTCGCTCTATCCGGTCGTCACGGCCCTGGCCGCACGCGGCATCCTCAGCGAACGGCTGCGCGGGGTACAGGCGGCGGGCGCGGGCTTGGCGCTGGTCGGGACGGTGCTGCTCGCCACCGGCTGAGCGCTACGGTCGCGACCCGCTCAGTGCCATACGAGCTCGGAACCCGCTGAGTGCCGTACGAGCTCGGAACCCGCTCAGTGCCGTACGGGACAGAACTCACTGAGGGCCGTACGGAGTCAGGACTCGAGGTCCAGCTCCGCCAGCCGCGCCGCGGACTCCTCGTCGAGCCCCGACAGCGCCAGCAGCTGCTCGGGCGTGACCCCGTCGGGAATCGGCACCGGCGCCGGTGTCCGCAGCGGCGGCTGCCATCCCTCCGCCGGGTCCCAGCGCCGTACGACGCGGGCGGGGGCGCCCGCCACGACCGAGTGGTCCGGCACCGCGCCGCGTACCACCGCACCGGCCGCCACCACGACGTTCCGCCCGATCCGCGCCCCCGGCAGGATCACCGCGCCAGTGCCGATCCAGCAGCCGGGCCCGATCTCCACCGGTTCCATCCGCGGCCACTGCTTGCCGATGGGCTCGTGCGGATCGTCGTACGAGTGGTTCGTGGACGTGACGTAAACATACGGCCCGAAGTAGCAGTCGCTGCCGATCGTGACCGTCGTGTCGGCGATGACGTGACTGCCGCGGCCGAGCACGACGCCGTCGCCGATGCGCAGGATCGGGTCGGGGCCGAGGTCGAGGTCGGGCATCAGACCGGCGGTCAGCGTGACCTGTTCGGCGACGATGCAGTGGGAACCGAGGTGGATCCAGGGTTCACCGAAGACCGTGCCGAGCGGGAAAGCCAGTCTGGTACCTGTTCCCATGGCGCCGAAGCGGAGTCGCCCGGGATGCTCGGCCGTGACCGCACCCGTGCGCTGCACCCAGGCCCAGCCCGCGTGGACGGCGCGCTGCGCGAGGCGGCGCCGCCATGATGAGAACGTGTTCTTGCTCCTGGGCACCCGCTCACGGTACTCAGCGCGGGGTGCGCCGATGGGGTCGTACGGCTGTGATCTTCACCCCACCGGGGCGGGGAACGATGGCATACGGTGCCGGTGTACCGAACTACGACGAGACGCTGAGACGGTGAGACGGTGACGACGCAGCAGGCGCTGATCATGGGGATCGGCGGCAAGGATCCGCAGGTGGACCAGGAGGCGTTCACGGCGCCCACGTCCGTGGTCATCGGGGACGTCACACTGCACGCGGGCGCGAGCGTCTGGTACGGCGCGGTGCTGCGCGCCGACTGCGGCCCGATCGTCATCGGCGCCGGCAGCAATGTCCAGGACAACTGCAGCCTTCACGTGGACCCCGGATTCCCCATCACCGTCGGCGAGCGGGTCTCCATCGGGCACAACGCCGTGGTGCACGGCGCGACCGTCGAGGACGACTGCCTGATCGGCATGGGCGCCACGGTCCTCAACGGCGCGGTGATCGGCGCCGGTTCCCTGGTGGCCGCCCAGGCCCTCGTGCCGCAAGGCATGCAGGTGCCCCCGGGCTCCCTCGTCGCGGGCGTCCCCGCCAAGGTCAAGCGCCAACTGACCGACGAGGAACGCGAGGGCATCTCCCTGAACGGCACGATGTACGTGGACCTGGCAAAGGCCCACCGCGAGGCGCACAGCGCCGGGTAGGGAAGCGCCCGGTAGGGGCGCGGGGGTGACATCCTGCGGCTCCGCCGCGCGACCAGCCGCGGACGGCCTGCACTAGACGGACAACCCGCGCTTTCGGGAGCGCAGCCCGGCCGAAACCTACTCGGCCGCCGGGACGGGCTCGGGCTCCGCCGCACCGCGCCCAGCGGTCGCCTGCTTCGCCTTGCGGCGAACGATCAGCATCGAAGCGAGCCCGATGAGCACCGCCGCCACCAGCCCGAGCCACGAGAACCGCTTGAGCCAGGACTCGGCGACCACACCGACGTAGTAGATGACCGCGGTGGTGCCGCCGGCCCAGATGATGCCGCCGAGCACGTTGGCGACCAGGAACTTCCAGTACGGCATCCGCAGCACACCCGCGAGCGGGCCCGCGAAGATCCGCAGCAGGGCGATGAAGCGGCCGAAGAAGACGGCCCACATGCCCCACTTCTGGAAGGACCGCTCGGCGGTGGCGACATGGCCGTCGCTGAAGTGCTTGGGGAACTTGGCGCCGAGCCAGGCGAGCAGCGGACGTCCGCCCTTGCGGCCGATGGCGTAGCCGATGGAGTCGCCCACGATCGCGCCGATGCTGGCGCACGCCCCGAGGATGACGGGGTTGATGCCGGAGTGCTGGGAGGAGAGCAGGGCCGCCGAGACCAGGATGATCTCGCCGGGCAGCGGGATGCCCAGGCTTTCCAAGCCGATGACCAGGCCCACCAGCGCATAGATGCTGACCGCGGGCACCGTCTCGAGCCATTCCTGGACGTGCAAGGCCGGTTCCTCCCGTTTCGCTGTGCGTGACCCGGGCGGGCACCGTAGGTGTGCGGTACGTGATCACCCGGCGTGCGCTGCCCCCTGAGCACACGCCGGGCAGCCTACCTGGTCGGCCTCACGCGGCGGAGTCCCAGAGGTCGCAACGGTGCTCGTGAGCGACGGGGGTGCTGAGGGTGTTTCCGCCCGCGGAGGCGGCCCTCAGCGAGAGCACCGCCCCCGTGCGGTCGGGCATCGCGGGCTGTCCGTCCGCCCGGGGCACGCCACCCCGGATGAAGGATCCCCAGTCGGGGTGCCACCAGCATCCACACGGCCGCGGAAGGCACAGCAAGACGAACGAACACTCAGACTCTCCATGACCATTCCGCTGAAGCCCGGCCGCCGCTCCCTCAGCCATAGCGATGCCGCACCTCATGGAGGTGATGCCACATGAGGCCGGCCGAACGCTCCGCAGACCGCAAGGCGTCTCGATCGAATAGCGTGCAGGGCTTCGAGATCTGGTTGCGTCGCGCGTGCGGTCTCGTTGTCGCAAGCGTCGCGGCCTACGCCTCGTACGTCCATCAGCGCCATTTCGCGCTACACGGAGGAGCCGATTCCGTGAGCGCGGCACTGTGGCCCCTCTCTGTGGACGGACTGCTCCTGCTGGCCACCATCGGACTGCTGAAACCCGCCCATCGCGTCAGCCGCCGGACACACGCCACGGCGTGGATGGCCTTCTCGCTCGGCATCTTCGTATCACTGGCCGCCAACATGGCAGCGGCACCCGTCCTCGCATGGCAGCCGATCCTCGTCGCGGGATGGCCCCCGATCGCTCTCCTGTTCGCCGTCGAGCTTCTCACCCTTCATCCCACAGACCGGGCGACTGACCGCGGGAATCCGGAACACCAGTGCAGGTTCCAACATGGCAAGGCGAACAGCACAACGGATCAGCGAGACAACGCTGAGGCCCCGCGTTCCGGTACACCAGCCAACGACAAGGACACCCGCGGACGCGATCCTCAGCCAACAGCCTCTCCACCGAAAGGTGAACTCACTGCCGAACAGATCATGTGGAACTACTTCCAAGAGCAGGGAGGGAAGGGCCGTACGCCGACAGGTGCGGAGCTCGACCGAGTGGCAGGCACTAACAACTACGGCCGCGCAGTCCTAAAACGCTGGCGAGAGAACGGACGTATCGCCTCGAAGCGAGCGCAAGTGCATGCCAACGGTGCGGAGCTAAGCGCCCGTTGACTTGGAGCACGTGCCGCCTACTGCACGAAAAGCCGCACAGCCAAGAGCGGAGGCTAACCTCGATCTTTCGTGATTGGCCGTCAGCTCATACTGGCGACCGATCTGCGTTCGGCAGTGTTCTTCGGTCGTGACGGTGGCCCGACTGTCGCGTCGGGTGGGCGCCGGGTTCCACGGCTCCGGTGGGGCGGTGCTACTCGTAGGGAAGGGAACGTGCTGGTCAGCCGGGGTTCGGAAGGGTTACGAGTCGCTGGATCGCTTCGGTGATCACATCGGTCCAGGGCCAGTGGCGGGCGAACCTGAGGTGCCGGCGGCGGGCGGTGGTGACCAGCTGGGCGGCTGCGGAGAGCAAGCGGAGTCGCAGGCGGCGGGGCTCCCAGAGCCGGGCCGTGCCCGTTAGGGCGAGCATCGGCATCCAGGCCAGCAGGTCCAGGGCAATCTGGACGATCTCCAGCCAGATCTGATTCTGAGCGGCATCGTGCAGGGGTAGGTTGCGCAGGCCAGTGGCGCGGGCGGCGCGGATACGATCCTCGGCACGGGCGCGCTGGCGATGGCGGAGTTCGAGTGCGGCGATCGGCGTGTTCCTGGTGTTGGTGGCGAACACGGTGAGGCGCAGACCGTCGGCGTCGGTGAAACGCAACTGAGCGCCGGGGTGCGGGCGTTCCTTGCGGACGATCAGCCGCATGCCGGGAGGCCAGCCCTTGAGGACATCGCCATCGAGTTCGGCGACCCAGGCGCCGTCGCGGATCTCGCCTCCGGGCTCGACGGCCGCCGTCCAGGCCGAGGCGGGGACGGTGAGAACGGCCTGGTGGATGGCGTCGGTGATGGTCATGCCGACCGAGTAGGACAGCCACCGGCCACGCTGGGCCAGCCAGGCCACGAACTCGTGGGTGCCGCCGCCGGAGTCGGTACGGATGAGTGTCTGCCGGCCACGTCGATGGTGTTTGGGCAGCTGGGCTAGCGCGAGTTGAGCCGTGGTGATGTGGTCGGCGGCGGTGTTGCTGCCCGCGTTGCCGGGCCGCAGCAGGCCCGCGACCGGCTCGCCGCTCCCGCCTCGGCCGTGGTCGACGAAGCCCATCAGCGGATGGTGCCCGAAGGTCTTCTTCCAGGTCGCGGCTGCGTCCTGCTTCTCGGAGTGCGCCAGCACAAGCACCCCATCCAGGTCCACGATCACTTGCCCGTCGGCATCCGGCGCCGAGGAACCAGCCAACTTCCGCACATATTCACGGACTTGGGCTCGTGCGGCCCGGATCGCCCTCAGGGCTCTCGGTCCGGCCCCTGCCAGGGTGTCGACCAGGCGGGACACCGTCGGGTCGGAGGCCACCGGCCCGAACACGTCCGGTTCCGCTCGCAGCATCCCGACATCGGCCAGGCAGTCGCCGCCGAGCGCGACCGCGAGGGCCACATCCAGCAGGATCTTCCCCGGATCATGCACCGCCCGTTGCTTCCGCCACGGCGTCAGGGCCGCCGATATCGCCTGGTCCAGCCCGGTCTTGCGGACCGTCTCGACCAGCAGCACGCCACCGGCCTGGCTCACCGCTCCACGACCGCCGCCCTCAACGCGGATATAGGGATACGATCCGATACGCTTCTTCACCTGAGGAGTGCAGCTTTCTTGACGACGACCAGGACCCTAGACAAGTCCCATCGTCCCAAGGCAGAGGCGCTCCTCACCTTTTTGATCACGCTTCGGACAGGCTCGTTGGTGAAAGCGCGAAACTGGGACCTTAGGAAACATCCTTCCGCAACGACGCGATGAGGCGGTCAAGGTCCCCGCGTGCCGTGTACGTACGGATCGGGTCGATGTAGTCACGTGACTCGATGATCTGACCGTCCCGGACACGCATGACGAAGACGCAGGGCACCTTGGTCATAGAGTCGTCCGGCAACGTGAACTCATAGGCGAACTCGGCGACGATCACTTCAGGATCGGCGGTCTCGTGAACGACGACATCGACGACCCGCCTCTTCGGCAAGGACTCCCGAACTTCCGGCGGCACCGTGAAGTGCTCCTGGAGCGCACGCCGACTCGTCAACGGCTCGGACTCCGGCGTCGCCATCGGATGCCGGACATCGGTGACCTCGCCATACAGGTCAGGCAACTCGTCGAAGTTCCCGTCGGCGACCCCATGAACAAGCCGGAGAAACACCTCGCGCGGACTCAGACTCACAAGACCTCCCCAAGTAATACGCACAGGCGGCTAGTGATCATTATCGCCTGATCCAGGCCGGTCTTGCGGACTGTCTCGACCAGCAGCACCCCACCCGCCTGACTGACGGCCCCACGGCCGTCGCCCTGGACGCGGACATACGGATACAGGCCAGTACGCCTCACCTGAGAATTGCTCCTTCGACAGCAACGGTCAGGACCCTCGACAAGTCCTATCGTTGGGGGTCAGGAGCACTTCTCGCGTTTCTGATCAAGTGGTGGACGGCACCGCTCGTGAAAGCCCGAGGCTAACGCCGGTGGCCGGGCGGCACAGAGGGCCCGGCCACCGGCGTCTGTCGGCTGGCGACGCCCCGGAATGCCCAAGGCAGGCCGTCATGCAGCTTCATCAGCCGACGATTCAGGAAGCCGCTCGGCCTCAACTTGGTCAGTTGCAGCCCACATGAGCAGATCACGGATAACCATCGCCAGCTCGCCTCGCAAGCGCTCCCCCGCGGCACCGCCAAGGTACGTCACGTGTCCGGAGTATCGCCGGACACGGGCGCGCTCGCTATGGCTTGTGTGCTGCCAAACGACCTGTTCAGGAGGGGGGTTGGGCCGACTGGCCGGGTCGGCCTCGGCGGGAGCCCTCGCCTGGCCGTCGCGGCCTTCGCGGGGTTCTTCGGCCTTGAGATCGTCCGGATGCACGAGTACGCCTCCGTGGGTGTGACGTGATCAGGCGGCGTCTACTCGGTGCTCTGCGGATCGACGGCGGTGACGATCGCGTCGAAGTGGTCGGCAGGAGACGGCGTCAGCTCCCTCCGCGAGGCACCGACGACGGACGCAGCCGCCCGCACTTCGATGCTGCGGCCGAATCGGGCGGCGACCGCGGCAGCCTCGATCAATCCGGGCAGTTGGTTGCTTGCAGGCGCAGGCCAGCCGTAGGTGAGCTGATCGCGTTCGCTGCTTGGCTTTCCAGATTGTGCCCGGGTGCCAATGAGGAGCACGCGGTGCCCGGGTGTGGTGTAGGTGGTGACGATCCTGACGATGGTGGTCAGGAGCCAGCCCGGGATGTTCTGTGTCTCGGGATGGATTTGCTGGGCGACCGCCCATACGGAGATCTGGTGGGCAGGGGTGCCTGCGGCAGCGTGGCGAGCGGGACGGGTAGCACAGTGACCGGGGCACGGTGGGGGCATACCGGCTCTCCTTGAGGCAAGACGTGGGTTTCGCTCACACCTCAAAAGGCCGGGATTTGGCCCCGTTTTGGCCACGGGCAACCAAGATCTTTTTTGGAATCTCGGGTGATCTGGCCGCCTAGCTCCCGAGGCGGAGGGCCCCGTTCCCTCAGAGAAGGCCGACGCAGTAAAGAGAGCCAGCCTGCGCGAATAAATCCGACACGACATTCCGCTCACCCAGCTGTGCACCCCGCCACGCATTCACAATCAGGCGCGCAGTGAGGCTACTAGGAGATACCTAGATCATCAATAAAGTTGCAGGTCATCAGCTACTAAGTCAGTACTAAAGCACGCTCGGAGCACCGAGCCGTACCGCACCTGGCAATCCACCTAGGTGACTCACCTCAACCGCTTTTAAGGCATTTTTAGTAGCCGGAATCCGCGTTTCACCGCTGTCGCCTTGTTCTTTTCTTGTCCTTTTCTTGTCGCGATCCTGGCTCTCTGAGGGCGCCATCTCATCCCCATTCGAGGAGGCGCCTGATCATGGCTGCTCATCATCCCGGACGCGGCGGCGCCGACCGCGCCCCGGAGAACGTTCTTCCGCTGGACACGGCCCGGGAGTGCTTCGTCTGGCTAGTGGCCGGACCCCAGCCACTGTCTCTTGACGGCCGCGAGTTCCGCGGCCTGCCACACCGGCCGATCCCGTTGGATGAACTGCGGGACCGACTACTGCGGCGCAACTGCCCGCGCGGCACGCGCGACGCCGTTTGGGCGCACCTCGTACGCCGTTCACGGCGGGAGGGTGCTACCTGGACACTGGCGTGCGCCGGCATGGCGCTTCCTGCGCTGGCCGGAGTGGCGCGGCGGCTGGCCGAAGGGTTCCCCGGCGATCCCTTCGATGTCCACGCCGAGGTGCTGTCGGGCTTCCTGGGCGCGCTGGGGTCCATCGATGTGGCCCGCCCCCGGGTGCTGCCGCGGCTGCGGTGGGCGGCCTACCGGCAGGGATTCGCTGCGCTGATGGAAGCGCTGGATGCCCCCACACCGGCCGCTCCGGGGTTCCGGTCAGCCGCGCCGCGACCGCCGTGGGGACACCCGGATCTGGTGCTGGCCCGGGCGGTCCGGGAGTCGGTCCTGACCCGGACCGAGGCCAACCTGATCGGCGCTACGCGACTCGACAAAATCGCCATCGACGACTGGGCCGCCCAATGTCAGACCACGCCCAACGCGGCCTACAAGCTCCGCCGCCGCGCCGAGGCACGCCTCATCGCCTTTCTCCACGGCGAGGCCCAAGACACTGATCCCAATGATCCGGTTGCCCTGTCCGCGATGGGCAGCTTGTCGTCCGCCTCGGAGCTGCCTGCTCGCCGCAACGCCGTCCTGGCACTCTCCGGTTCGTCACCTTCGGTAGTCGGCGTTGACGGAGGCGAGCTCCCGGCCGGGGCCGAGAAATCTTCGATCGGCGTGGCCAAAAAGGACCCGGATTCCGGCCTTTTGAGGTGCGGGAGTTCCACGCCCGCCTCGACGTCCCTGCCAGCATCGGAGGTGCCCTGATGCGCCGTCATGAGTGCATCGCCGCCCGCGTACGTACACGGCTGCACCAGGCCCTCGTCGTGAGCCGACTGGGCCGCTTGTTGGGCTGCTGGCTGCTGCTGACAGGAGCAGCCCTGCTGGTGGTGTGTCTCCTGGGTGCGTCTTCAGCACAGGCGGCGGAGCCGGGGCAGGTCCTGGCACTGGCCAACTCGGTCAACGATGTGTTGGACAACATACGCAACTGGATCATGGGCATCCTGGCGGGCTTGGCCACGGTGTTCTTGTCCCTGGGGGGCGTGCGCTATGTCATGGCCGGGGGCGACCCCGGCGAGGTGGAGAAGGCCAAGACCGCTTTCAAGAGCGCCGGTTGGGGCTATGGGCTGGCTGCGCTGGCCCCTCTGGTGGTCGAGATCCTCAAAGGGATCGTGGGGGCCTAATGATCACCCTCAAGGCCACCACCGCCGTGGCACATCGGCCCCCTGGTTCCGCTGTCTCCGGCCGGACCAGGGATGGGCGTCCGGCGCAGCCGTGCCGCCGCTGGCGTCGCGCCCTCGTGCTCGGCACTGTGGCCTTGGCGGTGCTCGCTTCGATGTTCTCTGCCTATGCCGACCCGAGCCCGAGCCCCGGCCCGGCGCCGGTCCCGACCGCCTCCGCCAAGCCCACCCCGACTCCGTCAGCGACCGAGTCCCCGTGCTCGGCGTCGGACTGCATCCCGCAGCCCGGCACGTCGGCCTCCCCGGCGCCCACCGCAGGAATCATGCCCCCGGCCGAGGTTCCCGACGGCGACGGCACCGGCGGGATATCCGGATGGATCGCAAAGGGCATCACCAGCGCGATCACAGGCTTCTTCAAGTCGTTGATCAAGTTCGCGCTCAACCCCCTGCTGGACCTGCTCAGCGGCACGCTACTCAACACGCCAAGTCCCGCCTCCATGCCGCGCGTCGGCGAGCTCTGGACGAACTCCTGGCAGATCGCCCTCGCCTGCTACGCCCTATTCATCGCCATAGCCGGGGTCGTGGTGATGAGTCACGAGACGGTGCAGAGCCGCTACTCGATCAAGGAGATCGCGCCGCGGATTCTCCTGGGGTTCCTCGCCGCGGCCCTGTCGCTGTTCCTCGCCGGCAAGGCCGTCGACTTGGCCAACGGCGTCTCCCGCGCCGCCATGGGCGGCGGCGTCAACGCCGACACCGCCGGGCCCGCTCTGCGCGACTTCGTCCTCAACGCCTTCAACTCCGACAGCGGCAGCATCTTCCTGGTCCTGATGTGGCTTGTGGCCATCGGGGTTCTGGTCGCGCTGCTGCTGACGTTCGTCGTCCGCGTGGCCCTGACGATCATCCTGATCGTCGCCGCGCCCCTGGCGCTGATCTGCCACGCCCTGCCGCAAACCGACGGCATCGCCCGCTGGTGGTGGAAAGCCTTCGGCGGCGTCCTGGCCATCCAAGTCGCCCAGTCGCTCGCCCTGATCACCGGCGTGCGGGTGTTCTTGACCCCGGGCGGATTCGGCTCCAACGGACTGTTCGGACTCAAGGACAACGGGCTGGTCAACGTGCTCATCACGTTGGCGTTGATGTACGTCGTCTTCAAGATCCCGTTCTGGATCCTGGGGTCTATCCGCTTCGGTAGCGGTCGCTCATTCGTCGGCAGCGTCGCCCGCGCGTACGTGATGTACAAGACGCTCGGGCTGCTGCGCGGCGGGGGCGGATCAGGCGCCGCTTCACGCGGCGGTGCGCGCCGCACGCCTCCCTCCGCAGGTCCGAGCCGAACATCCCTCTCTCCCCGGCCGTCCGAGCCGTCTCCGGGCGGTTCGGGCCGCCGGAGCGGCAGTGGTAACCCCTCGCCTGCGCGGTCGGGCCGCCCAGTAGTCGGCCCGCGCCGCCCGCCGGGGCCACCGCTGTTCCTCCAGCCGATTCCCCCGATCCCCGAGCGAGACCAGCCCATCTGCCCAGCCGGCAGCCCGCCACCGATACCGGAATTCCGGGCTCCGGGAGACCGACCATCTGCCGCCTCCCCGGCCCGGACAGCCACGCCGTCCGCACGGCCGACTCGCCCTCCCGACTCGCCGGTGTTCCAGGCGCCCGACGAGGGCACCAGGCCCACCCGGCCGACCAGGGCGACCGGCAGGCCCTCCGTACCCGCGAGCCCGGGCTTCCAACAGCCCACTCCACAGCCCCACATCCCACCCCGGCCCACCCCGCGGCCGCCTGCAGCCACCACCTTCCGGCCGCCGGTGCCCGAGCCCCGAGTAACCCCCGAGCGGTGCCCCCGCACCAGCACACCACCCCCGGCCGTCTTCAGTTCCCCACCACCCACTAGCGGCCCGCCGGCGAGGCGCACCCCGCCGCCACCCCCGCGCCGTAGAGGCGGCAGCCGCTCAGGAGGTGACCCGTCATGACCCAGCCCGTGCGCATCCCTGCCGACGTAGACCGCGAGGACACCGTCCTGGCCAACCTGACTGCTCACCAGCTGCTGATTCTCGCTGTCACCGGCATCGTGTTGTACGGCTCCTGGTCCGTCACCCGTGCGTTCATCCCTGTGCCGGTCTTCCTGACCCTCGCCCTCCCGCTCGCGGCGACTGCTGTCTTCCTGGCCTTGGGCAAGCGCGATGGAATGCCGCTCGACCGATTGGTCGTAGCCGCCCTGCGCCAGCGCATGATGCCCCGTGTCCAAGTGGCAGCGCCCGAGGGCATTCACCCGGCGCCGTCCTGGCTCACTCAACAGCTCACTGAGTCGGAACATGCGATCGATGGCGTCGCGCCGACCGCGCTGCAACTGCCTGCCGCGGGTGTGAGTGAGACCGGCGTGATCGATCTTGGTCCTGACGGGGTCGCCGTGGTGGCGGTGTGCAGCACCGTCAACTTCGCCCTGCGTACGCCAGCCGAACAGGACCCCCTGGTGGCTGCGTTCGGCCGGTACCTGCACTCACTCACCGCACCCGTCCAGGTTCTCGTCCGCGCCGAACGGCTGGATCTGTCTGCGCAGATCGACGAGCTGCACCGGTGCGCACCGTCGCTGCCGCACTCCGCTCTGGAGGCCGCAGCCCGGGAGCACGCCGACTACCTTGCCCAACTCGGCCGCAGCGCCGACCTCTTGTGCCGACAGGTGCTGCTCGCACTGCGCGAACCCTTCAGCACTCATGCAGCAGACGACGCTCTTGGCGGCGGTTCACCGCTCGCTACGCTGGTTCGCCGCGCGAAGACCTCACACGACGGCTCAGGGGAGGATCCCGCTGCCCGGCGCGCTGCCGAATCACGCCTGGTCCGACGGCTCGGTGAAGCAGTCGAACTCCTCGGCCCGATCGGCGTCGTCGTCACCCCACTGGACGCCGGTCAGGCCACCGCCGTACTGGCTACCGCCTGCAATCCCGACAGCCTCCTGCCGCCCACCTCCGCGCTTGCCGGCGCCGAGGACGTCATCACCACCGCAGCAGCCCCTGACGACGACTGGCCGAGTCCCCAGGCAGACCCTTCACCTTGGAGCCAGCGTGAATCGTGGGAGATTCAGTGAGGCGCCTCCGTGCGCGCGCCGGACGCCCCGCTTCTCAGGCTCCGAGCCGCGAGCGTGCTGGGGCGTTCGTCCCGGACTCCCTGGCCGTGGCGCCCCGGCACCTGGAAGTCGGCGGCGAGCACGTGACCTCGTTCGCGATCACCGGGTACCCGCGCGAGGTGCACCCGGGATGGCTGCAGCCTCTGCTGACCTACCCGGGCCGCGTCGACGTCGCCCTGCACATCGAGCCGATCGACCCGGTCACCGCCGCCAACCGGCTCAAGCGCCAACTCGCCAAGCTCGAGTCCGGTCGCCGCCACACTCACGAGCATGGCCGCCTCATCGACCCTCAGGTCGAGGCTGCCACCGAGGACGCCTACGACCTGTCCGCCCGCGTCGCGCGCGGCGAAGGCAAGCTCTATCGGCTCGGCCTGTACCTGACCGTCCACGCCACCACCCGCGAGGAGTTGACGGACGAGGTCGCCGCGGTGAGGGCGCTGGCGGCCAGCCTGCTGCTGGACGCCAAGCCGACGACCTACCGCAGTCTTCAGGGCTGGGTCACCTGCTTGCCGATGGGCCTGGATCTGATCAAGATGCGCCGCACCTTCGACACCGCCGCGCTGTCCGCGGCATTCCCGTTCACCAGCCCCGACCTGCCCCCGCCCGACCCCACCTCCGTCGCCGCTCCGTCCGGCGTGCTCTACGGCTACAACGTCGGCAGCCAAGGACTGGTCCACTGGGACCGCTTCGCCCTGGACAACCACAACTCCGTCGTCCTGGGCCGCTCCGGCGCCGGCAAGTCCTACCTGGTCAAGCTGGAGCTACTGCGCTCGCTCTACCGAGGCATCGAGAACCACGTGATCGACCCAGAGGACGAGTACGCCCGCCTCGCGGGAGCCGTCGGTGGCACCTACGTCCATCTCGGTGCCGAGGATGTCCGCCTCAACCCCTTCGACCTGCCTATCCACACCCGTCCCGACGGACGCCGCTCCGCGTCCAAGGACGCCTTGGTCCGCCGTGCATTGTTCCTGCACACAGTCCTGGCCGTCCTGCTCGGTGCCGGGCTGACGCCAACCGAGCGGGCGATGCTGGACCGGGCCATCACCGCGACGTACCAGCGGGCGGGCATCACCTCCGACCCCCGCACCTGGACCCGGTCCGCCCCATTGCTGACCGACCTCGCCGCCGCCCTGCACCGCTCCAAGAACCGGACCGCAGCCGAGTTGGCGGCCCGACTGCATCCCTTCACCCGCGGTGCGTTCTCAGGGCTGTTCGCCGGCCCCACCACGACCCGGCCGGAGGGTCATCTGGTCGTGTTCTCCTTGCGTGACCTTGCCGACGAACTCAAGCCCATCGGGACCCTCTTGACCCTCGATGCGGTCTGGCGTCGGGTGTCCAATCCGGCACTGCGCCGACCTCGGCTGGTGACCGTGGACGAGGCGTGGCTGCTGATGAAGGAACCGGCCGGGGCGGAGTTCCTGTTCCGGATGGCCAAAGCGTCCCGTAAACACTGGGCAGGGCTGACAGTGGCCACCCAGGACACCGCTGACGTACTCGGATCCGACCTGGGCAAGGCGGTCGTGGCCAACGCCGCCACCCAGATCCTGCTGCGTCAGGCCCCGCAGGCCATCGACGAAATCACGCGGACGTTCGATCTGTCCGAGGGCGAGCGGCAGTTCCTGCTCACAGCCGACCGCGGCCAAGGGCTTCTCTCCGCCGGGACCCAACGAGTCGCGTTCCAGGCCGTGGCTTCGCCGACCGAGCACTACCTGGTCACCACGAATCCGGCCGAGCTGGCTGCCTACGCAGACAGCGCTACAGCCACGAATTCGGAGGAGTCGCTCCTCGATCTCGAGGTGACCGAGGCCCGGGGCGACACAGAGGACGACGCCTCTGGCTACGAAGTCGATCTCGACGCCGACTGAACTGCTCATCGCCGCCACTTCCCGACCGGTGGACCTGCCTGCCGTGCCGGTCCACCTACCATGACTCTTCCGAGAGGTCGTCATGTCGCCTCACGCATCGGTGCCCGCTCTCGTCCCAGGCGGCCTGCTCGGCTGCTCACTCAGAACCGCGAATTGCGTCAGCAACTCGCTGCCCCAGATCCCAAGGTGCGCTCGCTGCCCACCCCCCTGTGGGCCTCCATCGGCTCGACCGCCTGCCCGGCAGAACCGCCTGCCGGGCACTTACCGCGCAGCAAGTTGTCCCTGTGCGGGAACGGTGTGCGCATTGGAGTGACTTCATCCCTCCGCCGACGGCGGCACGGGGCAAGACGGCCCAGAAGGCCACAGACGTGCGGATGGACCGTAATAGACCCCGCTGAATGGTTGTCAAGTCACTTGGTTCAAAGGGAAGTCGAAGAGAGACTGCGCCGCTCTCTGAGGTGCCTGACCGCCTGCACGTATCGATGGGCATGTCATTGTCGCCCCGCTGGCTCGTGCTCATCTTGTGGTGAGGCTTCCCTATCTCCTTGTAGCCGCAGGGTTGGCCGACGACGTGCGGGACCTTGCAGGTGCACCGGACCAGGCCAGACAGCGGGTACTTCAGCGCGGCGGCGCCCTCCGAACGCCGCCTTGTACTCCTCTGACCGCGTGGCCAGCAGGGCCCGGAGCTGGCCACTCTGCTCGGGCTCGACGATCTTCGGCCAGACGGCCGTTCCTTTGATCACACCCTTGTGCTCCTTGCGGCCCGCGATCCGGGCGGACACACCGACAGGATCAGCAGACTTCTTCTTGCGAACGCCAGGAGAGTGCCATTCGAGTCATGATTCGCCATCCACAGAGGCAGAGAAAGGCGCTAGCCGTAATTGCTGCCGCCGTGACCGAAAGGTACAGAGCACCTGAGACAGGGTTTCCGTAGCCCGCAGTTATCGGGGATGTTAGCCATGAGGAAGCTAGCGCGCCTCCTAGGGAAGCCAGGAGGGATGGCACGAACATTGACCAGAATACTATAGAGGCGTAAACCCTTACATTTCCCGTCAGGATAATTAGTGGCGCAACCTCGCGCCCGAATCGCAAGAACTCGCCAAGGAAACTAATCCCGACAGCGAATAGGGTGAACATCATACCGATGGCGCCGAGAAGCCGCACCCATTTTGCGGAAGACACAAGGTCCCTCGCACCCAGTTCCCAGCTATTCCCCAACGGCTCTACCTTTGCCCTCATCGCGAGGGTACTTCTCGCGATCATTCGCAACGATGAGACGGGGAGATTCTTGCCGGATTTCGAGAATAGAAAGAGGGAACTATTTTCGGTGTGGTCAACATCGAGGCGGTAAACAGGATTTGGCCTGATTTCAATACGTCCAACCGTCGGCGCCCCACTCGAGTTCCAGCGAATAAGTTCCGAAACTCTCTGATCGATGCTTCGTGGGGGAACTTCGGCACGCTTGCAGGGTGCGGCCAGGCCCCGTAGCGCAGCACATGAACCAGAAATTGAAAGGGATCTCAGGCCACTTCCATTTGGCGCTGACATATTTATCGCCGCGATCTCAACGTCCCGAGGAAGCGAACTCGAGAAATCCCGAACCTTTGATGCTGTGGAGGCAGCCGAGACGGTCACAAGTGAAGTGCCGATTCGATCTTGAGAGTCTCTTGCCAGCTTGGCATTAGCGCCAAGCAGGCCTGTCCAGAGTTGCGTCTGTACGACGAGGAATATGGCTACCATCAATGCTGTAACGAATCGAGCCGTAGAACGGCTCTGGAGTGCCGTCCTGCGCCCCGAAAAAATCATCCCGGAGCTCCCTGCTCTTGTCCCCGCTGCCGAAAGAATCGAGCCTCCCTGAGCTACCGCTAGGCTTACCAGTGAAGGGAGTGCAGTCAGGGTTCCCAACGTCCCTATGACGTATATGGGGAGTCGCCATTCGGTACTCGCCAGTCCCGGGCCGCGAACTGCCAATATGAATGACAGCGGAAAGATCCAAGGCCACCATCTCGTGTGTTTGTAGACGCGAGTTCCGATATGGAAGTAGCGGGATTTTCTGGTTCCTGGGGTTAGGACTACAGCCGCGAAAAGAATTACGATCACGGAGATGGCGAAGGCGCCGACGAGCTTTGGCAGAGAGCGTGTAGCATCGGCAGAATAAAGAACAAATTCCACGCCAGGGAAAGGAACGTTCCATTTCAGGGCTGGCGTGACGGCTGCAATGCTGGCGAGGCAGCCAACCGCTACCGGTGTTATAGACTCACCGATTACGAAAATAATCCTGGAGCGCAGCCCAGCACCGAGAAGCTCGAGCAACGCGACACGGCGCTCCCGTGCAGACGAACCTGTACGAACCGAAGAGATCAAAAGCGCCGAGGCCGGCAACAGAAGGAATCCGACGACTCCGGCAGAAAACATGGTGAAATTCGGCAGCGACCTACTCTCACCCCAGTATATTTCGGATGGTCTCCCGAAACCAGAAATTTTATACATATCCCGAGAGTCGAGCATGGTGCGGGCTGGTCGCACGTAGGCAAATCTTTCGGACGGCGACTGCAGGCCATCAGAGGATATAAATCCTGCAAATCTTCCGTAACGAGATTTGATGCCATCGTCTGCGCCGGCCATGACGAGCGCCTCGGACAGCACAGCCTCACCAGGCTGAGGCCATTTCACAAGCCCAGGGGGAGGTGGAGCATTGTCCGAGAGGGGTTCGATGTAAGCCAGGAAGAACTGCGATCCGTCGATGTCGTCAGTATCCGGTGACCACAGAGCTACCGCACTATGGGTCCCGTCTTGACGAACTGGAAGTGGACTTCGAGCAGCACCGCGAATGTCTCGCCCCTCATAAGTCGCTGACGCAAGCATGAGGGAAAAGATGGCGAGGATGAATATAAAGGTTGACAGGCAGATTGACCAGAATCTTATCTTTCCCCCTTCGGCCGATATGGAAGCCCGTCGTCCCGCCGCGAGCAATTGCAGGCTGAGCGGTCGCCCATCTACCATTCTCATGAAGGAAACTCCGTGCTCTCTCGGCTCTGTACATTGACCTGGCCGTCCCGCAAACACAGTGCTCGCTGCGCACCTGAGGAAACGTAGGCATCATGTGTGACTACAATCAAACCGCAGCTCCATTTCCCGGGAAGGCTGTACAGGAGTTCTGCCACACTTTCCTTGTTTGCCGTGTCGAGTGCCCCTGTGGGCTCATCTGCCAAGATAAGTGCGGGGTGATTAATCAGAGCACGCGCCACAGCTACCCTCTGGCGCTCGCCTCCTGATAGCGCACCAGTCAGCTTTAGTTCCGGCGCAATCCCGAGATCCTGCAAGAGTTCTGCGGCACGGGAAAAAGCTTGCTTCTTGTGAGCTCCATTGAGCAATCCGGCAATGGCAACGTTCTCCAAGGGACTCAGTTCCGGCAGAAGTTCACCGAACTGGAAGACCATTCCAATGTGTTTTCTGCGGTATCGAGCTATCTCACGGGGTGATGCGCCCGTTATCGGGAATCCGGCTACAGTTATCGAGCCTTCGGATGGTTGCTGCAATCCCAGAACGAGGTTCAAAAGTGTCGACTTACCACTGCCACTAGGTCCTGAAATTGCCAGGGATTCACCACGCCTCAGTAGCAGACTCACCGAATCCAGGAGTTGTCGCTCTGCGACTCTGTACGACACATCGTTGATCTCAAGAATTGAATCCATGCTTGTATCTTTCTTCGTGCAGTGAGTGCAAGAAAAGATTAGGCCCCCCTTCCAAATTGGCGAGAAACCAAAGAAGAAGAGGGGCCTGAATCGAATGCTACCTCTACCGGTCCCAGCCACTGCAATCGTCCGGCCAGTTGTTGATGTACTCGCACGTCTTCAAGGCCACAATTCCCTCACTGACGAACGAACTCACACTCGAATTACCATTCCCGCGCTTCTCCCACAGAGTGTCAACGTTTCCCGAAAGAGCTCTTTCGTACTGCGCCTTCACCGGGTGGCCGTCAGCCTTGATGTCCTTAACCCAGACGTACCCATCATCGTTCTTGCATTGGGTTTTATTGCACTCAGAGGTCCAAGCTGCGGCGCCATTGGTGTTTGCCGAGAGAGAATAGGCTGGACTCGCGCCAAGTAGGAAAATCCCTGCAAGGGCTACACCGCAGATGTTCTTCATGCTCTTATTCATTGATTTCTCCCCGATGTGAACAGGCTCAAAAGTGCCCGTCGATATATTTGGGATGATCTGGCCTGGAAGCTGATTCCAGAGGAAGTGCCTCCGGATCGGCCGTGATCGACTTGCCCAATGGACGCAACGTCCGCACAGCTTTGTCGAGTTCTGCGCATCCCATGATTTCTGGCGCCCCGTATGCCCTGAATTGCGTGCTGCACGCCGCCAGCTGCTACGCGAAGTGCTGAACAAGCCACCTGAAACGGCCATGGCGGGTCCGGCAGCAGACTTCCTGCAGGACGCCTGGGGGGGTCGTGCGCTCGGAGTAAGACGTCAGCATCTGCCACCTTCGCACACGATGTGCACGTCACTGGTCACTCAGTGCACAACCTGTGAAGACTTTGTCGCGATCACGGGTCGAAGATCAAGCGGCGAAAGGTCTGAATTAGGCATCTAAAAGATCAAATATGTAACACCTTTATTGAATCGTTACCTTGGGGCCTCTGTCCTTGGTAGCCAACGGCTACGGCAGCTTCCCGACGTGGACCATGGTGGGCTGAAGGGGGGTGACCTGTATGGCAGGGAACGCCTAGGCCGCATCGCGCGCGATTGGTGCCACCCCTTGGTGTGCGCCGGGGACGCTGCGCGCGGGCCTGGCCGGGCTTCAGCGTCGATGCTGCAGAGGCGGCGATCCCTGTCCTCGCTTATTGCTGAGGAACGCAGCGCTGCGCGGACTCCGCGGTAGCGGGGCCCCGTTCGAAGCGGTTATGCGTGGCGAGGTGACGCATCCGTATGGATGCCCCAGTCAGATGACTCGTTATCAGAACTAGTCGAATCTTTCCATGCTTGATCTTTGATGGAGGCGGGCGGCAGAGTCATCACAGGTTGTGCACTGAGTGACCAGTGATGTGCACGATGTGTGGGGGTGGGGGATGTGTTGACGTCTGTGTCCGGGCGTGTCCGTGTGCTGATCGTGGCCTTGGTGCTGTCGGTAGTTGCCGGTGGTGGCTGGCTGATCAGAGTGGCCGTCGACGACGCTGGCGGGTCCGACAGCGCGGCGTACCGGGGGCCGCAGCCTGCAGCGCATCAGGATCCGGTGTCGCCCAAGGAGCGGCGGGAGCAGACCAAGGACCGGGCGAAGCCGACGAAGGCGCATGGCCTGCGGTCGACGAAGAGCAAGCCCGCCACGTCCGCGCAGATCAAGCTGCACCGGCAGAACCAGCGGCAGTTGAAGGCCGCAGGGCCGAAGCACCCAGGCGTGGCTGCTGGTTCGGGTTCTGGTGTCCGTCCGGCCTCCTTTGCAACCCGTGTGGATACGGCCGCAGCCGCAGCTTCGTATTCGAGCGGTGCCCTGTGGCAGGTGACAGCCGATCCGTTCGGGAACACGGCTGCCCAGCAGGGCGGCTTTCTGATGGCGCTCGGCAACCACATCGGTGCCGCCGTTCCGGGCGAGCCGCTCCAGCTGTCCGCTGCGATCTACCAGGCCGGCGGGGCCACTGGCGAGGTGCACCCAGTCAAGGTGCGCTGGAAACTGGACGCCTACAGCTGCCGTCTCAGCAACGACGACATCAAGTGGTTCGACTTCGGCCAGACGGTCTCGGCACCGACACTGAACACCGGTGTGGAGCTGCCGGTAGTCAACGCGTCGATCACGCTGCCCACGCCAGAGTGCACGAACCCGGTGCCGCAGTACTTCATTTACGCGTGCACGACCGTGACGGACGACCCCACTTCCACGGAGACCTGCGGCTCATACAACTCGTACTACATCGTTCCGGCCCTGCCCGACGGAGCGGCTTGCAGTGCGCTCTGCGGTGATGCGAGCGGCTCGGCCGGCACGACGGTAATGCGCGCGGACCCGGTGAACACCGCCACGGGCGCGTTCACGGAAACCTTTACCGATGCCCAGGTTCCTGCGCCCGGAGTCCCGCTGACGGTCGGACGCGTCTACTCCTCGGACAACACGCTCACCGGCGCGCTGGGCAAGGGCTGGCAACTGCCATGGGAGACCCGGCTGTCGATCGGGTCCAACGGTGACGCGGTCCTGATCGGTGAGGGCGGGACCCGGCACGCCTTCGTCAAGAAGTCCGACGGGACGTTCACGACTCCAGGTGAGGCTCGCTCCAAGCTGGCCGCGAACGGCAGTGGTTACCAGCTGACCACAGCCGATCATTCGGCCTACGGCTTCAACGCCTCGGGGCAACTGACCGCGCTGAAGGACCGTACAGGCCGCGGTCTGACCCTGACCTACACCGGCTCCCAGCTCACACAGATCACGGATGCAGCGGGCCGGTCGGCCACGCTCGCGTACACAGGTGCGCTGCTGGACAAGGTGACACTGGCGGACGGCCGGGTGGTCGACTACGGCCACACCGGCGACCAGCTGACCAGCGTGACCGCTCTCGACGGCAAGACGGAGACCTACGGTTACGACACTTCGGGTCACCTGAACAAGGTCACGAACGCCCGCAACAAGCAAGTCACGTTCAACGTCTACGACACGCAGGGCCGGGTGACGTCCCAGACAGACTCACTTAGTCACAAGACCAGCTTCGTGTACTCCAAGAACGGTGTCTTCGACCAGGTCGACGTCACGGCACCGGACCAGGGCGTATGGACGGACGTCTACTACAAGAACGTCCTGTTCACCCAGCTCGATCCGCTGAACAACAAGAGCTACTACCGCTACGACAAGTTCTTCGACCGCACTAGCGCGGTCGACGCGGAGATCCGCGAGACCCAGTGGACGTTCGACAGCTCGGGCCGCATGACAGGGCGGTCCAACTCCGCGTCGGACGAGTCCTGGACGTACGACAGCAACGGCAACGTGGCCACGTACGAGGACGGCGAGTACAACAAGACCATCTACGGCTACAACACGGCCAACCAGCTCACCACCATCAAGGACCCGCTGGGCAAGACGACCACGTACGGCTACAACGCCACCACCGGACTGCTGGAGACCGCCACCACCGCGCGCGGCAAGCAGACGAAGTACGGCTACGACTCGGACGGCAACCTGGCGTCGGTCACCACGCCCAAGGGCAACAAGACCACCTACACCTACTTCCCGTCGGGACAGGTGAAGACCGTCGTCGACCCGCGGGGCAACGTCAGCGGAGCGGACCCGGCAAAGTACACGACCGCCTATACCTACGACGACGCCGACCGGGTCAAGACGGTCACTGACGCGCGCGGCAACGCCACTGCCTATGGCTACGACGAGGTCGGCAACCTCAAGACGGTCACCGATGCCCGTCAGCGCACCACAAGCTACGACTACGACGACGCCAACCACCTGTCGACCATCACGGATCCGGCGCTGAAGCAGACCGTGCTGGGCTACGACCCGGTGGGCCGTCTGAAGAAGGAGACCAACCGCCAGGGTGCGGTCGTCACCTACCAGTACGACAAGGCCGGCAACCAGATTCAGGTGGTGAGCGCCCGCGGCAACGCCACCGGCGCCGACGCGAAGCAGTACACCTGGACAACCGGCTACGACAAGGTCGGCAACCGCAAGACCGTCACCGACCCGCTGGGCAAGACAACCGCCTTCAGCTGGGACGCCGACAACCGGCCCGTGTCGGTCACCGACCCGCTCAGCCACACACGCAGCGTCACCTACGACGACAACGGCAGCATCGTCAAGACGACCGACGGCCTCGGTCACGGCATGACGCTCACCTACGACGACGACAACCGGCTCGCCACGTCGAAGACCTGGGCCGGCTACACGACCAGCTACGAGTACGACGACGACGGCCACCTCTCGGCAGAGGTCTCCCCGGAAGCCGAGCGCACCAGCTACAGCTACAACGACGACGGGCAGCTCGACACCTCCGTCGACCCGCGAGGCAATGTCAGCGGTGCCGACCCGGCGAAGTACACGTGGTCCTACGGCTACGACCCGGCCGGCCATCCCACCTCCGTCACCGACCCGCTCGGACACAAGCAGTCCACCGGCTATGACGCTGTCGGCAACATCGCCTCGGTCACCGACGCACGCAACAAGCAGACGGTCTACGAGTACGACGAGCTCAACCGGCCCAAGAAGGTCACCGCCCCGGACGCCGGCACCACCACCTTCACGTACAACACGGCCGGCTTCCTGGACACCACCACCGATGCCAACACCCACACGAGCACCTACGGCTACAACGCCGAAGGCCAGCTGACCTCGGTCAAGAACCCGCTGTCCAAGACCGTCGCTTACGAGTACGACCTCGACGGCAACCGCATCAAGGTCACCAACGCACGCGCGCAGACCATCATCACCACGGTCGACGCCCGCAACCTGCCGACGAAAATCACCTACTCCGACGGCACCCCGACAGAGACGTACGTCTACGACGACGCGAGCCGCCTCAAAGACGTCACCGACGCCACCGGCACCCGCACCCTGACCTACGACAACGACGACAAGATCCTCTCGATCACGTCACCGGGCGCCACGAAGCCGTTCAGCTACACCTGGAACACGGACGACACCCTCAAGTCCCGCACGTACCCAGACGGCCGGGCCACCAGCTACACGTACGACAAGGTCGGCCGGATCAAGATCCAGACGGCCAACAGCAAGGCCGCCAGCTACGGGTACGACAAGGCGGGCAACCTCACCTCGGTCGCCCTGCCCACCACCACAGCACGCAGCGAGACCCGCACCTACGACGAGGCCGGCCGCCTGGCCTCCATGACCACGCCGACCCTCAGCAACACCTACACCTACGACGCGAACAACCGCCTCACCGCGGACAAGCCCGGCACCGGCTACCCCGCCCGCTACGGGTACGACGACACAGGCCGCATGACCAGGGCCTGCACCGACACCTCGGCCACCTCCTGCCTGACCGGCACCAGTGGATCCACCTACGCCTACGACAAGGTCGGCAACCTCAAAAGCACGACCAGCTCCAGCTCCACCACGACCAACGAGTACGACGCCGGCGACCAGCTGTCCTCAACGACCGTCGGCACGACCAAGACCAGCTACACCTACGACGCAGACGGCAACCAGACCAAGGACGACGACGGCACCTACGCCTACGACCCAGCAGGCCGGGTCAAGTCCGCCATCATCGGCAGCGACAACCTCTCGTTCCTGTACGACGCCGACGGCAACCGCACCGGCTCGAACAAGAACAGCGCGCTGATACGCACGTCCCGCTGGGACATCAACGGCGACCTCCCGCAGATCGCCACCGACACCGACTCCTCCGGCGCCCTGCTGGCGGACTACCACTACGACCCCGACGGCACGGCCCGCTCCATGGACCGCACCGCCGGCAGCTACTACTTCACCCAGGACCGGCAGAACTCCGTCAGCGCCGTCTACGACGCGGCGGGCGTCGACAACTACCACTACACCTACAGCGCCTGGGGCACCTCCACCGGCACCGCCACCATCACCGGCGGCCAGACCAGCATCTTCGGCTACACCGGCCAGTACAAAGACCAGTACCTGCCCGACCGCCTCCAACTGCGCGCCCGCTCCTACGACACCACCCAGCGCCGCTTCACCACCCAGGACCCGGTCCCGGCCGCTGCCGACAGCCCCAACCAGTCCCCCTACAACTACGCCGACAACGACCCCGCCAACCTCTCCGACCCCTCCGGCAACTGCCCGATGTGCATCGGCGCGGCCATCGGCGGCATCGTCAGCGGCGGTGTCTACGCCTTCACCCACCACGACGACTTCGACTGGGGCGACTTCGCCGCCGCGACCGGCAAGGGCGCCGTCATCGGCGCCGGCGCGGGATTCCTCGCTCCCGCGGGTGCTGGCCTCGCCACTACCCTCGGCCTCTCCGGCGGACGCGCCCTCGCGGTCACCGCGCTCACCGACGCTGCCATCGGCGCCGGATACACCTACGCCATCAACACCGCCCAATGCCAGCCCACCTCACCCGGCGACCTCCTCCTGGGTGCCCTCGGCGGTGGACTCGGTAGCCTGATAATGCCTGGTTGGCGTGGGCTGAAGGGTCTCTTGGGCAAGGGCAGCAGCAGACCTTCTTTCAACATTGAAGGCATAGCGGCTGACGGGACGTCCTCCTGGACGGCCGACCTCAGCCATGCAACTGGCAAGACCACAACGGCGAGGAATCGAGCAATCGACGCGCTAATCGCCGAGGATTTTCCCAACCTGCGACTCTCATACACGCCGCGATACAATCCCTGGGGCCGCCACGGGGTTGCCAAGTATGGGGAAGGAACGCAGTTTGGCCCCAGATCCTTCAAGTCAAGAGACTCGTTGCGGCAGTCCCTCGTCCATGAGGAGCTTCACCACCGCTGGTGGGGACGGGGGCTGACTGATCATCACCCGAGGGATGGATCGGGAACATCCGACAAGTTCTACGACACTGTCGAGCGCTACATGAGAATGCGAGGTTGGCGGTGATCATTCAACAGAGCTCCTTTTCCGCTCCGTGTTCAGACTGCGGACGCCCGGTCCTGCACCATGTGGCACAAGCCATTCACTTGGATGCACTACGGTGGGACATCGAATATCAATGCGACTGTGGAGTAAAGTCACACGAAGGCGGGCTTGGTAAAGCGCCTTCGGTTGTGAGAGAAGCCCTTCTACAGGAGCATGGTCGGTCTCGACTTTCGATCGCCCCCGATGCTGCGATGTCAGTCCCTCAGTTGAAGGCATTTCGGGACCTTTTTAAGAGATCGTTGGCGGAGACCAAATCACTCGTGAGCGAAATGTGTTCGCAGGGCTTCTGGGCGACACACGTCGAAGCCGAATTCTTGGCTGAAAAGCTGAGATCTGCGGGGGTTGAAATTGTTCTGGAGCATGGACTGCGCGATGGATCCACCTTCACCTCCTCCTGGTGAAGCGGAGCCTGCCCTTCACGTTGATCTCGGCGGTTCACTACAGCGGCTGGCAGTTCTTTGTGGCTACTTTTCGTTCCAACATCGAGTGACTTTCCGCCGGGGCTGATCGTCAGCGTGCTGGTTCTGGCTGCGGCGGTATTCGCAACCGTTCGCAGCAGGTCCGCCGGATCCCGGGCTGCGTAGAGCGGCTTGCCCTGCTGACGGCGATCCGTTGGTGGGGCAAGCGGTCAGGCAGGTGACGCGGCCGAGGAACACTTCTCGGGCGACTTCTTCTCCAACGCCTACCTGCGTGCCTGGCTGCGGATCATGCGCGCCCGGCCGGACACGAATTTCTACGCCTACACAAAGGAAGTGGCCCGGTTCCGGGCCCTGGTAGAGCCGGATCTGCCGGACAACTTCGCCTGGGTCTACAGCTTCGGCGGAACCCAGGACGCCGCGCTCGACATCGACCACGACCGCGTGGCGGACGTTTTCCCCGACGAGGCCGCCATCGCCGCCGTGGTTGGCACTCGCAGGAGGCCAGTGACCTGCTCGCGGTCCTCGGCCCGCGCCTCGTCGGCATCCCCGCCAACCGCATCCCCCACTTCCTCAAACGGCTCGGCGGCCGCACGTTCCGTTCCTGGCAGTCCGAGGTCGATGCCGAACGCCGTGTCCAACGACAGCAGCGTGGCCTGCGGCTCGTGCATGTATCCGCCAGGCCTTCGTCCGCTCCGGTGGAGTCCGGCCATCGCTCCGACGCGGACCGTCACGGCCGAGCCGCCTGATCACCGTCCGTGCCCTCGTTCTCGGAGGCCCGTGTCATGAGAACCGGCAACATCCTGCTGCATTCGCTCGTTGCAGCGACTCCGAAAGATCCGGAGTCTCCGCTGGAGAACTACCTGCGTGATCCCGGCGGCGCCCTACGTGCGATCGTTACCGGAGTAGTCGGGTGGATCGACATGTGGTGGCCTCTCGCGGGCTCTGCCTCGGTACTCGCCAGTGCCGGAATCGGCTGGGCACGCTGGTGGTGGCGCCGCCGCTGCCGCCGGATGCTGAACACCAATGCCCGGATCGTCAACGTACTGCCGCCACCTACTGCCGACCCGGCAGGCGCTGAAGCCCTGTGGGCGAACCTGCTGGGGCTGCTGCGGCCGGCATGGCGCCGCCGCCTGCTCGGTCAGCCCCACTTGGTCTGGGAGTACGTCTTCGACCGCGAGACGATCCGTATCCGCCTGTGGGTCCCGGGCGTCATCCCGCCCGGGTTGGTCGAGCGCGCTGTCGAGGCAGCCTGGCCCGGTGCCCGTACGCGCACCGCTCCCGCTCGACCACCGATCCCCGCCGCCTCACACCACACGCAGACCGTCGGCGGCGAGTTGCGCTTGGCCCGTCCCGAAGCCCTGCCGATCCGCATGGTCTTCCCCTCCGACCCGATTCGCGCCCTGCTCGGCGCACCGGTCGGCCTCGGCCCGAACGAGCAGGCGCTGGTCCAGGTCCTGGTCCGGCCCGTCACCGGGCATCGGATTGTCAAGGCTCGCCGGGCCGCTCGATGGGTGCGCGCTGGACGTCCTGTCCGCACGGTCAGTCGCCTGCTGGACCTGTTCACCCCGGGATACCGCGCTCCTCGCTCCCGTCGTGCCGCGCCGGTGCTGGACCGGCAGACGGCCATCGAAGCGTCTGCCGAGGACAAGGTGATCGTTGCCAAGCTGCGCGGTGCCCCGTACGAAACCCGCATCCGCTATGTCGTTACCGCGACCGTGCCCACCCACCTGGGTGCAGCACGGCAGGCTGCAGTGCGCGATCGCCTGCGTGGCCGGAGCCACGCCATCGCGAGCGCGTTCGCCGCCTTCACCGAACACAACTACTACCGACGTGTCCGGCTCCGGCGTCCGCAGCCGTACGTCAACGAACGCCGCCTGGACAAAGGGGACTTGCTTGCCATCCCGGAATTGGCTGCGGTGGCGCACCTGCCGTGGGACGAGGCCATACCTGGTCTGCAGCGCGCCGGTGCCCGCGCTGTCCCACCCGCGCCCGGTATCGCCACCGCGGGCCCGGCCGTCCGGCCCATCGGCGTCACCGACTCCGGCCGGCCTCGTCCCGTGGGCCTGCGCGTGCCGGACGCCCGGCACCACCTGCACATCCTCGGCGCAACCGGCTCCGGTAAGTCCGAGCTGATGGCCCGCATGATCCTGGCGGACGCAGACGCCGGACGCGGCGTGGTGGTCATCGATCCGAAGGGCGATCTGATCACCGACCTCTTGATGCGGCTGCCGGAAGAGCTCGGGGACAAGGTGGTGCTCTTCGACGCCGACAGCAAGGCTCGCCCGCCCATCCTCAACCCCCTGGAAGGCGATGACGTAGCGCGGACGGTCGACAACCTCGTATCGATCTTCTCCCGCGTCTATGCCTCTTCGTGGGGCCCGCGCACCGACGACATCCTGCGCGCCGGGCTGCTCACCCTCCGCGCGCAGGGAGGCATCCCGGTCCTCACCGACCTGCCCAAACTGCTGGCGATCCCGGCTTTCCGGCAGCGGGCCGTGGACCAGATCGACGACGACGTCCTACGGGGCTTCTGGTCCTGGTACGACGCCTTGTCCAACCCGCACCGCGCCCAGGTCACCGCACCCCTGATGAACAAGCTCCGAGGTGTCCTGCTGCGCCCCTTCGTCCGTGCCGCCATCGCCGGTGGGGCGTCCACCGTCGAGATGGATGCCGTACTGGACGGCGGGATCTGCCTGGTACGTATCGCCAAGGACGCCCTGGGCACGGAGACCGCCCACTTGATGGGCTCCATCGTGGTCGCCCGCACCTGGCAGGCCGCCACCCGACGCGCTCGCATCCCGCAAGGCCAGCGCCAGGACGCCGGACTGTACGTGGACGAGGCGCACAACTTCCTCAACTTGCCGTACGCACTTGAGGACATGCTCGCCGAGGCCCGCGGATACCGGCTGTCGATGACGCTCGCCCACCAGTACCTCCGGCAGCTTCCCAAGGAGCTGGAGGAGGGCATCAGCACTAACGCCCGCACCAAGATCTTCTTCAACGCCTCGCCGGAAGACGCGCGCCATCTCGCCCGGCACACCGAGCCGCGATTGAACGCCCACGACCTGTCCAATCTCGACGCCTTCCACGTCGTGGTACGTCCGGTCCTGCACGGTGCCGAAGCACCCGCCTTCACTGCGGTCACCGAACCGCTGCCGCCGCCGGTCCCGGGCCGTGCCCAACGGATCCGTGCCGCTGCCCGCAGAAACGCGCGCCCCCAGCCCATCCCCACCCGCAAAGGCGCCGCTGGGCCGACGACGGACCCGCGCCGCCGCGCATGAGCCCAAGGCCCCTATTTCAAGCCCACCCACCCCTGTCTGGAGGTGCACCGTCTTGATCACCAATCCCACACCGCAACGCTCTCTGCGCGGGCACCAGGCCCCGCGGCCCAGCCAGCGCACCGCTGCCACCAGTGGCTACGTCGCCCGCCTCGCGACTCGACTCACCGAGCGGGACAGGTGGCTGGCCCGCATGCTCTACGAGCACCGGGTCCTGACGACCCACCAGATCGTCGAAATGGCCTGGCCCTCGGTACGTGCCGCCAACATGCGGTTACTGAAGCTGTACCAGTGGCGCCTGATCGACCGGTTCCAGCCCTTCGTGACTTACGGAACCGCGCCGATGCACTACGTCCTGGACGCTGCCGGAGCCGCCCTGCTCGCCCGCGAGGACGGCCTCGACCTTCGCGACCTGGACTACCGGCACGACCGCGCGATCGGCATCGCCTACTCCCTGCATCTGGCCCACACCGTCGGCACCAACGGCTTCTTCAGCGCTCTGGTCGCACGATGCCGCCGTCCGGGCGCCTCCGGCCGGCTCGTCGTCTGGTGGTCCGAGGCACGCTGCGCCAAGCACTTCGGAGACATCGTCCGCCCGGACGCGTACGGCCTCTGGCACGAGAACGGCTCCGCGCCCACGGCGCTCGAATGGTTCCTGGAGTTCGACTTCGGCACCGAGCGCCCGGACCGCCTCGGTCGCAAACTCGCCGCGTACGCCAAGCTGGCCACCACCACGGGCATCACCACCCCCGTCCTGGTCTGGGTCCCAACCGCCCGCCGGGAAGCCCGCGTTCGCCGCGCGCTCGCGACCGCTCTCGCAGACCTCGACGACCCCTCGCTGGTGCCGGTGGCCACCTCCAGCGCGGACTTCCTCAGCGGGCAGGAGGACGACCCCACCGCAGCCCGCTGGCAGCCGCTGGACATCCGCCAGCACGCCAATCGCCGCCTTCTGCTCGCCGAACTGCCCTACGCGTGGCCCTATTTGCCAGCCCTGGGCAGTCCACCAAGCGACCCTGCACGGGCCAGCGGGACTAACCCCCTCGGTGGTCTTCTTCCGCCCTCCCCTCTGCCGCCCAATCCCTCAGACCGCCGCCCATCTCGGTGATCGGCGATGCGAAAGATCACTGCCGCAGCCCTCGGACTGCTGGCATTGATTGCCCTGCTCGGCGGCGCTGGTGCCGGCGGCCTCCTGTCCGCCTTTGGCAGCAACGCCACCCAGCCCAGCAAGGCAGCACTCACCGACGTCCCCGCCGACTACCTAGCCCTCTACATGGACGCGGCCGCGACATGCCCCGGCTTGAACTGGTCGGTCCTCGCAGCCATTGGCAAGACCGAGTCGGATCACGGCCGCTCGACGCTGCCCGGCGTCCACAGCGGCGCCAACTACGCCGGTGCCCGCGGCCCAATGCAGTTCCTGTCGCCCACTTTCCAGAGCGTCGTCGCCAAGCATCCGTTGCCCAATGACGGAGCCACTCCGCCTTCGCCGTACAACGCGCACGACGCGATCTACGCCGCCGCCGCGTACCTGTGCGACTCCGGCGCCCGAGACGGCAAGGACATCCCCCGCGCTATCAAGAACTACAACCACGACGAGTCGTACGTCTCCCAGGTCCTCGCCCAGGCTGAGACCTACGCCAGCGGCGCACGCTTCGGCGCCGACACCGCCCCTAGCGTCGCTGCACTACAGGCGATCAACTACGCCCAAGGCCAACTCGGACTCCCATACGAGTGGAGCGGCAACGGCCCGAACAGCGGTGACGCAGGCTTCGACTGCTCCGGCCTGACCAAAGCCGCCTACGCCGCCGCTGGAATCACCCTGCCCCGTACGGCACAGGCGCAGTTCGACGCCGGCCCTCGACTCTCCGCCAGCCAGCGGCTCCAGCCGGGAGACCTGGTGTTCTACGGCAACACCCATGGCGGTATCCATCATGTTGGCCTCTACATCGGAGGCGGACAGATGATCGACGCGCCTCGCCCGGGCAAGTCGATCAGGATCGAGCCGTACCGATACCAAGGCGACGACTACGCGGGGGCCTCCAGACCATCCAGGTCGACGCATCAGGCTTCCGGGTGAACTGCCCCGCATCAGGCTGTCTCTGTGACAGCTTGCCCTGGGCCAACCCGTCCTGCGACCGCACCGTGACGACCAGCGATCGGACAGCCAATGGGCCAAGTTCGCGGTAGAAATGTCCACGTTGCCACACCTGGTTTCGAGATCGTGTTCGCCAGGCTGGACGAGCTGCCGCAGACGTCAACTTGTGTGCGATAAGCGAAGGTTGGGAGTTCCGGACGGACAACGAACCACCCCTCTGATATCTCTCTATCGGAATGCGGCGGAAGGGGGTGGGTGTCACGTGCTGACGGTTCGCGTGCTGAAGGTGGCGGATGACGAGGCCGGGCTGGCGGTGGAACCCTCGTTGTCGCCGGAGACATTCGCCCGGCCAGAAGATCCGCCGTACCGGCGGGCGAACACCATGTGGGTGGGCTCGCCAGAGGCCCTGGAGCTCCTGGGACTCCAGTCGGGCGCCAAAGCAACGCTCGAACAGCTCGCCGCTGCGGTAGCAGGGCAACACGCGACCAGCGGTGCACCGGTCCGCGCGGACGACGCAGCGTTTGACCTGACGTTTCTGCCGCCGACCTCGCTCTCCTGGGTGTGGGCCCAGGCAAAGACGGACCTACGCGCGGACCTGGAACGAGCGGCCGTGAACGCCGCCTACTCCTGCCTGCAGTACCTGACCCAGACCAGGCCAGTGATCGACAACATTGCCACCGCCCGGGGCTTCGCCGCTGCCCTGGCACTGCATGCAGTCGGGCATCGTCGGCCCTGGGCAAACATGCCGCCGCCGTTGCTGCACGTGCACGGCTACCTTGTTGGCGTACTCGACGAGTCCGGGACGCTACGCGGCCCGTGCCACCCAGCACTGCACGAGGAGACCCTGACCCGCGAGTGCGGCGCCCTCGGCCGAGCAAGACTGGCCGAGGACCTGCGCGATCTCGGGTTCGAGATCGAGGCGGGCACTGGCCGCGACGGCCGCTCCTTCGAAATCGCGGGGGTGCCCGGGGGCCTGCTGCGGGCGGGCCAGTCAGCGGACAAGGGGTGCGCGGGCTGGGGCCGCGAGACCGACCGCGACCCATGGGCCCGCGACAATTTCTGACCATCGCGTGGGCGGTCCAAAACCGTTTTGCCCCTCACCTGTCACGACTCCTCGGACGATCTGGACCGCCGGTAGGGGTCCGAAGACTAGCGGTAGTTCGTTAAACCCGGCAGTAGAGATCAATGCCGTGGCCGGTGGTGACCGCGTCAATCAGGGCCTGGAGTTCGGCGGGTGGGTCCTTGTCGGTCCAGGCTTGCCACCACCGGTTGAGGGTGGTGGCTGGGGTGAGCCAAGGAGCGGACCGCGTGTAAGGCCCTGGGCCAGCAGGGCAGTTGGGGCTGGTGGGACGGGGCTGGGCCCCTCTCTGGCCGGTCGTCGGGGCACGGTCCTCGTCCTGGCCCGCGTCCACCGACACAAGTGCGGATCTCGTAGGCGGCCTTGGGCTCGGCTCGGCTCGTCCCGGAAGGGGGCCGTCCTTCGGAGCGAATAACGCGCCTGTCCGGGGCGACAACCTCTTGAGCAGTCCCGGTCGCGGGGGCGCACGCCCCCAGCGTGTGCCATAACCCAAACCCGCCGCAGACAGTCGGCCAGCTCATGGGTAGCGTCACAGAGCTACCTGATGGTTCTTCCCGCCCGTAGTTTCGCATGGCACCTGTGCTGGCGTGCCGGGGAAGGGCCGGGACCCAGACGGAACTACGGCGCGTGGCACAGGGGGGCTCATGAGCGGAAATCACCGTCGCCGGACGTCTGAGGGAAACCCGAGGCCGGGGAGCCGGACCGGCAACCGGCGGGCCGCCAGCCATCTGGAAGCCAGAGTTGCCGGGGAGTTCAATGCTGCCGCCCAGCGCGGACTCGGTGGCGTGCCCATCGCCGAAGAGGCTCGGCCGACGTACGAGCGGTTCGTGCAAGGCGGCTTCGACGAGCTCATGGCGCAGGCCGACCCCGAAGCCCAACTGCCCATAGCGACTGCACGGCTTGAGAACTTCACGAGCGAGTTGGCCACGGAGACGCGCCGTCGGACTCTCACCGCTGTCACCTTGGCCGTGTTCAGCACCATCAAGGACCGCGCCTGCCCCATGTGGCCGTTCTGCTGATCTCGAAGGAAGGTCACCATGGCAGCAGCCGAAGAAACTGCGGCAGACCGGCGAAAGTTGGCCCTGGCGGCGGCGGCGGAGACGAGTAAGCACGTCCTCACGCTCACGACCGCAGTGGTCACCATCACGATCAGCCTGGCCAAGGACATCGTCGCCAACGCCACGCCTTCGGAGCTCTTGTGGCTGCAATTGGCTTGGCTGGCCCACGCCATTTCGGTTCTGGCCGGAGTGGGCACGCTCCTGGCTCTCGCTGGCACGGTCAGCGAGGGCGACGACACGAGATCGATCTACTCGGCGAACATCCGGCTACCGGCCGCTACGCAGATGGCCTTCTTCGGCCTCGGAGTCGCTTTCGTCGTGATCTTCGGAGTTCTGGCGATCTAAGGGCGTCCCATGAATGATCGCCGCGTCGGTGCTGACGGGATTGTTCGCCTTACGGTGCGCCAGCGCTTCGTTAGGTATCGGCGCGGGCGAGGCCCGGTGTGGCGGCTCAGGCTCGGTGCAAGCGTCGCAGCGTTGCTTCGATCTCAACGTCCGTCTGCTCGAGATCGTTCGCCAGCACAGCAAGCCGTTGACCAGCCATGTTGCTTTCGATGTCGGAAAGCAGTGCTTGGGACTGTTCTCCGATGTGCAGAACCTTGCTGGTCAGTGCGCCGTTGATCGCAGCCTGGAGACCTCCTAGGCCGCTCGCGACCGTTTTCCTGATTTCGGCGCCCCAGTTCGGTGCTTCTTGTCCCAGCTGCTTGGCAAATTCGGACGCTACGGCGTACGTCACGGCGGAGTCCGGTCGCTTCCAGAATTGGGCGAGTACCCTCGCCATGACCGTAACTGCCACAGACCTGAGCAGCAGTAGGACAAGCCCGGCAGATATGGTCCACCAGAGCTGGGCGAGAAGCTGAGAAACACCGCTTGTTCCTGCCGCCTCGGGATTGGCCCCGGGTGGTGGTGTGATCAAGCCGTCGAGAACCTGATCCAGCGTCGAGGAATCGTCGACGGTAGGCACACTTTCGACAGCGTGGTCTCCGGCAAGGGTCTGCTCCGCTCGATGGACCACATCGAGGAACGCACGAAGGTCCGGCTTGACCTTCTCCTCCATCCTGGCCACGCGCTTGCGCAGGAGATGGTTGAGTTCGTTCTCTTGCCATTTGGTGAACGCATGCTGGAATCGCGATTCAAGGTGACCCGCGGTTCGACTTGCAGCTTCCTCCAGTCGCTCACGCATCCTGATCGAATCCCGTAACCGCAAACTGTCACCTTCAGGCAGGTCACCTACCCATCCCTGACATTGTTCAGCTGCATCACGCATGAACTTCTGGGCAATTTGCTCGACTTCCGGTTCAATTTCGCGCAGATAGTATCCGACGAGTTCATCAATACGATCACGCTGTCGTTCCAGAAGCGGCAGAATTTCGTTTACGCGCGTGCAATTCTGCCGCACCTCACTTGCGTGCAGCGCCAGATTATTTTCCCGCTTCCGTACGGCGTCGGACATCTCCGTGATCACGTGCTTTATGCCCGTTGCCGGCGCCAACAGCCTCACTGCGCCGCGTTCATCGGCCAGGAGCTCTTCGATACTCTTCTCCAGTGCCGGCAGGTTGGATTGGATGAGTTGCTCGTCATTGCCGGACATGCGTGCTTCGAGTCCGCCGAGCGCATTTACGAAGAAGATTCTTTCCGCAGGAGAGAAAGAAGTAAGGTTCCTCGTCGCGTCATTGATGAACCTGTCGCGCTGACCGGGAGGAACGGTGTCGATCTTCGTGAGGACAATGTGCAGTTCTTCATGACCAAGCGGGTGAAGGTACGTATGGATGAAATCCATATCACCACGCCCCATTGCTCCGCCGCATGCACTGACGTATACGACTATGTCCGCGCCCGCCACTTGGCGAATCGTACTCTCCATGCGAACCGCTCCATTTTTCAACGGGTCGTCCAACCCGGGCGAGTCGATGATTTCGATCCCGTTGCTCAGGAGTTCGGCGGGCCACTCGATTTCGGCTCGGCTGTATGGACTCGGTCCCGTTCCGCCCTCCGCAATGGTCAGGTGTTTCTCGAACTCGCTGATCGGGACACTGACGGGAGGTGGTGTAGGCCCTCCAGAATTGGGCGGTGGGTAAAGAAATGCCCGTCGTTCCACGCCGTAGCGGACGACGGTGACAATACCTGTCGTCGGAAGAAAGCGTGCTGGAAGGACTTCCTCACCCAGCATGGCGTTGATCAGTGTGCTCTTGCCTGCGTCAAAATTACCGACAAAGAGCACACGAAACCTGTCACTTATCAGGCGATCGTGTACTGCCTGAAGGTCTCTAACACGATGGTCCGACCCCACTGCAGCAGCCATCGCTTGCACCTTGAGCGTTGTCTGGGTGAGGTTTGCACGTTCCTCACCGAAAGAAGCAAAGCTCATGCCTGTCTTTTCGGACGTCACGCCGTGACCTCCCCAATCCCGGGATAGGCATCAGAAATTTCATCGGCGAGAGACGTAGCCTCCCTGGTAAGCAAGTCCCAGTGCGCTCCAGCCTCGGAAACCTCGCGCTCCATGGAATCAAATTGCTTCTTCCGCCATTTTCGCTGAGCATCCTGAAATTCGGCAAACAGTTGCTCGTAAACTGCCTGGATCTGCACGGCGAGATCCTCGCTAACGTGCTCAGCCGCCTGTTTCGCATCGTGTGCGAGGCCGCGCGCTGCCTTCTCTCGGGAAGCCCTTGCCAAGTGATCCGGCAGAATGGTGATCACACGCGCGGCCATCTTCCCCGACCACTCGCCCACCTTGTCCTTGTTACTGACCATGACATCGAACAGCATGCGCATCTTGGCGCTTTCCCCGTCGGGCAGTTTGTCATGAGCTGCCTGGATGAGCACTGGCACTGCTGCTTGGCCGACAGCCTCCATGGCCTTTGCCAATCTGCGCAGGGCTTTATACTCGGGGATCCGCGGTGGCTCCGGGCTGAATTCTGGCCGGTCTGATTGCAGGGCTTCCAGGCGGCGGCCCTCCTCGTGCCAGGTATCGAAGTATTCCCTCAGCCGGTCCCTGAGCCATGAGTAATCGCCTTGTATCAAGTCATCGAGTTCGGCCACCGATGACCCGGCCAACGCCTCAAGTTGCTCCTCCAACCTGCTCAGACACTGAGCTATCCAGTTGTCCGACTCCGGGATGCCGCGGAGGTCGCCCTCCAACTCCCGTGCAATCGCCGCCGCGCGAGCGGACAGGCCATCCCTGCATTGTTGGACAACGCGTTTGCGTCGGCGTTCTAGCTCCAGCTGGATCTCGCCGGACCTCAGGGCACGTTCGGCCAGCTCAGCCGTCTCTTCCAGACGTGATACGCGTTCCAGTTCCTGTCGACGTGCGGCTTGCGCTGCCGCTTCTCCGGTTCTGCCCGCTTCCCGAACGAGGTCATACAGTTGAAAGTCGAATTGTAAATCCCTTTGGCGTTCCACACTATTCCCGCAGGTACCTGCGATGAGCAGCTCACGGAGCTGGTCCAGTTGTTCCTCGCTTTCGGCCGGCCCAGGACCACTAACCACATCTGCGTTTCGGCAGACTTCCTGCGTGCGCTCTCGTACGAATGTCAGCACTCTATTGCGCTCGTGCCTAGGTACGGCGTCGAGCTTGGTTACGACCACGAGGACGCATCCAACACGCGCCCTTTGGATCTCCTCTTCCAGAAAATGGATCTCGGCTGCGCCCATAGGAGCAGTCGCCGAGACAACGAGCAGCGCCAGGTCGCTACTCCTGATGACCTCACCCAGCCGCATTGTGGCGGCGCCCTCGCTGTCCACTGCGGGAGGCGTATCAACCAACTCCAGCCCTGCTGGCAGCGCTGTCCCGCTGCCCAGGCACACCCTGATGGCCGTGGGCAGTTCGTTCTCGCCGCTGAGCAGATCGGACCAGCCCGCTTCGTCAAGATTGCGGTGCGCGGCCGGACGATCATCAGCCCATTCGATCTCAATGCACGGCGGTTCATCGGTGACGAATACACTTACCGGGACAGATGTTGGCTGGTCCAGCGGAAGAAGCGCCTTCCCTGCCAGCCGGTTCACAAGAAGCGATTTGCCGCGGCCGAGGCGCCCGACGATGGCTATCCGGTAGCGCTCACGTACCCTTCGGCGCTCCAGCGTCTCAAGGTCCGAGGCCAGTGCTGTCAGGTCGAATCGATCGGTAAGAGTCCGAAATCGCTGCAGCCACATGTCCCGGACGGTTCTTCCGACTTGACCCGGGTGATCCTGTGACTGAGACACACGATTGTTTTCTGCCATGTGAGTCTGCGCCCGTGAAGCACGTAGTACACGTCCAGGAATCTCGCAAACGTGCCCGCTTCCCGGTCACGCTTCCCTCCCCCGGTTCTGGACCTGGCAGAGAAGCTAGCGCCATACCTGAGCGACGTCATCGGCGTACACATGACTCATACGCGCTCCGGCGCACGCTGCCTCACTGCCGCCGAGGTATCGAAGCCTGTTCCAGAAGTCGTTGAGCGGGCGGTGCGGGGCGCTTGCGCAGGCTCGTCGATCATGCGGTGAGGGCGAGATTGTGCATGCGGGCGACGGCCTGGACGGCGTAGTGCAGGCCGTCGCCGCGCTGCCGGCAGTCGCGGAGGATCTTGTAGTTCTTCATGCGGGCGAAGGTGTGCTCGCCCCGCGCGCGGACTTTGCGGTGCGCGGCGTTGTCGGCTTCCTGGATGGGCAGCACCGGCCGTTTGCCGCGGCGGCTGTGTGGAACGACGAGCCCGGTGCCCCAGTAGGCGCCGTCCGTGAGCACCGTGGTTCCGGAGCACACCTGGGCCAGGCCGGAGTCCCGCCAGGCATGAGCATCGGCGGTGTCGGCGTCGATGACGACCTGCACGTTCGCGGAGAACCGGTAGTTGCGGCTGGAGGCGGCGACGGTGCGGTCGCGCACCGGAATCAATGTGCCGTCCACGATCCACAGCAATTCCACCACCCCGTCGCGGCGCGACGACGGCTCCAGTGCGAGGAGCGGACCCAGCTGCTGAATGATCCGGCACACGGTCGCCGGGCAGACGCCGAACAGCACCGCGAGCTGCCGCATGGTCAGGTTGGTACACCGCCACCAGCAGCACCCGCTCGGCCAGCGGCAGCCGCCAGGGGCGCCCCATCCGTGGATGCTCTCCGCCCCGTTCCCGCACTGCACGCACAAGCCGCGTGAACCGGTCCGCCCGTAACCCGGTGAACATCTCGATCCATACTGGCTCGGCCCTCAACACCCCACCCATACAAGGGAAAAGCCCGCTCAACGACTTCTGGAACAGGCCTTAGTTAGGGGTCCACGCGATTTTCCGTGAACGTTTCAATGGTTTGACCACGAACAAGCGAATCGATCACCTGGGCGTCTTCTTGCTCCGCCTTGTAAATGTCCTCTGTATTTTTGAATTTTCGATCCTCCGACTGATATCTAGTTTCGATATGCGGCAACTCTGAGCCAGACGGAAAAAAATACCACAGTGCGGGGACCCGGGTGGCGGCTCCCTTCGCATAGGCCTCGAAGGGCCGCACAGGATCTGGCGGCCCCGGAAAAGGACCAATGGGCCTCGACCAGGTCGTACCCCTGATCAAGGCCCTGTGAATGGCGTGCGGCTCAGCCGTTCGGGCGCAGCGTCCAGACAACCGTCATCTCACCGGTCACGGCACCGTCACCGCGCTGGATGGCGATGGCGACGGGGAACTCGGGGCGCTGCCCGGCGTCGAGTTCGGCGACGACGTCGGCGGCGGGGCGGCCGAGCGTCGCGGTGGCCGTGACGGGGCCCATCGCGAGCTTCTTGTACGAGATTTCGGCGCTGACCGCGAGCGGTACGGCGCGCGACAACTGCTCACCGAACGCGGCGAGGACGATCGCCCCGCTCGCCGACTCCCCCAGCGTGAACATCGCTCCGGCGTGCGGTCCGCCGACGTGGTTGTGGTAGTCGCTCTGGTCCGGCAGCGCCACCACGGCCTTGTCCGGAGTGGTCTCCACGAACTCGAGGTTCAGGGTCCGGGCCATCGGCACGGTGGCGGCGAGCATCTCGCCGATCGTCATCTGGTCTGCGCTCATGCCACCATGTTACCCGCGAGTAGCAAGTCTTGACCAGCGCCCGCCGATCATCGCCGTATCGTTACGCCGCATGTGGCCAGGAGAGCAGCCGCCAGGGGGCGGGCAGAATCCGCAGCAGAACGAGCCGAACGCCGGGAGCGGGCAGCCGTATGCCGGGAGCGCGAACTCGCAGCCGTACGCGGGAGGCGGACAGCCGAATCCGTACCAGCAACCGGGGTACCACCAGCCGGGGTATCAGCAGCCCAACCCGTATCAGCAGCCGCCGGAGCCGTGGAACGCCCCGACGGTCACGGCGGGCCCCGTGGCACCTCCGCCGCAGCCGGGCGGCGGCGGCAACCGGACGAAGGTCGTCGCGATCGTCGCGGCGGCGGCCGTCGTGATCGCCGCGGGAGTGACCGGATTCGTCCTGCTCGGCGGCGGCAAGGACGACGGGGCCGACCCCGAGCCGACCAACTCCGCGTCCCAGCAGTCGAGTCCGGCGAGCGATCCGCGCAGCGCCGACGACGCCGAGAAGCCGACCGTCGCCGGCTGGAAGACCGTGGTGAACCCCAAGCGCGGCATCGCCTTCGACGTGCCCGCGCAGTGGGGACTCAAGTCGACCACCTGGGTCACGTACGTCTCGGAGGACGACGACCCCAAGGACACGCCCCTCGTCGGCGTCGCGGCCCCAGCGCTCCTCAAGGAGAACTGGTGCGGCTCCGACGAGGACAAGAACGGCACCAAGGACTACACGATGCTCGCGGGCGCCGGGACCAAGGCCAACAACGGTGCGAAGAGCCCCGAGGAGGCCGCCCGTGACGACGCGGCGCTGTGGGTCTACGGCGCCTACACCCAGCCCGACAAGAAGCTCGTGACGTCCGGGGCGGTGGAGTCGTACACGACGAAGTCCGGCATCAAGGGCAGTCTGGCCACGGCCTCGTCGTCGGGTGTGAAGAAATCGAAAAAGTGCGCCACCGACGGGAAGGCCACCGTCTTCTCCTTCAAGGACCCTTCTGGCGACATCGTGTCGTGGGAGTTCTTCGGCGCCAAGGGGGTGTCCGAGGAGATACCGGACGCGACGATACGGAAAATCGTCGACACCGTACGCCTCTACAAGGTCCCGTCCGATTCCTGACCGGTACATGGCTGAAGAGTCGCGGTGACCGAAACGTGTCACAGGCGGCACTAGGGTTACTGCCCATGTGGCCAGGACAGCAGCCGCCCGGGGGCGAGCAGAACCCGCAGGACCAGAACCCGTACCAGCAGCCGGGGTACCAGCAGCCGAATCCGTACCAGCAGCCCGGATATCAGCAGACCGGCGGCCAGCCGGGATATCAGCAGCCCAACGCGTACGGGCAGCCGCAGTGGGGGGCTCCGCCCGAGCCCCCCGGCGCGCCGCAAGCCTCCGGGGGTAACGGCGGAGGCGGAAACAAGACCAAGATCACCGCGATCGTCGCGGCCACGGCCGTCGTGATCGCGGCCGGGGTCACCGGCTACCTGGTCCTGGGTGGCGGCGACAAGGACGACAACGCGGGCGGCGATCCGTCCAAGTCCCCCAAGCCGTCCGTCTCTTCGTCGCCGAGCGAGAGCGGTGGTGACGACAACCCGCGTGGTGGCGACGAGGAGAAGGCAACGATCGCGGGCTGGAAGGTCGTGGTGAACCCGAAGTGGGGCACCGCCTTCGACGTTCCGGCGGACTGGGACGTCAAGACTCCCGGTACCTTCATCGGTTTCGAGGACGAGAAGAAGGGCGACGGCTCCTCGCTGATCGGCATGTCCGCACCCGCCTTCCTCAAGGAAAAGTGGTGCACGTCCGACGACGACAAGGACGGGTACGAGAGCGACACGGCGCTGGCCGCCGCGGGCACCAAGGGTCAGAGCGGCGCCAAGAACACCGACGACCCCGCGCGCAACGACTCGGCGTGGTGGGTCTTCGGCGGCTACACCGACCAGAAGGACGCCTCCAAGAAGCTGCTCACCATCGGCAAGCCCAAGCCGTACACGACGACTTCGGGCGTCAAGGGCAGCGTCGCGACGACGTACTCGACCGGTGTCCCCAAGAAGGGCAAGTGCGACTCCGACGGTAAGGCGACCACGTTCGCCTTCAAGAACTCGGCGGGCGACTTCGTGTCCTGGACGTTCTACGGCGCCAAGGGCGTCGATGAGGAAGTGTCGGACGCGACCGTGAAGAAGATCCTCAGCACCGTACGACTGCACGGTGAGCCCACCGACTCCTGAGCCGCGTACGGCAGTTCAAAGGGCTTCCGGGCAACGTCCGGTACAGATGTGAAGGGTTTGGCGAGTCGGGGCTCGGGCGGCGACAGTCGCCCGGTGACCTCTGCCGCCTCCTCCCGACGCCCGCGCCGCCCTTCCTGGGCGGGCCGGAACCACATCCTGATGACCGCCGCCGTGATCGTCACCAACTGGGCAGCCAGGGCGCGCTGATCGCCGCGGCGTTCGCCGTGCTCGACGCCGGCGGCGACGGGGTGACGTCGGTCTGGTGGCGGCAGCGCGGACGCTGCCGCTGGTGCTCTTCCCGCTGATCGGCGGCGCGGTCACGGACCTGCTGCGCCATCGTGTGATGGTCGCCGCACACGCCCTCAACTGCCTTTCGCAGGGGCGTTCGCGGCCCTGGTCATCGCCGGAGAGGCGCGGCTGTGGCAGATGATGCTGCTGCCCGCGCTGGGCGGCACGGGCAGGCGTTCTACAGCCGGCGGCCGAGGGCATGCTAATGTCCTCGGCCGCCGGCGAGCAGGCGAGCCGCGCCTTCGCGATGTTCCGGATGGCGATGCAGGGGGGCGGGCCAGGGCGGCGCGGCCCTCGGTGGGGCGTTGGTGGCCGCGATGGGGCCGGGCTGGCTGCTCGCCGTGGACGCGGTGGCGTTCGCGACCGCCGGGGCGCTGCGCTCGTTCCTCGACGTCAGCCACATTCCGCCGCGCGAGCCCGGCGGCGGCCTGCTCGCCGATCTCCGCGACGGCTGGCGCGAGTTCATCGGGCGCCCCTGGCTGTGGACGATCGTCGCGCAGTTCTCCGTGGTGGTCGCGGTCGTCGGCGCCGCCGACGCGGTGTACGGTCCACTGGTCGCCCGGGACAGCCTCGGCGGGCCGGGCCCGTGGGGTCTTGCCCTCGGCGCGTTCGGCGCCGGAACCGTGGGCGGCGCCCTGCTGATGACCCACTGGAAACCGCGCCGGCTCCTCCTCGCGGGCACCCTCTGCGTCTTCCCCCTCGCCGCCCCAGCCGCCGCGCTCGCGGTGCCCGTGCCGCTGGGCGCGCTGTGCGCCGTACTGTTCCTCAGCGGTCCGGCGATCGAGGTGTTCGGCGTCTCCTGGATGACCGCGCAACACCTAAGCGAATGTAACCTTGCGGCGCGTCTTGGCCCTCACCTCTTGCTGAGGTGCAGTACTTGATCGAGTGCATGCATCCTGTACGTGCTCTACAACGACATCGCCTGGCAACTCCTGCCGTTGGAGCTGGGGTTCGCTCCGGGCAGGCAGGCTGGAACGGTGGCAGCAGGTTGGGGTCTTCGACCAGTTGCACCGGATCCTGCTGGCCGGGCTGAACGCGGCCGGCCAACTCGATTGGTCCAGGGTGTTCGTGGACGGCCCCCACCCCCAGACCCTCGGCCTGGTCGACGGCATCCCGGCCGGGACGGGCGGCCCCGGCCGTCCCCGCAAGCGCCCCGTGGCCCTGCTCGGAGACCAGGGCCACGATTCCATCCTCAACCGCGACGAGCTGCGCAAGCGCAGGATCCTGCCCGTCATCTCCCGCAAGGGCGCCCCGAAAATCCACTGCCTGGGCAAGCTCCGCTACGTCGTCGAGCAGATCTTCGCTTCATCTGCTGGCGAGGCTCAAGAAACAGCGACCATGGTCCAGTTACGAGCTCTATGCTTTCAAGAACGCCAGGATGTCGGGATTGAGGATATCCGGATGGGTCGACAACATGCCGTGGGGAAGCCCCTCGTAGCTCTTCAGGGTGCCGTGCTTCAGGAGCTCGGCTGACAACGGCGCTGAATCCGGATACGGCACAATCTGATCGTCGGTGCCGTGGGCGACGAGGACTGGGACGTCGATCTTTTTGAGGTCCTCATTGAAGTCGGTCTCGGAGAACGCCTTGATGCATTCGTAGTGGGCGTTTGCCGCACCCATCATCCCCTGCCGCCACCAGTTGTCGATCAGCCCCTGCGACACTTTCGCGCCGGGCCGATTGAAGCCGTAGAACGGCCCCGTCGGCAGGTCGATGTAGAACTGCGAGCGATTGGCGGCGAGGGCCGTGCGTAGTTCGTCGAAGACTTCGATCGGCAGGCCGCCGGGATTGGCGGCCGACTTGACCATGATCGGCGGCACCGCGCTGACGAGCACCGCCTTTCCGACACGACCCGGCTTGGCGCGTGCAACATAGCGCGCGACCTCACCGCCGCCGGTCGAGTGCCCGATGTGGAAGGCCCCTTGCAGATCGAGCGCGTCTGTCAGCGCCGCCACATCGGCGGCATAGGTGTCCATCTCATGACCGGTCGCGGTCTGAGTGGAGCGCCCGTGGCCACGTCGATCGTGGGCGATCACCCGATAGCCATGCGCGAGGAAGAACAACATCTGGTTGTCCCAGTCGTCGGCGCTGAGCGGCCAACCATGGTGGAAGACGATCGGCTGTCCGTCGCGCGGACCCCAATCCTTGTAGAAGATGCTCGTGCCGTCATTGGTGGTAATCGTACCCATTGCTGATCCTTCCGCGTGACTGGCCGGATGGGGACGGGCGCGCGACAATCCTCAGCCACAGCAAGGCGGGCAGGGTCCGGCGGGATGAGGCCGCCAAACCCGCGGCCCGGAGGCTGTGCCATGATCCACCGCCAGCGACGATAGGCTCAAGTTTTGAACGCGGCCTCAAGCCGCGCGGACACCTCAAAGTCGTCGCCACAATGCGCCAGACGTGACGCCGGTCTGCTCGTTGAACAGCGCGTGAAACCGCAGACAACTGCGTTCTTTCGGCAGGCGTGTATCGGCGAGTCGAAGAGAAGAGACTTCGCTTTCTCAACACGATACCGGCAACGGGCAGGAGCTGCGAGGCGATGTCGTTGTAGAGCACGTACTAGATGCCCTGCAGGGTCAAAATACGGCTGGGCGTCGCCGGATGGGGACGGGCGCGCGAGTCGATCAACGCGGTGGCGGTGGACAGCGGACCCGGCGCGGCACGGACTCCGCCCGCGGAGGGCTGGGGCTTGCGCCCCTGGTTGCTGGGCTTGGGCCCGTTGGCCGACTTGATCTGCAGCCACTCACTGACGATGGCGCTGTTCTGCGGGGCGTCGAGGGCGAGGGACATGTCAGGCGACGGCAGCTCATCACTCATGCACGGAATTGCGACAGCCACCGCTGACAACGGAATGATGCCCAAGTACTCCCTTGCCTGGCCTGAGTTGGAGAGCCGGCAATTACGTTGCTGGCTGCGTCCGAAAACACGCCACGGAGCCCGGCCGGGCATCATCACCGGCCGGGCTCCGCAGTGTTCGTGCTGCTACTCCTTGCGGGTGCTCAGGGCACGGGCGATCAGCACCCGGGCCAGGATCCGCACCGCGTCCGGGTCCGGCCCGACCAGGTCAACGTGCTCCCGGTGCGCCCACACGTCCCACCCCGGTGCGCTCGCGGCTTCCTTGTGCCCCAGGTACACCGCGTCGTCCGGGTCGGTGATCTCCTCGTCGCAGTGGCGGCACACGTGCCCGGTCATGTGGCATCACCCCGGCGACCGTGGCACGTACAGGTGCAGCGCCGCAGCAGCAGCACGCCCGTGGTACCCGGCAAGGGCACGTCCTTGGTCTGGCGGCAGTCGGCGTGCAGGTCGGTGTACCCGGGCTGCTGGGCCAGGGCGCACTCGGCCGACATGGTCTCGGTGTCGACGGTGGGTGCGCTCACGGCAGCTCTCCCCGGCTCCGGGCATTGGCCAGGGCCACGCCCGCCGACAGGCTCTCCGCCGACGTAGGAGGCCGGAGAGGACCCTTCGCATCCCACTCCCGTCCGCCGCCGGGCGGCCGGAGCTGCCAGCACGGCCCCACATGGCCCATCACCCGTCCGACCTTGCGCGTCGCCTCGTCATACACGAGGTCGCCGACTTGGGGCGTGTAGTCGCTCATGAGCACCCCTTCCGGATGACCTCGACCAGCCGCAGCGCGACCTCGGCGGTACGCGGCCCAGGGTGATCAGGTTCGGTGAGGGCGACGCCTCGTCCACCCCCAGGGACGGCAGCACAATCCCCGCCGCCGTCAGTGCTTGCCTCAGAGTTTCGACCGCCGCTGTGACATCCGAGGTGCCCGGCTCTTGCTGCGCTGTGACCATGAACTCAGCGTTGTGGGGAGTCAGTTGAGAGGGCTAGCACCTATACTCGATTATTCGCGGGCCCAGGCTGCCTATAGCCGTTTATGTCCACGAGGCCATAGCGAACCCATACCGCCCGGTCTCGGGCACGGTGATCATGAGTGGATCAGTACCCGGCGAAAGGAACTGATCGTGGCCCGGAACATCCGCTTCAACGGCACGGGCAGCGGCGTGAACGGCTGCCGGCCGTGCACGAAGACCTCGACACCGGCGAAGTGATCATTCACGGACCGGCGCTCACCGACCCTGACGACATCGCCCGGCTCCGGCACCTTGGGGAGGGCGAGGTACCCATCGTGGTGCCGCGCGAACTGCTCGTCGACTTTGGCCCCAAGGAGGTCAACCGCGTGCCGAACCTCATCGGCCTGCACGAGTTCGACCGGCTGTTCACCCAGTTCGAGCACACGGCCTGGCGGCTGGAGACCCGCCGCCGGTACGCCTCCGACGAGGTCACCGACACCTACGCGCATTTCACCCGGGGCGAGCCCGTGGACTGGGAAGGCAAGGACGCCGAATGGTGCGCGGAGCGCCGTGAACAGACCGCCCTCGGCAAGCGGTTCGAGCGCGTCCGCATCGTCGACAACCCGCCCACCCCCGGGCAGCTCTACCCTGCTGGACAACGCCCGGCGGAACAGCACCGTCGGCGAGGACATCCGGCAGCTCTGGCGTGCCGATGCCGAACGGCTCCAGCTCCCCGACGAGGACTTCTGGCTCTTCGACTCCCGGCTGGTGGCCCGGCTCAACTTCGACGACGCCGACAACCTGGTGAACGTGGAACTGATCACCGAACCCGTCGAGGTCAACCGGTACGCCCAGGTGCGCGATGCCGCCTGGCACTACGCCGTGCCATACGAGACCTTCGCGGCGGGCCTGTCCGCGACCGAGTAGGCAGGGAACGGAACCGGTGATTACCGACTACCAGCAGGCGCGCGAAGCGCTCGGGGTACGGCTGCGTGAGCTGAGGCACTCGGCCCCCGCTGGCCGGCTCACCGGTTCCGCACTCGCCCGGCGGCTCGGCTGGCCGCAGCCTAAGGTCAGCAAGCTGGAGAACGGCAAGCAGACCGCCACGCCCGAAGACCTACGCGCATGGGCCGAGGGGACCGGTCAACCCGACGCGTATGACGAACTGCTCGCTCGGCTGCGGGGATTCGAGTCTCACATCCGTTCATGGCGGCGGCAGCTGGCCTCGGGACACAAGCCCGTCCAGGACACGCACCTCGCCGCGCACGCCGACGCCTCTGTGTTCCGTGGCTGGGAGTCTTCCATGATCTTCGGGATTCTCCAGACGCCGGACTACGCTCGGGCGATCTTCACCCGGTACGCCGAACTCCAGCAGTCGCCCCGGGACACCGAGGAGGCCGTCCGCTCCCGCATCCAGCGGCAGGACGCGCTGTACGACCCCACCAAGCGCTTCCACTTGCTGCTCTGGGAGGCCGCGCTCCGAGCGCTCATCTGCCCGCCGTCCGTGCTGGCCGCGCAGCTCGACCGGCTATCCGGCGCCGTCGGCCTGGACACGGTCGAACTCGGGATCATCCCGTTCAGTGCCTCGCTCAAGATCCCACCCGCTACGGCGTTCTGGATGTACGACGACAGCCGCGTGATCGTCGAGACCTGGCACTCAGAGCTGTGGATCGAGGACGAGGCCAGCGTGAACACGTACCTGCGCACCTGGAACACGCTGCGGGAGTCCGCCGTGTACGGCGCCGACGCGCACCGGATGATCAGTGCCGCGCGCCAGGCCCTTAACGTCGCCTGACTGACCAGCCCGCATGATCGCCTGGAACCCCTGGGTCGGAGGCTGTTTCAGGCGGCTGGCCAGGGGTCTGACTGGCACCATCCGTCCCACTGACAACGGGCCTAACAGCCCTACGCGCCCCAGTGACAACGGAGCGCCGGGGCTGACACGGTCCGGACGCGTTGAGTCACGCGACATGAGGCCGGGGGCGCCCGGCATATTTCGCTCGGCGCACGGCTTTCGCCCTGCCAGGCTCTCCGCATGAGACTGAACCCGGGGATCACCCTGGACTACGCCGATGACGTTCTTCGTCGTGCCGAGACAACGTGGGGCAACGCGCGGGGCGCGCAGGATTTCTACCGCGCCTACACCGACGCGGTTCATGACACCTACTCCACCCTCAAGCAGGCCTTCGCTGCCCCAGATCTTGGTGCCGGTCTGCACTCCACGGCCTACTGGAACCTGCTTGCGACCGGAGGGGCCAACGCAGATATCGGCTGGACATCGGATCGGGCCGTGATCAGCAACTTGGCGCGGGCCCAACGCGCCCTGAACCAAGCCTTCTCCACGGAGATCGAGAACCAGGTGAAGGCCCTGGAGCAGGCGCGTACTGAGCTGGAGGACTTGAAGAAGCTGGTAGCCCGGCCTGGTCTGCCCGTCGTCTACGACACCAACATGCTCAACCACTGGCAGCAGCCGGGCGACATCCGGTGGCGCGACCTCTTCAAGGCCCAGGATGAGAAGGTCCCGCTCACCCGGCTCGTGGTGCCGCTGCGCGTGATCGACGAGCTGGACAAGCAGAAGTACGGCCAGGGCGACCTCGCGCGGAAGGCGGCCACCGCCATCCGCTACCTGGAGCGCGTGCTCAAAGACAGCCAGCCGGGAGAGCCCGTGAAGCTGCGCGAGGGCGCCACGCTAGAGGTGTGGGTCGACACCGACGACCGTGGAGGCGACGCTGACCTGTCGATCCTGCGCTGCGCTGCCGACCTGGACAACCTCCACCCGGACACGGGAGCCCGGGTGCTGACCGATGACGTCGGCATGCGCCTGCGCGCTCATCAACTGGGCCTGAAGGTGGTGCGCTTGCCGGAGGCGCACCGCAAGAAGGGCACGGCCCTTGACGAGGTGCCGCCGCAGTAGGTCGTACCTGGCTACCGGAACACCCGCCCGGACAGCCTGTCCGCGCCCCGGGACAACCGGCGGGACATGCCCCGGTCCGGCCGGACAACTGGTCCCGGGGGCGGAGCAGGTCGGGCGGGACAGCTCCATGTCCGGTGTCCCGCAGAGTTGGGGTTGTGAAGGTTCCCGGCAGGATCCGCCCTTGATCGCGGTGCCCAGCTCCTCGTGATCTGCAAAGGTAGGTACTTGTCGGAGCACAAGCTGTCGCGCGTGTCGGCGTACGACTGGTTCGGTTCGATCGCTGTGCGTACCGGACGTACGGAATCTGGCGCGGCGGACCAGGCCGGTGGTTCAGGGGACACCGGGACCGGACGTCGCGCGTGGGTCAGCCGATGCTGAAGGCTCCGTCGGGCGGCTCGGGTGAGGGCACCGCGTTCTCGTCGCGTACGGGTTCGGCGGCGCCGATGAACTCCCGCAGCGCGGGGCCGTGTTCGACGCGCGCCGGGAAGGCGTCGGAGGCGGTGCGGCGGGCGAGGGTGGCCGTGTCGAGGGGGCGGTGGGACGCCACGAGCACCGCGTTGCCGAAGCGGCGGCCGCGCAGGACGCCTGGTTCGGCGATGAGCGCCAGCTCTTCGAACACCGTGGAGAACGTGGCGAGTTGGGAGCGCAGGAAGGCGAAGGGCGTCGCGTCGGCGAGGTTCGCCAGGTAGACGCCGTCGGCGCGCAGCACCCGCTCTGCGGCGCGCGCGTACGCGGTGGAGGTCAGGTGCGCCGGGACGCGTGAGCCGCCGAAGACGTCCGCGATCAGGATGTCGGCGGAGTCGGGCGCGGCGGCCTCGAGCCAGGCGCGGGCGTCCGCGCCGTGCAGGGTGATGCCCGAACCGTCGGGCACGGGCAGATGCTCGCCGACCAGGGAGAGCAGACCGCGGTCGGCCTCCACCACGTCCTGCCGGGAACCGGGCCGGGTCGCGGCGACATAGCGGGGCAGGGTGAGCGCCCCTCCGCCGAGGTGCAGCACGTCGAGCGCCGCCCCCGGTTCCGCCACGGTGTCCAGCACATGCCCGAGCCGTTGCGCGTACTCGAACTCCAGATGCGTCGGCGCGTCCAGATCGACGTACGACTGCGGCGCCCCGTCCACCGTCAGCAGCCACGCCCGCTTCCGGTCGACGTCCGGCATCAGCTTGGCGGTCCCGTGATCCACGGCCCGTGTCACGGGTATCGGCTCGTCCACGCGTCCATTGTGCCGTGATGGGGCGTGGGGTCGGCGCGGGTGTGAACGGCCGGCGCCCGGCCGAGCGTTCCCGCCCGGGTGCGGGGCGGCTCCCCGAAACCGCGCTTCACGGGGTGCGGCCCCGACGGCGCCCCGTCGCGCACGACACTGACATCGGTGCGAGCGGGTGCCCGCCCCCCTCGTGGCGGGCACCCGCGTCCCTCGATCGACGGTCAGCCGACCGATGTCACCGTCCCCGCGCCGACCGTCCGGCCGCCCTCGCGGATCGCGAAGCCCAGACCGGGCTCCAGCGGCACCTCGCGCCCGAGCTCCACCGTCATCGTCACGGTGTCGCCGGGCCGGGCGACCGCCGTCTCGCCGAGGTCGACGTCGCCGACCACGTCCGCGGTGCGGATGTAGAACTGCGGCCGGTACCCGGTGGAGACGGGCGTCGTCCGTCCGCCCTCGCGCGCCGACAGGACGTACACCTGCGCCGCGAAACGGCGACTGGGGGCGACGCTGCCGGGCGCGGCGACGATGTGCCCGCGTCGGACGGCGTCACGCGGCACCCCGCGCAGCAGCAGCGCCACGTTGTCCCCGGCCTGCGCCTCCTCCATGGGCTTGCCGAAGGTCTCCAGACCGGTGACCACCGTGTCGACGGCGGCGCCGAGCACTTCGACGCGGTCGCCGACCCTGATCGTGCCGCGCTCGACCGCCCCGGTGACGACCGTGCCGCGCCCGGTGATCGTGAGCACGTTCTCGACGGGCAACAGGAACGGCGCGTCGAGATACCGCTCGGGCATCGGCACATACGTGTCCACCGCGTCGAGCAGCGCGTCGATCGCCGCCGTCCAACGGGGGTCCCCCTCAAGGGCCTTGAGGCCGGACACCCGTACCACCGGCACGGAGTCGCCCCCGTAGCCGTGCGCGGAGAGCAGTTCACGGACCTCCAGCTCCACGAGGTCGGTGAGCTCCTCGTCGCCCGCGTCGGCCTTGTTGAGGGCGACGACGATGTGGTCGACGCCCACCTGCCGGGCGAGCAGCACGTGTTCGGCGGTCTGCGGCATGATCCCGTCGAGCGCCGAGACGACGAGGATCGCCCCGTCGAGCTGGGCCGCGCCCGTGACCATGTTCTTGACGTAGTCGGCATGGCCCGGCATGTCCACGTGCGCGTAGTGCCGGGTGTCGGTCTCGTACTCGACATGCGCGATGTTGATGGTGATGCCGCGCGCGGCCTCCTCCGGAGCCCGGTCGATCCGGTCGAACGGAACGAAAGTGCTGGAGCCGCGCTCGGCGAGGACCTTGGTGATGGCGGCGGTCAGAGTGGTCTTGCCGTGGTCGACGTGACCCATCGTGCCGATGTTCAGGTGGGGTTTGGTGCGTACGTAAGCCGTCTTGGGCATGGCTGTACCTCGAAGCCTCTTCAGTGTCAGCGGAACTGAGTGATGGCCCCGGCGCATACGGGCCGGGACGGGGACCCCAAGGACTTGCCGACCCTCCCCCTGCGGGGTCCGCCGGACGATCCGGGAAGGGTCAGCTTCGGGCGCCGTCGACGGCGGCCACGATGATCGGGACGGCAGCCTTCGGGGCATCCGCGACTGCGGATGCTGCGAGGAGGAAGGCGTACCGGAACATGAGGCGATCATTGCCGACGCGTCTGCCCACGTCGAATGGTTTTCCGCGCCCAGGAGTCGAGTGTTTCGGACGGTGCGTCGGGGTGCTTAAGGTGCTTCAGGGACTGTGTCTAGGGGCCGATGTTCTTGAGCGCCTCGCGCACGGACAGCGGCGCGAGCCTCCCCCGCTCCCGGGGGACGAAGTCCCGTACCGCTTGCGGGTCCGTCTTCGCGTACTCGCGCAGACACCACCCGATCGCCTTCCTGATGAAGAAATCGGGGTGGCCGGACTGGCGGACGCAGTACCCGAAGAGGCGTTCCGTGTCCGTCGCGTCCTTGTAGCGGAGCTGGTGGAGCAGGGCCGTACGGGCGACCCACAGATCGTCGTCCTCGATCCACGCGTCCATGTGGGCCTTCAGCCTCGGGTCGGCGGCCACCAGGCCTCCCACTACGTGGGAGGCGAGTGCGTCGACGGTGTCCCACCAGGGGACCGTGCCGACGAGGTGGCGCGCCACCGGCAGGAAGTCCGACGACAGCCGCTTCACATGGCGGCGCAGGTAGTCGACGGCGAAGTAGTGGTACTCGCGCTCCGGCAGCTCCCAGCAGCGCAGCGCGAGCGCCGTGCAGTCGGCCTCGTCGGGTCGGGCGGTGTCCTGGAGGACCGTCCGTGTCAGGGCGCGGCGCTCGGGCGTGGTCAGGCCGAGGAAGGGCGCGATGTCCTTCATGTACGCGCGCATCGACGCGGCCCGTCGCGGATCGGCGGCCGCGGCGTACGTGGCGGTGAGCCGTTCCAGCACGGTGTCCGCGAGGGCACTGTTCGGCACCTCGAACCGCGCACCCGGTGTTCCGGAAGCTGTGACACCCATGAGACGCACCATACGGCGATCACACACATTGGTCGGTTAGTGTCACCGGATGCTCGATGCCACCACCCGCTCTGGGGGCACCGCCACGGCCACTCCCCAGGCCGCCGCCACGGAGTTCGCCGCCGCCACGGACATGGCCGTCGCCGCCGAGCTCGCCGTCGCCGCACCCGCCGTCCTGACCGCCGCACGCACCGGCCTGACCGCCCGCTGTGTGAGAGCGCTGCTCTCGCCCTGGTCGCGGCTCTCCCTGCTGGCGGTGCTGCTCGCGGCCGCCGCGTCGAGCGTGCTGCTCTTCGAACCGCAGCGGCTGCTCGCCGATGGCTGGCCGCCACAGCTCAGCGGTGCCGCGGCGGCCGTCGCGTTCGCCGTGGCCTACGGACTGTGCACGGTCGCGTTCGTGCCCCGGCCGCTCCTCAATCTGGCGGCGGGCGCCCTTTTCGGCTCCCAACTGGGCCTGGGCACCGCGCTCGTGGGCACGGTCCTCGGAGCCGGTGTCGCCTTCGGGCTCGGCCGGGTCCTCGGGCAGGACGCGCTGCGCCCGCTGCTGCGCGCCCGCTGGCTGAAGGCGGCGGACGGGCAGCTCAGCCGCCACGGCTTCCGGTCGATGATGGTGGCCCGGCTGTTCCCCGGGGTGCCGTTCTGGGCCGCCAACTACTGCGCGGCCGTCTCCCGCATGGGCTGGCTGCCCTTCCTCCTCGCGACGGCGCTCGGCTCGATCCCGAACACCGCCGCGTACGCCGTCGCCGGCGCCCGGGCCTCGGCGCCGACGTCGCCCGCCTTCCTGATCGCGATGGGCTTCATCGCGGTACCGGCGCTGGTCGGAGCGGTGGTGGCCTGGCGAAAGCGCCACCACCTGCGCGGTCACTGAAGCACTGCCCGATCACCGCGGCGCTGCACGGCCTCCGCACCACCGCGGCGGCACTGCGCGGTTCCGCATCACGACGGCCGCACTACACCGCTTCCAGCACCATCGCGTTGGCCAGTCCGCCCGCCTCGCACATCGTCTGCAGCGCGTAGCGGGCTCCGCGGGCCCGCATGGCGTGGACGAGGGTGGTCGTCAGGCGGGTGCCGCTCGCGCCGAGCGGATGGCCGATCGCGATCGCTCCTCCGTGCACGTTGACCTTGGAGAGGTCGGCGCCCGTCTCCTGCTGCCAGGCAAGGACGACGGCTGCGAAGGCCTCGTTCACCTCGAAGAGGTCGATGTCCTCGAGGGCCAGACCCGCCTTGCGCAGCACCTTCTCGGTGGCCGGGATGACGCCCGTGAGCATCAGCAGCGGATCGGAGCCGGTGACGGCGAAGCTGTGCAGCCGGGCGATCGGGCGCAGGCCGAGGCGGGCCGCGGTCTCGCTCGACGTGATGAGCACGGCGGACGCACCGTCGTTGATGGGGCTCGCGTTGCCCGCCGTGACGGACCAGTCGATCTGCGGGAAGCGCTCACCGAAGGCCGGGTCGTAGTAGGCGGGCTTGAGTCCGGCGAGTATCTCCGTGGTGCTGGCGGGCCGGACGCACTCGTCGCGGGTGACCCCCTCCAGGGATGCGACCTCGGCGTCGAACAGGCCGTTGTCCCAGGCCGCGGCCGCCTTCTGGTGCGAGCTCACCGCGAAGGTGTCCATCTGCTCGCGGGTGATGCCCCACTTGGCGGCGATGAGTTCGGCACTGATGCCCTGCGGCACCAGGCCCTCCGGGTAGCGCTCGGCGACCCCGGGCCCGAAGGGGTCCTTGCCCGCCGGCACGTTCGACCACATCGGTACGCGGCTCATCGACTCCACACCGCAGGCGACGACCATGTCGTACGCGCCCGACATGACGCCCTGAGCGGCGAAGTGCACGGCCTGCTGCGAGGAGCCGCACTGGCGGTCCACCGTGGTCGCCGGCACCGTCTCGGGGAATCCCGCGGAGAGCACGGCGTACCGGGTGGTGTTCATGGCCTGCTCGCCGACCTGGTCGACGGTGCCGCCGATGACGTCGTCGATCAGCGCCGGGTCGGCCCCGGAGCGCTCGACGAGGGTGCGCAGCGTATGGGCGAGGAGTTCCACCGGGTGGACGTGGGCGAGGGAGCCGTTCGGCTTGCCCTTGCCGATGGGGGTGCGTACGGCTTCGACGATCACGGCGTCACGCATGTTTGATCTCCAAACTCACTGAGTTTGCTTTCCAAACCCGCTAAGTGACTCAAGAGTAGCTCAGTGGGTTGGACAAACCAACCCACCCCCTAGACTGGCGGCATGAAGGACGCGCGCCCCTGCTCGATCGCCGACACCCTCGCTCTCGTCGGCGAGAAGTACTCCCTGCTCGTACTGCGTGAGGTGTCCCTGGGCGCCACACGCTTCGACCAGATGGTCCGCAACATCGGCGCCCCGCGCGATGTGCTGACGGCTCGCCTCAAGCGGCTCGTCGACGCCGGCGTACTGGAGAAGGTCGAGTACAGCGACCGCCCCAAGCGCTACGAGTACCGGCCCACCCAGGCCGGTCGGGAGCTGCAGCCGGTCCTGATGACGCTCATGGCGTGGGGCGACCGCCACCTCCACGCGGACGGCGACCGCCCCATGGTGATCGAGCACATCTGCGGCCACGAACTCGTCCCGCAGGTCGTCTGCGCCGAGTGCGGCAAAGAGGTGCAGCACGACGACCTGACAGCCCACCCGCAGGCGCCGGGCTGGACGGTGACGGGGCCCACAGCGGCGTAGACCCACTCGCTGACCCCGCTCGCTCGGCGCAGGCCTAAACCGTCCCCCTGTAGACATCGAGCCGTCCGCACATGCCGAACCGGCCGTACGTGGACGGCTGTTCGGCCCGTACGACGGCGTCGGCGAGGTGGGACGTGTCGCCCCGCTCCAGCCGGTCGAGCTGGTCGCCCGTGGCCGCGGCGGCCGCCTCGGCGCCGCGCCGCCACCGTTCGCGCCACTCCGCGAGGCGGGGCCGTACCAGCGCGGCGGCGGCCTCGTGGAACGCGGCGAGCGGCTCGGGCCCGTCCGCGTCGCGCAGCGCCCGGTAGCCCTCCAGGGCGAGATCGCGCCGGGCCCTGGCGACCCGCGCCCGCTCCTCCTCGGGCGCGTCCGCCGGAATGACGGTCGCGGCCGCGTACGTCTCGGGGTCGGTCAGATACTCCGGGGGCAGCGTGAGGACCGCGTCGCCCGCCTCCGGCAGACCGTTGTTCTGCATGAGCACGGTGATGCGCAGGTCGCCCTCGTTGACGAGGCGATGGATCGTGCCGGGCGTGAACCACGCGACCGTGCCGGGTCCGAGCGGTGTGACCTCGTACCCCGACGTCGTCAGTGTCTGCACCGACCCGCGCCCGCCGGTGACGACGTACGCCTCCGAACAGGTCAGGTGCAGATGGGGAGTTCCGCCGCACACGCCGTCGGCCGCGGGCCAGTCGTAGACACGCAGGTGCGAGACGGCGACGGCTCCCGGCAGTCCGGTGAAGCCGGGGATCATCTCGCTCACCAGGGATGCGCCTCCAGGTACTTGGCGATCTCCGCGCGCTCCCAGGCTCCCTCGGCGACGACCACCCGGTAGCGGCGGGTGAGCGTGTCGCCGGGCGCGAGCTCCAGTTCGTCGAAGAAGGCGAGCGACGGGGCGACAGCGGCGAAGGGTTCGTTGCGGACGAACCAGTGGGCCGGGTGGGCGCCTCGGGATCCGGAGTGGTCGTTCTCGGGGGCGTGCGCGAAGACGAGGGTGGCGTGGCCGTCGGAGCCGTCGTGCTCCCCCGAGTACGCGAGCCAGGGCGCCTGCCGCCCCATCAGCCCGGGCCCTTCGGCATCGGGCCCGATGACCCGCCCGTCCCGGAAGGCACGCGGCCCGCGCCAGAACAGGCCCGTGTAGCCCGCCATCTCCCGCCCGGCGGTGGTGGGACTGCCGAAGCGCAGCGGCTCGTCGCGGCGGTTGGTGACCGCGGTGGTCCAGGTCAGCGCCCAGGAGCCCACCTCGGGATCGACGTCGTGCACCTCGATGCGGCGCTCCTCGTCGGCCCAGAGTTCACCGTCGTACGGATGCCAGGTGAGCCGCTCGGCGATGACCGCGCGGCCCCCGTCCGAGGCGACCTCGTCGAAGGTGACGTGTGCCATCGACCCGACGCGCTCTGGGAGTTCGAGATATCCCTTTCCGTCAACGTATGTGTTGCCGCCCCACAGGTTCTGGCCGGAGAGATGCGAGGCCGTCATCTGGAGGCCCTTGTGCCAGCGGTGGTCGTTGGGCCGGTAGCCCGTGACGACGTGGTTCGCCAGCGTCCGCAGCGGATGCAGATACGGCTTCGGGGACTCCCAGGCGGCCTCGGGGCGGTAGACGTAGCTCAACAGCTCGACGCCGGTGGTGACTTCGCTGATGGTGACGAGCTCACCGTGTGTGTGGACGATCCGCAGGCCGCCCTCCGAGGACATGGTCACGCCGGCACCTCCTTGCCGACCGACACCTCGGAAACTGCGGGCGCCCAGCCCGGCGCGCCACCGTGCAGAGCCGTGTAGTACGCGTCCCCCGGGCCGATCTCCCCCGCCCGGACGGTCGTGTCCGTGAACGCCGACTTGTAGAGCGCGGTGATCAGCTCCAGGCTGGTCCGCCCGTCGGCGCCACTGCTGCGCGGCCGCTCCCCGGCGCGCATGCTCGCGACCAGCTCGCGCAGCTGCGCGAGGTGCGAACTCGGTACGTCAGCGCCGAAGTCCCGCCAGGCCGCGGCATCGGCGTCGGGCACGTCGGGTGCCGGAGTGATGCGCCAGTTGTCGTTGCTGTGCCCGTACAGGTGGGTGAGCTCGACGGTGGCGCGTGCGCAGTCGATGCGGATGCGGCTCACCTCGTCCGGGCTCAGGACGCTGTTGACGACGGTGGCCATCGCGCCGCTCGCGAAGCGGACGAGGGCGGTCGAGACGTCCTCGGTCTCCACGTCGTGCACCAGGCGCCCGGCCATCGCCCGCACCTCGCTCCACGGCCCCAGCAGGTCGAGCAGCAGGTCCATCTGGTGGATGCCGTGCCCCATCGCGGGCCCGCCGCCCTCGGTCGCCCAGCGGCCGCGCCAGGGCACGGCGTAGTAGTCGGCGTTGCGGTACCAGGTGGTCTGGCAGTGCGCGACGAGCGGACGCCCCATGGCCTCTTCGGCGAGCAGGCGGCGCACGTGCCGGGCGCCCGAGCCGAAGCGGTGCTGGAAGACGATCGCGGCGTACGGGCCCCCGTCCGTCCCCTCCTCCGCCTCGACGGTGTCGAAGTCGGCGAGCGTCGGCACCGGCGGCTTCTCGCACCACACCCAGGCACCGGCGCGCAGCGCGGCGACGGTCTGCTCGCGGTGCAGCGTCGGCGGCGTGCAGATGGCGACCAGGTCGGGCCGCTGCTCCTCCAGCATCCGGTCCAGATCGGTGTACGCGTGCGGGATGCCCGCCTCTGCGCAGAACTCCCGGACCGCACCCTCGGCGATGTCGACCGCGGCGACGATCTCCGTCTCGCCCTCCTCGGCCAGTTGCGCTAGCGCCGGGTAATGGCTTCCTCGCGCGATGGCCCCGGCGCCGATGAGGGCGGCCCGGATACGACGGCCGTCGTACGGGGCCGCGGGGCGGTTCGCGGAGGTCTCGGGGCTGGTTGCGGTGCGGGATGTGCTCATGTACGTGATCAGCGCTCCATCGGACGTGACGTCAGACGTTGGCCAACGCGTGATGACACCGAGCGGACCCTGGCGGCAGCAAGCGCTTTCTCTCCGGCTGAAACGTAAGCGGCGGTCCAGCGGCTGGTCAACACCTCGGCCGGTACGTGGACAACGCTGGCTCCCACCCGGGGCGCATCCTCTGCGAAACCCCTGTGGCCGGGCTGTCACAGGCGGACGCTACGCTGCCCTCAACACCCGTGATCACCCGAATGGCGGCACGGCGTGCCCGTCGCCCCTCCCACGATCAGCACTTGGACCACGTAACTTCATGTCTTGGTTTGAATCCCTCATCCTCGGACTCGTCCAGGGGCTGACCGAATTCCTTCCCGTCTCCTCCAGCGCGCATCTGCGGCTGACCGCGGCCTTCGCGGGCTGGGAGGACCCGGGCGCGGCGTTCACCGCGATCACGCAGCTCGGCACGGAGGCCGCCGTGCTGATCTACTTCCGCAAGGACGTGGGACGGATTCTCGCGGCATGGTTCCGCTCGCTCACGAACAAAGCGATGCGGAGCGACCACGACGCGCAGATGGGCTGGCTGGTGATCGTCGGCTCGATCCCGATCGGCGTGCTCGGGGTAACGCTCAAGGACCAGATCGAGGGGCCGTTCCGCGATCTGCGGGTCACCGCGACGATGCTGATCGTGATGGGCATCGTCATCGGCGTCGCCGACCGGCTCGCGGCACGCGACGAGACGGGCGGGAAGCACCGGGCGGCCAAGCAGCGCAAGACACTTGCGGACCTGAACGCCAAGGACGGCCTGCTCTACGGCGTCTGCCAGGCGATGGCGCTGGTGCCCGGCGTCTCCAGGTCCGGCGCGACCATCAGCGGCGGCCTGTTCATGGGCTACACCCGCGAGGCGGCGGCCCGTTACTCCTTCCTCCTCGCCATGCCGGCCGTCCTCGCCTCCGGCACCTTCGAACTCAAGGACGCCGCCGGGGAGGGCCACGTCTCCTGGGGGCCGACGATCTTCGCGACCATCATCGCGTTCGCCGTGGGTTACGCCGTCATCGCGTGGTTCATGAAGTTCATCTCGCACAAGAGCTTCATGCCGTTCGTCTGGTACCGGATCGCGCTCGGCATCGTCATCATCGCGCTCGTGGCGACGGGCGGGCTGAGCCCGCACGCGGCGGAGTCGGCGGGCTGATCGCTCACACCCCGGGCGCCCCCGGCAGGGCGAGCGCCCAAGGCTCCCCCTCGATCCGGACGCCGTTGGCGACGTACGCGATCGTCCGGTACCAGCCCGCGAGGACCAGCACCTCCAGGACCTCCTGTTCGTCGAGATGCTCGCGCAGTCCGCTCCACAACGCGTCGCTCACGCGCGCGGGCGTGCAGTTCGTCGACGGCACGGAGCAGGGCGGACTGACGGGGGGACCAGGCCGGGTCGTCGGGTGTGCCGGTCGCGGTGAGATCGACCTGTTCCGGGGAGAGACCGGCCGGCTCGGCGTACGTCGCCATGTGGACGCCCCACTCGTACGCGCACCCGGAGCGGGCGGCGACGCGGGCGATGACCAACTCGCGGTCGGCCTCACTCAGTCGGCTGTGGACGAGGAGGCCCGCGCCCAACGCCCGCATGCGCGAGGCCAGTTCGGGTGGCGTTCCAGCACCTTGAAGAGCATGAGGGGTTCACGCGTGACGCCGGGCGGCATCCACCGGCGCAACGCGCGGTCGGACGCGGGCTCATAGGGCGCTGCGCGCCTTCTTCCACGGCGCCCAACTGCGCGGTCAGTGCGGCGTCGTCCGGATCGACTGACCCCCGCCTCAGTCGGCCGTGACGAACCACATACGACGTCGGTAGCCGACCGGTAGCGCAGTGTCAGTCCTTGCCCCTAGGCTTGTGCGCATGTCCCCCGATTTCACGCCCTCTGGTTCCGTGCGGTCTGCTGCCGCGTTAAACGAGCAGATCCGCGCCTTGTGGATGCGCGCGGGCGGTTCGCTGTCCGCCCAGGAGCGGGCGGAGTACGAACTGCTGGTCGTGAAGTGGGCGGAAGCGATACGGGGAGAGGTCGTAGAGGCGGCATGACCGCCGCGGGCAAGGCTGCATGAGAGCCGCGGAGTAAACGTCCACCGAGCCTGACGGCCGGCCACAGGTGAAGCCGGCACACCTCCGCGTCAGCGCCACCCCGCCGTCACAGCGCACCGCCGAGAGACGCCCCGTCACCGCCCCCGGACACCCGAAGCACCGCCCCCGTCGTGTACGACGAGTCGGGCGACATCAATCACGCGATGGCGGCGGCGATTTCCTCGGCCTGGCCCGCGCGGCGCAGCGGAATCGAGGAGGCGGCGCGCTCGGCGCGGCCCGGATCCCCCATCGTCGCGTGCATCTCGGTGTCGATCATGCCGGGCGCGACCGCGTTGACGCGGATGCCGTCGGGGCCGAGTTCCTTGGCGTTCCTTGGCCAGACCCGCCGTCAGCGCGTCGACGGCAGCCTTGCCGGCCGCGTAGTGCCCGAACTCGCCGGGACTGCCGAGCCTCGCGGCCACCGAGGACACATTGACGATGACGCCGCTTCCCCGGGCCGCCATCGACCGGGCGACGTCGAGCGGCTCGTCGACACGGTGGCGGACCGGCTCGTGCCGGTGACGGGGCTGGTGAGCGACGCCGGGGTGACCGGCCTGCTGGGCAGGCTCGCGGACGCCGATCTCGCCCCACCGATTTGCGACGCGTCATGGAGATCAACCTCCCGGGCACGCTGCGTGTTCGCGCCGGGCGTCGTCGGAGGTGCCCACGCGCACCGTGACACAGCGCGCCGCCGGCGCGCGGACGGCGTTCGCGGCCCGCGCGGCGGCGCCGTCACTGACGTAACACTGAAGTCCCCCACCACCACGTCGTGCCCGTCCGCCGCGAGGCGCGTGCACGACGCGGCTCCTACCCCCCGGCTGCCACCCATGACGACCGTGACCAGGACGTGCCAGGTGTGCCTCCTCGGGCAGCAGCGCCGCCGCGCCGTCGAGGTCCCCCGCGCGTACGAGGGTGTGGATCCGCGTCGCGAGCGGCGTCACATCGTCGATGCTCACGATCCACTCGTCCGCGTACCGGGCCGCCGCCTCGCCCGCGAGCCCGAGCTGGAGGGAGCGGTACGGCAGCGGGTTCAGCCGCAGATCGCGTTCGGGGTCCCACTGGACCCGCGCCGGCGACTGCCTCGACTGCCGCTTCCAGGCGGCCTGGTCCCCGTGCAGGTCGGGCGCGTAGTGCGACAGACACGAGTGCCGCAGCGCCCACTCGAAGCCCTCGCGGCGGATCTCGACGGCCAGAACCGTCTCCTGGCCCTCCTTCGTGCCCCAGCCGCACCAGTACATCATCCACAAGAACGAGGGCTTGATCCATGTCAAGCAGCCCTCGCAGCCCTTTTCCTCGACGGCACAGCACAACTCGCCCCTCAGACTCAAAACCCGTCGCGCCTCCCAAGCGGACGATCTACCCTGCTGCTCAATGCTTGGAGTCGGGGCGGATGGCTCGGGCGAAGCTTCTGAGCCGGCGGGAACCTGCTGGCGCTCAGTAATCAAACGGGTGGGGAAAACAGTGGTTCGCCCATCACGGGTCGGCATGGCCATTGCCATGCTCATGACCTTCTTGCCGCTCGCCGCATGCGAATCCGGGCAGGACTCCCGGGTGGGCGCAGCGGCGGAAGAGACCGAGACGGCCGGTGCACAGGACAAGCCGTGGAGCACGGCGGACCTGGAGCGGGCGGCGATCACGGACACGGATCTCGACGGCTACGAAGTCAACCGGATCCTGACTGCTCCCTCGGCGTCTCACAGAACGGCGGACCCTGCCGAATGCACGCCCGTAGTTCAGGCACTGGGTGGAAGCAGCGGCTTCGCAGCCAACGCACGCACCGGCCGGATGATTTCCTCGAAGAAGCACGGCCCCGGAGCATCCATGATCCTGTCGTCACACAGCTCCGGGGTTGCCGCGCGGGTGATCGACGCATTCCGCACGGCCGCCAAGCGGTGCAAGTCCTTCAAAGACATCCGGGCGGACTTCCGCTACGACGAGGCCGAACTCCAGCCCGACCCCGGCTACGGTGATGAATCCGTATCCCTGCGGCTCACACAGCTCGCGGCGGACAGCGAGGACGAGGAGCCCATCCGGGTTCCCTTCGCGGTGGTGGCCGTTCGGCAAGGGACGACGGTCGCCATGTTCTACGAGTTCAACCTCCCCGCAGGGCCAAGGGGCAAGGACCCGGCCGTCGTACCGGAAGCGATCATCAGGACACAACTGAACAAGCTCAGCAAGCTGACGGATTCCAAGTGACCGCGGTCGAGCACTGGCTGGAGCTCCGCAGCGTACGACAGGGAGACTCATGTCAAGCGGTGTTCGCAGCCCTTTCAGCGAAGCATGCGTGTCGCCCGCCATTACCCCCACGAACGTTCGTTAGGCTCGCGCCGCCACACAGGTTCCGATCTTCACGGAGGGCAGGACGGCGGGGATCAATCGCGAGCGCGTCGTCAGAACGCTGACGTTCTGGCTGCGTCCCGCCTTCGCGTTGCGGGTCGTCAACCGGTTTCAGAAGATCGTGGGTTTCGACCGCTCGATGGCCTTGGCGTCCAGCGCTCTGACCGCACTGATCCCCCTGGCAATCCTCAGCGGCAACGTCCTGAGCAACTTCGTGCACTACGACGCCGCGGAGCGGATCATCAGGCGCTACAGCCTCACCGGAGCAGGCGCCGAGGCGGTCAACTCCCTCTTCTCCCCTGCTGAGAACACGAGTGCGAGCGTGGGCATCTTCGGGGTCGTGTTCCTGACGATCTCGGCGCTGAGCTTCGCGCGAGCCTCGCAGCGGCTCTTCGAACAGACATGGGAACTCAAGCCCCTCAGCGTGCGCAACACGCGCAACGGCTTGTGGTGGATCCTCACCCTTGGTGGCTACGCAGTGGTCACCGGGTGGCTCTCTGCGGTCCTCGGCGGGGGTGGGCTGGATCTGGCGGCCTCGGTGTGCCAGGTACCGGTGACCATCGTGTTCCTCGTCTGGAGCGGCTGGATCTTGTCAGCGAAGCGGATCATCTGGACTGACCTGATCCCTTTCGGCGTCACCGCGGCCGTTCTGACGGCAGCCTATTCGGTGGGCGCAACTGTTTACCTGCCGCGTCTTTTCAACTCCTCCGCCTCACGGTACGGGGTCGTCGGTGCCGTCTTCGCGATGATCTCGGCCCTCTTCGGAGCCATGCTCGTCATCGTCGCATCGGCGGCACTGGGACGAGAAGTACGAGACGAGCTCAGCCGGATCCGTCAGGGGCACCGCCCTTCCGACCACGAGATCCGCCGGCAGTGGGACAGCGTGGTCGAGCAGACACGGTCACGCTGGCGCACGGCACGGGAACAGGTCTCTCATCGTCGGATCAAGGACTCGGACCACTGATGGGCAGCGCCAGCCACCGCCGGCATCCACGTTCCCATCGCCTTGAGCCAGGAAAGAGGTTGTGAACGCGGCTTGATGACCCATGTCAAGCCACGTTCACCAACCATTTGTGGGGCTGGGCCAGATTCAGCCTGCCCTGGTGGTGGTCGTCGGCCCGCCACCGCCCATGTGGTGAGCGTCGTAGCCTTGCCCGGTGAAAAGCGAGAACCAGCAGACCGACGGCTCCACCTCCGATGGACTCCCCCATCATGAGGCGCTGTTGGACGGCACGGATTGGGCCTCACTCGGCACAGCGAGAGGGGACGGCGGATTCTTGCCAGCCGTGCTGATTCGACTCCTCGACGTCGACCCTGCGGTTCAGGCCAGCGCCATCAGGGAGCTGGAGCCGGTATGCCACCAGAACAGTTTCTACGAAGCCACTCTCCCCGTGGCCCTGTACGTGGCCGCGATCCTTATCCACCCGGCCACCGCGACCGTCGGATCTGGCCTACTGACTGAGCTGGAAAGGGGCTACCCCGTACGGGCGGCCCTCCTGGACTGGCTCGGATCACTCGCATACGACGCCGATGACAAGTGCGTCGCCATCGGCGAACGCCACTTCAACGGCGGCTATCTCGACGACTACCCGGAAATGCGCGCCTTCCGCGACCGGCGCCCCACCTTCTACCGTGCCGTCTCCCCCTTCCTGGGGCACCACGACGCGGACGTGCGTGATGCTGCGATCGTTGCTGCCCTTCCCTTGACCGAGCATCCCGATCTCACCTGGCATCAGGACGAGCTCGGGCGCAACGCCCGTCACCTCCTGGCGACCAGTACCAATGGCTACAACCGCAGCCGCTCTCTGGACGCACTCAAGAACTGGGGTTACGACACCACTAACCTGGAAACCGCCGACGACATTGCTGCGCGCAACCAACGTGTCCGTGGGGGCAACTGGGCCGGAGGTTGCATGGATGAGCCGCCCTTCTGACCACTCATGCCGCCTCTGACAGCAGGCTCTCATCCCGGACTACGCAGCATGCACCCAGCTCACGGCGCAGGGCCCCCAGTGCGGTGTGAAGCCCAACAGGCGGCGATGGATCCCGGCTCAGCGATCAGCGCTGGTCACGGGTTGTATGTCCGGCTTGAACTGGAGGCGGCGGGCGGATACACAAGGCAGATGCAGGCGTGCCTTGGGTGATGTAGCCCGGGCTTCGGTCAGTACCGTGTCGGCCGGTCCGCCTGCAGGCACCGCCGGTCGGGGGCTCATCAGCGTGCAGGGACTCGTCAGCGCTGCAGATGGACGGTGAAGTGGCGCTCGGTCTCACCCGCGGGGACGGTGCGGACAAAGCCCTGAGCGGTGCGGTAGGCGCCAGATCCGCCGGTGATGCTGACGTCGACGGAGGGCGGTGCGGGCAGGTGCAGCAGTGACTGCGCGGCGAACTGTCCCTCGGGGAGCGCGAAGGTGCCCAGGCACTGGAGGGCGGCGGGATTGACCTGGGTGAAGGTGCAGACCGCGCTGTGATCGCCCACCTTCTTGCCGTCACGGTAAAGATCCTCGTGCACAACCCGCTGGTCACCCACGCTGACTCCTCGCTCGCCCAGATCGACTTCTCCGGCCGAGGTCTGCTTGCCAACCAGCTGGAAGGTCTCCACATGGTGCTTCGCGGCGGACACGTCGGCCGACGCCGACGGCGCGAGCGCTGCACCGCCGACGAGGGTCACAGCTACTCCGGCAGCTGCGCTCAGGTATCGCACGCTGTTTGTCTTGGTGATGTTCGGCACCTGACTGCTCCGTCCAATGGTCTTGGTACGGGTGTGCAAACGTGGCCACCGGGTCGTGCCGGCTGATCAGTTGGGCCAGCGACCCAGGTGGAGGCAGGCTGTGGTGCTCGACGGAGCAGCATCAGCCATCCGGTTGTGCGGTGCATCAGACGCCCGGCGCGGTCGAACGGTCCTGTCTGCCGAGTGCCAGGTGGCCGAGCCGCCGGGTCAGCCGGCTCCGTCGCCCCTCCCAGTAACCGAAGACGCCCTTGCCGGTAACCGTGGTCCCGGGCAGCCACTCGATCGACTGTTTATCCCCAGTGTCCGATTCCATCAGGAATTAGGGCTGCGCGTCTCTTCGAGAGTGAGGCTCTCGGTGCAGGGTGCCGTCGAGGCAGGGGCAGTGAAGCGCTGCGACCTGGGCAGCACTCCCGCTGCGCCGAGGATGTGCGACTGCTTCACTCACTCCACCTGTCGTTGCCGCAGGTCGCTTCGGCGAAGGGGACGGGCACTTCGGGGGGCCGCCGACACGCGTGCGGCGTTCTCGGTGCCCGGAGCGTTCCCCACGGGCCGGAACTAACGCTGCCGACCGATTTGGCCGCCTTAACCCAATGAGCCTTCCCGGTCACAGCTTGTGCATGATGCGCGTGCGTTTCCCTGGTGCTCAGGTGCTGGGTGCACCTGAGACGGCCAGATCCGAGGTGCGTCGCCCCCGATCGCCCCGAGGGCACCACGCCGTCATCCTGGAACGGGAGGGGGGCTCGCTCGCTGCTGGAAGGAGGGGCGATGAAGGCCGTACGAACCCACGATCGTGATGCGGCCGTGGACAGCCTGGTTGTGGAAGAGGCACCGTACCCGTACGCGGGCGAGGGCGACGTCATCGTCAGGGTGCGTGCGGCCTGCTTCACCCCGGATGAGCTGGCCTGGCCGGCCACTTGGGTCGACCGGAGCGGCAGGGACCGAGCGCCCGTCATTCCGGGACACGAGCTGTCGGGTGAGGTCGCCGAGGTGGCGGTCGGCACGACCGGGCTGTCGGTCGGTCAGCGTGTCGTCGGGCTGACCGACTGGAACCGGGACGGCACTCTCGCGGAGTACACGGCGGTGGAGGCGCGCAATCTGGCGCCGCTCCCCGCGGGAATCGACCACGTGCTGGCGGCGGCTCTGCCGATGCCGGGCCTCACCGCCTGGCAGGGCCTCTTCATCCACGGAAGGCTGGAGGCCGGGCAGAGCGTGCTGGTGCACGGAGCGGGCGGGGGTGTGGGAATGGCCGCGACGCAGCTTGCCCGTGATGCCGGGGCGCGCGTGATCGGGACGGGGCGCGAGGGGAGCCGGGACCGGGTACTGGAGCTCGGCGCAGAGGTTTTCCTCGACCTCGGACAACCGGCGTGGGAGGAGGCGGTAGGCCGCGTCGACCTCGTCTTCGACGCCATCGGCGGCGAGGTACTCGACCGCTCTGCCGCCGTGCTCAGGCCCGGCGGCACCCTGGTGACCATCGCCCAACCCCCGACCGTGCGGCCCGAAGACGGTCGGGCCATGTACTTCATCGTCGAACCCAACCGTGATCACCTCCTGGAGATCATCGGCAGGCACCGGGAGGGCCGGCTGCGCCCGTTGGTGGGTGCCGTCCATCCTCTGGACCGTGCCCCGGAGGCGTTCCGCGCGAAGAAGGGATCAGTCGGCAAGACCGTCATCCAGGTTGCGTGAGCGCCACGCAGCCGGATCGGCGTCCTCGCCGCCACGATGTCTCATGCGCCGGCCCAGGTGTCACCGACTGTGCCCTGCTCCCCGTTGGGCGGGCCCATCCACCTTGGCCGAAAGACGCGAGGCGGAGAAGGTTCGACCGCGCGCTGCTACGAGGGTCTGGAGAACGAGGCACGCAAGATGTGCGACTTCGCAGCGACGCTCCGGTCCGTGCTTGAGCTCGGCGAGGCTACGGCCGAGCAACCCAGTCCAGAGGCCGACCAGAGAAACAGCAGCAGTCGGCCACCGTGGACAAGAGCTGTGAACCGGCCCTGCTTCGGGTCGGTGTGCCTCCACGGCCCGCCCGGCCCGGTGCGCATTGCGCGCCGGACTGCGCCGGGCCGAGATAGGTGGCGCGAAGTTCAACAGCCCGACCGTGACCACTTGTTGAACCGGTGACGCCCAGTACCCAGGCACACCGTTGCCGAGAAGAGGAAGGACGGACCTGACATGGATCTGAAGCTCGAACTCATCGTGCTGCCTGTCTCCGACGTCGATCGGGCCAAGGCCTTCTACGAGGCCGCGGGATTCCGTCTGGACCTCGATGTCGCCGCCAGTGAGGACTGGCGTGCGGTGCATCTCACGCCGCCCGGCTCGGAGTGCTCGATCATCTTCGGTAAGGGGCTCACCCCCCTGGCGCCGGGCTCCGTCCAGGGCCTGTACCTCATCGTCTTCGACATCGAGGAGGCCCGCGCGGATCTCGTCGGCCGCGGCATCGAGGTGAGCGAGGTGTTCCACGATGCAGGAGGCATCTTCTACCACGGCCACGAGGCTGGACGGATCGTCCACGATGGCCCGGGCCAAGAGCGGGTGACCGGCCTGCACCCCGACCGCGACTCCTACGGCTCCTACGCCACCTTCAGCGATCCGGACGGCAACGGCTGGGTGCTCCAGGAGGTCAAGCAGCGGGCCCCCGGCCGCTGACACCACCTCAGGCATCGGACGCAACGGTCCGTGACCAGCGGTTGCTGCCATAAGACCGTGTCGGGCGCTCGTCACCATGCGCATCGCCCCCGGTGAAGGACCCCAGGGCACCGCTGGGCACGGTGAAGGAGCCCTCGCCGCAGATCACGCCCCTTCCTTGAGAAGATCACGCCCCTTCCTTGAGACCTGAGGTCGGCCTCGGGCCCCATCGCCGTGCGGCAGTTACGGCCAACGGCGCGCAGACCTGGCAAGCCCGCTCCCGCCGAAGTCCGGAACATCCACCGAGTCACAGGAACAGCGATGAACCAAGCAATGAGGAACGAGGACCGGCGCACGTACGACGTGATCGTCCTCGGCGCAGGCCCGACCGGCGAGAACGTGGCCGAACGCACCCGCGCCGCCGGGCTCAGCACCGTGATCGTGGAGCGCGAACTACTTGGGCCTCCCGTCCGGTCATGCAGTCGTACGTCAGGCCGGTGTGGGGATCTTGAAGTAATCCAGTCCGCCGGCGTCGAGCCACATCTGGGTGGGGGAGCGGACCAGGCGAAGCAGGACGCTGTCGCAGCCGGGACAGCGCAGCACCATCCCGGGACCACCGAGGTAGGCGTGCGTTTGGGCAAGCATCATCTGCTCGCCGCAGCCACGGCATCGTCCGGAAGCCATGGTCATGTCGGTTCCGAACAGAGACTCGAGGTCCCCGGCGGCGGCGTTGCCGTCAAGGAAGTCAGGCGTCAGGGTCATGGGATTCACCTCCCTTTGTGCCGATGCACCCGGAGAGTCGTCGCCACTGGCGGCGTACCACCCATGGCCGCGCACGCCACCTGCCTCGCGTCATCTGCTGGGTCCAAAACGCTCGGTTCGGATACGGCCGGGGTGGTGGCCGAGGGCCACCAGCAGTCCGGCGGCCTTTTCGACGAAGCCGGTGGAACCGCAGACGTAGCAAGTGGGTTCGAAATCCGGTGGCCACCCGGCACCTGACAGGTCAGAAGCGGTGAACCGCCCGGGGGGCCGTGGCCACTGTGGTGGGGTGAAGCGGGAATAGAGGTACGTCTTGTCGAGGCCCGGGTCGTCCCGCCACAACTCCGATTCGAAGAGCTGGTACTCAGGGCTGCGCACGGAGTACACCAACCGGAAGGGCACACGGCTGCCGATCGCGCGGCGCATGCGGATCATCGCCATCAGCGGCACCAGGCCGGAGCCGCCGGCCACGAGCAGAATCGGCTCCTTCTGCTCGGGACGCCACACAAACCATCCGCCGACCGGTCCGCGCAGCTCCACCACGTCGCCCACGGCGAGTTCGTCCGTCAGGTACGGGGAGACCTCGCCGTCATCTACGCGCTGAACGGTCAGCCCGACGCTCTCGCCGTCGGGTGCCGACGCCAGTGAGTAGCTGCGCTGTGTGCTGTAGCCGTCCTCCGCCGTGAGCCGCACATCGACATGCTGTCCCGCCAGATGACCCGGCCAGCCGGGCACCTCGAAGACGAGGGTGCGCGCAGTTTGGGACTCGACGCGCCGATCGGTCAAACGGGCAGCCTTCCAGCGCAGCCGGTCGCCTAGTCGCCTTGATACCGCTGCTCGCGCCATGGGTCCCCATAGTCGTGGTAGCCGATGTTCTCCCAGAAGCCCCGCTCTTCCTCGTCGAGCAGTTGGATGCCGCGCACCCACTTCGCGGACTTCCAGAAGTACAGGTGCGGAATCAGCAACCTGGCGGGGCCGCCGTGCTCCGGCGCGAGTTCCTCGCCGTCGTATCGGTAAGCGATCCATGCCTGCCCGTCGAGGAGGTCCTCCAGGGGGACGTTGGTGGTGTAGTCGCCGTAGGAGTGAACGAGCGCGTACTCGGCACTGGTCTCCACGTCCTCCAGAAGGACGTCCAAGGAGACTCCCTGCCACTCCGTCTCGAACTTCGACCACTTGGTGACACAGTGCAAGTCAACGGTTCGCGTTTGGCTGGGCAACGCCATGAACTCCGCCCAGTCCCAGATATGCCGTGCGCCGGTCTCTGTGCGGATGGTGAACTCCCACTGGTCGAGATCCACCGCCGGGGTGGGTCCTGCCGACAGAACGGGGAAGTCGGCGGTCTCGTACTGCCCAGGAGGCAGTCTGTGTTGTGCATCCCGTGCTCGGCCGTGGAACCCGCGTGAAACGATGGGCATAAAGTTCTCCCATTCTCCGCGCAATGCGGTTTTCCATTCTCCAGGACATCGCGCAGCACAGCATCTCGAGACGAGCCCGCGGTGTCGTTCTGGGCATCAATCCGGCTTGTCCTTCGCCTCCGATCCTGCGGATGTCCGTTTACGGTTCAGCAAGGGCAGCGCGATCAAGGGAAACACGATCACGGACAAGAGGCCCGCTGCCACCAGCGCGGCTGCGTTGGCCGGTCGGATCGCGTCCAGCTTCAACCCGATCGCTGTCGCTGCCACGATCACGGGGAGGGAAGTGGCCTGCAGGAGTCCACTGGCCATGATCTCTGCCCGCGAGAGACCCGCGCTGCGGTAGGCCAATGCGGGCAGTCCACGAACGAGGAGGAGCGCGGCAAGGAACATCGGTACCCGCAGCACCGTCGCGGCGTCCGCGAACAGCGCGCCGAGGTCGAATTGGATTCCGCTGGTCACGAAGAATACCGGGACGAGGAATCCATAGCCCAAACCCTCCAGTTTCGCGTGGAACTGCGGATGCGTCCATTCGGCGTCGGGGTCGACCAGCCGCAGTACGGCCCCAGCAATGAAGGCACCCAAAATGGCCTCGAATCCGAGATGCATGGCGACCGCGGACAGGCCAACGATCAGAAGCATGGTCAGGCGGATTCGGACTCGGGCGCTCGTGTCCGCCAAATTCACTACGGCCCGGGACAGCCACATCGAGCGCCCCGCACGTATCGAAGTCACCGCGATGACCAACGTTGTCCTCTTACATGATGCTATGGGCTGCCGGTCCTTCTAGGCTGAGGGGACGAACTCCTCGGCGCGGGCGTACACGTGTGATCACGCTCCCACTCAGCTAAGGATGCAATCGATGGTCGCCAGCAACCTCGTTCTCCTGGGCAACGCCGGTGGTGTGGGCCGCACGGTCCTGGAGCAACTGCGCGCGCAGGGCGTGCCCGTGCGTGCGATGGTCCGCCGCGACGACGATCGTGCGGCCGAGCTGCGTGGGCTCGGCGCGGAGGTGGTCCTCGGCGATCTGACCCGGCCCGAGAGCGTCGCGGCCGCGCTGGAGAGCGTCGGCAGGATGTACTTCGCCATGCCCGTGTCGCCGGACCATCTGCTGGCCGCGACCGTGGTGGCCAGCGTGGCGCGCGAGCACGGAAACCTGGACGCCCTGGTGAGCATGTCCCAGATGACGGTGTCGCAGATGACCGCCACCAGCACCGCGGAGTCGCACCAGCAGCGCCTGCACTGGCTGGCGGAGCAGGTGCTGAACTGGTCGGGCCTGCCGGTGGTACACATCAGGCCGACGTCGTTCCTGGACAACCCGCTGTTCACCGTGCTGGCGGCACGCTCGATCCGGGAGAGCGGAACGATCGCGCTGCCCTTCGGCACTGGGCGCACCTCGCCGGTCGCTGTGGAGGACGTCGCCCGAGTGGTCGCCACCGTGCTGCGTGACCCGGCCCGGCACATCGGACACGTCTATGAGCTCACGGGCCCGCGCTCGGTCGATATGACAGAGATGGCCGAGGAGTTCTCACGGGCGTTGGGGTCCCCGGTGTCCTATGTGGACGTGCCGCTGGAGCAGTGGCGGGCCGAAGCCCTCGCCAAGGTGGGCCTGCCGCCGCACACCGAGGAGCACATCGCCACCATGGCCCGGCTGCACCGCGAGAATCGCTACGACCGCGCGACGGACGACGTACAGCGCGTCACGGGCATACCTGCCCAATCGGTCGAAGCGTTCGTGGCCGCCCGCAAGGAGTTCTACCTTGGCTGAGTCGCACCGGCCGACACGTACCACGCCGACCAGGCGTGATCGAGCCCGCGCCTCGGCCACCATCGACCACGCCCGGCGCCGGAGCGGTGTTCACCTTGCGCTTCCAAGGAACAACTGTGGCGGCGGGGACCGCGTTGAGGGTTCTCATTACAAGGGCAAGCTGAGCCTTGTTTGGAATTTTATCCATGCTTTGCCCGCCCCATCGCGCTCCTCAAGTTTTACGGGTGCCTCAAAGTCAATGTCGCCCGCGATTGAGTAACCGCGTCGCTCAAGGTACGGATTCCGGCGACGTGGCGTCTGTCGAGGACGTCCCGCACTCGGGGCGCACTCCGGCTCCGCCCTTCGGTAGTCTTCTCACCACGGTCGTACAGCTCCTTGGCCAGTTGGACCGGGCTCACGCCGTCGAGATAGCGGGTGAAGATCTCCCGCACGATGGCGGCCTCTTCAGGAACGATCACTGTGCCCGTCTTGTCGTACCCGTACCGGCGCCGACCGGTGTGCGGCCGTCCGTCCTGGGCGCGTTCGATCATGGAATCGATGAGTCGGCGTGACGTGTCATCGCTGGAGCGGCAGGCGTGCGCCACCTCGATGCGCAGGTCGGCGATCTGCAACAGCTCTTCGAGGTCGCGCGGCTGACGCATCAACCGGTCGGGGTGATACGTGAGCACGTGCGGACACGGCCCTTGCTGGCTTCGGCGAGAAGGGCATCCCATCCCGGGCGCTCGCCCTTCCGCTGCCACACCGACCGGTTGGTCCTCTGCGTACCGGCTGCCTGCCTGGCCCGGAAGGCTCGTCGTAACATCAGCCGCCGAATATCACCGCACAGCCCTTGGCGTGGCACGCCCCGTGGCCAACACTGAGCCGATGACTCAGCGTGTGGAGCTCGCGACCGTGATGGACCGGTTCGCCGTGGACGGACTCGTCACCGAGTATGCGGTGGCGGTGGACGACGGTGACTGGGAGGCGTACCGAGGGCTGTTCACGCCGGACGGACGCGCGGACTACCGCTCGGCCGGCGGCATCGAGGGGGACGCCGTCCAGATCGCCGAGTGGCTCGCCCAGAGCATGCGGTTGTTCCCGATGCGCCAGCATCTGATCGTCAACCGGCGCGTCCGGTTCGGGGTCCTCGATCATGACACGGGCGATACGGCCCGGGTCCAGGCGGACTACATCAACCCGATGAGGTTCGCGGGACACGACGGCGGATCCACCGCGCCCGACTTCGTGTGCGGCGGCCGTTACGCCTTCGGACTGCTGCGTACGGACGACGGCTGGCGGCTGCGCCAGGTGACCGTCCAGGAGAAGTGGCGCCGTACCCCGCAGACACTTCGGGAAACCGCGGCCACCTGAGCCGACCCGCTGCCGACGACACGCGCCACCTGAGCCGACCCGCTACCGACGGCACCGCCGACGACACGCGCCACCTGAGCCGCCCCTCGGTCGGCGACACCCCGCCACCAGAACGGGCGCCCTACCGAAACCCCCTGCCGACGCCCCTCCCGATGCCCCCTGTCGGAGATCGTCTCCGACGCGCACACTGGAGGCACGCACTGGGGAGGGAGGCGCTGTATGAAGAGGCCCGTCCGTTGGCCCGACCACTGGCCGGCCTCCCCTTGGCGGCGTGGGATCGTCGCCGTGTCGGCGGGCGCGCTGCCCGTGTTCGCCTTCCCCGCCCCGTCGTGGTGGTGGTTCGCGTACATCGCCCTTGTGCCGTGGATCCTGCTGGCACGCTCGGCCCCGACGGGCAAGCGCGCCGCGTATGACGGCTGGCTCGGCGGGCTGGGCTTCATGCTGGCCGTGCACCACTGGCTGCTGCCGAACCTGCATGTGTTCACGGTGGTCATAGCGGCACTGCTCGGTGCGCTGTGGGCCCCTTGGGGCTGGCTCGTCCGGCGGTTCCTCGCCGGTGTGCCCTCGGCCGGACACGTCGCAGCCGCGCTCGTCGTCCTGCCGTCGGCGTGGCTGATGGTCGAACTCGTCCGGTCCTGGCAGGGCTTGGGCGGTCCATGGGGCCTGCTCGGGTCGAGCCAGTGGGAGGTGGAGCCGGCGCTGCGGCTGGCCTCGGTCGGCGGGGTGTGGCTGCTCAGCTTCCTGGTGGTGGCGGTCAACATCGCGGTCGCCGTCCTGGTCGCGGTGCGCGAGTCCCGTATACCTGCTGTGGCAGGACTGGTCGCGACGGCCGCGGCGACCTCGGCGGCGTGGATGTGGTCGCCACGCCCGGACGTGGATGGCCGCGTCCGGATCGCCGTGGTGCAGCCCGGGATCGTCGACGGCACCGGTAGCGGCGACAAGCGGTTCGCGCGCGAGGAGGCGCTCACCCGCACGCTCGCCGGGAAGGACCTCGACCTGGTCGTCTGGGGCGAGAGCAGCGTCGGCTTCGACCTGGCCGACCGGCCCGATCTGGCCCGGCGCATCGCCGCCCTGTCCCGCCTCACGGGGGCCGACATCCTGGTGAACGTCGACGCGCACCGCTCCGACCGGCCCGGCATCTACAAGAGTTCGGTCCTGGTGGGACCGCAGGGTCCGACCGGTGCCCGCTACGACAAGATGCGGCTCGTACCTTTCGGCGAGTACATACCCGCGCGCTCCCTCCTCGGCTGGGCGACCTCCGTGGGCAAGGCCGCGGGCGAGGACCGCAGGCGCGGCACCGAGCAGGTGGTCATGAACGTCGGGCACGGGCTGCGCATCGGCCCGATGGTCTGCTTCGAGACGGCCTTCCCCGACATGAGCCGCCATCTCGCCCAGGACGGCGCCGAGGTACTCCTCGCACAGTCGTCGACGTCGACTTTCCAGCACAGTTGGGCACCGGAGCAGCACGCCTCACTCGCCGCACTGCGGGCCGCCGAGACCGGCCGGCCGATGGTGCACGCGACGCTGACCGGCGTCTCCGCCGTCTACGGCCCGAGCGGCGAGCGCATCGGCTCCTGGCTCGGCACGGACGCGAGCACGACGATGGTGTACGAGGTGCCGCTGGCCCATGGGGTCACGCCGTACGTCAGGTTCGGGGACTGGCCGGTGCACGCGGCCCTGCTGGTGCTGGCGGCGCTGTGCGCGACGGAGGGCGCCCGCGCGTTCAGACTGCGGCGGAACGCTCCTCGACCGCACGTACCACCCGCTCGCACAGCTCATGAGTCGCCAGCGCGTCCCGGGCGCTGAGCACCTTGCCCGCGCGCACGGCGTCGAGGAAGGCGAGCACAACCTGCTCGATGCCCCGCTGCCGGGCCACCGGCACCCAGTCGCCGCGCCGCCGCACGGTCGGCTGCCCCTTGTGGTCGATCACCTCGGCGAGGTTGACCACCTGACGCTTGGTGTCCTGGCCAGAGACCTCCAGGACTTCTTCGTTCGAGCCGCTGAGCCGGTTCATCATGCCGAGCGCCGTGAAACCGTCCCCGGCCAGCTGCAGCACGACATGGTGCACCAGCCCGTCCTCGACGCGGGCCCGCACGGTCACGTCGTCGACCGGCCCCGGCACCAGGAACCGCAGCGTGTCCACGACATGGATGAAGTCGTCGAGGACCATCGTGCGCGCCGCCTCGGGCAGACCTATGCGGTTCTTCTGCATCAGGATCAGCTCGCGCGGGTGATCGGCGCACTGCGCGTACGCGGGCGCGTAGCGCCGGTTGAAACCGACGGCGAGACCGACGTTCCGCTCCTCCGCCAGCCGCACGAGCCGCTCCGAGTCGGCGAGTTCGTACGCGAGCGGCTTGTCGACGTACGTCGGTACGCCCGCCTCCAGCAGGCGCGTGACGATCTCGGGGTGCGCGACGGTGGCCGCGTGCACGAACGCCGCGTCGAGATTCTGCGCCAGCAGCTCGGTCAGGTCGGTGTGCCGCTGCCCCTCGGGGAGGTGGAGGCTGTCGGCGACCTGGGCGAGCGTCGTGGGCGAGCGGGTCTGCAGATGCAGTTCGACCCCCGGCTGGACGCCGAGCACCGGCAGATAGGCCTTCTGCGCGATGTCGCCGAGTCCGATGCAGCCGACCTTCACAACAGCCCGCCTCTCGATGATGCTCCGGTGACCGAGGCCGACCTGCTTTTCTGCCGGGGGTCCGGGGGTTGTCCCCCGGGAAGACACAGCACAAGGGTCTCCTCAAAGGGTGCGTTGCGGGTTCCTGACCTCGGGGGAAGCATACGGCTGCCCGGGCGGCCGCCAGTCGGCGATGCCGTCGAAACTGCGCAGGAAGAGCGCGGGCCCGGCCTTGGACAGCGCGGCGATCACGGTGTCGCGTACCGCGATGCCGACACGGTTGCTCATCATGTTGAGCCGCGCCACCTGGACGGCCTTTCGGGCGATGGCGGTCGTACGGGGCTTGCGGTCAGCCGTGTAAGCCGCCAGGTCAGCCCCCTCCGGGCGCGCGTGGTGGGCCAGCACGATCGCGTCCTCGATGGCCTGGTTGCCGCCCTGGCCGAGGGTCGGCGGCATGGCGTGCGCGGCGTCGCCGAGCAGGACGGCCCGTCCGCGGTGGAAGGCGGGCAGGGGCTCCGCGATGTGGTGGACGTCGTGGCGCAGTACGTCCGTGGGGCCGGCCGCGTCGATCAGCGCCGGGATCGGGTCGTGCCAGTCGCCGAACCGGCGCAGGAGCTCGCGCTTCTCGTCGTCGGGGGCTCGCTCCCCGGCGGGGGCGAGGGCGGCGCCGTACGCGTAGATCCTGCCGTCCTTGAGCGGCTGCGTTCCCCAGATCCGGCCCCTGCCCCAGGTCTCGTGCGCGGCGAAGGCCGGCTCCGGCGCCGGGATCACCATCCGCCACGTGGTGAAACCGGAGTAGACGGGCCCGGGGTGCCGCGGGAAGAGCGCCTGCCGTACGGCGGAGTTGATGCCGTCGGCGCCGACGACCAGCTCGGCCTCCAAGTCGCCGTCCGGCGTGCGGACCAGGGCGGGCCGCGTGCCGGTGCCGGGGTCGACCAGGGTCGCGGCGGCCGCCGTGCGCACGGTGCCCTCGGGGAGCCGGGCGGCCAGCCGGTCGATGAGCGCGGCGCGGTGCAGGACCACGAGCGGGCCGCCGAAGCGTGCTGCGAGGGCGGCGGCGCTGGTGCGGGCCACCCACCGGCCGCCCGGAGTGCGCATCCCGCCGTCGCCCTGCCAGGCGGCGAGCTCCCGGATCTCGTCGCCCGCTCCGATCACGTCGAGGGCGCGCAGGGCGTTGGGGGCGAGGGAGATTCCGGCGCCGACCGGGGCGAGTGAGGAGGAGCGTTCCAGGACGGTGACGCGCCAGCCGCGTTGGTGCAGCGCCACCGCCGCGGTGAGTCCGCCGATGCCGCCGCCCACGACGACGGCGCGCGGTGCCGAGGGCCGTGTCTGCGCCTGTGCCGGTGCGTGTCGTGCCATGGCTTCTCCTCGTCCCTGAGGGTCGCTGCGGGCGTGCGGTGACGTGCGGTGACGTGCGGTGACGTGCGGTGACGTGCGGTGACAGGCTCCGCCTCGGCCACTCCTCTGGTTACTACACCTGTAGTGTCCGCCATTTCGACCGTACTACAGATGTAGTCAGCCGGGTACGTTGACCCCATGTCCGTACGCAGCACCGGTGCCTCCCGCGCCGAACTCATCGCCGACACCGCGCTCGGCTTGCTCGCCGAGCGCGGTATGCGCGGTCTCACCCACCGCGCGGTCGACGAGGCCGCGGGGCTCCCCCAGGGCTCGACCTCGAACCAGGCGCGCACGCGGCTCGCCCTGCTGGAGGCCGCCGTACGCAGGCTCGCGGAGCGCGAGGCGCAGGTGCTGACGCCCGACGAGATGCCCGATCCGCGGGGCGGGCTCGACGCACTCGCCGACGGCCTCGCGCTCGCCCTGCACCGCTATCTGACACGCCATCGCGAGCTGCTCGTCGCCCGCTACGAGCTCGCCCTGGAGGCCACGCGGCGGCCCGAGCTGCGGGAGTTCTTCGACGCGGCGGGGCAGCGCTTCCGGGATCCACTGAAGGCGCTCGTCACGGCGGCGGGGTCGCGCGATCCCGCCCGGCATGTGCTGTCGCTGGTCGCGTGGTGCGACGGGATGATGTTCTCGTGCGTGGTGGGCTCGTTCCACGACTCGGTGCCGGACGCCGGCGAACTGCGGGACGGCTTCCGGGAATTGCTGAGGGGGATGCTGGCGTGACGCCGGGTCACCTTGCCGATGGCGGAACCCACCGGAGGGGCGGAAGGATCACCCATGTGGGGCAACCTGCGCTTGTCTACTCCCCAAAGCAGGCCGGACACAGCAGAGTTGAGCGGGTGCATCGAACGAAGACGACCGCAACGCTCCTGGTCACCGTGGCTGTCACGGCCCTCTCCGGCTGTGTGACCGTCCAGCGATCCCCCGCCCCCGGCCCGCAGCCGACGCCGGCCCGCCCTGCCGCGCCCCATCCGGACGGCAGGGCCGAGCCGCAGGTCGTGCAGGCACCGGCGCGGGAGGCGCTGGAGCTCATCGGGCCGTCCCGAAAGCCCTCACCCCGCGCGGCGACACCGCACCGGGCGGCTCCCCCACCACCCGCCGCGGCATCGGTGCCCTCTCCGCACCGCCCCCACCCCGCCCCGCATCCCGAGCCACGGCGATCCGAGCCCCGCGTCGCCGTCCCGCCCGTCTCCACCGAGCTGCCGCAGAACTCGGACGTGTGTGCCCTCGGCAGGAAGTACGGGGGCTGGCGGGCGGACAGCCCGGAGACGGTCATCTGCAAGGGGACGTACGGGCATTGACGACACGGTGACCGAGTCGCGGGGCGATCCGGTAGATCCAGTAGATCCGGCAGGCGCTCTTGACCGCGATCCCGAACCGCGGGCCGCTCGGATACACGCCCTCGAGCTCGATCCTCAGCCGCGACGCAATCCGATAGGCGCTCGCGACCTCGCCCCGAGCCGCGAGGCGATCCGGTACACGCTCTCGACTTCGATCCCAAGCAGCGGGCCGATCGGGTAACACGCTCTCGACCTCTCCCCCAAGCCGCGAGGCAATCCGATACACGCCCTCGGCCTCGACCCCACCAGCAGGGCGATCCCGTACACGCCCTGCGCCACGCCCCCCGAGCAGCGCTCTGGCTAAGGCCGCTGTCTCGGCGGCCCCAGCGTCTCCCCTCCGGGCCCGCCGAGGTGGCCGGGCCCGCTGCCCTCCCCGGAGGTGCCGTCGCCGTCGAGCCGCAGCTCCAGGCGGCCGATCGCCGCCCGGACGCCGTCCCCGTAGCTGTCGTCCCCGAGGGCGCCGACCGCGCCGCGGGCCCGGCGCAGATGGCTTCGAGCGGCCTCGGAGCGGCCGAGCTTCACATAGTCGGCGGCGAGGTTCAGATGCAACGACGGGTAGAACGCGCGCACCGCGAGCGACTGGTGGTGCTCGGCGACCCGCCCGTCGCTGAGCTCCTCGGCCGCCGACAACGCCCGTAGGTCCCAGGCGAGTTCGTCCGAAGGGTCGTCCTGGGTGTCGGCCATGTAGTGCGCCAGTGTGCAGCGGTGCAGGGGGTCGCCGTCCTCGCCGATCTCCGCCCACAGGTCCAGGAAGCGCCCCCGAGCCTCCTCGCGGTCACCGCCGTGGTGCAGCATGACGACCTGCCCGATCCGGGTCATCATGGCGTCCGGCGCCGCCTGCTCCTGTTGCTCCGCCACCGCGTCCTCCAGGCTCGTCGCTGTCCCTCACGACGCTAATGGCAGGCACTGACAATCACGCTCAGGCGCCCCCGTACGCCGCTGGGCCAGGCCGGTGACGGACGGGCCCAGCGGCTCGTGTGTCAGCCGAGGTCCGGGATCCGCCAGTCGATCGGCTCGTGGCCCTGGCGGGCCACCGCCTCGTTGATCTGCGTGAACGGACGGGAGCCGAAGAACTTCTTCGCGGACAGCGGCGAGGGGTGCGCCCCCTTCACCACCACGTGCCGCTCCTCGTCGATCAGCGGGAGCTTCTTCTGCGCGTAGTTGCCCCAGAGCACGAAGACCGCCGGGTCGGGCCGCTCGGCCACGGCGCGGATCACCGCGTCCGTGAACTTCTCCCAGCCCTTGCCCTTGTGCGAGTTGGCCTCACCGGAGCGCACGGTCAGCACCGCGTTGAGCAGCAGCACGCCCTGCTCGGCCCACGGCATCAGATAGCCGTTGTCCGGGATCGGGGTGCCCAGCTCCTCCTTCATCTCCTTGTAGATGTTGCGGAGCGAAGGCGGGGTCTTCACGCCCGGGCGGACCGAGAAGCACAGGCCATGCCCCTGGCCCTCGCCGTGATACGGGTCCTGGCCGAGGATCAGGACCTTCACCCGCTCGTACGGCGTCGCGTCGAGCGCGGCGAAGACCTCCTCCCGCGGAGGGTAGACGGGACCCTTCGCGCGCTCCTCCTCGACGAACTCGGTGAGTTCCTTGAAGTAGGGCTGCTGCAGCTCCTCGCCCAGGACGCCGCGCCAGGACTCGGGCAGCATGGCGATATCGGTCACGTCAAGTTCCTCCGATGTGCGGTCACTTCCAGACCACAGAACCTACCGTCGCCCACTGACAATCGCTCCGGCCCCCGCTCACCTGCTGGTCCTGCCCCGCAGGACCAGCAGGTCCAGGGGTGCGCTACCAGCTGGTCTTGCGGTGCAGTTCCCACATCGTCATGATCGTCGACGGATCCAGGGCCCGCTCGCCGCCCGAGATGTCCTCGCTCGCGGCCACGTACTGCTTGCCCTGCCACAGCGGCAGCAGCCGGGCGTCGTCGACGAGGATCTGCTGGGCCTCCTCGAACTCCTTGACCACGGCGCTGCGGTCGCTCTGACGGCGCGACTCCGGCAGCAGGTTGTCGGTGATCCGCGGAGCCGGATAGGGCGTACCGAGCGCGTTCTGATCGCCCACGAAGGGCGCGATGAAGTTCTCGGCGTCCGGGAAGTCGGGGAACCAGCCGCGCCCGAACACCGGGTACTCACCCTTGCGGTAGCCGGCTTCGTACGTCTTCCAGGGGCGGCTCTTGAGCGTGACGCTGAACAGGCCGGAACCTTCGAGCTGGCTCTTGAGCTCCTGGAACTCCGGGGCGGTCTGGGAGCCGTAGCGGTCGGTCGTGTACCAGAGGGTGAGCGGGACACGACCGGTGATGCCCGCCTCCAGGAGGATCTTGCGGGCCTTGGACGCACTGGGGTTCCCGTAGTCGTCGAAGAAGCCCGTGGTGTGCCCGATCAGCCCCGCGGGGACCATGGAGTACAGCGGGTCGACGGTGTCCTTGTAGACCTTGTGCGCGATGGCGGGCCGGTCGACAACCTGGGCGATCGCCTTGCGGACCGCGGGCTTCTTGGCCCACGGGTCCTTCGGGTTGAACACCAGGTAGCTGATCTCGGTGCCCGCTCCCTCGACGAGCTGGATGCCCTTCTGGGAGTCGCGTTCCTGGAGTTCGACGATATCCGAGGCGGCGAGACCGCGGTAGGTGACGTCGATCTTCTTGTCCCGGAGGGCGCCGACCATCTGGGCCGAGTCCTGGAAGTATCGGATGGTGACCGCGTCGTTCTTGCGCGCGGCGAACCCGTCGTAGTGGTCGTTCCTGACGAGTTCGGCCTTCTTGCCCTCCTCGTAGGACTGGAGGCTGTAAGGCCCGGATCCGAAGACTTTGCCGTCCTTGCGGAGGGCGTCGGCGGGGTAGTCGTCGGGGTCGACGATCGACATGGCGGGGGTGGCCAGGACGAACGGGAAGGTGGCGTCCGGCTTGTTGAGGTGGAAGACGATCTCGCGGTCGCCCAGCGCCTGGACCCGGTCGAGGCTGCCGAGCAGCCCCGAGGGACCGCCCTGGACGCCGATCTTCCTGATCCGGTCGATGGAGTACTTGACGGCCCGGGCGTCGAGCGTGTCCCCGTCGGAGAACTTCATGTTCGGGCGGAGTTCGCAGCGGTACGTGCGATTGGATCCGTCCGTGAACTCGCAGCTCTTGGCGGCGTCGGGCTGGGGCGTGACCGCGCCGCTGGGGTAGCTGAGCAGCGTCTGGTAGATGTTGCGGAACAGCTCCCAGGAGCCGTCCCAGGAGGCGGCCGGGTCCAGCGTGCTCGGAGCACTGGTGGTGCCCACGACGATCGGTCCTTTGTCGCCGGACGATCCCGAGGAGAGGACGCCACACCCTGCCACCAGGGATATGGACGTGACCGCCGCCAGCTGCCGCAGACATCGGTTCCGGTTGAACACGCGCACGCTCCTCGATCTGCCGTACCAAGGGTCGGCAGACCATACCGCAGTGCCCTGCCGGTGGAACCGTCTCCCCGGCAGGGCACTTGATCAGCACCGATGTGACTACGTTGTCAGGCTTCTGTGAGCCCGTGGACGAAGCCTTCGTCGAACGCGCCTCTCGATCGACGCCGTCGTAGTTTTTGTCAACTCCCCACAATGCGCGGGTCAGGCGACTCCGGCGTTCAGGAAGATGCCGCCGTCGACCACGAGCGTCTGGCCGGTGACCCAGTCCGACTGCTCCGAGGTGAGGAAGGCCGCGGCGCCCCCGATGTCGGAGGGCACGCCGAGCCGGCCGAGCGGGTAGGCCGCGGCCGCCTCCGCCTCGCGCCCCTCGTACAGGGCCGCGGCGAACTTGGTCTTCACCACGGCGGGCGCGATGGCGTTGACCCGCACCTTGGGGGCGAACTCGTGCGCCAGCTGCACGGTCAGGTTGATCATGGCGGCCTTGCTGATGCCGTACGCGCCGATGAACGGCGAGGGGGCGAGGCCGGCGACGGAGGCGATGTTGACGATCGCGCCGCCGTTCTCGCTCTGCCAGGCCTTCCAGGTCTGCTGGGCGAAGCCGAGCGCCGAGACGACGTTGGTCTCGAAGACCTTGCGCGCCACGTTGAGGTCCAGCTCGGCGATCGGCCCGAACACCGGGTTCGTACCGGCGTTGTTGACCAGGAAGTCGACGCGGCCGAAGGCCTCCATGGTGCGCTCGACGGCGATGGCCTGGTGGGCCTCGTCGTGAGCCTTGCCGGCGACGCCGATGACCCGGTCGGAGCCGAGCGCCTCGACGGCCTCCTTGAGGGCGTCCTCGTTGCGGCCGGTGATGCAGACCCGGTCGCCGCGGGCGATGAGGGCCTCCGCGACGCCGTAGCCGATGCCGCGGCTGGCGCCCGTGATGAGGGCGACCTTGCCGGAGAGTTCGGGAAGTGCAGTCATGGTGTCTTTTCTCCCGGCTTAGTTGAGCGGCCCGCCGGCCACGTACAGCACCTGGCCGGAGACGAATCCGGCGGCCTCGCCGGTGAAGAAGGCGATGGCGTTGGCGATGTCGTCGGGGTTGCCGACGCGCTGGACCGGGATCTGGGTGGCGGCGGCCGCCTGGAATTCCTCGAAGCCCATGCCGACGCGGGCGGCGGTGGCGGCGGTCATGTCGGTGACGATGAAGCCGGGCGCGACGGCGTTCGCGGTGACGCCGAACTTGCCGAGCTCGATGGCGAGGGTCTTGGTGAGGCCCTGCAGACCGGCCTTGGCGGCGGAGTAGTTGGCCTGGCCGCGGTTGCCGAGCGCGGAGGACGAGGACAGGTTGACGATCCGGCCGAACTTGGCGTCCACCATGTGCTTCTGGCAGGCCTTGGCCATCAGGAAGGCGCCGCGCAGGTGCACGTTCATGACCGTGTCCCAGTCGGACGCGCTCATCTTGAACAGCAGGTTGTCGCGGAGCACGCCCGCGTTGTTCACCAGGATCGTCGGCGCACCGAGCTCCTCGGCGATGCGCGCGACGGCGGCCTCGACCTGGGCCTCGTCGGAGACGTCGCAGCCGACCGCGATGGCCTTGCCGCCGGCGGCGGTGATCTTCTCGACGGTGTCCTTGCACGCGGCCTCGTCGAGGTCGATCACCGCGACGGCGCGGCCCTCCGCGGCCAGTCGTACGGCGGTCGCGGCGCCGATGCCGCGCGCGGCACCGGTGACTACGGCGACGCGCTGCTCAGTGGTGGACATTGCTGGTTCTCCTCGCCCTTGGAAAGCCTGGAACGCCTTCGGAAAGTCTGCGGCTCCCACGGTACGCCCGCCAGGTGAGCGACCGCTTAGTACCTTCAGCAGACGTGACGCTAGAAGCCCTGGCACTCGGTGTCAACGGCACACCGCGCTCATGTGATCCATTACCTCACCAGCAGATCGAGCAACCGCTCCGCCTCGGCCGCCGGATCGGCGGTGAGCCCGGTGTGCACGGGCCCCGGCTGGACGACCGTCGAGCGCGGCGCGATCAGCCAGCGAAAGCGCCGTCCGGCGTCGTCGCGTGCGGCCTGACCTGCCGCTTCTCCTCCGGTGCAGACCCCTTCGACGGCACGCAGCGCGGCCCGGACGCCCGCCACGTCCGCGTCCGGGTCCAGCGCCCGCAGCTTGGTCTCGTCCAGATGTGTGCGCGCCGCGACGAAGGACTTGGCGCGGCAGTAGACCAGCACGCCCGCGTTGAAGCACTCCCCGCGTTCGACGCGCGGCACGACGCGCAGCAGCGCGTACTCGAAGACGTCCCGCTCGCTCACTTGTCCCCCTCGATGCCCTGGATGCGTTCGTGGATGACTGCGGCGCGCGCCAGGAGCGGCTCCGCGTAGGCGCGCCGGAGTGCGTCCGGCGAGTCGAAGCCGGGTTCGTCCGCGAGCCACTGCTCGGGGATCTCGGCGGTCACCTCGGCGAGCAGCTCCTCGGTGATCAGCGGTGCGAGCTCGGCGGCGGCCGAGGCGATGTCCGGCCCGAAGGGCGCGAGCGCGTGGTCGGAGACGTCGTACGGCTTGGCGGCGGAGGCCCGGGCGCCGGGCCAGTGGTGGTGCCAGATCATGGTGGCGCCGTGGTCGATGAGCCACAGGTCGCCGTGCCAGACGAGCATGTTGGGGTTGCGCCAGGAGCGGTCGACGTTGTTGACCAGCGCGTCGAACCAGACGATCCGCCCGGCTTCCTCGGGACTCACGCCGAAGGCGAGGGAGTCGAAGCCGATGGCCCGGGAGAGGAAGTCCATCCCGAGGTTCAACCCGCCGCTCGACTTCAGCAACTCCTGGACCTCCTGGTCCGGCTCGCCGAGCCCCATGACCGGGTCGAGGTCGATGGTCACCAGACCGGGCACGCGCAGGCCGAGCCGGCGGGCGAGTTCACCGCAGACGACCTCCGCCACGAGCGTCTTGCGCCCTTGCCCCGCGCCGGTGAACTTCATGACGTACGTCCCGAGATCGTCGGCCTCGACGAGTCCCGGCAGCGAGCCGCCTTCACGCAGGGGCGTGATGTAGCGGGTCGCGATGACTTCCTTGAGCATCGCCCCAGGCTACTGGGGTGGTCGCGACGTACGGACGCGGCCCGAGGGCGCCGCCCGCGCCCGGATCCCGAGGGGGAGCATCGGCTGTCGGCCTGCTGTCGACCGGGCCGGACCAGCTGTCGGCCTGCTGTCGACCGGGCCGGACCAGCTGTCGACCTGCTGTCGATTGGGCCAAGAAGTCTCCAACCCCCTGAACAGGGCGCACGGGCAGGCCGTACTCCTGTACAGATCGGCATCACGTTCGTTGAAGGGAAAGTCAGCATGACCAGCGAATCGCTTCACCCCGTCCCGGCACCGGCCCGCCGCACCGTCGTGGCGGCGGTCGGCGCGGCGGGGCTCGCCGTCGCGCTGACCGCGTGCGGGTCGGACGACAAGAAGTCGTCCGGATCCACCGAGGTGAACGGGGGCGGCACGGGCGGCGGCGACAACGCCGATGCCGGGAACGCCGGCGGCACGGTGCTCGCCAAGACCACCGACATCCCGGAGGGCGGCGGCAAGGTCTTCGCCGACCAGGGCGTGGTGGTCACCCAGCCGACCTCGGGGACCTTCAAGGCCTTCTCGTCCAAGTGCACCCACCAGGGCTGTGCGGTGAAGGGCATCTCGAACGGCGTGATCAACTGCCCTTGTCACGGCAGCCAGTTCTCCGCCACCGACGGCAGCGTGAAGAAGGGGCCCGCAACGACCGCCCTGGCCGCCGCCAAGATCACCGTGGACGGCGACTCGATCACGCTCGCGTGAGCCCTGGGGACTTCAGCGGCGCGGCCGCTTGAAGCAGGCCAGCACGTCGTCGGTCGCGGTGATGGTGGCGACCAGGGCGAGTGTGTTGCGGATCATCGCGGGGGTGTAGTCGGAGGGCACCCCCGCGATGGCGTCCGCGGGCACGACGGCGGTGTAGCCGCGGTTCACGGCGTCGAACACGGCATTGGGGATGGCCACGTTGGCCGAGACACCGGTCACCACGAGGGTGCGGCAGCCCAGGTTGCGCAGCAGCGGGTCCACGTCGGTGCCCGCGATCGGCGAGAGGCCGTGCAGCCGGCGTACGACGAAGTCCTCCTCGGCGACCTCGATGGGCGGCGCGACGCGCACGGCCGTGGTCCCCGTCAGCTGCTGTACGGGCAGCCGCTCGGCCGCGCGGAACAGCCGGGCGTTGCGGCTCGCCCCCCGGCCGTCCGGGCGCCGCTCGGCGATCGCGTGGATGACCTGCACCCCGCTCTCGTGCGCGGCGGCCACCAGCCGGGCCACATTGGCGAGCGCCCCCGACGACCGCGCCTCCTTGGCGAGTTCCGGCAGCGCGCTGTCCTGGCCCACGACGCCCTGCTGGCACTCCACGGTGAGCAGCACCGTGCCGGCCGGGTCGAGGAGTTCACTGAGCTGTTCGTACGACGGCATGGCTCCCCCTGTCGTCGGAGGTCGGAGCGGGCGAGCGTAACGGCCATTGCGTGGGGACGGAAGACGGCCCATGCTTTTCTGACGCAATGTCAGAGGATCTCTGTCGACGTGTGAAGAAGGTCGACGTGGAAGAAGAGGTGACCGCATGACCGTCACTCAGCGCCGGGGGCGGAAGATCATGATGACCCCCGGCGAGCTGGACGAGTTCCTCACCACCCAGCGCACCTGCCGCGTGGCGACGGTGTCGCAGGAAGGTGCCCCGCATGTGAGCGCCCTCTGGTTCGCCTGGGACGGGACCTCGCTGTGGCTGTACTCCGTGGTGCGCAGCAAGCGCTGGGCGGAGCTGCGCCGCGACCCGCGCATAGCCGTGGTGATCGACTCCGGCGAGGAGTACGGCGAACTGCGGGGCGTCGAGCTGTCCGGCACGGCCGACTTCGTGGGCGAGATCCCCCGCACCGGCGAACTGTGCGCCGAACTCGACGTCCCGGAGACCCTGTTCGCGCGCAAGAACTTCGGTCTGGAGGAGATGCCGCACGACGGCCGCCACGCATGGGCACGGCTGACGCCGACGGCGATCACCTCGTGGGACTTCCGCAAGCTGCCGCCGATGTAGGGCGATGGCTCAGCCGACCGCGATGGGCTCAGTCGGCGCCAGACCCCAGGCCTCAGCCCTCGCGGCAGCCCCGTCCGCTCAGTGAACGTCCTCCCCGGCCGCCCGCAGCGCCGCGACCGCCGCCCTGATCGACGGCCGGCGGTCGGCGTCGGCCCGCCACACGACGTAGACATGGCGCCGTACGCGCTGTCGCACCGGCACGGTGACGACTCCCTCGGGCATCGGATGGCGCCCGAGCAGCGGAGCCACGCACACCCCGAGCCCCGCGGCGACCAGGCCGAGCTGGGTGTGCGTCTCCGCCGCGCGATGGCCGATGTGCGGTTCGACGCCCTTGGAGCGCAGCGTGAACATCAGCCACTCGTGGCAGAACTCGCCCTCGCCCCAGGTGATCCACTCGTCGTCGGCGAAGTCGCCGAGGTCCACCTCCGCGCGGTCCGCGAGCCGGTGCCCGACCGGCATCGCCACATCGGCCGGGTCGTCGAGGATCGATGCCTTGACCAGGCCGTCGGGCAGCGGCATCGGCTTGTTGTACCAGTCGAGCACGACCGCCAGATCGAGGTCGCCGCGCACCACCCCGGCCACGCCGGCCTCCGGCTCCAGCTCGCAGGAACGCACCCGCAGCCCTGGATGGTCGGCACGGAGCGCGGCGAGCGCGGCCGGAAACAGCCCGCGCGCGGCGGTCGGGAACGCCGAGAGCCGCAGCTCACCCACCACCTGACCGCGCTGCGCCTCCAGGTCGGACTGCGCGAGCTCGACCTGGGACAGGATGCGCGCGGCATGCTCGGCGAGCAGCCGCCCGGCGTCGGTGAGGCGCACCCCCCGCCCGTTCTTGGCGAGCAGCTGCTGCCCCACCTCGCGCTCCAGCTTGGACATCTGCTGGGAGACGGCCGACGTCGTGACGTGCAGCCCCTCGGCCGCGCCGCTCACCGAGCCGTGCCGGGCGAGGGCATCGAGGGTACGCAGGCGCTCCAGGTTCAACATGTAAGTAATGCTACGAGATACCGCTCGAAAAATCTCGCTTGTGCTACGAGATCACTCTGCCTCATCGTTACATCCATGAGCACCGTCACGAGCCGTCGCACCCTCGCCCCCACCCCCACGACTCCACGCCGCCGCACCGCTCTCGACTGGCGGGTGCGCTTCGGCGTCCTCTCCCTGATCTGGGGCTTCAGCTTCCTGCTCATCAAGGTCGGCACTGAGGGCTACGCGCCGTTCCAAGTCACCTTCGGGCGGCTGCTGTTCGGGACCGCGGTGCTCGCGGCGGCGATGGCGGTGAAGCGGGAGCGGCTGCCGCGCGGCGCGCGGACCTGGGGGCATCTCGCGGTCGCGGCCTTCCTGCTGAACGCGCTGCCGTTCTCGCTCTTCGCCTACTCTGAGCTGACGATCCCGTCCACGCTCGCGGGCATCTGCAACGCCACCTCGCCCCTGTGGGGCATGGCCCTGTCCCTGGTCGCCCTCTCCGAGGACCGGCCGACCCGGCTCAGGGTCGCGGGTCTCGGTATCGGCTTCATCGGCGTGCTGACGGTCCTCGGTGTCTGGCAGGGCTTCCACGGCCTGGACGCCACGGGCACGGCGATGGCCCTGCTGGCCTCGCTGAGCTACCCGATCGGCTGGATCTACGTCCGCCGCACGCTGGCCGGCACCGGGCACTCGCACCTGTCGATGACCGGCGCCCAGCTCCTGCTGGCCACCGCCCAACTGGCCTTCGTCACCCCGCTGTTCACCGCGCTGCCGAGCCACTTCCCGGTCGTCCCGCTGCTCGCGATCATCGCCCTGGGAGCCCTCGGCACGGGCCTGGCCATGCTCATCCAGTACGGCATCGTCGCCGAGGTCGGCCCGACGACGGCGCAGATGGTCACGTACTTCATCCCGGTGATCGCCACCGCCGCGGGCGTCGCGCTCCTCGGCGAGTCGCTGACCTGGTCGACTCCGGTCGGCGCGGTGATCGTCCTCGCGGGCGCGGCACTCACCCAGGCCAAGCCGCGCACCTGACTCACACGTAGCGGCGTACGGGGGCCGGGCCGACGGCGGACGCGACGGCGGACGCGAGCGGCTCGATGTCGTCCGGGGTGAGGGTCGAGACGGTGATCCGGACGGCGGGCGGCGCGCTCATCCGGAAGCGCGCCCCCGGCGCGACCGCCCAGCCGGAGTGCAGCAGCCGTGCGACCGCCCCCGTCTCGTCCGGGACGGGGATCCACACGTTCATCCCGCTGCGCCCGTGCGCCTCGATGCCGCGCCCCTTGAGGGCGTCGATCAGCGCGGCGCGGCGCCGCCCGTACGCCGCCGCCACGGCCCCGACGTCCACCGCGCCGGACGTCCACAGGTGGGCGACGGCCCGCTGGAGGAGATGGCTCACCCAGCCCGGCCCGAGCCGCTGCCGGCCGTGCACGTGGTCGACGGTCACCGGGTCCCCGGTGAGGACGGCGAGCCGCAGGTCGGGGCCGTACGCCTTGGCGGCGGAGCGCACGAAGGCCCAGCTGTGCGTCACGCCGGCGAGGGGATGCAGGGGCAGGTCGACGATCCGATGTCCGTGGTCGTCCTCGATGAGCAGGGTCTCCGGGTACGCCTTGAGCACGGAACGCAGGGCACGCGCGCGCGTGGCGCTCACCGCGGCGCCGGTCGGGTTCTGCGCCCGGTCCGTCACGATCAGGGCCCGCGCTCCGGCCTCCAGGGCACGACGTACGTCGTCGGGAAGCGGGCCCTCGTCGTCGACGCCGACGCCGACCGTGCGCAGCCCGAGCGCCGGGGCGAGGTCGAGCAGGCTGCCCCAGCCGGGGTCCTCGACGGCTACGGCGTCTCCCGGTTTCAGATGGACCGCAAGGACGCGCTCGATGGCGTCGAGCGATCCGGAGGTGACGACCAGGGGCCCGTCGGGCACGCCGTCCGCGTGGAGGTCGGCGCGCGCGAGCCGCTCCAGCTCCGGTTCCACGGCGGCCTCCCCGTACATCACGGGCTCGCGGTCCGACCGCTCAGCGGCCGCGGCGAACGCCTCGGCGAGACCGGGCAGCAGCGCGCGGTCGGGGTTGCCGTCGGCCACGTCCCGCACCCCGTGCGGCACCTCGACCCGGATGTACTCGCGTCCCGTCGTGGCCGGCTTGGAGCGCACCCGGCTGCCCCGGCGACCCGCGGTCTCGATGACCCCGCGCTCGCGCAGCGTGCGATAGGCGGCCGCGACCGTATTCGGATTCACCCCGAGGCGCTCGGCCAACTCCCGCATCGGCGGCAGCAGTTGACCCGGCTCAAGGTCTCCCGACCCCACCGCACGCTCGACGCTCGCGGCAATCTCGGCTGCGCGACGCCCTTCGATCCGATACTCTCCTAGCACAAAGCAGATTATGCACTAGTGCAATGGAGAGCGCAATGCCGGAGACGAGCACCCAGCCTGGGACGACGCAGCCCGCTGCCTACACCCCGACCGACCGCACCGTCCCCACCCGCTCCAAGGACCGCGCCGCGTACGACCGCGAGCTGGTGCACGCGATACTCGACGAGGGATACGTCTGCCACCTCGGCTTCGTCCGCGACGGTGCCCCGGTCGTCCTGCCCACGCTGTACGGACGCGTCGGCGAGCGCCTCTATGTGCACGGCTCGACGGGCTCGCGCCCGCTGCGGATGACCGGTCAGGCCGATCCCGGGCTGCCGGTCTGCCTGACCGTGACCCATGTCGACGGCCTGGTCCTGGCCCGCTCGGCCTTCCACCACTCGATCAACTACCGCTCCGTGGTGGTGCACGGCGTTGCCCACCAGGTGATGGACCCGGACGAGAAGCGTGAGGCCCTGGACGCGCTGGTCGACCATGTCGTCCCCGGACGCTCGTACGACTCCCGGCCCGCCAACGCCAAGGAACTCGCGGCCACCGCTGTGATCCGCCTTGACCTCGACGAGGTCTCCGCGAAGCTGCGCACCGGCGGCCCGAACGACGAGCCCGAGGACCTCGCGCTCCCCCACTGGACCGGAGTCCTCCCGCTGGCCAAGGGGTACGGCGCCCCGATCCCCGCCGACGACCTCGCCCCCGGCATCGAGCTCCCCGACTATCTGACGACCCTGTGACGCTGACCCCTGGCCCGCCTGACGTTGCCGGGAGGGGTTTGTTTCGCCCCCTCCGCCCCTACCCGTCCCATACCTGGGGCTCCGCCCCCCAGACCCCCGTATCGCGCTACCGCGCTCGTCCTCAAACGCCGGACGGGCTGAAAGATTTCCCCCGGGCCGGCACTGGAAAGTCTTAGCCCGTCCGGCGTTTGAGGACGAGGCCGTCAAGGCCGATGGGGGTCCAGGGGGCGCAGCCCCCTGGCGGGGTCTGGGGCGGAGCCCCAGGTACGGGAAGGGTAGGGGCGGAGGGGGCGAAAACCGTTCGACCTGAGTGAGCTGACGGGCGCAGGCCGGCCCCGGCGAGCCTTCGCCCCGCGTGTCAGACGAGCGCCGATTCCTCCTCGGGTGCCGTGCGCCGCCCGTCGGCCCCCGCGCCCCGCGTCTCCGCCACCGCGAGCCCCGCGACAGAGGCGAGCATCAGCAAGGTGCCCGCGAGCGTCGCCGCGGTCAGTCGTTCACCGAGCAGGCCGACAGCCAGGGCGGCCGCGCTCACCGGCTCCAGGAGCATGATCACGGAGACGGTCGCGGAGCGGACGACCGCCGCGCCGGCGAAGAACAGGGCGTAGGCCAGCGCCGTGGGAACGGCGGCGATGTACGCCAACAGGGCCAGGACGTGCGCCGGTTGGGCGGCGTGCGGGACCAGCCCCTCGGCCAACCCGAGCGGCAGGAGGCAGATGGTGGTGACGGCGAACGTCCACACCGTCGTGCCGGACCCGTCGGCCCGGCCGTCGCGTCCCCACCCCCGGGTGAGCAGCGTCATGGCGGAGTACCCGGCGGCGGACACGACCGCGAGCAGAACGCCGAAGGGGCGCACGGTCGCACCCCCGCTGCCCAGCACCAGCACCCCGAGCCCGATGAGCGCCCCGGCGACGGCGGCACTCCCGCCGCGCCCGAGCCGCTCCCCCATGGTCAGCCGCGCACCGAGCGCGATGAGCACGGGCCCGGCGCCCAGGGTGACGACGGTCGCCACCGCGAGGCCGGTCGCCTCGACGGCGGCGAAGTAGGCGGTCTGGAAAACGGCCAGCCCGAAGCCCGTGACGCCGATCCGCAGGGCCTTGCGACCGAGCGGTTCACGGACGGCGGGCGCGACCCGTCGGCGCCGCCGCAGACGCACGGCGAGCAGCAGCACGAGTCCGCCCGCGCAGCGCCAGAAGGAGAGGGCGATCGGCCCCATGTCACTGGCCCGGTAGACCAGTGACGCGGCCGCGCCCGCGGTGCCCCAGGCGGCACCGGCGACGATCAGATAGAGGAGGCCTCGCCCGATGGGCAGGCCGGAAGCAGCATGCGACACGTGTTCTCTCCGCAGATTCGCAGAAGTTCAGGAAGGGACCACGTCGCCGCCGGTGCGCGGAGCACCAGGCACATGAGCACGCAGCGCAAGGTACCGGCGTACGGAAGGGTCCTCGGACTTCTTCTGCGGGCAGCACCGTTCCACCCGACGGAGGCGCCGGGCGTGGATTCCGGAGGGCCCGCCTCAGGCGGCCGGAGGCGGAAGCACGAGCGTCGAAGGCATGATCAGCACCCTAGGTGGCGCTTCCGTGGGCCGACAACTCCCTTTCGGAGCCGCTCCCCCCGCTCGCGACCGGCCCGTCCGAGGGCTTCGCGGGCGCCGACGACTGCGCGATGAACGCACCGAGCAGCACCACCGAGCCACCGACGATCTGCGGTGCCGAGAGGTGCTCCCCGAGCAGCACCCAGGCGAGGACGGTCGCGATCACCGCTTCGAGACAGGCCACGACTCCCGCGACCTGCGGGGAGAGCCTGCGCACGGAGAGCACCCCGGTGGCGTACGCGAGGACGGTCGCGATCAGCACGATCCACACCGATGAGCAGTGCGGCGAGCACGGACGTCCCGTTCATGTCCGCGCTGCCTCCGAGCACGGACCAGTCCATGGTCCAGGGGTGCGCGACGACCGTCAGCACGAGGGCGCCGACGATCAGCCCGTACGCGATCACGCCGAGCGGGTCCGGCGCCTCGTCGCCCGCGTCGCTGCCCTGGTCGGACAGGACGAAGTAGCCGACCTGGCAGCAGGCGGCGCCCAGGGCGAGGAGCAGTCCGACGGCGTCGAAGCTCAGCCCGGACCACACCTCGACGACACAGGCGAGTCCACCGACCGCGAGGACGACCCCGAGGGCTGCGGCGCGCGTCACGGGCCGACGCTGCACGAAGCGCACCCAGCCGAGCACGAGCGCGGGCGCCAGGTACTCGACGAGCAGTGCGACGCCGACGGGGATACGGGAGATCGCGGCGAAGTAGAAGGCCTGCACACCGGCCACGCCGAGCAGTCCGAACCCTGCGAGCAGTGCGGGCCGCCGCCACAGCAGCGCCCTATGGCGTACGGCCAGGGGCAGCATCACCAGCGCGGCGCCCGTGACGCGCAGCCACACCACGTGGAGCGGGTCGAGGCCCGCTTCGATCAGCGGCTTGGCCGCGACACCCGATCCGCCGAAGGCGACCGCCGACACGAGCGCGAGGCCCAGGCCGACGCCCCTTCCACGGTTGCGCTGACTGCCCTGAGACGTATGCACCGGCACATGATGACAGGCGACGACATGACCGTCACCCCCAATGACACCTGTCTCAGCGGCTGGACGTCAGCACCGGGGGCCGACGACCTGACGGCTGGACGTCAACACCCGGCTCGACGGCCTCACGGCTGGACTGCAACACCCGGCTCGACGACCTCACGGCTGGACTGCAAAAGTCGGCTCACCCCGGCTTGGCGCCCGGCCCTCCCGGCTCAGCCTTGGCTCGGCGCCCGGCCCTCCTGGGACTCGGCACCCTTTCCGCCCCGGTGTCAGCAGCCCCCGTCGCTCCGACCCGCGTACTCCTCGAACCCGCTCTCGAGCCGCCCCAGCAGCGCCCGGGCGTCGACTCCCGCCCGCCCGAGGACCTCGACGGCCCGCGACTGGGGGTCGGCGACGAGCGCCGTGAGGAGATCGAGACCGCGGGCCCGCTCGTCGCCCCGCAGGACGGCGCGCTCGTACGCGTCCTCCATGGCGCCCGCCGCCACCGGAGACCAGCCCGCCTCGGTCACGACCGGCACGGCGCCGGAGTCCTCCACGGTGCCCTGCCAGCGCAGCCCGTAGCCGATGCTGCGCTGCACGAGGTAGCCGAGCAGCCGGGCGACCTGGGGCCCGCCGTCGAAGACCGCGCGCACCTCGGGGTCGGACTCCAGCAGCGAGTGCAGCAGATGGGCCGTGTCGATCTGCCGGTCCCCGTCCCGCAGCGCCCTCCTGCGCGCGCCGGAGACCACCGAGGCCAGCTCGGCACTGAGCCCGGCTTCGATGTCCGAACGGTTCGGGCCGCTCTCGGCGGCGGACTGCTGGGGAATACGGGATGACACAACCCCTACCCCATCAGCATCTTCGAGCTGGGGCATCCCCGGCTGGCAGCATTTTCGCGTCCCACACAGGGAGGGCATCCATGAGCGGGTTCTCCTCCTTACGGATGACACCGCGCCGATTTCCCCCTGAGGTGCGCGCCGCCTTGCCTTCGCGCCCCGCACGCAACCGCTTCGCTCCGGCGCTCGTCCACCGGACCCTGGAGAGCGGGTGCCGGCCGATGGCCCTGCCGGCGATCGACGGCAGGCAGTACGTGTACCGGGTGTACGCCCCCGAGGACGGGCCCTCCAGGGGCCTCTCCCGCGCCCCTCCCGCCGCCTCATCCACGAATTCTGACGGTTCATCAGTATTGAATGTTCCAGGCCCTGCCGCTACGTTCCGCGACACCGTAGCCCGACACAAAGAGGTGGTCGCATGGCCGAAGTCAGCGCGGAAGCCCGTATCGAGGCGCCCGCCGAGAAGATCTGGGCCCAGCTCACGGACTGGTCCGCGTACGGCGAGTGGAACGCGACCCACACCAGCTTCCCCAAGGGCGGTCCCGAAACCCTCGAAGTGGGCGGCACCTTCGAGGAGAACATGAAGCTCATGGGCTTCCCGGCCGAGGTCACCTGGACCATCGACGCCCTGGAGCCCGGGCACGTGCTGGCCATCCGCGGCAAGGGGCCGATGGCCGTGAACGTCGCCACGCGCTACACGCTCACCCCCGACGGCGAGGCGACGAAGGTCCGCATCGACGGCGAGTTCACCGGCGCCGCCGTCTCGCTCATGGCCGGCAAGCTCAAGGACTCGGCGACGGCCGCGCTCAACGAGTCGCTGCGCAAGCTGGGCGGGCTGGTCTCCCGACAGACGCACGGGTAGACGGACGGGCGCCCCGCGGACACACATCCGCGGGGCGCCGTCACGTACCACAGCACGCCGTCAGTCCTCGTCGGCGAGGATCAGGTACAGCTTTTTGCGGGCTTCGTTGATGACCGCCACCGCCTTGTCGCGCTGGTCCTTGCTGCCGGTCTTCCAGACCTGACCGAAGGCCTCCATGAGGCCGAAGCCGGCCTGCCGGATCTCGTGCAGCGTCTCCCAGTCGACCCCGCGCCCGGCCTCTTCCCAGGGCGCCTCGGGACCCTCGTCGGCCGCACTGCGACCGGACTCGGTGAGCGAGAACAGCTTCTTGCCGCCCTCGGCCTCGCTGGTGATCATGCCCTCGTCCTCCAGCAACTGAAGGGTCGGGTAGACCGAACCCGGGCTGGGCTTCCACGCCCCGCCGCTGCGCTCGGCGATCTCCTGGATCATCTCGTAACCATGCATGGGCCGGTCCTTGAGCAGGGCCAGGATCGACGCGCGTACGTCGCCGCGCCGCGCCCTCCCCCGGGGTCCGCCCCGGCCGCCGCGCCCGCCCCAGGGGCCCGGGCCGAAGCCGGGGCCACCACCGAAGCCGGGACCGCCGGGACCACCCGGTCCGAAGGGCCCGAAAGCCCCGCGCCGCCCCTCGAAGCCGCCCCGACCACGAGGACCGGGTCCGCCGTGGTGTCCATGTCCGTGCTCGTATCCGAAGTCTTGTCCACGGGAACGCATCGCAATCACTCCATTCCATCGCTGATCGGTCGCGATGCGTCAACGATATATCGGAACTGTTCGCATGACAACCCCCATGGCAACCCCAAGGTCGATGACAACCCCGCAGACATCTGCCGTCAGCGTTTGGGAGAGTCCTCCCTCAGCACAGCCAGCCGACGCCGGTACTCGTCCTCGTCGATCTCCCCGCGCGCGAACCGCTCCGCGAGGACCTGCTCGGGCGAGCCCACCGCACCAGGCGTGTGCGGCTCCTTCTGTGCGCGGTTCAGGGCGCGGAAGAGCAGGATGCCCGCGCCGACGAGCAGGGCCCAGAAGACGATCGCGCTCAACGACATGGCGAACCAGCCCCAGCCGGTCATTCCGTCGTGGTACCAGTACATCCCGGATCACTTCCTCGGCATGCGAACCCGGGTCGCGGATGCGGCCCTTCAGGGCGTTGACCAGGGCTCCTCACCCCTCATGGTCTCCCTTCACGAGTCGCGGGCACAGGTGCCGAACGGCCTGCGGGCGTGGCTGTGCCGGCAGTCGTGCGGGACCAGCGCGACGGGGCAGCTCACGCGGCGGATCAACGCGTGGGCGACCAGGCCGGTGTGCGGCCCGACAGCGCCACTGCGCCTGCGGCGGCGTACCACCAGCAGGCCAGCCCCGCCCGCCGCCTTCACGAGGATGGCGGGAGAAGTTCCCGCCCCGCGCGTACGGAACGTGCCAGGCGTGCACGACCCGCAGCGGCGCCCGGCGCAGCTCGGCGGCGCGGAAGGCGAATCCCAGCACGGCGTCACACGCCCCGGTGACGTCGACGGCGACCGCGACGTCGCGGTACGGAGTCCGGTCCGACGGCTTCCCGGGGCTGTCCGGCAGGTTTCGGCCTGCGCGCCCGCGCCGGCCCGTACCAGGACGACCGGCCGCTCGACGCGGGCCACGGTGCTCATGGCGAGGACCCCGCGAAGAATCCGCCCACGCCGCCGAGGCCCTGGTTGCCGATGACCAGGAGCTCGGCGTTCTCCGCCTCGGCGAGAGAGCGGGCCCGGGCTGCTTCCCTACCTGCTCGGCGGCGATGTGCAACTGCGGGAACCGTTCGTTCGCTGCTTGGGGATGGGCTGTCAGGTCCTCACCGGGACCGTCCGGCCCATGCCCCCCGGGACCGGTACGCCGAGCCATGGTGGGCCGGTGCGCTGCACGCCCGGTGCCCGCGCGCCGTCGCCCCGGCGTGAACGCTCAGTCCGGGAGCGGCAGTCGGCACGTCTCCCCCGGCTCGACGGACACCGCGCGGTCCGGCAGCCGGATGTCGATGGGCGAACGGTCGGAGGAGGGCACCGCGATCTCCAGCCGCCGACGCTCCAGCCGCAGCCGTACCCCCCAATGCCCCCGATAGCGGAGGGCGAACCCGTACGACGACAGCTCAGGCAGCGGCACGGGGTCGAGCCACAGTGCTCCGTCGCGGGTCTCGAGCCCGGTCAGTCCCCGCTGGACGAGGTCGAGTGTGCCCGCCATGGCACCGAGGTGGATGCCTTCCCCCGTGGTGCCACCCTGCAGATCGGCGATGTCGCCCCGCAGGGCCTCCTGGCAGAACGCCCACGCCTCGGCGCGCCGGGCTCGGGCCAGCACCCAGCCGTGGACGAGTCCGCTGAGGGTGGATCCGTGGCTGGTGCGCCGCAGGTAGTAGTCGACGGTCCGTCGCCAGAGGTCGTCGTCGAGCGGCAGCCCCAATCTGTCGAAGGTGCCCTGGAGTTCAGCCGGTGAGAAGAGGTAGCCCAGCATCAGCACGTCGGCCTGCTTGGACGCCTGGTAGCGGTTGACGGTATCGCCCTCCGCCTCCAGGATCCGGTCGAGGCGCCGGATGTCGCCGTACCTGTCCCGGTAGCCGTCCCAGTCCAGTTCGGCGAGGTCGCCGTACCCGTCGAACTGGCTGATGACGTCGTCGTGGAAGGGCACGTGGAGCGTGCGGGACACGTCCTCCCACTGTTCGAGTTCGCCGCCGTCCAGCCCGGTGCGCTCGACCAGTTCGCGCCGCCGGGGTTCGGGGAGGGCGCGCAGCACCTCCAGGGTGCGGGCGAGCACCCACGCGGCGGTGACGTTCGTGTACGCGTTGTCGTCGAGACCGGGCTCGCTCGCGTCGGGATAGGCGTCGTGGTACTCGTCGGGGCCGACCACGCCGCGGATGCGGTGCCGCCCGAGGGTCTCGTCGTAGGTCGCCGAGTCCGCCCAGAAGCGGGCGATCTGCAGCAGCATCTCGGCGCCCTTGGTGTGCAGGAACTCGGCGTCGCCGCTGGCCTCGCAGTACTGCCACACGTTGTACGCGACGGCCGAGCCGACGTGCCGCTGGAGCCGGGAGTGGTCGGGCAGCCAGCGCCCGGAGCGCGGGTTGAGGTGCAGTTCCTGTGTCTCCTCACGCCCGTCGCTGCCGCTCTGCCACGGGAACAGCGCCCCTCGCCGGCCGGTCGCGCGCGCCGCGGCGCAGGCGCGGTCCAGGCGCCGGTGACGGTAGCGGAGCAGGGCGCGGGACACCTCGGGGAAGTGCAGGTTGAGGTAGGGCAGCACGAACAGCTCGTCCCAGAAGACGTGCCCGCGGTACGCCTCTCCGTGCAGGCCCCGGGCGGGGACCCCCACGTCGAGGTCGGCGGTGGGCGGCGAGAGCGTCTGCAGCACGTGGAAGAGGTGCAGCCGCAGCACGCGGCCGGCCTCCCCGGACACGTCGAGGCCGGCCCGGCGCCAGAGCAGGTCCCAGGCCGTGAGGTGGCGCTCCAGCAGTTCGTCGAAGCCGGGTGCCCCGCCCACCCGGTCGATCGCGGCACGCAGCGGGTCGCTGATCGCGGGGTCGCGGGAGGTGTGCAGCGCGACGGTCTTGTCGATGATGACGGTCCGGCCGGGAGTCAGGAACGGGCGCACCTGCTGAACGGCGCGAGGAGACGTGTGATCGGTGTCGACGGGCACATCGGCGGTCAGCCGGGCCGCCAGGCCGATCCGGACGTCGGAGGTGCGGGTGCGGCAGCGCAGCCACACCGTGTCCGGGGCGGCGGTGCCGGTGTGCACATGGACCAGATGACGGCCGTCCAGGTCGCGGTAGCGCGGCACGCCGGAATTGGTGACACCTCCGTCGAGCGCGGCCTCGGCCTCCAGATGGTCGGCGAAACCCCCGGCAGTGAATTCGGTGCGCAGGGCGGCCAGATGGGGGTCGCCCATGTGCACGAGACGCTGCTGGCGCACGGACAGCGCGCGCCCTTGGCCGAGCCCGTACCGTGTCCGGCGCTCCAGCAGGCCCGAGGCCAGGTGCAGGACCTGACGGTGGTCGAGCACGGTCGCCGTGTCCGGCGTCAGCCACTGCTGCCCGGCGAGACGGAAACGCAGCGGCAGCCAGTTCGGGAGGTTGACCATGTCCTCGTTCTCCACCTGGCGTCCGGCCACCTCCGAGGTGAGCCGGTTGTAGCAGCCGGCCGCATAGCTGCCCGGGTAGTGCACGTCGTCCGCGGAGCATTCGGGAAGCGCCCCGCGGGTCGCGAAGTAGCCGTTGCCCAGCGTGCACAGGGATTCCCTCAGGCGTTCGTCGGCGGGGTCGTAGCCCTCGTACTGCCAGGTCCAGCCGGTCACGGCGGTGCTCCTCCCACCAGCAGTCCTCCCGTCGGCGAATCGAGGCATCACGCCCGCTGTGGCACGACCGCGACCGGGCACTCCGCATGATGCAGCAGCGTGTGGCCCACCCTGCCGAGCTGGAGGCCGTGGTTTCCCTGCCTGGGCCGCGCACCGATGACGACGAGGTCGGCGGCGGCCGAGCGCTTGAGCAGCACCGTGCGGGCCGGTCCTTCCACTGTGGCACGGCGCACCCGGACACTCGGGTGCGCCGATGTGGCCTCGTGGAGCAAGGTGTCGAGCAGGTCGGACGCCCGCTGCTCGTATGCGGCGGCCGGCTCCCCGGCCGGCAGCGGGTGGTCGGTGCTCTCGTGCGCGGGGCGGCGCCAGGCACGTACGGCGTCGAGCACGCACGTGCGTGCCTCGGCCTCGCGGAAGGCGAACCGCACCGCCTCGCCACTCGTCGCGGGGTCCCCGGCGCCGAGCAGGATCCGCTCGTGGATCCCGGCCAGTCCCGCCTTGTCACCCCGGATCACGATCACCGGGCAGTGGGCCCGGGCGGCCACGGCCAGACTCACCGAGCCGAGGAGCAGCCCCGTGATCTCACCGCGCCCCCGGGCTCCGGTCACCAGGGCGGAGGCGTGGTGGCCTTCGCGCAGCAGAGCGGACACCGCGTCCTCGGGCCGTACGTCCGCGGAGACCTTCACCTCTGGGTTGCGCCGCTGGGCCCGCTCCGTCGCGGAGCCGACGAAGTGCTCCGCCATCACCCTTTCGGAGGGGCGTTCCAGGCTGCTCGACGGTGTGGCGCCTTCGTAGCGCTCCCACAAGGAGGCGTACACCAGCCGGAGCGGCAGACCGTGCCGGGCGGCTTCGTCCACGGCCCAGTCCACGGCCGTGAGGCTGGAGTCCGATCCGTCGACGCCCACGACCAGGGGGAATTCCATCGTCTCCACCGCCTTTTGCCGGGCTGCCACGTCATACAGCTGTGGATCAGTGTCACCGTCGCACCCCCGGCCGGGCGGCAGGAGGGGCGGTTCGGCCCTGATCGGGGACGTTCGGCCCATGCCCCGCACGATGACGGCGTGGGCCGGGCCGTGATCGCACGCCTTGAGGAGCGGTCGGTGCACCGTCCCCTGCCGCCTGGCACGGTGCCGGATACGTGCGACGGTGATCCGGCCCGGCTGCTCGGCCTGTGGGAGGACGCGGAGTTCGCCGTCGTCATCGACGCCGCGCATGCCGAACCGCCCCACCCGGGTCACGTCCACCGACTGGCCGTGATGGGCCCGTGGCCGGGTCGGGCCGGCGAGACCAGCTCCCACGGACTGGGGCTCGGTGAGGCGGTCGAGCTGTCCCGCGCTCTCGACCGCCTGCCGCGCCGAATCGTTGTGTACGCCGTGGAGGGTGTCGACGGCACGGTGGCGGCGGTCTGTCGGCGCCGGTCGCGGCGCAGGTGGATGCCGTGGCGTGGAGCGTGGAGGAAGACATCGTGCGTCACCTCGCCGATGCCGCAGACCGACCCCGCGAGGACGTGCCAGGAGCGAGCGCGCCATGGCCGAGGCCGAGGTCGAGCGCACGCTCGACGTGCTGCGCGCCATGGCCGACGCGGTGATGGGCGAACTGGGCGAGCCCCTGCCGGCCTGGCGCTCCCGGTGAGGGCCACGTCGGCCTGCGGGTGCGGAGCCGACGGCTTCACGAGGCCGGTTACATCGAGGCCGGGGCCGATCGGCCCTGGTGGTTCTCCCGCTGACGTGGTGTGCTGTGAGTGGCGGGAAGGACCCGTGCAGACGCGGAGAAGCGGCCCACGACCGCGCACCGCGCAATCAGGATCCGCGAGAAGCGGATGGGGCCCTTCCCGTCTCGCGATGACATCACAGTGCCGACCCTTGCCACGACGTGCCGACGCCGACCCTGTCATGAGGTGCTTGTACTGCATGGGCCCGGTCGCCGGGCCGCCGTCTGGCGGGCCGCAAGCCGGACATCCCGAACCACAGCGTCTGCTCCGCCTGCAAGCGCCGCGGCACGGTCTGCGTCACCGTCGCCCACGGCACCCACTGCCTCGGCCCGGTCACCCACGCCGGATGCGGGGCGATCTGCCCGGCGTACGGGCGTGGCGGCAACGGCTGCTTCGGCCCGTCGGCTCGGTGGACCTGCCCGCGCTGATCCCGCTGCTGCACCGGGACGGCATGGCCGAGCTCGACACCGAGCGCTTCCTGCGCACCGTCTACGCCGCCGCCTTCGGGAAGGAGCCCCCGTCGTGATCCACCGACGACGGCACCCTCACCGACGTCCGCCTCGTACCGCCCAGCGCACAGCACGAGGGCGCCGTGGAGGACGACCTGCGTCGGACCGCCCAGGCGGCGATCGCCCGACGCGACGCGAGCGACGAAGAGAAGAGCTGACGCGGTTGTGCGAGCGGGCCATCCGCAACCACGATCCGCGCTTCTCGTGCTCCGCCCACTTCCTCGACCTCACCGTCGACCGCACCTGACAACCCGAGGAGGAGACCGTGCCCAGCAACCCGTCCATCGTGAGCGACGTGATGACGCACACCGTCGTCGCCGTCGGCCGCGACGCCTCGTTCAAGGACATCGTCAAGCTCATGGACCAGTGGAAGGTCAGCGCCCTTCCGGTCCTGGAGGGCGAGGGCCGTGTCATCGGCGTCGTCTCCGAGGCCGACCTGCTGCCCAAGGAAGAGTTCCGCGACAACGATCCGAACCGGTACACACAGCTTCACCGGCTGTCCGACCTGGCCAAGGCCGGCGCGGTGACCGCCGGGGAACTGATGAGCGCGCCGGCCGTCACGGTGCACGCCGACAGCACCCTCGCCCAGGCCGCCCGCATCATGGCCCAGCGCAAGGTCAAACGGCTTCCGGTGGTCAATGACGAGGGCATGCTCGAAGGTGTCGTCAGCCGTGCGGACCTGCTCAAGGTGTTCCTGCGGCCGGACGACGAGATCGCCGACGAGATCCGGCGCGACATCGTCGACGTCATCTCCCCGGCCCCGATCGAACCCATCCAGGTCACGGTCACCGAAGGCGTCGCCACGCTCACCGGGAAGATCCGGGACACCGCCCTGATCCCCCTGACCGTCCGCCTGGTACAGGGCGTCGAGGGCGTGGTCGACGTGGACTGCCACCTGTCGGGAGCCGACGCGGGATGACTGGCCGCGGGCGCGGCACTCACGACCAAGCGCTCGGTCCCCGAAGGGCGCCACGCGGTGGGCTTCGGCGAGGTGTCCTCCGAGGGGCCGCAGGGGCGGGTGACGCTCCGCACGCCGGTCGGCGTACGGCGGATCGTGGACTTGCCGCTCGGGGAGCAACTGCCCCGTATCTGCTGAACGCGGTCCCAGTAGGGACGGCCGCGGAGGGTGACCGGCGGCATCACGCATGGCGCGGCCGGAGGAGGCCCTCCGGCCGCGCCATGTGCGGCTCCGCCGCACCAACACTCAGGCGTGCCGCACGGGAATGGTCCGGGTGCTCGCCTTCGTCTCCGACAGCGGAACGGTGACGGTCAGGACACCGTCCTTGTACTCCGCCGTCGCCTTGTCGCCGTCGGCCTCGGCCGGCAGCCGCACGGAGCGGCTGAAGGTGCCGTAGCGGAACTCGGTGTGGTGCTTCTTCGTGGTCTCCTCACTGCGCTCGGCCCGTAGGGTCAGAACGCCTTCCGTGACACTGATCTCGACATCCTTGGACGGGTCGATGCCCGGAAGTTCGGCCCGCAGCAGGTAGGTCTCGCCGGTGAGCTGCTCCTCGATACGGATACCGTGCGTGCCGGGAATCGCGTGCGTTCCAGGGAAGCCCGACTCCGCCCAGCCGAACAGGTCGGGCCAGGACGGCAGCCGCTCGATCATGCCGGTCATCGTGTCCTCCTTCGCTCGCCACTTCCTTCGCCAGTTGCAGCGTTGCGCACCGGAGCAGGGACGCACGGGGGCCGAGCGGCCCGGGAGACCCCGACCGGCTCTGTCAGCCGATCGTCCTCCGCCACCGGGGACCGACGCGCTCCCACTCCCGGTCCCATGCCTCCATTCTCTGCCGGTCCAGGCACCCGCGCGCCAGCCGTCCGCAGACCAGCACCCCTCCCCCGGCGCTCAGCCCGACCAGCACGCCGACGATCGATGCCTCCAGCTGCGCCTGGGCCTCGGAGGCCGGCTTGGAGACCAGTTCGCCCGCGCGGTCCGTCCACACGGTGACCGGCGCGCCCGCCTTCAGGCCGGGCTCGACCTTCGCCAGACCGGTCTGTGTGACACCCATGGTGCCGGTCCAGCGCACCTTCGCCCACACGCTTCCGTCGCTGTAGTCGGGCACCGGCTGCGGGGTCCTGGCCGCGTCCTGGGCCAGCACGGCCCGTACCGGGTACGAGTGGGCGCGGCGCCCGGCGAGTCCGTCCTCCATCGCTCCCGCCGCCGCCAGGCCCGCGAGCACACCGGCCACGAGGACGAACAGCCAGGTGACGAGCACGATCCAGGCTTCCAGACGGTCGCTGCGGCGCCGGATCGGATTGCGCCGCCACCGCCACAGCCACACCCTCGACCCCGTTGTACGACGCGTTGTCGCCATCGGTCGTCACCTTCTTTCGCGGACCGCGGGCCGTGCTCTCGGGGGGCGGCGGACAGGGACGCGTCACGTGATGCTTCCGGCTCCCCAAGGCGGCCGCGTGACGTCGTCCACGGGAAGGTCGGGGTCGAGGTTCGGAAGACGGGGCGGCCCCAGCAGCGCGCAGTCCACGTCCACCACACCGTCGACGCCCCGCACCAGCCGCGTGACGATGGGCACGAGCGTGGTGTCCCGGACGCGTCCGGTGACCTTTACGACACCGTCGCGCACCTCCACCCGGATCGGCTCCAGCGGAGCGGGGAACAGACGGGCGACGATCTCCAGGCGGATTTCCTCCGCGATGTCCTCGTCGTCCCGCAGGAACACCTTGAGCAGGTCGGAGCGGCTGACGACGCCCAACAGCGTGTCCTCGTCGCTGACGACGGGCAGCCGTTTGACCTTGGCACGGGCCATGGTCCGGGCGGCCTGCCCAAGGGTCGCGTTCGCGGTGACGGTGACGGCCGGAGCGGTCATCAGCTCCTCGGCGGTCACCGTGCCGGCCTTGGCGAGGTTGGCCAGCTGCTCCAACCGTGCGTAGCGGTCGTCCGGGTCGGCGTCACGGAACTCCTGCTTGCGCAGCAGGTCGGCCTCGGAGACGACGCCGATGACCCGGTTCTCCTCTTCCAGGACCGGCAGGGCGCTGACATTCCACTGCCGCATGGCCTTGACGATGTCCTTGTACGTCGCCGTGCGGCCCAGTGCGACGACTCTGCGGGTCATCACATCGCTCACGAGGTGCGGGGGGCGGTGGTGCATGGTGTCCTCCGGTGGTGCCGAGACGGGGACACCTCCAGGGTGACTCATGGACCGCCCGAGGGCGATGGGCCGACCGGCCCACCGGACGGGACGGCCGGGCACCTCCTTCCGGTGCGGCCGCGGATCATCCCTCGGGTGCCGCCGGGGATCATCCCTCCGGTGCCGCCGGGCTTCGCCGTCACCACGGAAGCCGGGCGAGGCCCGGTCACACGGTGATGCGGCGCCCGGTGATGCTGAGGGGATCGATGCGGATCCAGAGGTCGCGCTGTCCGCCCGCCCAAGGTGTGCTGTACGCCTGTTCCTCCAGTCGCCGGAGGGCTTCGGGATCTGTCACGGCGTGGGCGTGTCCGCGCACCAGGACGCTCCAGCCCTGGCTGAACGCTCCGTCGATGCGGTCGACCTCGAAGGCCACCTGCGAGCCGGACGCCTGCGAGGGGGTCGCGCGGGGGTCGGTCCTGAAGACGATCGCTTCCTCGATGACGGTGTAGTTCACGGGGACGATGACCGGCCCCGAGGCGGTGTGCACCGCCACTCTTCCCACACCGTGCGTCGAGAGCAGGTCACGGCACTCCCTCGTGCTCAGTTCGGTGAACTTCGGGTGTCGGCCGGCCCGTCCCACCGCGGGCGGCAGATCGGCGTCGCCGCCCGTGAGCTCCACCACGGTCGTCTCGAGGGCGGCGGCCAGTCTGAGGAGGCTGGCGATGCCGGGTGCCGCGGTGGGGCGTTCCTCCAGGTACTGGAGGTAGCCGGGAGCCATGCCCGCCCGAGTGGCCGTTTCCTCTCGCGACAGGCCGAGTTCCTCGCGCCGCAGGGCGATCCTGCGCCCGAGGTTGCCCACGGGGCGGCCTTCTACCGCGTTCGACGGTGCCTGTGCGGCCATGGCCCGTCACTTCCTCTCGTCGGGCCGCCCGAAGGGCGACGAATTCGTGCCGCTGTCCGCCGAGTACCACCTTGAGGGCCCGGTATCGGCGCCGCTCGGTAATCCGGGCCCTCATGCCTCCACCCAGGTCCGTTCGGCCCCTGCGCAGGCTCGGACACGGGCGCCACGGTGGTGGGCGGGAAGGGCCTCCCCCTTGTGCCAGGAAGGCGGACTGTCATGGAAGAAGTGATCGTTGCCGAGAGGGCCCCGTCGGGGAGCCGCCGTACCGCGTACGACGGGGTCACGCTCGGTGTCGACGCCCACGACCCGGCGGAAGCGGCGATCGACTTCGCCTTCGACACCGCACGGATACGGGGTGCGCGGCTCCATGTGCTGCACGCGTGGGCGCTTCCCCCCAGGGCCGCGGACTTCCCCTTCGGCATACCGGAGGAGGACCGCGCCACCTGGGAGGACCACGAGGTGCAGCTCCTCTCCGACGTGCTGCGGCCGTGGCGCGGGAAATACCCGGAGGTGGAGGTGCTCGAAGACGTCGTCCTGTTCACCCCGGCCCAGGCCCTGATCCGCGACTCCGCCCACGCCGGACTCGTCGTGGTCGGTCGGCGGTCCCGCAGCGAGCCGAGCAGCGTCGTACAGAAGCTGCTGCGGCATGCCAAGTGCCCCGTCACCGTTGTGCCGTCGTAGTCGTGTCTTCGTAGTTCGGTAGTCCGTGGTCGGCCGCGTTTGACGAGGGTGATCGCGGGACCGGGGTCCCGGCGGCACCGGGACCCCGACGGTCGTCACGCCGTCCCTTGCCGTCCCTCTCCGAGGTCTCCAAGTCCGAGGTCTTCGAGGTCTTCGAGGTCTCCGGCGATGCGGGCCGCCCACTCCTCGATCGCCGTGAAGTCCCGGAAGTCCCCGCCCTTCCCGGAGCGGAGGATCATCCGGGCGACACGCCCCTTCGCGCCCTCATCGAGGCAGCCGCCGAAGGTGACGTGTTCCCTGGCGTCGAGCCGCGTCATGGCCCGCCGCACACCGGGTACGGGCGGGATGTCCCGCTCGGAGGCCGAGGCGTCGAGCGGGCCGCTGCTGAACAACCACAGCGGGCGCCGCCCCAGTCCCGCACGGTGGCGGCGGACGAAGCGGCGGGCGTCCTTCTGCCAGCGCCCGGCGTACAGTCCGCCTCCGACCACCACGGCGTCGTACGACGTCACGCTCGTCACCGACCCGGCCGGGCGCGCCTCGACCGTGAGCCCGTCCTTGCGAAGGACGTCGGCGATGACCTCGGCTATCCGTGCCGTGGATCCGTTGGTCGTTCCGTAAGCGACCAGCACGCTGCCGTGCATGGCTGTCCGCCTCCCTTCACAGCTTGCGCAGCCAGTCGTCGGCGACTCCGTGCAGCGCCTGCTCGTCGGGCCGCAGGCGGGAGTCGTCGAGCCGGTAGGTGAGTCTCGTCGACCACAGCGACCACGCCGTCGATCTGCTGGGTCATGGAGACGGCGATCTCCGTCTCGCTCTTGCGCTCCATGGGGCCGGACAAGTGACCGCCCTCCACCACGGAGACGTCGATGGTCCGAGGCACCAGCCACGGCGTGCGCACCAGCACCTCCTCGATCACTCCGGCGCGGATGTCCGCGTCGGGCCGCAGGAAGACCTGGAGCAGATCGCGCCGCGTGACGATGCCGACGAACCGGTCCGACACGTCCAGCACGGGCAGTCGCTGCACGGGCAGTCGCTCCACGCGCCGCTGCGCCATCGTCCGGGCGGCTTCGGCGATGGTCTCGCCCGCGTGCACGGTGACGGGCGGCTCGGTCATCTCGTTTTCGCCCGGTGCCACAGGACGGATGCACACGGTGGTGCCGTCCGCGAGCAGGGCGTGGACCGGGCTGGGCTCAGCGCATCGTCCGTCATCACGGGTCTCCTCGGTCAAGTACCGCCTGTTCCGACGCCTCAGCAGTGCGCCAGGGGCCGCTCGAGCGTGCCGAGCGACTCGTGTGCACGCGTGGCGGTGGGCGGCTGACCCACGGTGCTCACCCCCTTCTGTCCGGGGTCGTTTCACGCCTTCATGGAACAGCGGGACGGGCGTCGGCACGGGGTGCCGGAGGTCTCCGCGACGGAGCCGAGTGGCCTGATCATTGGGCCGGGTGGCCCATGGTCTCCCGTGGGGCGCGGGCAGACGCTGGCCTTGGAGTTCGTACGCCCCACCGGGAGGCACGCCATGATTCCCACCCCCACGCCCAGCATGCTGCGCGCGCTGCCCGCCGAGCACTGGCAGCGGCTGATGCGCACCGCCCGGGAAGTGTCCTTCCCGCAAGGCACACGGCTCTTCAAGGAGGGGGCCCGCGCCGACCGGTTCTGGATCATCCGCACCGGCACGATCGATCTCGACATGCACGTGCCCGGCCGTCGCGCGGCGGTCATCCAGACCCTCGGGCACAACGAACTCGTCGGCTGGTCCTGGCTGTTCGCACCGCACGTCTGGCATCTGGGCGCCGAGACCACGACTCCGGTCCGGGCGTACGAGTTCGACGCCGCGACCGTCCGTGCGATGTGCCAGGAGGACCAGGCCCTGGGTCAGGCCGTCGCCCAGTGGGTCGGCGACGTACTCGCCCACCGTCTCCGTTCCACCAGGACCCGGCTTCTGGACCTGTACGCCCCGTACGGTGCCGGCAGCGTCGTCTGAGCAGGTCCGGGCAAGCCGAAGCGACGAAGGAGTCACCATGCACGGCACCCCGCACATCGTCAGCGATGTCATGACCCATACGGTCGCCGCCGTCGGCCGCGGGGCCACCTTCAAGGAGATCGTGCGGATGATGCAGGACTGGAGGGTCAGCGCCCTGCCGGTCCTCGAGGGCAAGGGCCGCGTCGTCGGCGTCGTCTCCGAGGCCGACCTCCTGGCCAAGGAGGAGTTCCACGACGGCGGCCCCGACCGGTACACGCAGCTGCGGCGGCTGTCCGACCTGGCGAAGGCCGGCGCGGTGACCGCGGGGGAACTCATGACGTCTCCGGCCCTCACCACCCGTGCGAACGCCACGCTCGCCCAAGCCGCACGGACCATGGCGCACTCCAAGGTCAAGCGGCTTCCCGTGGTCGACGAGGTGGGCATGCTGGAGGGCATCGTCAGCAGGGCGGATCTGCTCAAGGTGTTCCTGCGGAACGACGAGGAGATCGCCGAGGAGGTCCGGCGCGAACTCGTGGCCTACCTCTTCCCCACGCCGGCATCGCTCGTACGGGTCGAGGTGAACGACGGAGTCGTGAAGCTAGTCGGCCGCATCCGGGACACGTCCCTGGTTCCCGTCGCCGCCCGCCTGATCCGCGCGGTCGAGGGCGTCGTGGACGTGGATTTCGAGCTGGAGGGCCACACCGACGCACGAGCGACAACGGAGGCACCGTCGGAAACCGCCAGGAGCATCACGCCGCTCTAGTCGACACACGTCCTGAGGCGTCGGCCACGCCGTAGACGACTGGGCGAGCGCCATTCGCCAGCAAGCAGGACCTGCGCAAGTCGCCGGCGAGCAGGATGTGCACAAGGTCGCTCGACGTCGTGCGGGACGCGATGCTCGCCCTGGTCACCCCCGACGCCCCGTCGCCGTCGAGACCCTGGTCCGGCCGCTGACGAAAGACAGCCAGGTCGAGTCGGAGCCAGGTCCGGCCGCTGACGAAGGACAGCCGGGTCGAGTGAGGCGGTAACCGGTCCAGCTCACCGGAATTGGCCTTGTGCAGCGGCTCGGCGCGGCGGCTAGCGTCGGGCCATGCGGATTCGAATCGTCGATGCCTTCACCGACCGTCCCTTCGCCGGCAACCCGGCCGGGGTCCTCCTCCTCGACGCCTTCCCGGACGACGCCTGGCTCCAGAACGTGGCCGTCGAGGTCAACCACGCCGAAACGGCGTTCGCCCACCGCCTCCCCGAGGGCGGCGAGGCCGACTGGGCGCTGCGCTGGTTCACCCCCGCCACCGAGGTCGCGATGTGCGGGCACGCGACGCTGGCGACCGCGCACGTCCTGCACACCACGGGCGCCCACCAGGGGCCCGTACGGTTCGCCACCCTCAGCGGCGTCCTCATCGCCACACCCCACGCGGACGGTTCGATCACGCTGGACTTCCCGACCGCGCCGCTCACCCCGGTCGAGGTCCCGGACGGCGTCGCCGAGGCACTGGGCGCCGAGCCGCGCGCAGCCTTCGACACCGGTCCGAACATCGGCGACCTGGTGATCGAAGTCGCGGACGAGAAGACGGTCCTGGGGCTCGCCCCGGACCACAAGGCCCTCGCGCGCTACTCCGAGCGCGGCATCATCGCGACCGCCCGCGCAGAAGACCCCTCCCGGGGCTACGACTTCGTCTCCCGCTGCTTCTTCCCGAACGTCGGCATCGACGAGGACCCGGTCACCGGCAGCGCCCACACGGCCCTCGCCCCCTACTGGTCCGAGCGCCTCGGCCGCTCCGACCTCACCGGCCTACAGGCCTCCCCGCGCTCCGGCCTTGTCCGCACCGAGCTGCGCGGCGACCGCACCCTCCTCACGGGCCGCGCGGTCACGGTCATCGACGGCGAGCTGCTCGCGTAACTGCACGGCTCGCGCAGCAGCACAGCTCGCGCAGCAGCACTGCTCAGGTAGCAGTACGTCACGCAGCAGCCCGCTCGCGTAGCAGCACAGAAGGGGCGTACGACCATCTCGTACGCCCCTTCAGAAGCTGCCCCCGCCCCACCGCACCGGCCCGCACCGCTCACGCCGTCGGCAGCCACCCCACCTTCCCCGCCAGCAGCGCGTACCCCACGAACGCCCCGATGTCGAGCAGCGAGTGCGCGACCACGAGCGGCCCGACCCGCCCCCAACGCCGGTAGAGGAGGACGAAGACCACGCCCATCACCATGTTGCCGACGAACCCGCCGATGCCCTGGTAGAGGTGGTACGAGCCGCGCAGCACCGAGCTCGCCATCAGGGCGGTGCCCGGCGTCCAGCCCAACTGGCCGAGCCGGCGCAGGAGATACCCGACGACGATGACCTCCTCCAGCACGGCGTTCTGCACGGCCAACATGATCAGCACCGGGTACTTCCACCACACGCCGGGCAGCGCCTCCGGCACCACGGTGAGGTTGAAGCCGAGCCCGCGGGCCGCCAGATAGAAGGCAATGCCCGTGCTGCCGATCACCGCCGCGATCGCCGCCCCGCGCCCGAGGTCCGGCCAAGGCCGCGTGCGGTCGAAACCGATCACGCGCAGCCCCTCACCCTCCCTCAGCAGGAAGTGCGCGACCAGCAGAACCGGCACCAGAGCGGACGCGATGCCGAACAACTGCCAGGCGAGATCAAGCCAGGGGCGGCCGGGCGCGGCCGAGGCGTTGAGGGTGGCCGCCTGGTCCTTGAGACCCCCCGGCTTGGTGACCGATCCGACAAAGCTGATCAGCGCGGACACCCCGCTCGCACCGAGCGAGAGACCCAGGACGAGCAGCGTCTCGTCCCGCAGAATCCGTCGTGACAGCCGCTCCTTCGGAAAAGAATCGGCCACCGACCCCGCCTCCACCTGCACTCCCGCCTCCAGTTGAGTAATCCCGCCTCATCCCCATCTTCGCCCCGCTAGGGTCTCGAAAGAAGTTACGAAGATCGTGCGCGACAGGCCGTTGGGGGACCGCCGCCGTACGGGGCGTACCTCCCCTTTGTCTGTCTTACGGCTGTCTCACGGCTCGAGGCTCAGCAGGGAGGGGCACCACGTCATGGGACGTCACAGCTTGCCCGACGAGTACGGGGCGGGCGCCACCGACCCCCGTCCCCGCGCGCGCCGTCGCAACGTGGCCATCGCGACGGTGCTCGTACTGACGGTCGCGGCGGGCACGGCGGCCGCGGTCCGCGGTGGCCTGCTCTCCTTCGGTGCCTCCTGCCAGGACGACGCCGTGCGCCTCAAGGTCGCCGCGTCGCCGGACGTGGCGCCCGCCCTCAGGGCCACCGCCGACCACGCCCGCAAGCACAACATCACCTCCGACGGCCGCTGCCTCGACGTCAGCGTGACCGCGCGCGAGTCGTACAAGGTCACCGACGCGCTGCGGTCGGGCAAGAACACCGACGTCCAGGTGTGGGTACCGGACTCCGACGTGTGGGTGCAGCGCGTCACCGCGGACAGCGCCGCGACCGAGGTGACCAACGCGGGCAACATCGCGTACTCGCCCGTCGGCGTCGCGATGGTCCCGTCGGCCGCGAAGTTTTTGGGATGGCCCAAGAAGACGTACACCTGGACCGAGTTGGCCGGCGCGACGATGACGAGCGACCGGCTGAAGCTCGGCGCGGCCGACCCGACGCGCAGCGCGACCGGTCTACTCGCGCTGACGCAGCTCAGCACCGCCGCAGCGCAGACCAAGGGCGGCGACACCCAGGCGGCCGCCTTGGCGAAGGCCCTCTCGCAGCGCACATCCGACAGCGACAGCCAGGTCCTGGACACACTCCCCCGCGACTCCTCCGGCACCGAGCAGAGCAACCCGAAGCGCAACCAGGCGCTGATCCTCTCCGAACAGGCGGCGTTCACGCACAACTCCGCGGCCGACAGCGGCGACGGGCTCGACCTCTTCTACCCCAAGGACGGATCACCCCAGCTCGACTACCCGTTCACGCTGGTCGACGAGCCGCGGCTGAGCACCGACCAGAGTCGCGCCGCCCTGCGGTTCATGACGCTGCTGGGCGAGTCGGAGCCCCAGCGGATCCTGGAGAGGCACGGCTTCCGCACGGACGACGAGAACCCCTCGGACACGCTGGTCACCGAGGCCGGCGGCAGCTCCCCGCAGCCGTACGCGCAGGCCACGGCCGAACCCGCGTCGGCGAAGGCACTCCAGGAAGCCCTCGGCATGTGGACGATCACGGTGCAGAGCGCCCGCATCACCACAGTCGTCGACGCCTCCTCCTCCATGTCCGAGCCGGTGCCGGACACCGGGCAGTCCCGGATGGACGTCACCAAGGCGTCCCTGCTGCAGGCCCTCGCCACCTTCACACCCGAGGACGAGATCGGACTGTGGAAGTTCTCCACGAAGCTCGACGGCGACAAGGACTACCGCGTGCTCGTGCCGACCGAGCGGCTCGGCGACCGCGAGGGCACGGGCACCAGCACCCAGCGGGACAAGCTGTCGGCGGCCTTCAGCGCCCTGGAGCCCGTGCCCGGCGGTGCGACCGGCCTGTACGACACCATGTTGGCCGCGTACAGGGCGGCCATCTCCTCCTATGCGAAGGGGAAGTTCAACGCGCTGGTCCTCCTCACCGACGGTGTCAACCAGGACCCCGGCAGCATCTCGCGCTCCAGTCTCGTCGCCCAGCTGCAGAAGCTCACCGACCCAGAGCGCCCGGTGCCGCTGATCGCGATCGCGGTGGGCCCGGACGCCGACAAGGAGGAGGTCGAGCAGATCGCCAAGGCGACCGGCGGCTCGGGCCACCAGGTCAACGACCCTTCCCAGATCCACTCGGTGATCCTCAAGGCCATCGTGCAAGCAGGCAGCCAGAGCTGAGGATCAGCCCGTCATGGGGGTCCCCCCTGTTCGAGCGAAGCCGAGAACTTGGGGGAGTTTGAGGACGCGCGCGAAGCGCGACAAGCGGGGCTCTGGGGGCGGCAGATACGGGTCGGGTAGGGGCGGAGGGGGCGAAAACCCGTTAGGCACCCACGCGCAACGGTCCACGTTCACCCCAACGGCACCGGCTCCGGCAGCCCCACCGGCCAGGTGTGCACGGGCTCCCCGAGGTGCATCAACTCGCCGTACCGCCTCGTCGTCGCTGCCAGCGCGGCATCCCGCCCGAGCCCCTTCTCCATGGCCCGGTGGAAGGTGGCCGCCTGCCAGGTCGCGCCGTTGACGCGCAGTCGGCACCGGTCCTCGATCACGCCCAGGTAGAGGTCCCGGTCGGCGGGCTCGACCCCCCACGCGTCCAGCCCTGCGGCGGCGAGCGGCAGCAGTTCGTCGCGGACCAGGTTCACGGCATCCACCCGCATGGTCCCGCCGTACCGGCCGCGCCGCGGCCACTCCAGGCGGGCGTCGATGCCATGGCGGCAGGCGGCGTCGAAGTTGGCGGCGGCGGACTCGAAGGACAGCCGCGTCCACACGGGCCGCGCCTCCTCGGCGAGGGCGCGGACGAGCCCGTAGTAGAAGGCCGCGTTGGCGATGACGTCGGTGACGGTGGGGCCCGCGGGCAACACCCGGTTCTCGACGCGCAGATGCGGGACGCCGTCGGCGATGCCGTACACCGGCCGGTTCCACCGGTACACCGTGCCGTTGTGCAGCACGAGTTCGGCGAGCTTGGGGATGCCTCCGCCGCCGAGGACGGCCAGCGGCTCCTCGTCGTCGCAGATGGGCAGCAGGGGCGGGAAGAAGCGCAGGTTCTCCTCGAAGAGGTCGTACGCCGACGAGATCCACCGTTCGCCGAACCAGGTGCGCGGTCTGACTCCTTGCGCCTGCAGCTCGGGCGGCCGGGTGTCGGTGGACTGCTGGAACAGCGGGGGCCGCGACTCGCGCCACAGCTCATGACCGAACAGGAACGGCGAGTTGGCACCCACCGCGACCTGCGCGGCGGCCACCGCCTGCGCCGCGTTCCACACGTCCGCGAACCGGCCCGGGGTGACCTGGAGGTGCAACTGCACGGAGGTGCAGGCGGCTTCGGGCGCGATGGATCCCGACGTACAGACGAGGCGCTCCACGCCCTCGATGTCCAGGGCGAAGTCCTCGCCGCGGGCGGCCACGATCTGGTCGTTGAGCAGGGTGTAGCGGTCGACGTCCGACAGGTTCGAGGAGACCAGGTCGCCCTGGCCGAGCGTCGGCAGAATGCCGATCATCACGATTCCGGCGTCGACTTCGCTCGCTTTCCGATGGGCGTACGCGAGCGAGGTGCGCAACTCCTCTGCGAGCCGGTCGAATACCCGGCCGCCCAATCGGTGGGGGGCTATGTTGACTTCCAGGTTGAACATGGCGAGTTCTGTTTGAAAATCGCGGCTTGCAATCCTTTCGAGCACTTGCGCATTCATCATCCGGGGCATGCCGTCGGGTCCTGCGAGATTCAACTCGATCTCCAGCCCCATGAGATTCTTCGGACGATCGAACCGCTTCTCCTCCAGCAGCCGCTCGAGTCCCGTCAGACACTGCCGGAGCTTGCCGCGGTAGCGCTGGCGATCGGACAGGTCGAACGGCCCTGCCACGACCTTCTCCCCCATCGAAGTGTCCCTCCTCGGATGGGCAGGCCCATGCTCCGGCCCCTGGCGTCCCGGGTCACGGGGGATGATGCCCAGGCAACGCGATCGATAACGCCCCGCACGAACCCGCCGACCGCTACGCTGGATTCGGGCCCCGGGCACATTCACCGGGCATGGTGCAATACGCAAGTTACCGTCCGACATGATCTCGTGAAAAACGCCGACGAGAATCGGCCGACCGCTCCGGCGAAGCATTCCGAGGTCATCGCGTCGCATCCGCACAGAACCGGGATGAACCTCGCGTTTCGTCGACCGAATACCGCCTTGCTCTTCATATTCACGACGGCTAGACGAAACATCATCTGAACACGTGTCGTATAAACTCCGCAAACGAGGCAGAGAGTTGGCGCTCGCGGTCTTGGTCCTGTCGTCAAGGTGACGTACGGCAGGCCACACCCTGTCGGCAGATCCTGACCCCTCGCCCCTCTGACCCCGAGAGCTGACAGCGTCGTCCGCCCCCGCCCTCGCGCCACCGTGCCTGTCGAATGAGAGGCGACCCACCATGCCGCTGCACGTACCCCCGGCTCCCGCGCCCGCCCTGCGCACCGTCCTCACGGCACTCGGTTCCCCCACCGCTGTCCGCGAGGCCCGCACTCCGTCCCTGCGTATGGCCCAGGGACCCGTCACACCCGAACTCCCGTTGCCCGTACACGTCCTGGAACGGATCACTCCCGCGGGCGCCTCCGCCACCCGGCTCGCCGGGTGGCGTTTTCTGATCCGCTGCGCCGACCGCGCGGTGGCCGCGGCCGACACCATGCTCACCCCCGACGGCTGGGCCTTCTCACGCTTCTTCGAGGGCCCGTACATCACCGCCACCGAACGCGCGATGCGCCAGGCGGAGAGCATGCAGCAGTCGTACCAGGCCCGCCTGCTGTCCGTGCCCGAGCTCTACATGCTCACGCTCTGGCTGCACGGCGACTGCGCCGCGGACGGCGCCGCCGGCCACCCGGCCGCCACCGACCTCCTGGTCCCGTTGGCGCCCGCCCCGCCCGGCATCGCCGCCCACCGCCCGCACCGCGTCGCCGAACTGCTGCCGGTCCTCACCCACCGGGTCACGCCCGCCCCGCTGCTCAGCTCACCCGCGTAGCGCACGCCCAGCCTCTGTGCCCCGCCGCCACCCATTCGGCCGCGGGGCACGTCGCTGTCTGAGCCCGCGACAGCAGACCGCTCATCAGGGCCGTAGCGCGCTCGTACGAGGGAAACGCGCACCTCAGCCCCACCGGACTAGCCCCATTCGGCCACCTCGAACCACCCGAAGGGACAGTGCAGTTGGACTGAACCGTCCGCACGAGTGATGCGTCATCAACCTGTGAGAAGCGGTGCCGCTAAATCCCTGCGGAATGACGCCCGTAGGGCAACACTGGGTTCCAGACCACACACCAAACGGGGGGCGGCCATGAACACATCGAGCCGCGGGACAGAAACCACAGCCATCACTCACCTCTCAACCCAGCGAAAGATCCCATCCATGTGCCAGCACCAGCCACCGTGTCCGTCAGCCGAATCAGCCGACCGGGAGTCCGCCCGTCTCGTGGCGCACCACCCGGAGCAGGGATGGAGCCTGCTGTGCAACGGCGTTCTGCTCTTCGAGGACACCGGTGAGCTCCTGCCGGACGGCAAGATCATCGACCCGCACCGCCCGTTGATGACGGCCGCCTGAGCCACACAACAGGGCGGCCCTGAAAAGCCGCCCAGACATACGAGGGGCCGGCCCGGAGACGTACTCTCCGAACCGGCCCCGACGCGTGTCCGAGGGTGATTACTCCCCGTAGGCGTTCACGTCCCGAGCGCTGATCAGTCCTCGTAGGCGTCCAGCGGCGGGCAGGAGCAGACCAGGTTCCGGTCGCCGTACGCCTGGTCGATGCGGCGCACCGGCGGCCAGTACTTGTCCGCGGTCGAGACGCCGGCCGGGAAGACGGCCTCCTCACGGGTGTACGCGTGCTCCCAGTCCCCGCCGAGCGCGGCCGCGGTGTGCGGCGCGTTCCGCAGCGGGTTGTCGTCCGCCGCCCACTCGCCCGAGCCGACCTTCTCGATCTCCGTGCGGATCGTGATCATCGCGTCGCAGAACCGGTCGAGCTCGCCCAGGTCCTCGGACTCGGTCGGCTCGATCATCAGCGTGCCGGCCACCGGGAACGACATCGTCGGCGCGTGGAAGCCGTAGTCGATCAGACGCTTGGCGATGTCGTCGACGGTGACACCCGTCGCCTTGGTCAGCGGGCGCAGGTCGATGATGCACTCGTGCGCGACGAGCCCGCCCGGACCGGTGTAGAGCACCGGGTAGTGCGGCTCCAGACGCTTGGCGATGTAGTTCGCCGACAGCACCGCCACCTGCGTGGCGCGCTTGAGGCCCTCGCCGCCCATGAGCCGGACGTACGCCCACGAGATCGGCAGGATGCCCGCGGAGCCCCACGGAGCGGCCGAGATGGGGCCGACTCCGGTCTCGGGACCGGCGGCAGGCTGCAGCGGGTGGTTCGGCAGGTACGGCGCCAGGTGCGCGCGCACGCCGACCGGGCCGACGCCCGGACCGCCGCCGCCGTGCGGGATGCAGAACGTCTTGTGCAGGTTGAGGTGCGAGACGTCACCGCCGAAGTGGCCCGGCTTGGCGAGGCCCACCAGCGCGTTCAGGTTAGCGCCGTCGACATAGACCTGGCCGCCCGCCTCGTGCACCTGCGCGCAGATGTCGGCGACGTGCTCCTCGAACACCCCGTGCGTCGAGGGGTACGTGATCATCAGCACCGCCAGCTCGTCGCGGTACTGCTCGATCTTGGCCCGCAGGTCCTCGACGTCGATCTCGCCGTCGTCCGCGGTCTTCACGACCACGACCTTCATGCCGGCCATCACGGCGCTCGCGGCGTTCGTGCCGTGCGCGGAGGACGGGATGAGGCAGACGGTGCGCTGCTCGTCGCCATTGGCGCGGTGGTAGCCGCGTACGGCGAGCAGACCGGCCAGCTCGCCCTGCGAACCGGCGTTGGGCTGCAGCGACACGTTGTCGTACCCGGTGACCTCGGCGAGCCGCTCCTCCAGCTCACGGATGAGCGTGAGGTAGCCCTCAGCCTGCTCGGCGGGCGCGAAGGGGTGCAGCTGACCGAACTCGGGCCAGGTGACCGGCTCCATCTCCGTGGTCGCGTTGAGCTTCATCGTGCAGGAGCCCAGCGGGATCATGCCGCGGTCGAGCGCGTAGTCGCGGTCGGCCAGCTTGCGCAGGTAGCGCAGCATCGCGGTCTCGGAGCGGTGCTGGTGGAAGACCGGGTGCGTGAGGTAGTCGTCGCTGCGCAGCAGCGCGGCAGGCAGCGTGTCCTCAGCCGACGTGTCCAGCGCCTCGACGTCGCCCTCGACACCGAAAGCGGTCCACACGGCGCCCAGCTGCTTGCGCGTGGTGGTCTCGTCGCAGGAGATCGACACGTGGTCGGCGTCGAGGAGGTGCAGATTGACCCCGCCCTCGCGCGCGGCCGCCACGGCCTCGGCGGCCCGGCCCGGGACCCGCACGGTCAGCGTGTCGAAGTACGCGCCGTGCACGACCTCGACCCCGCCCGCCGTCAGACCCGCGGCGAGGATCGTGGCGTAGCGATGCGTACGCCGCGCGATGGTCTTCAGGCCCTCGGGACCGTGGTACACGGCGTACATGCCGGCCATCACGGCGAGCAGCACCTGAGCCGTACAGATGTTGCTGGTCGCCTTCTCGCGGCGGATGTGCTGCTCACGCGTCTGCAGGGCGAGGCGGTACGCCTTGTGCCCGTCCGCGTCGACGGACACGCCGACGAGGCGACCGGGCAGGCTGCGCGCGAACTTCTCGCGCACCGCCATGTATCCGGCGTGCGGCCCGCCGAAGCCCATCGGCACACCGAAGCGCTGCGTCGTACCGACCGCGATGTCCGCGTCCAGCGCACCCGGCGAGGTGAGCAGGGTCAGGGCGAGCAGATCGGCGGCGACGGTGACGACCGCGCCCAGCTCGTGCGCCTGCTCGATGAGCGGCTTGATGTCCCGTACGGCACCGGAGGCGCCCGGGTACTGGATCAGTACGCCGTTGATCTCGCGCGCGGCGATGTCGGCCGGGATGCCCTCGCTCAGATCGCCGACGACGACCTCGACACCGGTCGGCTCGGCGCGGGTCTCGATGACGGCGATGGTCTGCGGCAGCGCGTCCGCGTCGACCAGGAAGAGGCCCTTCTTGTTCTTGCCCATGCGCCGGGACAGCGCCATGGCCTCGGCGGCGGCGGTGCCCTCGTCGAGCAGCGAAGCGCCAGAGGTCGGCAGCCCGGTCAGCTCGGCGACCACGGTCTGGAAGTTCAGCAGCGCCTCGAGGCGGCCCTGCGAGATCTCCGGCTGGTACGGCGTGTACGCGGTGTACCAGGCCGGGTTCTCCATGACATTGCGCAGGATCACCGGCGGCGTGAAGGTGCCGTAGTAACCGAGGCCGATCATCGAGTCGAGCACCTGGTTGCGGTCCGCGAGGGAACGCAGCTCGGCCAGTACCTCGGCCTCGGTGCGCGCGCCCGGCAGCTTCAGCGCCTCGGCGTTCTTGATCACGTCCGGCACCGCGGCGGCCGTCAGCTCGTCGAGCGAGCCGTAACCGACCTGCGCGAGCATCTTGGCCCGTGCCTCGGAGTCGGGCCCGATGTGGCGCTGCTCGAAGGGGATTCCCTGTTCGAGCTCGGAGAGCGGAATGCGATGGGCGGTCATTGCGGAGGCCTCCTGGTCTGACGCGACCTTCGAGGGGCACCCCGGCACGGGTACCCCGACGGCCTCCCCCTCTGTCATCTCAACCTGAGAGTTTCACCGGCCCGTCCAGGGACGACCCGGTTTTCACCGTCGGTGAGAGCGGAAGCCGTCGACACCCGCCCTGCTTTCCAGAGTGACCTCGTCCGTGCGGTACGTGAGCCTGAGAGATTCCGGGGAGGATTTGCTCCTTCGGCGCCTCCGATGAAGTCTGGAGGACTCTCCCGCACGGGGTCAGCAGCCGCCTGCCAGCCTACCAGCGAGGACTAGACCCGAGTCTTCGAGTGGCCGCCTTCCTGAATGTGCTCTTTTGTAGTGCTTACGGATGAGTTGCGACCAAGTGGAGGGACCGTGCAGACCGACATCGATCCGCGCAACCTGATCGGCCGCAAGGCGTTCGACCGCAATGGCATCAAGATCGGCACGATCGACGAGGTCTACCTCGACGACGCGACCGGGGTCCCGGAGTGGGCGGCCATACGCACTGGCCTGTTCAGCAGGGACGCCTTCGTGCCCCTGGAGCCCAGCGAACTCGTCGAGGGCACCCTGCGTATCCCCTTCGACCGGGCCCTGATCAAGGACGCCCCCGACTTCGGCGTCGGACGCCACCTCTCCCCGGAACAGGAACTCCAGCTCTACCACCACTACGGCCTCGACGTGGGACCCCCTCCCCCACCACCGGACCGCGACTTCGGCCACTTGGCAGGAACGGACGAGGCTTGACGCAACACCTTGGGCTCCGCCCCGCGTCCCTTCAGGGGCGCGGGGCTCTGCCATCATGCGCCTTCGCCGCGTGGGCGCGACCAGCCACAGACGGCTTGCAGTGCCGAACCGGCCTCAGCGGTCACGGCGAAATGGCTTATGCCCTCCCGGACGCGCCGGCGGACACGCCTGGCACATCCCCGGGTCTTCGCGGCACCAACGGCAGCGGATCCGCCGGCTCCAGCTCGGGATCATCGATCCGGAACGTCCGTACGCGCCCGGGCTCGGAGTAGGGCGTCTCGAACCGCACGGTGACCCGTCCGAGGCCGCTGCCCTGCACCCACCCGTGCCCGTACTCGGAGTGCCGCACGTCGTGCCCCGCAGGCCAGCGCCGCTCGGCGGGCGGCACATGCTCCTCGGCGGACTCCTCCGACGTCTCGTCCGCGGAGTGCTCCTGAGCCGCCGGCTGCTCCGCCGCGGCCTGTGCCTGCGCCTGTGCGAACAGGTCCTCCTGCGTGTAGTCGGCGAGCCCGGACACACCGACCCCCAGCAGTCGTACGCCACCGGTCGTGTCCACAGCCTCCAGGAGTCGCGCGGCGGCCTCTCGTACGACCGTGGGGTCGTCCGTGGGCCCGCGCAGCGTCTCGGACCGGGTCAGCGTCGAGAAGTCGTATCTGCGCACCTTCAGGACGATGGTCCGCCCCGACAGCCCGGCCCCGCGCAGCCGCCGCACGCATCGGTCGGCGAGCCGCTGCACCTCCATACCGACCCGCACCCGGTCATGGATGTCCACGTCGTACGTGTCCTCGACCGACACCGACTTGGTCTCCCGCTCGGCCACCACGGGCCGCTCGTCGTGCGCGAGCGCCATCGCGTACAGCGCGTGCCCGTGGGCCTTCCCCAGCAGCCGTACGAGCTCGTCCTCGCCCGCCTCGGCGAGCTCCTCGACCGTGGTGATCCCGGCCCGCCGCAGATGGTCCCCGGTCGCGGGCCCCACACCCGGCAGCGTCCGCACCGACAGCGGCCCCAGCAGAGCGCGCTCGGTCCCCGGCTCTATCAGCACGAGGCCGTCGGGCTTGGCCTGCTCCGAGGCGATCTTCGCGAGCATCTTGGAGGCGGCGAGCCCCACCGACCCCGTAAGGCCCGTGACGGCCCGGATCTCCGCGCGCAGCTTCACCCCTGCCAGCCGCGCCGAAGACTCGTCCCAGGCCGTCCCACCCGCCTCCAGGTCCACGAAGGCCTCGTCCAGGCTCAACGGCTCCACCAGCGGCGACAGGGCCCGCAGCAGCCCCATCACCTGGTCGCTGACCTCCCGGTAGAGCCCGAAGCGCGGCACGAGATACGCGGCGTTCGGCGCGAGCCGGCGCGCCTGGGCCATGGGCATCGCCGAGTGCACTCCGAAGACGCGTGCCTCGTACGAGGCGGTGGCGACGACTCCGCGGGGTCCGAGCCCGCCCACGACGACGGCCTTCCCGCGCAGGCTCGGCTTGGCTGCCTGCTCCGCCGAGGCGAAGAAGGCATCCATGTCGAGATGCAGGATCGTGGGCGCGGTTCTCACATCTCCGATGCTGCCCTACGCCACTGACAATGCCCCGGCACCCCGGGGCATCACGTCAGACCTCGCGCTTCAGACCGCGCGGTTGCGCCGCCGCGCCAGCTCGTCCGTGGGGTTGTGTCCGACGAGCGTCTCGCCGGTGTCCACGCGCTCTCCGTGCAGCTGCGAGAGGGCGCTCTCGACGTCCCGCCACACCACGCCCACGGCGATCCCGAAGACCCCCTGGCCACCCTGGAGCAGCGCGTGGACGTCGTCGGGGGACGTGCACTCGTAGACCGTCGCGCCGTCACTCATCAGCGTCATCCGCTCCAGGTCCCGGAAGCCACGCTCCCTGAGGTGCTGGACAGTGGTGCGGATGTTCTGCAGCGAGACCCCGGTGTCGAGGAACCGCTTGACGATCTTCAGGACGACCACGTCCCGGAAGCTGTAGAGGCGCTGCGTCCCCGACCCGTAGGCGGGCCGCACACTCGGCTCGACCAGACCGGTTCTCGCCCAGTAGTCGAGCTGCCGGTACGTGATGCCCGCGGCCGCGCACGCCGTGGGACCGCGGTAGCCGATCTCCTCGGAAACCGCCCCTCCCTCGCCAGGCACTCGCTCGCCCGGCACTGCCGTCGGCCGCCGCGGAATGTGATCGGCCGCGCTGCCGTGAAGCGGGTACGGGCCGCTCTCCCCCAGACCGCGTCCGGGGGCACCCCCAGCCGTACCGTCGCCGCTGCTTCTCACGCCGACCTCCGTCCTTGACCTGCCCTCTCGACGGTAGGCAGTCACCAGGGGTGCGTCAACGATCGCCACACTCGGCACGCCGAGTGATAATCACCCTAAGAGTGGTTTCCCGTGCCCCACCGCGGGGAAAGGCTAGCCGAATGCTCTCGGCGCGGACCGCGGCACACCACACTGGCCGCGGGCAATTGCCGCCCTGAGCGTGCTCCGACGCTCCTGTGCGTCACTGGCTGTTGGTGCCGAAGTCCTCGGGCGAGATCTGGTCGAGGAACTCGCGGAACTTCTCCACCTCGTCCTCCTGCTCGTCCGGGATCGCGATGCCGGCGTCGTCGAGCACTCCGTCGCTGCCGTAGATCGGCGTCCCGGTACGCAGGGCCAGCGCTATGGCGTCGGACGGACGCGCACTCACCTCGACCCCGCTGGCGAACACCAGCTCCGCGTAGAAGACGCCCTCACGAAGGTCCGTGATGCGCACTTCGGTGAGCTCCTGGCCGACGGCCTCCAGCACGTCCTTGAACAGGTCGTGGGTCAGCGGTCGTGCGGGGGCCATGCCCTGCTGGGCGAAGGCGATCGCCGTCGCCTCCCCCGGTCCGATCCAGATGGGGAGGTAGCGGTCGCCTCCCACTTCACGCAGAAGCACGATCGGTTGGTTGGAGGGCATTTCGACCCGGACACCTACGACATCGAGCTCGTTCACACAGCAACCCTAGGCCGTGCCCGGGACGTTTGGGTAGTCGGGCCGAGAACGGGTGGACGATCCACAGCGTGGGCGGGCGCCCCGGATCAGGGCAGTCGCACGCCGAGCGCGGTCTGCACCAGCGCCGCGTGCAGCTTCACCGTGAGACCCGCCAGCTCCTTCGTACGGGCCTCCGCGTGCGCCCTGGTCTGCGGATTGCGGTGGCGGCGCAGCGGGGCCACCACCTGGTCCACCAGGCCCGCGTCGCGGTCGGCCGCGGCCTTCATCGCGCGCAGATGGCGCGGCTCGATCCCGAACCGTCCCAGCTCGACGACGAGCGCGGCGACGGTCACCGCCTCGGCGTCGTACGCACCGTCCGGCAGCGGCGCGATCAGCCCGTACGACTCCCACTCCTCGAGCTCCGGCTCGCCGATCTCGGCGGCGGCCAGCAGCTCGGCACGACCCACGCGGGCCGCTGTGGGCGCCTCGGGCTCCCCGAAAAGGTCGCCGAGCGGCTCCCCCTCGCCGCAGTCGCGCTGACGCCCCACGGACGGCAGGCGCACCGGCTCACCGCGCTCCAGTGCGTCCAGATGCTCGCGGATCACCTTCAGCGGCAGATAGTGGTCCCGCTGCATCCGCAGGATGTGGCCGAGCCGCTCGACGTCGTTCGCGCTGAACTTGCGATACCCCGAGGGGGTCCGCTGCGGCTCGACGAGCCCCTCCGACTCCAGGAACCTGATCTTGGAGATGGTGACTTCGGGGAACTCGTCGCGCAGCACGTTCAGCACCACGCCGATGCTCATCAGCCCACTGTCCGTGGCGGCGGTACCGCTGCCGGCACCGCCGCTCGGTGTTTGAAGCATGGACCTTCCCTGGGAGTCCCCCCGGACGGGGTCCGGGGGGAGCGTCAGATGCCCCGCTGGCTCGCGTAGAACACCAGCCGGTACTTGCCGATCTGCACCTCGTCACCGTTCGACAGAGCGACCTGGTCGATCCGCTCACGGTTGACGTACGTGCCGTTCAGGCTGCCGACGTCGGCCACCGTGAACGTGCCGTCCGCGGCGCGACGGAACTCCACATGGCGGCGCGACACTGTCACGTCGTCCAGGAAGATGTCGCTCTGCGGATGACGCCCGGCCGTGGTCAGCTCGCCGTCCAGGAGGAAGCGGCTGCCCGAGTTCGGGCCACGGCGCACCACCAGGAGCGCCGAGCCGAGCGGCAGTGCGTCGACGGCCGCCTGCGCCTCCGGGGAGAGCATCGGCGAGGGCGTCTGGCCCGTCACCTCGGCGTCATAGGCCTCGAGGCCCGAAATGGAGATCGTGGACGTCGTCTCGGACGGACGCTCCGCTCCGCCCCGCAGCGGTGCACCGCAGTTGGAGCAGAAGCGGCTGTTCTCCGCGTTGCGGTTACCGCACCTCGTACACACCAGGGCCGACATGGATGGATCCTCCTGCCGCGGCTGCCCACCAGGGGCATGGGACGCGTACGGATCGGGGGCAAACCCTCCACCCGTACTTGAGGTTGACGGATCCCCGAAACCTATGCGGCCGGACTGGGCAGGGTCAACAGACGGCGCGCCCTGACCACCGGAAATGTCACCGACCTGGTCCCGGAACAGCGGGCGGTCGCCGCCCTGACCCTCCATGTCTCCATGGCGTGGTGCACGGTGCCGGGCAGTCGCGTTGTCACCACTGCCCTCTCGTGCGCTCTTGCCGAACAACTTCGCAAACAACTTCACGGGCGATTCCCCTTGACCGAAACAGACCCGCCCGTGGGGCAGGACGAACCCTGATTGAACACACCGGTCGACCCGGACATCCTCACAACGTCCGTATCCACCAAACAGTTTCCACCACGCACCACCCATTCGGTGCGCCGACCCCCCGCAACCTCATGCCCTCGCCGGGCGCCCCTCATGCGGCCCCGGCTCACTGGGGGGACGACCGAGCGTAGTCAGGCCGCTTCGCCGGTCGCAAGGCGTCCACAATGATCTTCGTCGAGCGATCCACCGTGACGGTGGCCTGCTCCTTCTCCAGCGTCTGCACCACGCCTCCGGGGATGTTGAGCGCCGGTTCCAGGTCCTGCGGCTTGCCGATGACCTTGAAACGGTAGGGCTGGGTGATCTTGTTCCCGTCGACCTTCACTCCGCTGCCGGAGTCCGTCAGATAGGTACTGGCGACGACGCGTACGCCGTTCACCTGGATCGCCTCCGCGCCGGCCGCGCGCAGCTCCTGGATCGCGTCAAGCAGCATGTCCGCCTTGACCGTCCCCTTCGTGTCGTTGATCGTCAGGGTGATGCCGGGTCCCTGCGCGGCCACGGTGCCCGCCAGAATGCCGAGTTGCTTCTCCTTCTCGACCGTCTGTTTGCGAGCCTCCTCGGCCTGGTTCGAGCTGTTCTCCAGCTCGGTGCGCTGATCTTCGAGACCCTGCTTCTCGTCCTCAAGACGCTGAGTACGGTTGTCGAGTTCATCGAGGATGCGTACGAGATCTTCCTGACGTGCGCCGCGCAGGGCGCTGCCACTGTCGCTGTTGGACGCGACCTGGACGGCCAGGCCGAAGCCGAGGCCGAACAGCAGCACGGCGACGATGAGTTGCGCTCGCGTCACACGCGGCGGCCACAGACCCTTGACCAGCCGTTGACGGCCGGTCAACGACGGCGCTGCGTCCTGTGCGTGCTGCTCCTGCTCCGAACTTCCGGGAGGCACGGTGGGCACCTCTTCGGGCAGCTCCTTGCGCAGCCGGTTCTCCGGGGCCCCGGCGGGCCGGGGGGACTCGGCGGACCGGGAGGAGTCGGCAGGCCGGGAGGACTCGGCAGGCTGGGGGGTCTCGCCCTCGTTGCTCATCGGCCTCACGCCCGGAACACGTGCCGGCGGATCGCCGCGGCGTTGGAGAAGATGCGGATGCCGAGCACGACCACGACACCCGTGGAGAGCTGGGCACCCACGCCCAACTTGTCGCCGAGGAAGACGATCAGCGCGGCAACGACCACGTTCGACAGGAACGACACCACGAAGACCTTGTCGTCGAAGATGCCGTCGAGCATCGCGCGCAGGCCTCCGAACACGGCGTCGAGCGCCGCCACGACGGCGATCGGGAGATAAGGCTCGACGACCGCCGGAACCTCGGGCCGGACCAACAATCCAGCCACGACTCCCACGACGAGGCCCAGTACGGCGATCACGATGTGCCCTTCTCTGTGCTCGGCTGCGCTGTACGTACGATCACACTTGGTGCGGCGGACAACCGGACGTCGTCTTCGACGGAAATGCTGGTCCGGATCCCGAAGTTCTCCTGCAGGGCGTGCAGATACAGCCCGTCGGCACTGTTCTGGAACCTGGTGCTGAGCCGTTTGCCGTCCCCCACCGCGAGCACCGTGTACGGCGGCACCAGCGGCTTGTTGTCGACCAGTATCGCGTCACCCGCGGCCCTGATCGCCGACAGGGCAGTCAGCCGCTGTCCGTTGATCGCGATGGCCTCGGCGCCCGACTCCCAGAGGCCGTTGACGACGCGCTGCATGTCACGGTCGCGGACGCGTCCGGTGTCGGAGAACCCCGAGGTCTCCCGCGGATTGCCCTCGCCGCCCGTGGCGGCTTCCTTGGCGTCGTTCACGACGAGTTTCACGCCGGGGCCGTGCACCGCGGTGGCGCCCGACAGGATGCTCACCAGGTCGGCCTGCTCGCCGCCCCCGTCCTTCTTGAGCGCCTCGCGCTGCCGCGCGCTCACGTCGTCGCGCAATTTGTCGACAGTGGTCTCAAGCTTGTCGGCGGCCGTGGTCTCACGCTCGATACGGTCGATGAGCTCCTGGCGCTCCTTGGCGACGACAGGGGCCGCGATCCGCGCGTTCGCCGCTCCCACGGTCACCACGAGGGCCGCGAGCACGAGGCCGGCGGCGAGACCGAGCTTCGCCCGCACCGTCTTCGGCATGCCACCGGCGTCCTCGGCCTTCCTGCGGGCGGCCGCCTCGGCGTATCCGTCGTCGAGGCTGTGGTCCATGACGTTGGTGAGCAGCGACATGGAGGCGTCCGGGCGCGAGGGGCGCGGAACGCTGCTCCGAACGGGGGGCTGCTGCGGCATGCCGCACATCGTCGCACGTCGCGGGCGCTACCTCCGAATGGCCCCACCGGCGAGCCGGACAGGCCCCCTTGGGGGCACTTGTCCGGCACGCGCGCGTGCTAACGACCTGCGCTGTCCACGACCGCCGCCCACTCGTCGAGCAGGGCCTCCGCGGAGTCGTCGTCGGGGCCTTCGGCCCACAGATGCGTGACCGCCTCGGCGGGATCCGGGAGCACCATCACCCAGCGCCCGTCGGTCTCCACGACCCGTACGCCGTCGGTCGTGTCCACGAACCGATCTCCAGCCTCTTCCACGACCCGGCGCATCACAAGTCCCTTGACGGCCCAGGGAGTCGCGAGATCGCGCTTGAGGACGTGCGCCCGCGGAATCCGCGCGTCGATCTGGCTGAGCGTGAGCTGCGTCCGCGCCACCAGACCGATGAGTCGTACGAAGGCAGCCGCACCGTCGAACACGCCGCTGAACTCGGGAATGATGAACCCGCCGCGCCCGTCGCCGCCGAAGATCGTCGACTCGTCGCGACCGACCCGCGTCAGATCATCGGGAGAGGTCGTCGTCCACTCCACCTGCGTGCCGTGGTACGCCGCCACCTGCTCGGCGATCCGCGTGGTGGTCACCGGCAGCGCCACCCGCCCACTGCGCCGCTCCGCGGCCACCAGATCGAGCAGGACGAGCAGAGCCCGGTCGTCCTCGACGATCCGCCCCTTCTCGTCGACGAGCGAGAGCCGCTCGCCGACAGGGTCGAAGCGCACCCCGAACGCCGCCCGCGCGGACGCGACGATCTCACCGAGCCGCACCAGACCGGCCCGCCTCGTGTCCGCCGTCTCCGTCGGCCTGGACTCGTCGAGACCGGGATTGATCGTCAGCGAGTCCACACCGAGCTTGCCCAACAGACTGGGCAGCACCAGCCCCGCACTGCCGTTCGAGGCGTCCACGACCACCTTCAGCCCGGATTCGGCGATACCGGTGGTGTCGACATTCCTCAGCAGCGATCCCGTGTACGAGTCGAAGACACTGGCCGGGAAGTGCAGATCCCCGATCTCTCCCGGGAACGCCCGCCGGTACTCCTGCCGCGCGAACACCCGGTCCAGCTTCCGCTGCCCTCCCTGCGACAGATCGGCGCCCTGTCCGTCGAAGAACATGATGTCGACGGAGTCGGGCACTCCAGGCGTCGTCCGGATCATGATCCCGCCCGCACTGCCCCGAGCGGTCTGCTGCCGCGCCACCGGCAGCGGTACGTTCTCCAGGTCGCGTACGTCGATGGCGCTGGCCTGCAGCGCCGAGATGACCGCCCGCTTCAGCGCGCGAGCGCCTCGGGAGTGGTCGCGGGCCGTGGTGACGGTGGAGCCCTTCTTGAGCGTCGTCGCGTACGCTCCGGCGAGGCGTACGGCCAGCTCCGGGGTGATCTCCACATTCAGGATGCCGGTCACGCCACGGGCACCGAACAGATGCGCCTGGCCCCGCGACTCCCAGATCACCGAGGTATTGACGAAGGCGCCGGCCTCGATGGTCTTGAACGGGTAGACGCGTACGTTGCCCTGGATGATCGATTCCTCGCCGACGAGGCATTCGTCGCCGATGACGGCACCGTCCTCAATCCGCGCGGCCCGCATGATGTCGGTGTTCTTCCCGATGACACAGCCACGCAGATTGCTGTGCTGGCCGATGTACACGTTGTCGTGCACCACGGCCCTGTGCAGGAATGCGCCGCTCTTGACGACGACATTGGAGCCGACGACCGTGTGCTCACGGATTTCGGCGTTCGCCTCGACCTTGGCGTAGTCGCCGATGTAGAGCGGTCCGCGCAGTACGGCGTCGGGATGCACTTCGGCGCCCTCGGCGACCCATACGCCCGGAGAGATCTCGAAGCCGTCGAGCTCGACGTCGACCTTGCCCTCCAGGACGTCGGCCTGCGCCTTCACATAGCTCTCGTGCGTACCGACGTCTTCCCAGTAGCCCTCGGCGATATAGCCATAGATCGGCTTGCCTTCCTTCATCAGCTGGGGGAAGACATCACCGGACCAGTCGACGGAGACATCGGCCTCGACATAGTCGAAGACCTCGGGCTCCATGACGTAGATACCCGTGTTCACCGTGTCCGAGAAGACCTGACCCCAGGTCGGCTTCTCCAGGAAGCGCTCGACCTTGCCCTCTTCGTCCACGATGGTGATGCCGAATTCCAAGGGATTCGGTACGCGCGTCAGACAGACGGTGACGAGCGCGCCCTTTTCCTTGTGGAAGTTGATGAGGTCGGTGAGATCGAAGTCAGTCAGAGCATCACCGGAGATGACGAGGAAGGTGTCGTCCTTCAGCGCTTCCTCGGCGTTCTTGACGCTCCCGGCGGTACCGAGTGGCTTCTCCTCATTGGCATAAGTGAGCTCCATGCCGAGCTCCTCGCCATCACCGAAGTAGTTCTTGACCAGCGATGCCAAGAACTGGACAGTAACGACGGTCTCGTTGAGCCCATGCCTTTTGAGCAGCCTGAGCACGTGCTCCATGATCGGGCGGTTGGCCACGGGCAGGAGCGGCTTGGGCATGCTTGAGGTCATGGGACGAAGGCGTGTGCCTTCGCCTCCGGCCATCACGACGGCCTTCATGTCGGAAGCGTCCTCCTTGAAGAGACGGTCTAGCCGACTTCACCCGTCCAGATTGTCCCGCACTTTTCGTCCGCGGGCCATCGAGCCACTGCAGCCGTGCAATCGGCGAGCTCAATCGGCCATGGCGTCCGCCCTGACAAGACGGCGGACCTGAACCACGTAGAGGACTCCTGCCCACCAGTAGAGCGTTGTACCCCATCCGGCGAACGCCCATCCGAAAATAGCAGCGAGTGACGCGATCCATCCACTTCCGTCACTGAGCAGGAGCAACGGGAAGGCATACATCAGGTTGAAGGTGGCCGCCTTCCCGAGGAAGTTCACCTGCGGCGGCGGATAGCCGTGACGCCTAAGGATGCCCACCATCACCAGCAGAACCAACTCGCGCGCCAGAAGTACAGCGGTCAACCAGAGCGGAAGAATCTCGCGCCAAGTGAGGCCCACGAGAGTCGACAGAATGTAGAGTCGGTCGGCCGCGGGGTCGAGCAGCCGGCCAAGGCTGCTGATCTGGTTCCAACGCCGGGCGAGCTTCCCGTCCAGATAGTCGCTGATACCGCTCAGCATGAGAACGAGCAGCGCCCAGCCGTCGCTCTTGGGACCGCCGAACTCCGGCCTGAGGATCAGCCACAGGAAGATGGGTACGCCGACAAGACGCGCCATGCTGAGGATGTTCGGGATGGTGAGGACCCGGTCCGTCTGGACGCGGGTCTCCTGGACCTCCACCCGGGGGCCTCCTGTGGGAAACGAGCCAACGATGCCCCCTGACCCTACCCGCAGCCTTCACGCTGCGGTGAGGAGGGGTGGAGCGCCAGCGGGAAACCCCTGGAAAAACAAAAAGCTCCGGCTCTCGGGCTGTATGCCCAAGAGCCGGAGCTTTAAAAGGAGTTCGGCGGCGTCCTACTCTCCCACAGGGTCCCCCCTGCAGTACCATCGGCGCTGTGAGGCTTAGCTTCCGGGTTCGGAATGTAACCGGGCGTT
>NZ_JBIAVS010000011.1:0-368649 GCF_042894545.1 Streptomyces sp. NPDC001530
CGACATCTCGAAGCGTGGAGGACGGCCGCGTCACGCATGCCCGGAAACGGGAGGCTTCAGCAGGTCGGATGACGTGCGAGGTTAAACATCAAGCTTAGAAGGAGAACTGTTCCATGGCCAAGGAACTCAAGGACATCGCGTACGGCGAAGGTCTCGACGGCCGGCTGATCGACGTGTACCTCCCGGACGGTGAGGGGCCCTGGCCGCTGGTGATCTGGAGCCGCGGCTCGGGCTGGCTGGCCGACACCGGGCGGGACGACGCCGACGTGGTCGCCCGGCAGCTGAACCCGCGCGGCTTCGCGGTCGCCGGCCTTGCCATCCGCTCCAGTGCGCAGACCCGTTTCCCCGGACAGCTGCGGGACATCGAGGAGGCGATCCGCCACCTGAGGACGAACGCCCCGTCGTACGGCCTCGACCCCGACCGCATCGGAGCACTCGGCGAGTCCTCGGGCGGCTGGGCAGCGGCCATGGCCGCGCTCACCGTCGACGGCATCCGCGCCGCCGTGGCCGTCTACCCGCCGACCGACCTGCTGAGCATGGACGAGCAGATGCTCCCCGGCACACTCCAGGAGTTCACCCTCCCCCAGTCTCAACTTCGTTCGACCGGGGGGACCCCCACCCCCGGCAGCCCGTACGGCCATGACGACCCCGAGTCCGCGGAGTCCCGCCTCCTCGGCGGCCCCCTCCAGGAGCGGCCCGAACTCGCCCGCCGGGCAAGCCCGTTGACGTACGCCGACCAAGACGCCCCGCCCTTCCTGATCCTGCACGGAAAAGGCGACCGGATCGTCCCGTACCGCCAGGGTGAACTCTTCTACCAGGCGCTCGCGAAGGCGGGCGCGGACGTCGAGCTGATCACCCTGCCGCATGCCGACCACGGCCCGTGGAACGACTTCCTGACCGACCCGCGCGTGAAGCGGGAGGCACTCACGGTCTCCTCGCGCGAGGGCGAGCGGACCGGGGCGCGGCCGTGCGACCCGAGCTGGGACACCGTGGTCGACTTCTTCCACCGGCACCTGTAGGCGCTCACCCGGCGGTCGCGAGGAACTGCGTGGCGGCCAGTTCGGCGTAGAGCGGGTCCGCGGCCACCAGTTCGCGGTGGGTGCCCACGGCGCGGACGCGGCCCGCGTCCATGACGACGATGCGGTCCGCCATCGTGACGGTGGACAGCCGGTGCGCGACGACCAGGACCGTGGTCGTCCGGGAGACATCGGCGACGGTGTCGCGCAGCGCGGCTTCGTTGACGGCGTCGAGCTGCGAGGTGGCCTCGTCGAGGAGCAGCAGCCGGGGGCGGCGCAGCAGGGCGCGGGCGATGGCCACGCGCTGGCGCTCGCCGCCGGACAGCTTGGTGCCGCGATGGCCGACCAGCGTGTCCAGGCCGCGCGGCAGCCGGGCGACGAGGCCGTCGAGACGGGTCGTCTTCAGCACGCGCGCGAGGTCGGTGTCGTCGGCCTCCGGATTGCCGAGCAGCAGATTGTCGCGCAGGGAGCCCGACAGCACGGGGGCGTCCTGCTCCACATAGCCGATGGCGGAACGGAGTTGCGGCAGATCCCAGTACTCCAGCTCACGGCCGTCGAGTGTGATGACGCCCGCCTCGGGGTCGTAGAACCGCTCGATGAGCGAGAAGACGGTGGTCTTGCCCGCGCCGGAAGGACCGACGAAAGCCGTCATGCCGCGGGCCGGGACGGCGAAGGTCACACCGTGGTGGACGTACGGCAGATCGTCGGCGTACCGGAAGCGCACGTCGTCGAAGGCGAGCGCGGCGGGCTCGGCGCCCGGGGTCGGCAACGGCGCGGGCAGGGCGGCCGGTTCGGCGGGCAGTCGCAGCGCCTCCTGGATCCGGGCGAGCGCGGCGGCACCGGTCTGGTACTGCGTGATCGCGCCGACCACCTGCTGGATCGGCGACATCAGATAGAACACGTAGAGGAGGAAGGCGACCAGCGTGCCCACGTCGATCGCGCCGGTCGCGACCCGGGCGCCGCCCACCGCGAGCACCGTGATGAAGGCGATCTGCATCGCCAGACCGGCCGTATTGCCCGCGGCCGCCGACCACTTGGCAGCCCGTACGCTCTGCCGCCACGACTCCTCCGCCGCCGCATGGATGGTCTGCTCCTCGCGGTGCTCGGCGCCGGACGCCTTGACCGTGCGCAGCGCGCCGAGGATCCGCTCCAGCGAGGCGCCCATCACACCGACGGCGTCCTGTGCCTGCTTGCTCGCCCGGTTGATGCGCGGCACGATCACCCCGAGCACCGTTCCCGCGCACAGGATTACCCCCAGGGTGACGCCGAGCAGCACCACATCGACCAGGCCCATCATCACCACCGTCGCGACGAGGGTGAGGCCGCCGGTGCCGAGGCCGACGAGGGAGTCGGTCGTGACCTCGCGCAGCAGCGTCGTGTCGGAGGTGATCCGGGCCATCAGGTCGCCCGGCTCGCTGCGGTCCACGGCCGGTATGCGCAGCCGCAGCAGATACGACGACAGGGCGCGCCGCGCCCCGAGCACCACCGACTCGGCGGTGCGCCGCAGTACGTACGAACCCAGCGCCCCCACCGCCGCGTTGGTGACCACCAGCGCCGCCATGCCGAGCAACGCCCGCCCGATGGGCCGGTCGTGCGACAGGTCGTCGATGAGACCCCGCGCCACCAGCGGCAGCACCAGACCGGTGGCCCCCGTCGCGAGCGCCAGCAGCGCGCCCGCCAACAGCGCCCATCGATGCGGTCGTACGTACCCGAGCAGCAGGCGCCACGCGGGCACGTCGGTCTCGGCGTCGGTGATGCTCACGGCGCTCCTTGCGGGAGTCGGTGCGGAGCACTCAGGCTACGTCGACGGGGGCGCGGACCGAGAAGGGGGCAACGTCCGCGCACGGTCGGTCAGTCGAGGGCGCCGTCGGGCGGACGAGCGGGCGTGCACCTGTGCCCCCGCAGACCTTCACGAACCGTGCGGTCGTGAGCGCTCTGAGGCGGATCGGAGGGCGCTTCGGACGCGACCGAGGAAGGGTCGAGTACGCCGGCGTCCCGGTCCGGTCCCAGAAGGGCCCTGGGACCGGACCGGAACAGTGCCTGGTGGCTAACGGCCCCGGCGGCCGACTCCGACGGGGACGGCCAGGAGGACCAGGCCCAGACCGAGGACGGCCAGCCCGCACCAGGAGGCGGCCGGAAGGCGCTCATCGAGGACCGTGACACCCAGGACCGCCGCGACGGCGGGCTCGGCGAGGGTCAGCGACGTGGCCACCGATGCGGGGGTGCGGCGCAGTCCGTGCCCGAAGAGCCGGTAGGCGAGGTAGACGGTGAACAGGGCGAGGTACACGGCCACCGCCGCGCCGCGGGCGGTGGCGAGCCAGTGCATGTCGACGCACAGCACGAGCGGCAGGACGAGCAGCCCGGCCGCCCCGAACAGCACGCCCATCACCGCATCGGAAGGGTGTCCGCGTGTGATGAGCCTCCCGGCGATCAGCGAGTAGGCGGCGTACGACAGCCCGGCGCACGCGGCGAGCACGACGCCCGTCAGGTCCATCGGCGTGGCCTGTCCGGTGAGCCCGGGGCCCAGCACCAGAAGGGTGCAGCCCAGCACGGCGGCCGCGGTGGCGCCCATCCAGCGTGCGGTCGGCCGGGCCCGTCCGGTGATCCAGGACAGCAGTCCGGCGAAGACCGGCGCGCTGCCCAACGCGATCACGGTGGCCACCGCCACGCCGGTCCGGGCCACTGCCGGGTAGAAGCTGACCGGATACCCGGCCACCGCCAGGGCTCCGAGGACGAGCAGCCACCGCTCGGGGCGCGTGCAGGCGCCGGGCAACGAGCGGGCGCCGCGGGAGGTGAGGAACAGCAGGATGCCGCCGAGGGTGAGACCGGCGCAGCCGACGGCCGCCGCCGGCGCACCGGCCGGGGCCAGGGAACTGGCGGTCCCGGTCGTACCCCACAGCACGGCCGAGGTGAGGATGGGCGCGGGACCGCGGAGGAAACCGGTACGGGAGGGGCGCGGGCCGGCGGCGGCCGGGCGCGCGGGAGCCAAGGGGGAAGTGCGGTTCGGCACAGTCGTGATCTTCCGTCGTCGAATGCGTCTGGGACTCGATCCGAAACGGGCGCACGACATAACCCTCTGACCGCCCAGCGGGGCGGCCGGGGCCGGGGATCAAACCGTCAGTGTCCGCGCCCGGTCAGGCGCAGAGCGGCGGCAGAACGACGTGCCAGTAGGTATTCACCCCGCGACCATACCTGGCCGGAACGCGACCGCGGGCGCCGGGCCGGGACGATCACCTGGCACTGCGGCGATCAGCAACGATGAGCCGGTTCCCCGCACCGCTCAGACCGGCAGGGAGGCGAGCCATTCGGTCAGATGCCGGTTGACCTCCTCGGGGCGCTCCTGCTGAGCCCAGTGGCCGCAGCCGTCGAGAAGGTGCAGGGAGCGCAGGCCGGGCAGGGTGGTGGGGTAGGCGTCGATCGCGTCGGCCAGCCAGGTGGTGGAGGCGTCCAGGGCACCGCCGAGGAACAGCGACGGTTGGGTGATCGGGGCACCGTCGAAGTCGGCGAGGTCCTCCCAGTCCCGGTCCATGCTGCGGTAGCGGCTCAGCGCACCGCTCAGACCGGTTCGCTCGAACTCCCCGGCGTAGACGTCGAGGTCGTACTCGCTGAGCCAGGCGGGCAGCCGGCCTGCGGGGAACCGGTCACGCAGCATGCCGCCGCGGCTCACGAAGTGCGGGTCGGGGGCGCCGGGTGCGGGCATGGTGTCGGCGGAGAGTGCGGCGTAGAAACCGGCGAGCCAGCCGCGTACGTCCGGCTCGATCTCGGCCTCGGCCCGGCCCGGCTCCTGGAAGTAGGAGACGTAGAACTCCTCCTCCCCGCCCATCCGCGCGAAGACCTCGCTGGGCCGCGGCCCGCCGCGCGGGGAGTAGGGAACGCTCAGCATCCCGACCGCGCGGAAGACATCGGGCCTGACCAGTGCGGAGTTCGCGGCGATGGTCGAGCCCCAGTCGTGCCCGACGATCACTGCGGTTCGCTCGCCGAGCGCATGCACCACGGCGGCGTTGTCCTCGACCAAGTCGAGCATCCGGTACGCGGCCGCACCGCTGGGCTTCGAGGAACGCCCGTAGCCGCGAACGTCGATGGCGGCGGCACGGTATCCGGCCGCTGCCAGCACCGGCAGTTGATGACGCCACGAGTACCAGGACTCCGGGAAGCCGTGCACCAGCAGGACCAGCGGCCCGGCACCCTGCTCCACCAGGTGGATCCTGCCGCTGGGAGTGGGGACCAGGCGATGGGCGACGTCCGTGACGTGGGCGGGCTGCGACATGAATCCTCCGAGGCTGCCGATCTGCCGATCTGCCGTGCGTCGAGCGCACCAGCGCCGCGAGTGCGGCGGTTTCTACGGTGATCCTGCGACTGCCACCTGACCCCCGCGAATCTTGTTGCCGGTTCGGCAAGGCGGTTCGGGGAGGTCGCGCCTCGCCGATGCGACTACCGCGCTCGCCGGGAGGCGCGGGCCGCCGAACTCGGCGTCGAGCCGGTCGCCCTCGGTGCCGTGCCGGAGGAGGAGCTGCCGCCCCTCGTCGCCGCGCGCACCGGGGCGAGGCGCCGAGCGTCACCTGGTCTTCTACCGGTCGGTCACACCGTAGGGTCGGTTGACGGAACGTCGATCTATGGAAGGGCTTACTGACATGGCGCAGGAAGTACGGGGTGTGATCGCACCGGGCAAGAACGAGCCGGTGCGCGTCGAGACCATCGTCGTGCCGGATCCGGGGCCGGGCGAGGCCGTGGTGAAGATCCAGGCGTGCGGGGTCTGCCACACCGACCTGCACTACAAGCAGGGCGGCATCAACGACGACTTCCCGTTCCTGCTCGGCCACGAGGCGGCCGGGATCGTGGAGTCGGTCGGCGACGGTGTCACGGACGTCGCACCCGGCGACTTCGTCATCCTCAACTGGCGTGCGGTGTGCGGACAGTGCCGGGCGTGTCTGCGCGGGCGTCCCTGGTACTGCTTCAACACGCACAACGCGCGGCAGAAGATGACCCTCACGGATGGCACGGAGCTGTCCCCGGCCCTCGGCATCGGTGCCTTCGCCGAGAAGACGCTGGTCGCCGCCGGGCAGTGCACCAAGGTCGACCCCGCTGTGTCTCCTGCCGTGGCCGGGCTGCTCGGCTGCGGAGTGATGGCCGGGATCGGCGCCGCCATCAACACCGGCAACGTCGGCCGGGGTGACACGGTCGCCGTCATCGGCTGCGGTGGCGTCGGCGACGCGGCGATCGCCGGGTCCCGGCTCGCGGGCGCGGCGAAGATCATCGCCGTGGACATCGACGACCGCAAGCTCACCACCGCCGAGAAGATCGGCGCGACGCACACTGTCAACTCCCGTGAGACCGACCCCGTCGAGGCCATCCGCGAACTGACCGGCGGCTTCGGCGCGGACGTCGTCATCGAGGCGGTGGGCCGCCCGGAGACGTATCAGCAGGCCTTCTACGCCCGTGACTTGGCGGGCACGGTCGTGCTCGTCGGCGTCCCCACCCCGGACATGAAGCTCGAACTGCCGCTGATCGACGTCTTCGGACGCGGCGGCGCCCTCAAGTCGTCCTGGTACGGCGACTGCCTGCCCTCCCGCGACTTCCCGATGCTGATCGACCTGCATCTCCAGGGACGCCTCGATCTGGGCGCGTTCGTGAGCGAGACGATCGCCCTGGACGAGGTGGAGCCGGCCTTCGAGCGGATGCACCACGGCGATGTGCTGCGCTCGGTGGTGGTGCTGTGATGACCGCGCGCATCGAACACCTCGTCACCTCGGGCACGTTCTCGCTCGACGGCGGCACCTGGGAGGTCGAGAACAACGTCTGGATCGTCGGCGACGACCACGAGGCCGTCGTGATCGACGCCGCCCACGACGCCGACGCGATCGCCGAGGCGGTGGGGGACCGGCGGCTCCTGGCGATCGTGTGCACACACGCTCACAACGATCACATCGACGCCGCTCCCGCCCTCGCCGAGCGCACCGGCGCCAGGATCTGGCTGCACCCCGACGACCTGCCGCTGTGGAAGCTGACCCACCCCGACCGCCTCCCCGACTCCTGGCTGCAGGACGGCCAGGTGATCGAGGCGGCCGGAGCCGACCTGACGGTCATGCACACGCCGGGGCACGCACCGGGCGCGGTCTGCCTGTACGACCCCGGTCTCGGCACCGTCTTCACCGGGGACACGCTCTTCCACGGCGGCCCGGGAGCCACCGGCCGTTCCTACTCGCACTTCCCGACGATCATCGAGTCGATTCGCGACCGGCTACTGCGCCTGCCGGCCGACACGGTCGTGCGTACGGGGCACGGCGAGACGACCACGATCGGGGCCGAGGCGCCGCACCTGGAGGAATGGATCGCGCGCGGCCGCTGACGCCGAAGCGCGAGGGCACTGACGCCGAAGCGCTCGGGCGCTGACGCTTACGCGTGCGGGCGCTGACGCTCACGCACACCGGGACACGACGGATCGCCTCGGAGAAACCTGACAGAAGATGTCCGGCTTCCGGGAGACGCTCGGAGCAACACCGACGGGAAGGCACCGTCGGTTCCACGAGCACGGAGGTCGGACATGTCAGGGCCGCTGGAAGGCAAGGTCGCACTGGTCGCCGGAGCGACCCGGGGAGCGGGCCGCGGGATCGCCGTGGAGCTCGGCGCGGCCGGCGCCACCGTCTACGTGACCGGGCGCAGCACCCGCGAGCGGCGTTCGGAGTACGACCGCCCGGAAACCGTCGAGGACACCGCGGACCTGGTCACGGAGGCGGGTGGCCGGGGCATCGCGGTCCCCACCGACCACCTCGTCCCGTCGGAGGTCGAGGCCCTGGTCGCACGCGTCGCGGACGAACAGGGCCGCCTCGACGTCCTGGTCAACGACATCTGGGGCGGCGAAAGACTCTTCGAGTGGGACACCCCGGTCTGGGAGCACGACCTCGACAACGGCCTCAGGCTGCTGCGCCTCGCCGTCGAGACGCACGCGATCACCAACCACCACGCGCTTCCCCTGTTGCTGCGCCATCCCGGCGGCCTGGTCGTCGAGATGACCGACGGTACCGCCGACTACAACCGGAACACCTACCGCGTCTCGTTCTTCTACGACCTCGCCAAGTCGTCCGTCCTGCGGATGGCGTTCGCCCTCGGACAGGAACTCGGCCCACACGGAGCCACCGCCGTGGCCCTCACACCCGGATGGCTGCGCTCCGAGATGATGCTCGACAACTACGGCGTCACCGAGGAGAACTGGCGCGACGCACTGGAGCGCTCCCCGCACTTCGGCATCTCCGAGACGCCGTACTACGTGGGCCGTGCCGTCGCCGCCCTGGCCGGCGACCCGGACGTCGCACGCTGGAACGGGGAGTCGCTCTCCAGCGGGCAACTAGCCCAGGTGTACGGCTTCACCGACCGCGACGGCAGCCGACCGGACGCCTGGCGCTACCTCGTCGAGGTCCAGGACGCGGGCAAGCCGGCGGACACGACGGGGTATCGCTGAGCGGACGGGCCCGATCACGTGTGCAGGTGAGGCAACGGCAGCGGCCATCGCGCGGAATGCCCGGGCGGGAGGGCCAGGTCCTCCCGGACCGCCCTGTAATACCCCTCACGCCCGGCGCGTTGCCGTTCGAGCAGGGCCTGCCACGCCTCCGGATCGTGCGTTCGCTCTCTCAGGAACTGTTCCATCTCCATGACCAGGACGACCCATGCGCGGGCCTTCTCCACCACCTGCGGGCTGCCCAGGAGCACCAGCGCCTCGCCGGAAGGATCCCTGGCGAAGGTGGCCTCGGCGAGGAGGGGGGCCGCGTCCTCGGGCGACAACGGGTGCGGGTGAGGGTCGTTGCCGAGGTGGGACGCGACCCGGTAGGTCAGCGTGACGGACTTCTTCAGGGCCCGTGCGTAGTCGGCGTACACCGCCAGTCGCCGCTCCTCCCAACGGGCCACCTGCTCCCGGCGGAACCGGGCCTGATCGCCCCGCACGATCGCCAGATACGAGCCGAGGGCGCCGATGACCACGCCGATCAGCGCCGGGAGTTGTTGTATGAACGCGGACATGGGCGCACGGTATCTGTCGCGGCGACGATCTTGGCAGTACCTTCCCTGCCATGACTGCGATGAGGCGCTTCGAGGGATACGGGGTTCTGATCACGGGCGCGGCCCGCGGCATCGGCGCGGCGACCGCCCGACGGCTGGCCGAGGAAGGCGCCCATGTGCTCGTCACCGACGTGGACGTGGCCGAGGCGGAGAAGACCGCCGCTTCGCTGCGGGAACTCGGCGGGCGGGCCGAGGCGTTCGGGTGCGACGTGGGGGAGCGGGCGCAGGTCGAGGCGGCGGTCGCGTACGCCGTGGACGCCTTCGGCTCGCTCGACGTCCTGGTCAACAACGCGTGTTGGTGCACCCCCGACGAGCCGCTCTTCGAGGACGAGCCGGACGAGGTGTGGGCCCGCGACCTCGACATCACGTTGACTGGCGCGTACCGCTGCGCCCGCGCGGCACTCCCGCACCTCGTGGCCTCCGGCCGTGGCGCCATCGTGAGCATCGGCTCCGTCAACGGCATCCAGGACTTCGGCAACCACGCCTACAGCGCGGCCAAGGCGGGTCTCATGTCGCTGACCCGCACCCTGGCCGGGCACGCCGCCGCGCGGGGCGTGCGCGTCAACATGGTGGCACCGGGCACGGTCCGCACCGCGGCGTGGGAAGGCCGCGAGGACGACCTCGCCCTGGCCTCGGAGGTCTATCCGCTCGGGCGGGTCGGCGAACCGGAGGACATCGCGGCCGCCGTCGCCTTCCTCGCCTCCCGGGACGCGGCCTGGATCACCGGGACGACCCTGTGCGTGGACGGGGGACTGCTGGCGGTCAACACCGGTTTCCAGCAGGCGGTCAAGCGCCACAGTGGCGCCTGAGGGCGTCGCACACGCGGTCCGTGTCCGCCTCCGACGTACGCCAGTTGCTGAACGCCGCCCGCAGCGCGTGCGTCCCGGCGTAGAACGTCGGCGTCAAGAAGGCCTCCCCCGAGGCGGCGACCGCCTGGGCCAGCGCGTGGACGCGCTCCTCGCTGGGCTCGTCGGCGAGGGTGAAGCAGACGACGTTGAGCCGGACGGGCGCCAGGAGCCGCAGCTGAGGAACCTCCTGCGAGATCCACTCGCCCAGCCGCCGGGCGAGCGCCACGTTCCGCTCGACGATCTCGCGATGCCCCTCACGCCCGTACGCCATCAGCGAGAACCAGGCCGGGAGCGCGCGCAGCCGACGCGAGTTCTCGGGAGTGAGGTGCAGGAAGTCCGGCTCACCGGTGGGCAGGCCGAGATACGGCGACGCGTTGTGGAAGACCCGCACCTGCAGGTCCTGGCGGCGGGTGAACTGGACCGCCGCGTCGTAGGGGACGTTCAGCCACTTGTGCAGGTCGACACAGACGGAGTCGGCCGCGTCGAGGCCCTCGACCAACGACGCGTACGACGGTGACAGCGCGGCGAAGCCGCCGAACGCGGCGTCCACGTGCAGCCAGAAGTCGTACCGTTCCTTGAGCGCGGCGACGGCCCGCAGATCGTCGAAGTCGACGGTGTTCACGGTCCCGGCGTTCGCCACGACCACGGCCGGGCGCCCGTCGAGCGCATCGAGGGCGGCGGCGAGCCGCTCGACGTCGACGGCCTCGCGGTTCCCGGACAGCACGGGCACCGGACGCAGCCGGTCCCGCCCGATGCCGAGCACGGACAGTGCCTTGGCGACACTGGAGTGCGGGCTGCCCGAGAGCACGTCGACCGGACCGAGCGCGCCGACCCCCTCCCGCGACACCGATACGCCTCGGCGCTCGCCGAGCCACTCCCGCGCGATCGCCAGGCCCACCGTGGTGGAGACGGTCGCCCCGCTCACGAACGCACCGCTGTGCGTCTCGCTCAGTCCGAACAGCTCACGCAGCCAGCCCAGCGTCTCGCGCTCCAGGGCGGACGCGGACGAGCCACCACTACCGGACACGTTCTGGTCGTACGCGCTGGTCAGCCAGTCCCCGGTGAGCGAGGCGGGCGTCACACCGCCGGTGACGAAGCCGAGGTAGCGCGGGCCGGCCGACCCGGAGAAACCCGGCGCCCAGCGCTCGGCGAACCGGGCCAGCGCACCCTCCGCGCCCGCTCCCTCGGCCGGAAGGGGCTCCGGGGCGGGCGCCTTGTCGAGGTGGGCGACGGGCCGCTCGTCGAGACCGCTCACCTCCCGCGCGGCGAAGTCGCGGGCGGACTGCAGGAGGCCGGGGAGCCGGTGGAGGTCGTCGGCGAGCGTGGGGTGCATGGCGGCAGCGTAGGCAGACGGCGGGCGGAAATCCTGGTCCAGTTGAGGGAAACTGGACCAATGCAGAGGGGATTCTCCAGCGACACCGGACCAGCGCAGAGGGGATTCGCCGCCGCGCTCGGCACCTGGCGCACGAAAGAGGGCCCGCTCGCGCGGTCGCTGTCCGCGGCCGTACGCGAGGCGATGATCGACGGCCGTCTCCCCGCAGGCACCCGGCTGCCGTCCGAGCGCGAACTCGCCCGCACCCTCGACCTCAGCCGCGGCACCGTCGTCACGGCCCTCACCCTGCTGCGGGACGACGGCTGGCTGCACACCCGGCACGGCAGCGGCAGCGTCGTACGCCTTCCCGCGCGCCTCACCGAGCGCACCACACCGTGGTCGCTCGACCGGGGCGGCGCGCGCGACGCGGACCTCGACCTGACCCTCGCCGTCACGGCGGCACCCCACGAGGCCTACCGCGCCGCGCTGGGCCGGGCCGTCGAGCGCAGCGCCGCCCTGCTCGTCGACTCGGGGGTGGCGACACCGGGACTGCCCCGACTGCGCGAACTCCTCGCCGCGCGGTACACCCGCGCGGGCCTGGCCACCCGCCCCGAGCAAATCCTGGTCACCTCGGGTGCGCAGGCCGCGCTGACGCTCCTCCTGGACCAGCTGCACACCGACCGCAGGGCGCCGGTCGTGGTGGAGAGCCCCAGCTATCCGGGTGCGCTGGCCATCCTGCGCCGGCGCCGGGCCCGGCTGCTGCCCGTGCCCGTGACGGCCGCGTACGGCTGGGACACGGAATGTCTCGCCGAGACCGTGCGCGGCAAGGGCCCCCAACTCGCCTACCTGATCCCCGACTTCCACAACCCCACCGGAGCGCACATGACCGCCCCGGTCCGGGCCGAGGTCGCCGCCCTCGCCGAGCGGCACTCGCTGACCGTCGTCGTCGACGAGACCATGCGCGAGCTGGACCTGCGGACGCCGCCCCGGCCGGAGCCGCATCTCTCCGGAGCGCGAGTGATCCAGATCGGCTCGGCGAGCAAGGTGCTGTGGAGCGGGCTACGGGTCGGCTGGATCAGGGCGGGCGCGGACCTCGTACGCGAGCTGGTGCGCAATCCGCTGCAGGCGCAGTTGTCGCCACCCCCGCTGGAGCAGCTGATCGCGGCCGAGCTGCTGCGCGAAAGCAGAGGCGAAGGTGACGGCGAAGGCGATGGCCTGGACGAGATCCTCACCGACCGCCGCACCCGGCTGCGCACCCAGCGTGACCACCTCGCCGGACTCCTCACGGACACGGCATGGACGTACACCTTGCCGGACGGCGGACTCTCCCTCTGGCTGCACCTCGGCGAGGACACGACGGCCACGGAACTGGCGGCACGCGCCGCGGAACGGGGGCTCGCGGTCTCCCCCGGTCCGCTGTTCGCCGCCGACCGAACGACCCTGGCGCACCACCTGCGGCTACCGTTCACGGCGACACCGGACGTGCTCACGCGCGCGGTGGAACTGCTGCGGTAGCCGCGAGGCCGGCGGGTCTTGGCGTGAATGCGCCAAATCGCAGCGCCGACCACCGTCACCATCGGCCTGGGGACCTGGCACGGCTCTCCAGCCGTTCAGTGTGGGCTCGGTCATAACTCCCGGCGGGCATCCCATGTCACTGTTTCGTTCCAGCCTGATCCGCCTTACAACGCATACCCCCCGATACGGGTCTAGCAGGCAGGCAACTCAAGGAAGCACGAAAGGGAAGGCCCGCCATGGGGGACATACGCAGACGAGGAGCCGTCGCGCTCGGGATCACCGGACTGGTCGCACCGCTGACCCTCGCGCTCGGCGCGACGCCCGCGCAGGCCGCGAGCTGCACGACACAGACCGGCCCGTACCAGAAGCAGGTGGAGAAGTTCCTGGGCCGGCCGGTCGACGGCCGGCAGTCCGCCGCCGACTGCACGGCGATCCAGGCCTTCCAGACCAAGCACGGCATCACCCCGAACATCGGGTACGCGGGACCCGTCACCTGGGGCGTGATGGACCTCATGAACAAGCAGAAGGCCGTCGGCAGCAACCCCAACAGGGACGGCACGTGCCCGGTCAACAAGGGCCGTATCGCCTGCGTCAACCTGACGCTCCAGCTCAGCTGGATCCAGGACGGCAGCCGGCTCGTCTACGGTCCGGTGCCGGTCCGCACCGGCCGGGACGGATACGAGACCCGCACCGGACTGAAGAAGATCTACTGGCGGGACATCGACCACGTCTCGACCATCTACAACGTGCCGATGCCCTACAGCCAGTTCTTCGACGGCGGCCAGGCCTTCCACTCGGTCGGCGTCAGCATGTGGAACCCGCCCGGCTCGCACGGCTGCGTCAACATGACCACGGCCACCGCCCAGAAGTACTGGTCGCTGCTGAAGACCGGCGACGACGTCTTCGTGTACGGCCGCAAGCCGGGCACCTGACGGGGCCCGGCTCACCGACGACCGACGGTCACGCCTCGGGCGCGTCCCCGAAGTCCGGGATCTCCAGCCTGACCCCGCCCTGCCGCGCCGACTCGTGCGCGACGATGCCCGGCAGGGTGTAGCGGGCCGCGACCCACGCGTTGACCGTCGGAAGCGTCCGGGTGTTGACCGCGGTCACGAAGTCGTCCACCAGGAAGTGGTGGCTGCCCTCGTGCCCGTTGTGGAGGTGGTCGAACTCCCGGGGGAGCCGCGACCGGTCGTGCACCGGCGCCGAACCCGAGGTGAACGCGGCCCGAAGTGCGGGCGCGATGTGTTGAAGTGACGGATCGTCAGGAGCGAGCGTCGGCTTGGGCTCCAGCAGCTCCGTGATGTCCTTCACTCCCTTCTTGTCCTGCCAGAAGCTCACCGTCGCGAGCTGCTCCATGCTGGCGTCCGTGCCGAAAAGCCGGAAACGCGACTCCCGGATATGCGAGGGACACCGCCACCCGATGGCGGACCCGGTAAACCTGGAGACGAAGGTGTCCGACTTCCATGACTGGGCGCGCGGGGCCGCGGTGTTGGCGATCCAGGTCCTGGTGCTGGGGTCCGTGGACGGGTGATCCGCGCGCGTGATGAGCTTCACGGTCCGTAATGTCGTCCGCTGTACCTTTACTCACATCGTCTTCACGTCAAGGCCCGTATGCTTCACACCATGTCCACCACTCCTGAAGCCGACTCTGAGCGCTCAGCCGCCGAGGTCAACGAGGAGATCCGGGCCCTCTGGTTCCGGGCGGGCGGGACGCTGAGCATGGAGGAGCGGCGGGAGTACCAGCGGCTCGTCCTGGAATGGGCCGCGGCCTCCCCGCAGTCGCCCACTCAGGCGGCGTGACCAGCCGGTCCCAGCCCCGCATCAGGGTCTCGGCCCCACCTGCGTGAGCGGCCGAGACCCCACTCTCCGAGAACCGAATCCCTAGCCCCAACTCTGCGAATACTGCCGACGGTAGGCCTTGCGGTCCTGCTCCGTACGGATGTACCGCGTCGCCACCAGCGCGATGAGACTTCCCGCGATGACCAGCAGGCCCGGGCCGATGTTCCTCGGGTTCGTGAGCCGGGAGACGAGCGTCTCGGCATTGCCCGTGGTCCCCACCGGCTCGACCGCGCCCGGCGCGGCGGAGCCCGGCGCGACCGCCGCACCCTGCGAGGCCGCCGCCGAAGGCGCGGGAGAGGCCTGGGCCGCTCCACCGGCGGAGGCCTGGGGCTGTCCCGCGAGCTGCACACCCAGCGCCGTCAGCGCCTTGGTGACCGGCTGGAAGAACGTCGTACCGCCCGTGGTGCAGTCCCCGTTGCCGCCCGAGGTCACCCCGAGCGCGATGCCCTCGGAGAACAACGGGCCGCCGCTGTCACCCGGTTCGGCGCACACGGTGGTCTCGATGAGCCCGGTGACCGTGCCCTCCGGGTAGTTGACCGTCGCGTTGAGCGCGGTCACCTTGCCGTCGTGCAGCCCGCTGGTGCTGCCGCTGCGGAAGACCCGCTGGCCCACCGTCGCATCGCCGGCGCCCGTGATCCGTACGCCGTTGCCGCCGCCGATCGCCACGACATTGGCACCCACCGTGGTCTGCTTCCCGTTGTCGTACTGCACGAGCGAGAAGTCGCTTCCCGGGAACGCCGTGGTGATCGTCCGGCCCACCTGCTGTGATCCCGAGTTGTCGGCGAACCAGACGGACCCGGCGGGCCCGCAGTGCCCGGCCGTGAGGATGAACTCGCTCTGCCCGTTGGTCACATTGAATCCCGCCGAACAGCGCCCACCGGTCGAGAAGATCGGCTGCGCGCCGTTCAGCCGCGTGGTGAACGTGCCCTGGGTGCGCTGCATGCGCACGGAGTCACCGATGCCGTCGGCCAGCTTCGTCATACGCGACCAGTCGGAGGCGGAGACCGTGCTGTCGGCCCGCACCACCACCTCGTTCTTCGTGTAGTCCACGGCCCAGGCCGTGCCCGCCACCCGGGGTGCCGAACTCAGGCTCTCGGTCGCGGACTTGAGGTCCCGCATGCTGTGGCGGACGACCTTCGGGCGGGCGCCCGCCTCCTTCACCTCGGCCGCCGTGGCCGAGTCGGTCACCGCGACGACGGGACGCCCGTCGTCGGCGATCCAACTGCCGGCGGTACGCGAGGTGCCCAGGCGCGACACCAGCTCGGCCCCCGTTGCGGCGGCGTCCTGCGCGGAGCTTCCCGTGGCACGCGACGTGTCGGACGGTTCGCTCGCCATCGCGTGCGTCACCATCAGCCCTCCGCAGAGCAGTCCGCCGACGGCCGCGAGCCGCGCCCCCCGTCGGACGATCCGTCGTCGTGCGTGCCTCATCCATGGGCTCCCGAAGCCGAACGGCACGGCGTCACCGCCGCCGAGGGCTCCGGTCGAGAGCCCTCCCCTCATACGTGCGCCCACGCCCGCGCGTTCACCGCCGGGCTCCTTGGATGACCGCCCTGCCATGATGGGCGCATGCGCGTGCTGATTCCGGTCCCCGACCGCGACTTCGATGTCACCGAAGTGGCCGTGCCCTGGCGGATGTTGACGGAGGCGGGGCACGAGGTCGTCTTCGCGACGGAGCGGGCGGGCACCCGGCCCGCCGCGGATCCGAAGCTGCTGACGGGTGTGCTCTTCGGACAGCTCGGTGCCGAGCCGGAACCCCGGCGGTTCTACCAGGAGCTCACCGAGGCGCCGGAGTTCCGCGCCACCGTCTCCTGGGCTGACATGGAGGTCGAGGAGTTCGACGGGCTGCTCCTGCCGGGCGGACACGCGCCCGGCATGCGCCAATACCTCGGCTCATCCGCGTTGCAGCAGCGGATCGCCCGCTTCTGGGCCCTTGAGCGGCCCGTGGGCGCGATCTGCCACGGCGTCCTCGTCCTCGCGCGCGCCCGGGACACCGAGACGGGCCGCAGCGTCCTGGCCGACCGGCGTACGACCTGCCTGCCCAAGTACATGGAACGCACGGCCTACTTCACCACCGCCTGGCGCCTCGGCCGCTACTACCGCACCTACCCCGCCTACGTCGAGGACGAAGTCAGGGCGGCCCTCGCCGACCCCGGCACGCAGTTCGAACGAGGGCCTCGCACGCTCACCCGGCGCGGCACCGCCACCGACGACACGCACGCGTTCGTCGTGCAGGACGGCCACTACCTCTCGGCCCGCTGGCCCGGAGACGCCTACCTCTTCGGCCGCCGCTACCTCGCCCTGCTGCGGAGCACCGCCGGGCGTTAACCGCGCGTGCGGGCGGCCACCTCCTCGGGAGTCAGATAGACGTCGGTGTGCTCGAAGTCCCGCAGCGTTCCCTTCCGGCCGGCGAGGAAGCCCGTGCGGACGAAGTCGTCGCCCGCGACCGCGTTGAGGAACCAGTTGGCGCTGGTACGGAACCGGGCCGCGCCCGTGCGCAGCGCGTACAGGTGGTAGCCGCGGGCCACGACCTGCGCGGGCAGGCCCTTGAGGCCGATGCCGAGCGGCTTGGACACCGCGTCGAAGCCGCCGAGGTCCACGACGAGACCGAGGTCCTTGTGCCTGTACGGCGTCGTGGGCTGCCCGCGCAGCAGCGCCACCAGGTTCTTCGCCGCGTGCCGGCCCTGCCGGGCGGCGTGCTGGGCGGTCGGCGGGCAGTACGAGCCGTCGTCCTTGGCCAGGTCGGGCACGGCCGCCGCGTCGCCCAGCGCGAACACCCCGTCCAGGCCCGGCACTTTGAAGTCGGGTTCGGTGACGATCCGGCCGCGCGCGGTCTCCGCGCCCAGCGAGTCGACGAGCGGGCTCGCCGCGACACCGGCCGTCCACACCAGCGTCCGCGAGGGCAGTACCCGGCCGTCGGTGAGAGTGACCTTGTCCTCGGTGACGGAGGCGACGGAGGTCTTCAGGGAGATCCGCACCCCGCGTTCGCTCAGCATGCGCAGCGCGCTCGCCCCCAGCTTGTCGCCGAGCTCCGGCAGCAGCTTGGGGGCGACGTCGATCAGATGCCACTTGATGAGGCCGGGGTCGATCCGCGGGTGGTAGCGCTTCGCCGCCGCGGTGGTCAGGCGCTGCAGACACGCCGCGGTCTCGGTGCCCGCGTAACCGCCGCCGACCACCACGAACTGCAGCCGCGCCGCCCGCTCGTCCTCGTCCGACGTGGCCGCCGCCAGATCGAGCTGGGCTATCACATGGTCACGCAGATACACGGCCTGGGCGAGCGTCTTCATACCGCGCGCCTCGTCCAGCAGGCCGGGGATGTCGAAGGTGCGGGTCACGCTCCCCGGGGTGAGGAGCACATAGTCGTACGACAGGTCGACGAGTTCCCCGGTGATCTTGCGGACGACGCACACCTTGGCCCCCGGGTCCACGCCGACCACCGAACCGGGCACCTGCGTGGTGCGGCGCAGGATCCGGCGCAGCGAGGGCGCGACGGACTGCGGGGTGATGACGCCGGCGGCTACATGCGGCAGCAGTGGCAGATAGAGCTGGTAGTCGGTCGGGCTGACCAGAGTGATCCGGGCGTCGGTGGGAGCGAGCGCCCGCTCGAGCCCCCGCGCGGCCTCGACCCCGGCGAAACCGGCGCCGACGATGACGATGTTCGGTGCGTCCATCCGAGCAGCCTCTTTCCTTGACTCGATCCTTGAGCCGACACCGCGGCCCCGCCGACCGCGAGCCCAGGCTCACACGGGACCCGCGCGCCTGCCACCCCACGACAGGGGCGGCGAGCACCGCCGCGAGATTCTCTACCGGGCAGTAACTTTTCCTTCCCCTTCCGTACACGCTTAGGCGTGATCATGTCTGGCGCGGCGAGTGTCGAGGCACCCTCGCCGCTTCGACGTGAGAAGGGGACGGGCATGACAGGACGCGGTGTGGGGCGCAGGATAGGCGCGGTCTCGGCGGTCGTGGCGCTGGGGATCGGCGGGACGGTCACCGCGGCCGGTACCGCCGCCGCGGCCCCGGTCCAGGCGGCGGCGAGCACAACGGCGGCGGCCGACGTCGACTACGCCACCTGGCAGCGTGACGTCCAGGCCGTCATCGACCAGGCGATGCCGTACGTCGAGGAGCGCACCGCGCACGCCGACGGGCAGAAGCTCGCCCTCGTCTTCGACATCGACAACACCACGCTGGAGACGGACTTCCACCCCTGGTACGAGCTCCCCACCCCGGCGGTCAAGGCCTCCCTGGAGCTCGCCCGCTACGCCCACTCCCGCGGCGTCGCCATCTTCTTCGTCACCGCACGCCCCGGCATCATCGCCAGTGAGACGAAGTGGAACCTGAAGAGCGTCGGCTACCCGGTCTCCGGCCTCTACGTGCGTGATCTGCCGGACCTCTTCGACGAGGTCAGCGCCTACAAGACCAGCAAGCGGGCCGAGATCGAGTCCCTGGGCTACACGATCATCGCCAACGTCGGCAACAACACCTCCGACCTCGTCGGGGGCCACGCCGAGCGCACCTACAAGCTGCCTGACTACGACGGCCAGTTGTCCTGAACCGGGCCGCTCGGGCGCCCTGGGGTTCCCGGACCGGGCCGCTTAGACTTCCGCCATGGACGAGGCCTCGCTGGACACGCTCGGTTCGGGCAAGTACCTGCTGATCACCAGCTATCGCAAGAACGGTACGGGCGTCGCGACGCCGGTGTGGGTGGTGCGGGACGGCGCGGCGCTCGGCGCCTGGACCCCCGCGGACAGCTGGAAGGTGAAGCGGATCCGCAACCGTGCCGACGTCCTGGTCGGCCCCTGCGACGCGCGGGGCAGGCCGACCGGCGACCAGATCCCCGCCACGGCCGAGATCCTCGACCCGGCGGGGACCGCCGACTACCGGCAGCTCATCGCCCGTAAGTACGGCCTGATCGGCCGCCTCACGCTCTTCGGCAGCCGTCTGCGCCGGGGCGAGCGCGGCACGGTGGGGATCCGCATCACGCCGACCCCCTGACGTGCCGCGCACCGCTCCTAGGCGTAGAACGGCCCCGGAGTGCTCCAGGTTGTCGTACCGAAGACGTTCGCGTCATCGATGCTGATGTTGACGTTGGTGACCTTGAGGCCGTACTGGGTCGGGGTCATGCCGTCGGGGCAATTCACCTGTGCGGCAGGGAAGTTGAGGAAGAAGGGCGGGCCGAAGTCCCGGTCGGGATAGCGTGAGAACTGGCCGAGGAGCCAGTTGCTGTCCGGCTCGTAGTACACCCCCGAGAGCGGAGTCTGCTCGGTGCGTACGATGAAGCTCGTGCTGTGGTCGAAGGTGCCGTCGGACCGCAGGCAGCCGAAGGTGCGCGCGGTGTCCGCGTACGCCCTGAAGTAGCCCCCGGTACTGCTGAGTCCGGCCAGATAGCCGGGCTGGTTGCGCACGTTGTGCAGGGTGACGCCCAGCTTGAAGCCGCCGCAGCCGGGTGTCGGGTCGAAGTCGTGGTAGATGAGCTGGCACTTACGGTCGCCGAAGGCGGCGTTCGGGTCGGGATTGTAGGGCTGTGGCACCACAGCGCCGTAGAACTTCACGGTCGCCGAGATGCCTCCCTCGGTGGGCGCCGGGATCTCGACGCTGGTCGTGGCCTGGGCGGCGCCCGGCCCGGCCAGCACGAGAACGGCCCCCGCGAGTAACGCGAAGGCCAGGCGGCCCAGCACTCTGGGCGCACGCATTTTCCCCATGAGAAATTTCCCCCCTGGTGCACGTGGTGCACACGCATGAACAGTGGCAGGTGCACGCTAACGCCCCACTGATCCCCGCATCCGGCAAACGCCCCGGCGCTCACAAACGGAACGCGGGCCGAGTCCGGCGAAGGCCTCAACAACCAAGCCCAGGCCATGACTTCACATACGGGAGTCAGGGCATGGACAAATCTTCGACCAAGCGTCTCCCGGTCGAGTCAAAGGCTCTACCCGCATAGAAAGGCCCGATGCTGTCATGCGCACGACCGCCCGGAATCCTGCCGGGCACCACATCGGGAGACCCCCACGATGTCCCGCATATCCCGTCCCCTCGTCACCAGTCTGTCCGCGCTGGCCCTCGCCGCCGCCGGGCTCACCGTCACCGCCGGCACCGCGCACGCCGCCACCTGCAGCCAGGACTACCTGCCCCTGCCCGACCCCAGCTGCCAGCCGGGCGACCTCAACCCGGACGTCACCCAGGGCACCATCGACTCCACGATCTGTGTCTCCGGCTGGACCGCGACCGTCCGGCCCTCCAGCTCGTACACCACCGCTCTGAAGAAGAAGCAGATCGTCGAGTACGGCTACACCGACACCTCGACCTCCGACTACGAGGAGGACCACTTCGTCCCCCTCGAACTCGGCGGCTCCCCCAAGAGTGAGCTCAACCTCTGGCCCGAGCCGGAGTACGGCGACACGACCGCCGCCAACAAGGACACGGTCGAGAACAAGCTCAAGAAGGCCGTCTGCGCCGGCACCGTCACCCTCACCGACGCCCAGGACGCCATCATGACCGACTGGACGACCGCCCTCTCCAGCCTCGGTCTCGGCTGACCCACCGCGATCGGGCCCGACCCCATCCGTGGGTCGGGCCCGATGGCATGCCTTCCCGAGGAAGGCGGCCTTCAGGGCCAGGCCCTCGAACAAGAATTGCTAAATTTCGCAATTGATTAGATGCTGTGTCGACCACATGCGCAGATAGTCCGAGGGAAGGAGAGGGGTCGTGTCGGTTCCGCTGTACCAGGCCAAGGCCGAGTTCTTCCGGATGCTGGGGCATCCCGTACGCATACGGGTCCTGGAGCTCCTGCAGGACAGGCCCATGCCGGTACGGGAACTGCTGGCCGCGATCGAAGTCGAGCCGTCCGGCCTGTCGCAACAACTGGCCGTGCTGCGCCGCTCCGGCATCGTCACCTCACAGCGCGATGGCTCCACGGTGGTCTACGAACTGGCCGGCGGCGACGTCGCCGACCTCATGCGGGCGGCCCGGCGGATCCTGACCGAGATGCTCTCCGGCCGCAATGAGCTGCTGGCCGAGCTGCGAGAAGCCGAGGTCACCGCGCGATGACCCAGGCGTTCGACCGGGCCTGGACCCGGATCACCGCACTGCTGCCTGCCCGCGCCGACCTGGCGGAGATGGGGCGCGCCCCGCGACGGGATCTGCTCGCCGGGCTCACCGTGGCCATCGTCGCGCTGCCCCTCGCCCTGGGGTTCGGGGTCTCCTCCGGTCTCGGCGCGGAGGCGGGCCTGGCGACCGCGGTCGTGGCCGGCGCGCTCGCCGCAGTCTTCGGCGGATCGAACCTGCAGGTGTCCGGGCCGACCGGTGCGATGACCGTGGTGCTGGTGCCGATCGTGGCCGAACACGGGACGTCGGGTGTGCTGACCGTCGGGCTGATGGCGGGCCTGATGCTGGTCGCCTTGGCGGCGCTCAGGGCCGGCACGTACATGCAGTACGTGCCTGCCCCGGTCGTCGAGGGCTTCACGCTCGGCATCGCCTGCGTGATCGGGCTGCAGCAGGTGCCGAACGCGCTGGGCGTGGCGAAGCCCGAGGGCGACCGTGTGCTGGTGGTCACCTGGCGCGCCGTCGAGGAGTTCGCCCGGCATCCGAACTGGACGGCCGTGGGCCTCGCGGCCGCCGTGGCCGTCGTCATGCTGGTCGGCGCCCGCCGGCGGCCCGCCCTTCCCTTCTCCATCATCGCGGTCGTCGCCGCCACGATCGTCGCCCAGGTCGCCGGGCTCGACTCGGCCGTACCGATCGGCGCACTGCCGTCCGGACTGCCCGCTCCCTCGTTCGGCTTCCTCGACATGAGCGTGCTCGGCTCGCTGCTCGCCCCCGCCGTGGCGGTCGCCGCCCTCGCCGCCCTGGAGTCCCTGCTCTCGGCCTCCGTCGCGGACGGGATGACGGTCGGTCAGAAGCACGATCCTGACAGGGAGTTGTTCGGACAAGGCTTGGCCAACATCGCCGCACCGCTGTTCGGCGGAGTGCCCGCGACGGGGGCGATCGCGCGCACCGCGGTCAACGTCCGTACGGGCGCGGGCTCCCGGCTCGCCGCCCTCACGCACGCCGCGATCCTCGCGGTGATCGTCTTCGCCGCCGCCCCGCTGGTCTCCAGGATCCCGCTCGCAGCCCTCGCGGGCGTCCTGCTGGCCACGGCGATCCGGATGGTGGAGGTCGGCTCGCTCCGGGCCATGGCGAGGGCCACCCGCTCCGACGCGCTGATCCTCGTCCTCACCGCCGTCGCCACGCTCGCCCTCGACCTCGTCTACGCCGTGATCATCGGCCTGGTCGTGGCGGGTGCCCTGGCCCTGCGCGCGGTCGCCAAGCAGGCCAGCCTCGACCAGGTGCCGCTCCGCCGAGGCGACCACAGCGCCGAGGAACACGAGCTGCTGGCCGAGCACATCGTGGCCTACCGCATCGACGGCCCGCTGTTCTTCGCCGCCGCGCACCGCTTCCTGCTGGAGCTCACCGACGTCGCCGACGTCCGTGTCGTCATCCTGCGCATGTCCCGGGTGAGCACCATGGACGCCACCGGGGCCCTGGTCCTCAAGGACGCGGTGCAGAAGCTGCAGCGGCGCGGCATCGCCGTGATGACCTCCGGCATACGCCCGGGCCAGCGCCAGGTCCTCGACTCCGTCGGCGCCCTCGACCTGCTGCGCCGGGAGGGCCGCGAGTACGCCACCACCCCCGAGGCGATCCAGGGCGCCCGCGACCACCTGGAGCTGGCCGGTCTGCTGCCCGTCGTTCCCACCCCGAAGGCCCACCCGGACACCCCGGCCGCGAGCGAGGAAAGAGCCCGATGAGCACCACCCCCGCGACTGTGCGCATGGTCGAGGTCTCCGGAGCGGAGGCGTTGTGGCTGCTGGAGGGTGCCGCGCTGGGGCGGTTGGTGTACACGCAGCGGGACTTGACCGTCGTACGTCCGGCCCGGCACGTGTGGGAGTTCGGGCGCCTGGTCGTGCGCACCCCGGTTCAGGCGGCCGCGGTCCCGCTGACGGCGACGTACCACGTGGAGGAGATCCACCCGCGCAGCGGCACCGGTTGGAGCGTCACGGCCACGGGTCCCGCCGAAGTGATCACCGATCGCGACGAGGCGGCGCACTACCGCCGCACTCTGTCCGGTTGGGCCCACGGCCCGCACGACTCCGTCCTTCGCATCCATCCCCAGTCCCTCGCGGGATTCCGCCTCGGCGACGGTTCGGAGCACCGATGAGTACGCGGCTGGAAGCCCTGCCCTACCGGCACGTCCTCACGCTGCCCGCCATACCGTCTGCCGTCCGTACGGCCCGTGAGACCGCCGAAGAAGCCCTGATGGAGTGGGGGATCAGCCGCCGTCACCCCGCCGTCGACCCGGCCCTGCTGATCCTCGGCGAACTGGTCACCAACAGCGTCCGGCACGCCGCCGAGGTCTCGCCGCAGCTCACCGTCGTCTACGCGGCGGGCCGGGACTGTCTGGCGTTCGCCGTCCACGACCGTCACCCCTACCGGCCGACGCTGGACGCGGCGGCCACCGCTGCCGGGGCCGGCGGCCTCGCGACGGTCATGGAACTCACGCTCGGTCTCGGCGGCAGCGCGGTGGTACGCGGCGACGCCGACGGCAACGGCAAGAGCATCTGGATCACGCTGCCCCTGTGAAGGGGCGGCCCGCGCAAGGAAGTTCACGACATGACCATTGAGTGGCGCTACACCGCACACCAGGATCTGGGCGTCCTCTCCGTCGCCGGATACCTCGGCCGTGACGCCGCGCGCCGGTTCACCGGCGCCGTCGGCTGGGTGCTCGCCCGGGGCACCGGACCCGTCCTCGTCGATCTGACCGAGCTGCGCGGCTGGTCCACCGAGGGACAGTTCGCCATCAGCGAGGCGGCCCGGCTGCTGGCGGAGCACGGACGCGTCCTCGAACTGGCCGCGATCCCCGCCGACGGCTCCCTGGTCCCGGAGGCCTCGTGTCCGCCCGTCACGGTGCACCTCGATCTGGCCGCCGGGCTCGCGGCTCATCACGCCGAGCACGGGCACGATGACGGTGAGGACCGTCAGGAGTGGCGCACCAGCGGCTGGCCCGCCTGACAGCGGGTGCGGCCGGCGGACGCGAGTTGGGTCCTGCCGGTCGGGCAGGCGAGGATGGTCCGCATGGGTGTCACGAGTGGGCGGGTGCGATGCGCCGGGGAGCGGCCGATACGGCCGTGCCGGTGCGTCGGAGAGGAGGGGGCAGCATGAGCACGCCGCTGTACCAACTGAAGGCCGAGTTCTTCAAGACGCTCGGCCACCCGGCCCGCATCCGTGTCCTCGAGCTGCTCAGCGAGCGGGAGTACGCGGTGGCGGAGATGCTTCCCGAGGTGGGGATCGAGCCGGCGCACCTGTCCCAGCAGTTGGCCGTGCTGCGCCGGGCGAACCTGGTCGTGACCCGCAAGGAGGGCTCGACCGTGTACTACTCGCTGACCAGCCCGCACGTCGCGGAGCTGCTCAGGATCGCGCGGACCATCCTCTCCGGAGTCCTGGCGGGGCAGGCCGAACTGCTCGCCGACCTGAGGGCCGCACAGGGGAAGGCGAAGCCGACCGCGTAACCCTGTCATCTAACGCGTTTGTCAGCGTGTCACCGCGTTCCATCGTGGCGCGGGCGCCCGCGTGGTGCGGGAGTTGGCCGGATGTGTTCTGCGCGAAGCGTTGACTAGAAAGCGCTTACCCCTTACGTTTCCCGTTCAGCAGCGTGACTCGCGTGTGACATCTCGTATACGAGACACCGGATCTCCGAGCCGCACCACCTGGGCAAGTAATCGCCACAGGGTCCCACGAGTCCCGTACGAGTGTTGCCGCACGCCACGCGATGTTCACCAAGCAGTACATCGTTCGCATACATGGCCCACGGACGTTCCGAAGGGACACACCCGCATGCGTACTCTCCCCCCACACGCCCCACGAACGCGCTCCCGCCGACTCGCCCTGACGGCGGCAGCGGCAACCGCCCTGGCCGTCACCACGGCTCTCGTCCTGCCGCAGTCCGCGGGAGCCGCCGAGACCTCGCCGGTCGGCTTCGGCGCCGGGACCACCGGCGGCGGCAGCGCGACCGCCGTCACTGTCACCACGCTCGACGCCTTCAAGGCGGCCGTCACCGGTGACGCGGTCAAGGTGGTCAAGGTCAACGGCCTGATCTCGCTGAGCGGTCAGGTCGACATCGGCTCCAACACCACGGTCCTGGGCGTCGGTTCGGCGTCCGGATTCACCGGCGGCGGACTGCGCCTGAAGAAGGTGACCAACGTCGTCGTGCGCAATCTGAACATCAGCAAGCCCGTCGCGCCCGCCGATGGCATCACCGTCCAGGCGTCGACGAAGGTGTGGATCGACCACAACGCTTTCTCGGCGGACCGCGACCACGACAAGGACTACTACGACGGTCTGCTCGACATCAATCACGGCTCGGACTACGTGAGCGTGTCCTGGAACACCTTCAAGGACCACTTCAAGGGCTCGCTCGTCGGCCACAGCGACAACAACGCGAGCGAGGACACCGGGCACCTGCGGGTGACGTACCACCACAACTACTTCAGCAACGTCTACTCGCGCATCCCCAGCCTGCGTTTCGGCACCGGGCACTTCTACGACAACTACGTCGTCGGCGCCGAGACGGCCGTGCATTCCCGGATGGGCGCCCAGATGCTCGTCGAGAACAACGTGTTCCGCTCGACGAAGGTCGCGGTCACCACGAATCGCGACAGCGACGTGGACGGTTACGCCAACCTGCGCGGCAACGATCTCGGCGGGGCCGCCACCGAGGTCTCGCAGGTGGGCACGTTCACCACCCCGCCCTACAGCTACACCGCCGAGCCCGCCTCGTCCGTCGTCGCCTCGGTGACGTCCGGCGCGGGCGCCGGAAAGCTCTGACCACTCCCCACACCGGAAGAAGGCATCGGGACATGACTTCACCAGCACGTCAGCGCGCCCGCCGGCGCGCACTGACCGGAACACTGGCGGCATTCGGCCTCTCGGCTGTCATGATCATGACCGAGGGTGCCCTGTCTCCGGCGAGCGCCGCCACCTGGCCCACCGCGAACGGCAGCCAGGCGGTCACCGCCACCATCCCGGTCTCCGGCACCAAGGACTACGGGATGAAGCGCCTCTACGGCAGCGGCGACCTGGGCACCGGAGGTCAGAACGAGGACCAGGACCCGATCCTGGAACTGGCCCCCGGCGCCGTCCTGAAGAACGTCATCATCGGCTCGCCCGCCGCGGACGGCATCCACTGCCTGGGCAGCTGCACGCTGCAGAACGTCTGGTGGGAGGACGTCGGCGAGGACGCGGCGACGTTCCTCGGCTCCTCGTCGTCCAACGTCTACACCGTCTCCGGCGGTGGCGCGAAGGAAGCCAGCGACAAGGTGTTCCAGTTCAACGGCGCCGGAACGCTGAACGTCTCGAACTTCGCGGTGCAGAATTTCGGCACCTTCGTCCGGTCGTGCGGCAACTGCAAGACGCAGTACAAGCGGACGATCAACCTCAACACCATCGAGGCGACCTACAAGGGAAGCCGGATCGTCGGCATCAACACCAACTACGGCGACAGCGCGACGCTGAAGGCCATCAAGATCGTCGGGGACACCAGCAAGAAGATCATTCCCTGCCAGAAGTACATCGGCAACAACACGGGGGCGGAGCCGACCAAGAACGGCACCGGTCCCGACGGCACGTACTGCAAGTACGCGACGTCCGACATCACCTACGGCTGACGGGCCTTCTCGGCTGACGGTTCTTGTCAGCTGACGGGCCTGCCAGTTGACCGTCCTCTGAGCAGACCGTCCGTCCCGGCGCCTGAACGAACCGGCCCCGCACGCCGGTTCGTTCAGGCGCGCGTCGCTTTCGTGTGGGGGAGCGCCTTACGGGACTTCCCTCGTCGGCGCGGCCAGGTCCTCGTCCGCGAGCGGGCTGCCCCGGCGGCGGGCCGACCGGCGGTCGTCAGCCCCAACTTCCGTAGGGGCCGTCGATGAGCTGGAATACGGGCTGTCGGCGCACCGGGTCCTGGACGGTGGCGAGTTGCACGCGGTCACCGCTGTGGATGGTGGCGGGCGGGCCCATGACCCGGCCCCGGACGGTGAACCCCTCCGCCATCTCGATGAGGGAGACGTTGCGCGCCGCCGGCGTGTTGCGGTGGATCACGGTGGAATGACGGACGATGCCCGTCCCCGCGCTCGCTTCCGTCCGCAGGTCGCTGCCCGCGCAGACCGGGCAGAGGAGGCGGTGGTACATCGCGGTGCCGCACCAGTGGCACCGCTGGAAGAGGAGAGCGTCGGCGGTGTTCTCCGCAGGGGCCGCGTCGAGCACGTCCGGCGCGGCTCCGAGCCCCGGATGAAGGGCGATTCCTGGGTGGTACACGATGTCATCTCCCTGCGCTCGGCCGGAATCTGAAGGTGCCCGGATCGCCGTGCACGACCACAGAGTATGGCACTGAGTGCCACCCGTAAAGGCACTCAGTACCTTCAATTCGGCCGGAGCGGGGTGGCGATCAGTCCCGGCCGAGCGTGGACTCGATCTCCTGGACGACGCGCCATATCGGGGCGCCGCGCCGGGAGATCACGACCACCACGTCCTCCCGCTCCTCGGACGCCGTGTCACCGGGCGCGCTCCCGAAGGTGTCCCGCACATACCCGAGCGCGTGGTCCACCGCGGCGGTCGCGTCCCCCTGCCCGTCCGACCGCAGCCAGGAGCGCAGGCCGTTGTTGTGTGCGGCGACCACGGCCGCGGCGATGACATCGGCCTGCAGCGTGCCGTCGCGCCGGCCGGCGAAGCGCCCGCGCAGATACTCGGCGAGGGCGCGCTCGTAACGCCAGACGACCGACAACTCGTACGCGCGCAGGCCGGGGACCTTCTTGGTGAGGCGGTAGCGCTGGACGGAGAACGTCGGGTTCTCGGCGTACATACGCAGCACGAGCCGGGCGGCGTCGCAGACCCGCTGCACCGGGTCGTCCGCGTCGGCGCCATCGCTCAGGAACGCCGTCATGTCGGCCAGGCAGCGCTCGTGGTCCGGGAAGACCACGTCCTCCTTGGACGGGAAGTAGCGGAAGAACGACCGGCGGCCGACCCCGGCGAGCGCCACGATGTCGTCGACCGTGGTCTGCTCGTAGCCGCGCTCCAGGAAGAGCTGGAAGGCCGCCGCGACCAGGGCGTCCCGCATGGGCGGCTTCACGGTCGTCGCGTCGGCGGGCTCGCGGCGCCGGGGTCCCTCGTTCATGGACGGGAAACTAGCATCGAAGCGAGCGGCATGGCACTCAGTGCTCACCCAAGAGGGAACTGAGTTCCTCGCTCGCTTTCCTTCGCCGGTGTCCGGTCGGCGACTCCGGATTTCCAGATTCCTCATGTGGCTGAAATGTGATCGCCCGTGAAGTCCTTGTGTATTCAACGAGGTTGACAGCCCCTGCGCGGTGATCGACTATGTGGTCGCACCGTGGCCCATGTGACCAATGAGCCCAGTGTTTCTTCGACCATTTCCCCCGGTGCGGCCCCCGGTTGCTTCGTGCAGCCCTGCTGCCGTCGACCGGGTTTCGCATCATCAAGATGGGATCTGCATGTCCATAGCGAGACGTGTCAGCCTTCGCTGCCTGCTGGGGACGGGCGCGGCGGCACTTGCCCTCTCCGCGGCCACGACCACCGCGTCGGCCACCGACAAGCCCGGTGGCGACGGCTGGGACCAGGCCGCCGGCGGTTATGCACCCGGGCAGGGCGCGGGCACGGCGACCGCGACCGATCGCTGTCAGTTCTCCCTGGACGGGACGAACTTCTACGACTCGGTCCGCGTCGACGACGAGAACCTCAAGCCGACCGACGACGGCAAGGTCCACATCAAGGTCCGCACGGCGAGCGACGCCGACACCTGCACCGCCTCGCTGGCCGCGTACCGCACCCACGGCGCCACCTTCAAGACCTCCGGCGTCCAGGTCTTCCACGACTTCGACACGGTCACGGTCAAGCCGGGCGCCACCGACTCCCTCGACATCTCGGTGCCCGACGCCGGCTGCTTCGCGCAGATCGACCTCTACCGTGGCGCCGTCAAGTTCGACGGCAAGTACGACGCCAACGACGGCTTCGAGCACGGTGACCTGCCGGCGGGTCCGGACCACGCGGTCATCAAGGACAAGCTGATCATGGCGTGGAATGGCGGCAAGAAGGACTGCACGACGCAGCCGACCACCCCGGAGACCACGCCGCCCGCCTCGACGCCGCCCGCGGAGACGCCCGGTACCCCGACCGCGTCGACGCCCGCGACTCCGACGACGCCTTCGGCGCCCGAAACGTCCGCGACCCCGTCGGCGTCGGAGTCGACCACGCCGCCGGCTCCCTCGCCGGACGGCGGCGAGTCGACCCCGCCCGGCGACCTCGCGGAGACCGGTGGCGGCAACACCCTGCCGATCGCGGCCGGCGCCGTGGCGGTCCTCGCGGCCGGTGCCGCGATCACCGTCGCCACCCGCCGTCGGCGCATCGCGGGCGGCCGCTCCTGACGCCCGGCGTCATCGTCATCGGCCCTCGATGACCCGTTTGACGAGCCCCGGCACTCGGCCCGTGCGTGAGTGCCGGGGCTCTTGCGTGACGCCGGCCGACAGCGCGGGCGGCCGCTGAGCGGCAACCCTTGCCTCCCGTGCGACCACTGCCCAGCGACCAGTTGGCACACGGCGACGGGAGGACGTATGCGAGTCGCGACGATCAGGCGGGGAACGCCGACCGGCCCAGGCCCCCGAAGTCCAGCACGTGGGCGGTCCCGTTGACGCCTCTCGCCAGGTCCGAGACGAGATGGTAGACGGCCGCCGCGATCTCCTCGGGCCGGTGCACCGGGAAGGGCCGGCCGTCGAAGCCTGTGCTTCGGCGGCTCGGGCATGCACGACGCGATGGTCCGCCGGATCGTGGACCACGGGCACGCCTTCAACCCGCTGGGACGGCCCACGCCCGAGGAGATGAGCAAGCTCGCCGATGCGATGAGCGCGGCGGGACGGGACATCGCCGACCTGGAGATGATCGGCGGCACGCGCCGGTCTTCCCGGACAATGACTCGTGTGCGGAACTCGGCCCGGCGCTGGAGTCGATCCCGGAACAGATGGCGCAGGGCTTCACCGCGTTCTGTGTGAAGCCGTCGCAGTTCACCGACGATCCGCACGGGGTCGGCGCGTTCTGCCGTGAGGTCGTACGGCGAGTGAGGTGCTGGTGTGAGGCGGCGGCGGGCGCTCAGTGGTCGTTGCAGCCCGCCGACGGCGCATCGCCGGGAACCGGCCATGACTGGTGGGCCTGGAGGGCGACGCTGACCAGGGTCAGCAGCAGGTCGATGTCCGAGTCGACTTCCAGGTGGATGGTCACCCAGCGCGAGCCGGGCACCATGCGGACCGCGGTCGCGCCCTTGAGGTGGTCCTCGAAGCGCCGGATGGCCCGGTCCGTGAGGTGCAGGTCGACGTCGTGGTCCGTATGGAAGTGGACGATCTCGCCCTGGGCCGAGCACAGCGCCCGTCCCGTGCCGCAACTCGGCCGGACCTCCGCGAGGTCCGGCCAGTCCGCCAGTCGTGTCATGGCTCTCAAGGCCAACGTCATGCGTCCATCATGACCAGCTCACCACTCGGCCACCAGAACTTGAGGAAGGCGTAACCGAGCCGTAGCGCCGGAATGTCCGGATGCGGACGCGAAATGCGCGGGCGTGCGGCGTCAGGCTCCCTGGTCCGCCGGGTCAGGCCAGGGTGACCTCGACCGGCAGCCTCTTGATGCCGTTGACGAAATTCGAGCGGACGCGCGGGACCTCGCCGGTGAGACGGATGTCGGCGAACCGCGGGATCAGCTCCTCGAACATGATGCGGATCTCGGTGCGGGCCAGGAGGTTGCCCAGGCACAGATGCGGGCTGCCCTTGCCGAAGGTGACGTGGTCATTGACCTGCCGGGTGACGTCGAAGGCGTACGGGTTGTCGAAAACCTTCTCGTCGCGGTTGCCGGAGGCGTACCACATGACGACCTTGTCGCCCTCCCTTGAGGACCTGGGCGCGGGCGCCGCGTCCCGAAATCGGCTGGATGAGCATCGAGTCCGACCGGCCGGGCCTCATCCCGACGGGGCCCTGGTTCCAGTGGCACTTCGACCGCTTCGTGGTGCCGCCGGGCGCCGTCGAATGGGCCCGTGGTCCCGTCGGCACGCAGGCGTTCCGGTCCGGCCGGGTGCTCGGGGCGCAGTTCCACCCCGAAAGCACCGAAGCGACACTCCGGCAGTGGCTCGACCTGGGTGGCTGGGGCCAGGCCGGCGAGCATGGCGTGGACCCCGATCGGCTGCTCGCAGAGACACGCGCGCTGCGCGAGGACTCCCGCCAACAGGCGTACGCACTGGTCGACGTGTTCCTGGAGCAGGTGGCCGCAGTGCGGCCCGCCGGCCGGTGACGGGTGCGGCTCGGGCCGGTCGAGTGCCTTGAGCTCAAGTGTGGCTCAGGCCCGGTCGAGCGCCTTGAGCCGAAGCCGGTGTGCACGCCGAGCGGTCCCGGACTGTCCTTGGGTCCGGGGCCGCTCGACGTCACGAACAGCCGTCGAGGATCACGCCGTGCGGGGTCGGGCGATCCTGGATCAGGTGGTCCGAAAGAGAAAGTTCACGCCATCCAGAAGAAGACCGCGGTCATCCGCTTGTCCTCCATGGTGCTGCCGCAGTACTCGGTGGCGCTGTGTATCAGGTTGGCGTTGTAGAGCAGCAGCCGGTTGTACCGGTGCGGGACGGCGATGTCCTCGACGAAGGAGTCCGGCGGGACGAAGCGCGTACCCAGCGCCTCGACCAGGTTGTTGTGCGGCGCGGCCACCACGTTCCCGCCCAGCCGGCCGCCGGGCAGGTTCTGCCGGTAGAAGCTGGTGCCGCAGTTCTTGGGAACGTTCGGATTCAGGTAGAGCACCGCGGCGTAACGGCACAGCGCGCGTGAATCCGTGTGGGGGCGCGGCTCCCCCTCGTCCTTGCCGACCACCTGGATGCAGTTGTGGTTGAGGGTGGCGCCGGACGGCGTCGTCTGCTGCCACAGCTTCTGGGCGCCGGTGGCCTTCTTCACCAGCCGCTCTGCGCGCGTCAACTCCTCCGGCTCGAGCCCGGGCATCGTCCGCAGGCCGGGCCAGCTCTCCGACGTGTACGGATACCCCTTGACCCAGTCGTCCTTGGCGACGCACCGGGCCCGGACGGCATCCACGTCGGGCAGCACATTGTCGAAGACCCAGTAGTCGCGATCGCGGGTGGGCTTCCGATAGGGGAGGACCGGGAGCGCCGGTGTTCTCGGAGGTTGTGGGGGCATGCGGCAGACCCTATAGACGCGTGCGTCAGTGATCTCCAGGGATTTGGTCAACCTTCCGTCAACTCGGTGCGCCCGTAAGCCCTTCGACCAGCGAAAGCTCGCGGCGACACATCGCCGGTGGCTCGCTTGGTAATGGGATCCATTTTCATATAGCTTTGGGGCCCGCCAGCTAACCGATCCAGGAGATCCCCATGGCCGTCCCCAAGCGGAAGATGTCCCGCAGCAACACCCGTCACCGCCGCGCACAATGGAAGGCCGCGACGCCGCAGCTCGTGCCGGTCACCGTCGACGGCTCGTCGTACCTCGTCCCGCAGCGGCTGGCCACGGCGTACGAGCGCGGGCTGCTGCGCCCGGAGGGCTGACATGCGCGCCGCCTTCGTCGGAAAGGGCGGCAGCGGCAAGACCACGCTGTCGGCCCTCTTCTCCCGCCATCTGGCGCACTCCGGAGCGCCCCTCGTCGCCATCGACGGCGACATCAACCAGCATCTGGCCCACGCCCTCGGCCTCGGCGACGACGAACCCTTCGCCGCGCCGCCCCTCAGCGCACGGCTCGGCGAGATCAAGGACCATCTGCGCGGCGACAACCCCCGCATCACCTCGCGCGAGGCCATGATCAAGACCACCCCGCCGGGACGGGGTTCACGCCTGCTGCGGCTGCTCGGCGACGACGCGGTGCACTCCCACCACATCCAGCGGGTGGGCGGCGTGTCGCTGATGGTCACGGGCGAGTTCGACGAGAGCGACCTCGGGGTGGCCTGCTATCACTCCAAGCTCGGTGCCGTGGAGCTCTACCTCAACCACCTCGTCGACGGACCCGGCGAGTACGTCGTCGTCGACATGACCGCCGGCGCGGACGCCTTCGCCTCCGGGCTGTTCACCCGCTTCGACCTGACCTTCCTGGTCGCCGAACCCACCCGCAAGGGCGTCTCCGTCTACCGTCAATACCGCGACAACGCCGAGGAGTTCGGCATCCCGGTCGCGGTCATCGGCAACAAGGTCACCGGCGAGGACGACATCCTGTTCCTCAAAGAACACGTCGGGGACCACCTCCTGACGTACTTTCAGCATTCCTCCTGGGTGCGGGCCGAGGAACAGGGGCGTCCGCAGGGCGACTTGGAACCGCACAACCGCCACGCCCTGCGCCAGCTGCGCGCCGCGCTGGACGCCCGCACCAAGGACTGGACGGCCTTCCAGGAACACGCCGTCGCCTTCCACCTCCGCAACGCCGCGGCCTGGGCCGACCGGGCCACCGGCAGCGACCTCTCCGCGCAGGTCGACCCCGGCTTCCGGCACGGCCCGGGCGCCCTCGAGCCGAGCCGACACGGCCCGGTCGCCCTCGGGCCGACCGTCGGCTGAGCATCCTCCACGCACTAGCGAACCACCTAGCGACAGGACTCTCCTTCATGTCACTCGACGTCTCCCCGAAGCTGCTCGCCGAAGCCGAACACGGCCGGGTCCGCGAAGCGGACTTCGTGGAAACCGTGCGTACCTCCCTGCCGTACGCCTACCACCTCATCGCCGGTCTGGTCGCCGAACTACGGGATGGAGCAAGGGAGTTCACGGACAACCACACTCCGCCGCCGTCGGAGAAGGAGCGCGGACAGCTGCTGCGGGCGCTGGCCAGCGACGCTATCCGCGGCAGCCTGGAGCGGCACTTCGGCGTCACCCTCGCCTTCATGAACTGTCACCGGGTCGCCGTCTTCCGCCCCGAGGCCCAGGGCGGCGAGACCCACACCCGGTTCACGTCCCTGCGCTCACAGATCCTCAACCAGTCGCCCGAGTTCCGCGATTGCTGACCCGGCAGGCCTGCGTGCGGGGGCGTTCGGCGGAGCGGCCCCCGCACGCGTACGTCTTCACAGGGGCGGCTCGGTGAGGGACTGCTCGGCCCAGATGATCTTTCCCTCGGGGGTGTAGCGCGTGCCCCAGCGCTGGGTGAACTGGGAGATCAGGAACAGACCGCGGCCGCCCTCGTCGGTCGTCTTCGGATGGCGCAGATGGGGGGCGGTGGCGCCGCCGTCGAACACCTCGCAGATCAGCGCCTGTTCGGTGATCAGCCGCAACCGGATCGGGCCGCAGGCGTACCGGATGGCGTTCGTGACGAGTTCGCTGACGACCAGTTCCGTGGTGAAGGCCAGCTCGTCCAGGCCCCACGCGGACAGCTGCTGGGTCGACGCCTTCCGGGCCTCGGCGACGACGGCCGGGTCGACGCTCAGGTCCCAGGTCGCGACCTGCTCGGCCCCCAGACGCCGCGTGCGGGCCATCAACAGCGCCACGTCGTCGTACGGACGCGTCGGCACGAGGTCGTCCACGATGGTGCGGCACAGCCCGTCCAACGGCCCTTCGTGCGACGCCAGCGCGCGGCGCAACCGCTCCCTGCCCGCCTCCGGATCCCGCCCCGTACGGGGTGTGGCGATAAGACCGTCGGTGTGCAGGGCGAGCACGCTGCCCTCCGCCAGGGTGAACTCGATCGATTCGAAGGGCAGGCCGCCCACGCCGAGCGCCGGGCCGTCGGGGAGTTCCGCGAAGGTGACGGTGCCGTCGGGGGTGACGATCGCGGGCGCGGGATGGCCCGCACCCGCCATGAGGCACTGACCGCTCACCGGGTCGTACACCACGTACAGACAACTTGCGCCCACCGCCTGCATACCGCTCGTACGGGTGTCCGCGCCCGAGCCCTCCTCCCGGGCGGCGCGGCTGACCAGGTCGTCGAGGTGGGCGAGCACCTCCTCGGGAGGCAGGTCCAGGTCGGCGAGGGTCTGCACGGCGGCCCGCAGCCGTCCCATCGCCGCGGCGCCGTCGATGCCGTGCCCCGCGACCTCGCCGACCACCAGGGCCACCCGGGCCCCGGACAGCGGAATGACGTCGAACCAGTCCCCGGCGAGGCCGGTCAGTTCGTCGGCGGGCCGGTAGCAGGCGGAGACCTCCACCGCCTCCTGCTCGGGGAAGCCGTGGGGCAGCAGATTGCGCTGCAGGACGAGGGCCGCGTCGCGCTCGCGGGTGTAGCGGCGGGCGTTGTCGATACACAGCGCCGCCCGGCCGACGAACTCCTCGGCGAGGCTCAGATCGTCCTCGTCGAAGGGGTCCTGGTGGGTGCGCCGGAAGAACGTCGCAATGCCCAGGGTGATGCCGCGGGCGCGGACGGGCACGATCATGACGCTGTGCAGCCCAAGGTCGAGGAAGGTGACGGCCCGGCCGTCGGGGACATTCGTGGCCCACTCCCTGGCCAGCGGGTCGAGCCGCTCCTCGCGCCAGGACTCGCCCTCGGCCAGGCACCGGACCGGGGGAGACCCGGCGCGGTAGGACGCCACTTCACCGATCTCGACGGCGGTTTCGGGGACGCCTCGCCGCACCGACTGGTGTCCGGCGCGCCGCAGTGGCACCGTGTCCGTGTCGGGCGCGGGCTCCGCACCCTTGAGCACGGACTCCAGCAGGTCCACGGCGACGAAGTCCGCAAGCCCCGGCACCGCGACGTCGGCCAGCTCCTGCGCGGTCTGCTGGACGTCCAGGCTGCGGCCGATGTGCTCGCCGGCCCGGTCCAGCAGGGCGAGCCGCCGACGGGCGCGGTAGCGCTCCGAGACGTCGACGACGGTGTAGTACACGCCGATCGGCTGACCCTGGTCGTCCTCCAGCCGGATGAACGACATCGAGTGGGCCGTCTCCCGGTTCGGCGCGGACCGTATGCGGCCCACGTGCTCGTAGGCGACCACCGGCTCGCCGGTCTCCAGCACCTGGCGCATCTGCGCCTCGAGCCGCTCGGCGTTCAGGCCGGGCTGCACCTCGGCCAGCCGTCGTCCGAGTCGCTGCTGGGGCGGGCCCCCGCCGTACTCCTCCAGCGCGGCGTTCGACCACACGTAGCGCAGCTGCGTGTCCACGATCGCGATGCCCACCGGCGAGCGCGCGGCCATCCGCTCCAGCACGGACCGGCTCATGTCCCAGCCGGGACCGCCCTCCAGATCCGCGAGCAGTACCACCCAGTGCGCCGGGCCGCCGCTCCGCTGTGCCGGAACGACCCGCACCATCAGCAGGACCGGGTGCCCGTCCCGGTGGAGCACGGACAGCAGTCCGGTCCAGCCAGTGTCTTCGCGGCAGCCCTCGACCAGCGCCGGGATCCTCGCCGCGTCCTCGGGGAGCAGCAGTTCGGCCGCCCGCCGTCCCAGCACCTCGGCGGCCGGGTACCCGAGCAGCCGTTCGGCGTCGGCGGTCCAGCTGGTCACGGCCATACGGGCATCGAGCAGCAGTGGCGCGGCGTCCGCCATGTCGAAGCGCCGGCGGGCCAGCACGTCTCGTTCCTCGCTCGCACCCACTGCGACCCTCTCCGCTCCCCGAAGGTGGTCTTACCCATTCTTCGCGTTGTATGACCGACGCGTGGGTTATTCGGATATGTCTGATCGTATTGATCGTAAACGATCGATACGATTGTGGGCGTACAGTAAGCACACGGGATCACGCTCCGCATTCGCCCGTAGTTCGTCCGTCCGGCCATGCCCCAGGGGGAGCCCATGCGACTGCACGTCGACCAGCGTCATGAGCGGGTACTCGAACTCGTCCGGGAGCACGGCAGCCTCCGGGTCGCCGACCTCGCGGCCGAACTCGGCGTCTCCGCGGTGACCTTGAGGCGTGACGTGGAGGCCCTCGCGGCACAGGGCCGGGTGCACCGGCTGCACGGCGCGGTGGTCTGGCCGGGCGACACGGACGCCGAGGCGCAGCCCCGGCAGGAGTCCGCCGAGGGCGCCGTGATCGGAATGATCGTGCCCACCACCAACTACATCTTCGCGGACATCGTCCGCGGCGCCCGCGAGGCCGTCGGGGCCAAGGGTGGTCGCTTGGTCCTCGGGATGACCGGATACGTCGACTCCGAGGACGCCGTGCAGGCGGAACACCTGATCGCGGGCGGTGCGGAGGGGCTGCTCGTCGCGCCCAGCTGGTTCGGCGGTGTGCCCGTGGGGGGACAGGAGAAGTGGCTCCTGGAGTGCGCTGTTCCGACCGTCCTGGTCGAGCGCTCCGCGCCGGCCGGGAACCCCGCGGCCGCCCTCGACCGGGTGCGCACCGACCGGGCGCACGGAGCCGCCGTGGCGGTCGGACACTTCGCGTCCCTCGGGCACCGCAGGATCGCCGCGGTGCTCCAGGAGGGGCCGCACGCCGCACAGATCTCGGCGGGCTACCTGGCGGCCGTGCAGTCCCTGGGCCTGGACGTCGACTCCGGCGCACCGTCGGTCCGCGAGCACGGGGACTACGAGGCCGGCCTCGACTACCTCGTCGAGGCCGTGGAGAAGCGCGGCGTGACAGCGGCGCTCGTGCACAACGACGAGGACGCGATCGTGCTGGTGCCCAAGCTCCAGGCGCGCGGCATCAGCGTGCCCGGGGACCTCGCGCTGATCGCGTACGACGATGAGGTGGCCGGCCTCTCGGACGTCCCCCTGACGGCCATCGCCCCGCCGAAGCGCTCGGTGGGGGAGCTGGCCGCGAAACTGCTGCTCCAGCGGCTTGCCGAACGCGCGAGCGGACAGCGTCCGGCACCTCGTCAGCACCTGGAACTCCTCCCCGACTTGAGGATCCGTTCGTCCTGCGGTGGCGAAGCGCTCGTGTCATGAGCGTTGTGTGATCGTTTTGATTGTCTTGGTCGAACGCTCTTGACTCTGGTCGTGTGCGCACAAAAGATGTCCTGCATCCGCCTCTTCCCGCACGAGGTCTCGTAGCAGCCGTGCCATGTCGCGCACCTCACGTTCGTTCCGCACAGCCGCCACCGCCACCATCGCCGCCCTGGGCATGCTCGCCACCGCATGCGGCGGCGACGGGGAACGACGAGCATCTCTACCCGGTCAACCTCGGCCTGTTCATGTGGAACAGCGTCACGCAGCAGCAGCCCGAGTACTACTTGCTCGTCATCGCCGGCTCGCTCGTCGCCGTCGTCCCGCTGATCGTCGCCTTCGTCTGCCTCCAGCGCTTCTGGCGCTCGGGCCTGACCGCCGGCGCGGTGAAGTGACCATGCTCGTACCGGTAGGCACCCTCCTGGACAGCTCGGACGGGCCGGCCGGGGCCCGGCGCCCGCGGGCCGCCCTCGCCATGGGACACGAGATCCACGGCTCACTGCTCGCGGAAGGGGCACTCGACCGCCTCCCTTCCGTCGCCTGCGTGAACACCTCGGGCCCCATCACCGACTTCGCCGCGGCCGACGCCGCCGAACTGGCCGCCGTCGAGGTGCTGTTCGCCCACTGGGGCGCACCCCGGCTGACCGAGGACGCGCTGCGTCGTATGCCGCGGCTGCGGGCCGTCGTCCACGCGGCCGGTTCCCTCAAGCACCACGTCACCGAGTCCGTCTGGAAGCGCGGCATCACCGTGTCCTCCGCGGCCGCCGCCAACGCCCTGCCGGTCGCCGAGTTCACGCTCGCCGCGATCCTGTTCGCGAACAAGCGGGTCCTGGACATCGCGCGCAGCTACGCCCGGTCACGCGAACAGCCCGCGCTGCTCCCGTACTTCACCGGCTAAGGCAACTACCACCGCACCGTCGGCATCGTCGGCGACTCCCGCATCGGACGCCGCGTCGTCGAACTGCTGCGTCCGCTCGACCTCGATGTCCTCCTCCACGATCCCTACCTGGACCAGGAAGACGCCCGAGCCCTGGGCGTGGAACTCGTCGACCTCGATGACCTCGTCCGGCGCAGCCATGTGGTATCCACCACGCGTCCCAGCTCCCCGAGACGCGCCATATGTTCGACGCGCGCCGGCTCGCGCTCCTTCAAGACGGCGCGACGCTCATCCATACGGCGCGCGGTTCACTCGTCGACACCGATGCGCTGATCGAGCGTCTCGTTTCCGGGCGCCTTCACGCTGTACTCGATGTGACCGAACCAGACGTACCCCCCGCCACATCCCCGCTCTACACCCTCCCCAACGTGTTGCTCACCCCGCACATCGCAGGCTCCCTCGGCAACGAACTCGGCCGCATGACGCACTGGGCCGTGGACGAGGTGCAGTGCTACGCACAAGGACTCCCGTTCACGTACGGAGTCGGCCCCGACGAGCTGACCCGCTCGGCCTGAACAGGAGCACCACATGGCTGACTTGGACACCGACTACGTCGAGAGCCGCTCACCGGGCCACGGCCGCCGCGCACCCCGTGCCTGCTTCGACTCCGACGCCCCGCGCCTCGAACTCGACGGCCCGTGGCGCTTCCGGGCCGCCGCCGGACTCGCCGACCTCACCCCCGGATTCGAGGCGCCCACCTTCGACGACACCCACTGGGACCGGCTGCCGGTTCCCTCCTGCTGGCAGCTGCACGGCGTCGGCGCCCCCGCGTACACGAACGTGACTTACCCCTTCCCGATCGACCCGCCGCGCGTCCCCGACGAGAACCCGACCGGGGAGTACCGCCGTGAGTTCACCCTCCCCGGCGACTGGCCCACGGGCCGGGGTGTGCTCCGCTTCGACGGGGTCGACTCCTGCTTCGCGGTGTGGCTCAACGGCGTACGCCTCGGCGACGGCAAGGGCAGCCGCGTCCCGACGGAATTCGACGCCTCCGACGCCCTGCGTCCGGGCCGCAACGTCCTCGCCGTACGCGTGCACCAGTGGTCCGCCGGCAGCTACTTGGAGGACCAGGACATGTGGTGGCTGTCCGGGATCTTCCGCTCGGTACGCCTCTTGTCCAGGCCGGCCGGCGGCCTCGACGACTTCTTCGTGCACGCCGACTACGACCACACCACGGGCACGGGCACCCTGCGCATCGAGACGAGCGGCGCGGCCCGGCTCAGCGTGCCCGCCCTCGGCCTCACGGACGCCGACCCGGCAGGACCGCACACCTTCGGGGACGTCGTCCCGTGGAGCGCGGAACAACCCCACCTGTATCTGGGCGAGTTGACGGCGGGCGGCGAGCGCGTCCACGTACGCATCGGCTTCCGCACGGTCGCCGTCGAGGACGGGCTGCTGAGGGTCAACGGCCGCCCCCTGCTGCTGCGCGGCGTCAACCGTCACGAATGGGACCCGGAGACCGGACGCACCCTCGCGGACGACACGATGCTGCGGGACGTCCTGCTGATGAAGCAGCACAACATCAACGCCGTACGCACCAGCCACTATCCGCCCAGCAGCGAATTCCTCGCCCTGTGCGACGAGTACGGGCTGTGGGTCGTCGACGAGTGCGACCTGGAGACGCACGGCTTCGAGCAGGTCGACTGGCGCGGCAACCCCAGCGCCGACGCCCGCTGGCGCGAGGCGTTCCTGGACCGGATGCGCCGCGTCGTGGAGCGCGACAAGAACCATCCCAGCGTCATCATGTGGTCCCTCGGCAACGAGAGCGGCACCGGCGAGAACCTCGCCGCGATGGCCGCCTGGACCCGCGACCGCGACCCCTCCCGCCCGATCCACTACGAGGGCGACCGGGACAGCGGATACGTCGACGTCTACAGCCGTATGTACGCCGACCACGCCGAGACCGAGCTCATCGGCCGCGGCGAGGAACCCGGCACCGGCGATCCGGCGCTGGACGCGCACCGGCGAGAACTCCCCTTCATCCTCTGCGAGTACGCCCACGCCATGGGCAACGGCCCCGGCGGACTGACCGAGTACCAGCGGCTGTTCGAGGCCTACCCACGTCTCCAGGGCGGCTTCGTGTGGGAGTGGATCGACCACGGCATCGCGCGCCACACCCCCGATGGACGTCAATTCTTCGCCTACGGCGGCGACTTCGGCGAGAGCGTCCACGACGGCAACTTCGTCGCCGACGGTCTCCTCTTCCCCGACCGGACGCCCTCGCCGGGCCTGGCCGAGTACAAGAAGGTCATCGAGCCCGTACGGATCCATCTCGACGCGGATGCCCGGATCATCGAGATCCGCAACGGCCACGACTTCCGTGACACGTCTCACCTGCGCTTTCGCTGGCAGGCCCAGGACGACGGCGAACCTCGCGCCAAAGGTGCCCTGGACGTGCCCGTACTGGCGGCAGGTGAGCACCTCGTGCTGCCCTGGCCCGAACTGCGGCGCACCGGGGAGGGCGAACGTGTCCTGACCGTGGTCGCGGAACTCGCCCACGACGAGCCCTGGGCCAGAGCCGGTCACGAGATCGCCTGGGGCCAGGCGGTCACGGGTGAGCCGGCACGGCCGGACGAGCCCCGTCGCCGTGCGACGGTGCGGCGCGCCGCGGGCCATCTGGAACTCGGGCCCGCCCGATTCACCCCCGGCACCGGCGCGCTGCACAGCCTCGAAGGGCTCCAACTCGACGGCGCTGCACTGGACTTGTGGCGCGCGCCCACCGACAACGACGTACTCGGCCCGCGCCTCGCCGACCGCTGGCGGGCCTTCGGACTGCACCGGCTCACCACCAAGGTCCTCCGCGTCGACCCGAATGCGCAGGGGCTCACCGTCGTCACCCGGATCGCGCCCGCGGGCAGCGACGCGGCGATGACCGCGACGTACAACTGGCGCGCCGACGAGACCGTGCTCCGGCTGGACCTCACCGTCGACCCGGTCGGAGACTGGTCGCTGCCCGTCCCCCGGATCGGACTCCGGCTCGCACTGCCCGGCTGGATCGACACCGTCGACTGGTACGGCAGAGGTCCGGGCGAGGCCTACCGCGACATGACCGCCGCGGCGCGCCTGGGCCGCTTCCGGCGCAGTGTTGACGCGATGCAGACCCCGTACGTCCGCCCCCAGGAGAACGGCAACCGCCGCGAGGTGCGCTGGGCCCGGCTGACCGGTGACGCCGGCGGCCTCGAGGTGACCGGCGCCTTCGACCTCGCCGTGCGCCGCTGGACCGGCGAACAGCTAGACGCGGCCCGCCACACCACCGACCTGACACCCGGGAACAAGGTGTACGTCCATCTCGACGCGGCCCACCACGGCATCGGCACCGCCTCCTGCGGCCCGGGCACCCTGCCCGAACACACCCTGTACGCCCGCCCGACCACCCTCAGCCTGGTCCTGCGCAGCGTGTGACCGCTGTACGTGACCGCCCCACCGAAGGGATCGCCCGCACTTCCTCGGCTGCCGCGACGCGTACGAGGTCGCGGTGGAGCGCGCCGACGCCCGCGTGGGCCGCCTGCCGGCCGCCGTACGCTCCCGGCCCGCGTACGACGACGAACAGTGGACGTTCCTCGTCGTCACCGACCACGGCCATGTCGACGCGGGCTGCCACGGCGGCCGCTCCGCGCAGGAGCGCACATCCTGGCTGGTCGCCGCGGGCCCCGGCATCGGCGTGACGCCCCCTGGGCTGCGCCATGTCGACGTCGCCGCTCAGGTATTCGCGTCGCTGGGGTGTGAACCCGACCGGCACTGGACACTCGACGGTCGGCCGTTCGCGGCCGTCGGCACAGCGGGTCTCCGGGCGCCGGAGGGGACGCCCGGAGACCCGCGAGCTCAGCCCCCGGTCGTCATGGTCACCTGACCGCCGCTGAGGGAGTAGCGCGCGTTCGCCTTGCAGGGCCCGAACGTGTAGGCGCTGGCGTGTTCGGCTCAGCCGAGCTTGACGGTGAATCTTCTGGGTGACGCCCGCGATGGTGCTGAGGTCGCCGAAGGTGAGGGTGAGGGCGGAGCCGGTGCTCGCCGAGGTGACGGTGGACGGCTTCGAGGTCACCGAGGAGACCACCTTGTTCCAGGTGAGGGTGAGGCCGGTCTGCCTGCGCATCGGGTCGCTGACACAGATCACCGCGGTACCGTCGCTCTTCTCGCTGATCATCACGCAGCACGGATTGCTCGCGGTGAGATCGCCGACCGTGCCGCCGAACCAGAAGTTGACCCCGGTGAACCCGAGCGAAGCGACGCTGACGCCCTGCTGGTTGTCCGTGTTGGCGAGGATGGTCAGCCAACTCGTGGCGGCGGCACGCGTCTGCGTCTGGGGGGCGGTCGCGCCCGGCATGAGCAGATAGGCGTACGAGGCGTTCGCTGGGTCGGTGCCGTGATCGACGTACATCGTCAGGTACTTGCGGTTCAAGACCGTGGTCGCACCGCTTTTGTTGATGTCGCTCCACTTGCCGTCGCGGGCCTCGCGCAGCGCCTTGACGGTCGCCCCACCGGGGAAGACATAGCCGCCGTGGCCGCCCATGTGCGCCCACGTCGTGCCGGTGAGCGTCTCGGACCAGGGGTGCGTGGTGGGCTTCGCCGTGCCGTCCACGGTGAAGGTCGTGCTGCCGGTGGGCCCGAGGTTGCGGTTCTCGACCGTCGACTCCACGGCCGTACCGTCCGTGCACGTGATGCCCGCGCCGAGACAGACGATCGAGTCGTCCAGACAGAACCACGACTTCTTCGCCAACAGCGTGCTCTGCAGGCCCTTGAGGTACTGGCCGATCGCGGCCCGCTGCCCGTCGGTGGCACCCCCGACCCAGTTCACGTCCGGCAGGGAGGCGCCCCAGTCCGGCCAGAGCGAGCCGGACGCGGGCGCCATGGTGGACTGCAACTGACCTGCGGTGGAGCCCAGTTCGGCGAGCCGGGTCCTGAAGGGCTCGGCGGTGGGGCTGAATCCCTCGCCCAGGATCAGAGTGCGCCACTTCGCGCGCAGGGCCGCGAACTCGTCCGCGGCCTCAGAGGTCTCGGTGATCTCGGTGGAGGTGAGGGGAGTGGCATCGGCGGTGGTGTGCACCCCGAGCGCGAGCGCGGTGCCGCTGCTTGCGGCCAGGAAGCCACGGCGTGACCAACGAGTCGTCATGACGGCGGTTTCTAGCACGCTGCCGTTCAAACGCTCGACAACTCTTACCGAATTGAACGTATCGATCGTTTGATGAGATGGGGTGCTCCGCTGAACCACCGGGCCCGCACCCCCGTATCACTCCACGGGGATGGCGGGAGACCGCGCGCACGAAAGGAGAGCGGTGTGTCGATACCGCCCGAACCCGGGCAGCCCGTGCGGCGCCCGGTGCTCGAACCCACCTATGTCCAGCGCCGCCGCCGCACGGAAGCGCTCGCGGAACTGCTGAGGCAGGTACGCGAGGACGAGAGGGACGCGGATCCGGACGAGAACTATGAGTCGGTACCGGTCGCCGCCAGGACGAGACTGCTGCCGCCGATGGGGGAGGACGAGACCGAGGAGCTGCCGCCGGTTCCGGCGGGGGAGGACTACGCGGGTGGCGGGGGAACGCAGGGAGCCGGGCAGTCGGGACGCTCGCTCGCGCACGGGCGGCGGCCGGGACGCGGCGAGGCCGTGCGGCGCGGGCACGGGCTCGGGTTGGGGCGCGACGCCGGGCTGCGGCGTGCCGCGATCACCGTCGCGGTGACCGCGGCGGCACTGGTCGGCTTCGCCCTCGCACTCCTGCTGCCGCGCGGCGCCCAGGCCGACGCACCACAGACCGGAGCGCGCCCCCCGACCACACCCGCCGCCCAGACCCCGTCCCCGGCCGCCGACCCGGACGGCGCGGGCACCCTCCGGGAGGGAGACAGCGGCCCCGAAGTCACGGAACTCCAGGAACGTCTCCTGCGCATCCCGAACGTGTACGACAACGGCAATGCCAGCGGCACCTACGACGCCACGCTCACCGCCGCCGTGGCCCGCTTCCAGCTCTGGTACGGCATCCGCGGCGACGAGACCGGCGTCTACGGCGACGACACCCGCGCCGACCTCGAATCCCGTGCGACGCCGTGAACCGGCCTGGCCCGGAAGGATGGCGTGGGCGTGGCGGTCAGTTCGTGTGCGGTGCGCCGGTGAACTCCCGGATCAGCCGGGCGAGCTCCTCCGGCTGGTCCAGGGGGACGAGGGTGTCGCTGTCCGCCACCTCGGCCAGCCTGCCGTACGGAAGGAGTTCGGCGAGGCGGCGGCCGTGCTCGGGCGGCATCACGCGGTCCTCGCCGGCCCAGACCACGAGGGCCGGCCGCTTGAACTCGGGCAGCCGTTCGGCCGTGGCCAGCAGGAGGCCGGTGTCGGCCCCCACGGCTCGCAGGACGCGTACGGTGTCGCGGCGGATCTCGGGCTGCCGCAGGACGGGTTCGATCCATCGCGCGGTCGCCGCGTCCCCTCGTCGGGTCAGCCGGCCGAAGGCGATCGGGAGCCGTCGGAGCATCCTCAGCCGCATCTGCTGCATGAACAGCCCGAACATCCGGGGCGGGAGCTTGCCGCAGAGGACGAGCGTCCGGCCCGTCAGCCCGGGCGGGAAGTTGTTGAACGCGTCGCACGAGACGAGAACGGCCCGCCCCACCCGATCCGCGCCGCCGCACATGAGCAGCTGGACGAGCGCCCCGCCGGTGTCATTGCCGACGAGGACGACATCCCGCAGATCGAGGCGGTCGAGGAACTCGGCGACCAACCGGGCCACCCCGGGCAGCGACAGATCGGCGTCGGCGCGCATCGCCCGGCGATGCGCGCCAAGAGGCAGCGTCGGCACGACGCACCGATGGTCGGCGGACAGGTCGGCGACCGGTCCGTCCCACAGCGAGGCATCCATCATCAGACCGTGCAGCAGCACCAGCACGGGACCGTCACCGCCGGTGTCCTCGTACTCGATCGTCCCGGCGGACAGTTCGATCGCTGCCGTGACCGTCTCGCTCATACAGGCCTCCTGTGAGTGTCGGCATCCCTGACCAAGAGGGCGCTGGAGGGCCGGGGTGTGACATCACCGCGAACTCACCCGTGATCGAGGCCGAAGTCCTCCGGAAGCGGCTTCAGTCCGTGGGAGCAGGCGCTGTGTCGCTCACGAGCCCACGTTCTCCATATCCAGGAGCTGCCGCTTGCGCTCCAGACCGGCGGCATAGCCGGTGAGAGCTCCGCTCGCGCCGATCACCCGGTGGCAGGGGCGCACGACCAGCAGCGGGTTCGCGCCGATCGCCGTGCCCACGGCACGGACCGCGGCCCTCGACGCGCCGATCCGCGCGGCGATCTCGCCGTAGCTGGCCGTGGTGCCGTACGGGATGGTCTCCAGGGCCTTCCACACGCGCTGCTGGAAGTCGCTGCCGCGCGTGACGTGCTCGATGTCGAAGTGGGTCAGCGTGCCGTCGAAGTAGGAGCGCAGCTGCGCGGCGATCTCGGTGAACGCGTCCGCGTCCTCGACCCAGCCGTCCTCGACGACGGCCCCGTGCTTCTGGCCGGGCATGGACAGCGAGGCCAGCGCCGTGCCGCCCTTCGCGGTGGCCGACTCCTCGCCCACGAGCAGCAGCTCGCCCAAGGGGCTGTCGATGGTCGTGTAGACCGTCATCGGAAGTGTCCTTTCGAGAGTGGATCGAGCGCTGCCGGCATCGCTTCACCAGCAATGTTGCCGCTTGTCGAGCGCTCCGTCCGGCGGGATTCGGACACCGACCTGTCGCAGGACACGCGAAGGGCCGACGGTGGCGGCCGTCGGCCCTTTGGGCAGTGGGGTACGCGGATCAGCGCTTGGTCAGCCGTACGGACAGCCCCTCGGCCGTGTAGACCGGTACGGCCCGCAATGTGTCGGAGATCAGCTCGATACGGTCGAACTGGCCGCGCAGCACCGGAGCGCCGACGACACGCACCGTGCTGCCCGCGGCCGGCGGCTTCTCGGCGTCGAGCCGCAGCGTCAGCACGCTGCCCCGGGCCAGCTCCGCCCGCCGCGTCACCTCCAGGGCGGGCCCGCGGCCCGAACGCAGCGTCACCTCCAGCGCGGCGGACTCCTGCGCGTACGTGCCGTGGATCTGCACCGACGACGTGCCCACCACCCGCAGTGTTCCGCCCGACACCCGCACGTCACCGTGTCCCAGGGCGTGGGCCGAAGCGGCGACCAGCACGCCGTCCGCCAGCACGGTCCCGCCGGTGTACCGGTTGTGGCCGGTCAGGGTGAGCGTGCCGGTGCCCTTCTTGGTCAGGCCGCCCGGGCCGTCGATGTCGTTGCGCCAGCTGTCGGCCGCCTCGAAGCCGCCCGCCGACGCGTCGAGCGTGACGGTCACGTCGGAGTCGAAGGCGCCGTACCCGTCGGCGGCGGCGAACAGGTTGAGGCGTCCCCACTGCTCGAAGCCGTCGAGCAGCACGTACCCGGAGGGCAGCGCGGTCGTGCGGAGCACCTCGCGGCGCTGGGCGGCGTCGAGGTAGGGCAGCCGCGTCTCCAGCAGGACCTCGGCGCCCTTGGGCACGGTCAGGTCCTCGGAGCGGCCGTGCCGGGTGAGGACGTACGTCAGACGCGGCTCGAGCGCGCGGGCGTTCGCGGCCCGGTCGGCGTACGGGTCGGTGTCGCCATCGGCCGAGTGCGCGTAGGCGTAGAGCGTGTCCGCCGTCGTACCGGTCTGCTGCTGGAAGTACGCGGCCGCCTGGGCGCGTGCCGCGGCCTTGAGGTCCGCGTTCCGCGGGTCGGCCAGCGTGGCGGCGGCCAGGGCCGTGGCCATGATCCGGCCGCCTATGACGTCGACGGTGGAGTGCATGCCCGCCATGATGCGGGTGTGGCTGAGCTCGAAGGCGCGTGCCACCAGCTCCTGGAAGCGCTCCGGCACGGCGTACGCGTACGCGAGGCCCGCCAGGTGGAAGGCGTTGGTGTGCCCGCTGGGGAAGCCGCCGTCGTCGGCCGGCGTCGTGGCGCGCTGCCACAGCAGCTGCGGGGCGACGATCACGTCGGATGCGTACACGGGGAAACCGAGCGCGTCGACCTTGCCCGTGTCGACGACCTCGCTGTCCTCGTTCATGCGCCACGGACGCGGGTACTGGTAGGCGTACTTGGCCGGGTTGCCCGAGGCGAACGGACCGCGCACCGTGTCGACCAGCTCGGCCACCTTGCCGAGCGCCGAGGTGTGCGAACCCGCGCCGAGCGCGGAACCGGCCGGAGCGTCGGCGGGCACCGCGTCGTTGATCTTCCCCGAGGGGGTGCCGTCCGGCGCGCTGGTGATCGACGTGACCGCCTGGGCACCCGACTTGTACAGGCCGGCCAGCGGACCCAGGCCCGCGATCATCGCGTAACTCTGGTGCTGCCGGTCGTGGATGAACGCCTCCTTCGCCTGCGCGTCGGTGCGGGAGGCGGTGATCGCGGCGCAGTAGCGCATGTTGGCGCGGAGTACGTCGGGCTGCAGTGGGGTGCCGGTGTTCCAGGCGCCGCCGGTCTTCCACACCTCGGCCATGCCGCCGAGGACGCGGACCACCGCGTTGGTCTCGGGCGTCAGGTTGGTCAGGACGTTGGTCGTGTAGTCGTCGACGAACGCGGCGGGGCCCGTGGCGGCCTTGGCGTCGGCGGCGGCGAGCCAGGTGACGACAGTCGGAGCGGCCAGCAGCCCGGCCGAGGCGCCCAGCGAGGTCCGAAGGAATCCCCGCCTGCTGAGAGTGAGTTGACCGGCCGACGAGGTGGAGTGCTGCCCGGCTGGTGACGGCATGGGTGTGCCTCTCGTGAGTTCTTCGGCCGTGCGGCCGGTGGGAGGTTGTTCGATCGACCGGACACCATGGGGCACATGAGGCCTGTCAGCCTCATGTGCCCTGTGGCGAGGATGTGTCGTACGAGCGAAGATCTACGGCCGAGTCATGTCGGGCCGGGTATGGCTCGGCGTCCGAGACGTGTCATACGAGTGAACGGGCCAGCGCCACCGCCCCCTCGACGGGCGGCACCCGCAAGAGTCTCGGCCGCGCCCCCGGGGCGGTCTCGGCCAGGGCGGCCACGAAGGCGTCGTACAGGACGGGTTGGGCGAGCACGGTGCTGCCCGCGACGACGACGTCGTCGACGGCGCCCCCGCGTGCGGCGAGCCGTCCGACGAGCGCGGCGAGCGACCGTCCGCCCTCGGCGATCACCCGCCGGGCGAGCGGTGAGCCCGCCTCGGCGGCGGCGAACACGACGGGTGCGTGCCGGCCCCACTCGGCGGAGACGTCCGTGGCTCTCTCCAACGCCGCGCCGAGCGCCGGTACTTCGCTCACCTCGAACGCCGCGATCAGCCCCAGGGCCAACGAGTCCGGGGCCTCCCCGCGATCGTGCGCGGCCCACACGGCCCGCGCCGCCTCGCGGACGAGACCGGCCGAGCCGCCCTCGTCACCGAGCACCGCGCCCCAGCCGCCGACCTGGACGGGGCTGCCGTCGGCGAGGCGGCCCACCGCCACCGAACCGGTACCGGCGACCAGACCGACGCCCTTGTCCAACCCCGCGGCGGGGACGAGGAGTTCGGCGTCGCCGACGACGAGCGCGGGCACGCCCAGAAGGTCCCGGAGTGCGCGGCGGATCTCCTCGCACTGGCGGGGTGTCTCGCAGGCGTGCCCGCCCACGGCGACCGCGGACGGATGTGCGCCGGGCGGTAGCGCGTCACGGACCAGTGAGGTCAGCCAAGCGGCGGCGGCTGCCGGGTCGTGCGGCCGCCATCCACTGCTCCTGCGGACGTGATCCGCGACGGAATCGTGTCCCGCGCAGGCACGGAGATGGGCCTTGGTGCCGCCCACGTCGATACCGACCACGAGGGGCGTGGAGTCCTGCACGGAACCTCTTTCGTCGCTGGACCGAGATGCGAACGGCGGGCGAACCGTGCCTGGACAAACAGGAGTTGAAGAAGTCGGGAAGCCCCGGGACGGGCCTCTGACGGACCACGGCAGGCGAGTACCGTGCAGTTCGTTAGGAAATTAACTAACGAAGTAGGGTGCGTCAAGAGGCATCGGCGCGGTCCGACGATTTCTGGGAGAGCTGTGGCATACGACCTGGGGGAAGGCATGGGGCGGCTGAGCGAGAGCGCGGGCGCGGTGTTCGCCGTACTGGCTGCGGTGGGCACCGCCACGCGCCCCCAGCTGGCGGCCGGTGCGGGCCTTTCCAAGCCGACAGTCTCCGCCGCGGTGGCCGAGCTCGAGGCGGCCGGGCTCGCCGCCTGTTCCGGTACCCTCTCCGGCGCCACCGGCCGTTCCGCCGCGGTCTACGGACTCGGGCCGGCCGCCGGGGCCGTGCTCGCCGTCGACCTCGGCCCCACCCACACCCAGGTGCGCGGCTGCGCCCTGGACGGCACGCTGCTCGCCCAGGGCACCAGCTCCCGGGCGCATGCCTCCGACGCCGTACGCGAGGCACTCGCCGGGCTGCCTGCCGGCGCCCCGCTGCGCGCCATCGTCGTCGCCGTCGGCGACGTGACCGCGCAGGACCAGGACGGCACCGGTATGCGCCCCGCGACCGCCAAGGCCGGCCCCGCCTTCGATGCCATGGCCGTCGCGCTGCCGCCGGGTGTTCCCGTCCACCTGGAGAACAACGTCAACTGCGCCGCGCTCGCGGAGCTGCACGAGGGCGCCGCCCGCGGCCGTCACACCTTCGGCTATCTGCGGATCGGCGTCGGCATCGGCCTCGGCATTGTCATCGGCGGCCAGGTGCTGCGCGGGGCGAACGGCGCCGCGGGAGAAGTGGCCCGACTGCCCTACCCGTGGGACGAAGGCCGCGAACCGCGCCGCGAGGCCCTGGAGGAGCGCATCGGCTCGCGGTCCCTGCTGCGCCGGGCCGCCGAGGCCTGGCTGGACGCCGACGGCCCGTGCCCCGGCACCGCCGAACAGCTCTTCGCTCTCGCCGGGGAGGGCCGGGCCACGGCCGGCGCCGTGGTCGACCGCCATGCCGCCGACGTGGGCCGGCTCGCCGCCGCCGTGGCCGCCGTGCTGGACCCCGGACTGATCGTGCTGGGCGGCAGCACCGGCGCGGACCCGCAGCTCCTGCCCGGTGTGCGGGCCGAACTGGCGCGGCTGAGCTGGCCCACCGAGGTGGTCAGCAGCACGGTCGGGGAGGCAGGCACCGTCGTGGGCGCCGCCCGGCTCGCGGTCGCCCGGGGAATCCAAACCGTGACCGATGGCTCGTGGGTGAAGGATTGACGGCTTCCGGCTCGGTCTGCCAATGTCCGGACAAGCGCTTTCTACGGTCGGCCGGGACGCCGACTTGGGGTGAGCGTCCCGTCCGTACGCGAGGTACGGCGGCCGCACGAGGGCGTGCTCGTGCGGTCGGCCCACGGTGGCCGGGAGCCCCACCCTTCAGGGCTGCGGCTGGGCGAGGCCGTGCCGCCGGAGGCGCATTCCGCGACAGACCAGACCCGTGCCGCATCGGCCGGCCGGGGAATCCGTCACGCACCCTCAAGGAGGACCCGGTGGGTCACCAGATCTCGCGCAGAACCCTGTTCCGCACGGCGAGCGGCATAGCCGCGGCGGCCGCGATCGGCGGCTCGCTGAGCGCCTGCGCCGGAGGAACCGGCGCCGGCACCACCAGCGACAAGCTGACGATGACGTGGTGGGGCAGCGACGACCGTCACAACGCGTACAAGAAGGCGCTCGCGACGTTCCAGAAGAGCAACTCGAAGATCAAGATCGAGGAGCGCTACTCCGGCTACGACGGCTATTTCGACAAGTTCAACACCCAGGTCGCCGGCGGCAGCGCCCCCGACCTGCTGCAGATGGACACCGCGCTGGTCGCCCAGTACGCCCGCAAGGGAGTGCTCGCCCCGCTCGACTCCTACGTCGGCAAAACCCTGGACCTCACCGGCTTCTCCAAGACGCTGCTGGCCGCCGGCACCGTCGACGGCAAGCTCTACGGCGTTCCGTCCGGCATCGGCGTCAACCAGCTCACCGTCAACCGCAGCGGCCTGGAGAAGCTGGGCCTGAAGCTGCCGGACCGCGAATGGACCTGGGCCGACCTGAAGAAGATCGCCCAGGACGTCTACAAGAAGAGCGGCGGCAAGATCTACGGCGTCGACGACGGCGGCGGCTCCACCCTCCAGTGCTTCGAGGTCTTCGCCCGCGAGAAGGGCCAGACCTTCTTCTCCGACGACGGCAAGAAGCTCGGCTTCACTTCCGACACCCTCCAGGAGTGGTGGGAGTACTGGGCCGAGATGCGCAAGATCCATGCCTCGCCGCCGCCGGCGATCACCTCCGCCGCGCACAACGACCTCACCAAGAACGCGGTCGTCATCGGCAAGGCCCTGTTCACCTTCGACTCAGGCGTGTACGGCGCGGGCGGCTCCATCACCGACGCCCAACTGGACTTCCTGCCCACCCCGCAGGGCGACTTCTCCGGTGCCCGCGAGGGCAACTTCGTCAACGGCGGTGTGTTGCTGAGCGCCACCAAGGCCAGCAAGAAGGTCGCCGACTCGGTGAAGATCATGGCGTTCTTCGCACAGGACGAGACGGCGATCAAGGACATGCAGCTGCTGCGCGGCATCCCGCCGACGGAGAAGGCCCGCAACCTGATCGCCGCGGGCCTGACCGAGACGGACAAGCTGAACATGGCGAACGCCGACTACATCTCCCAGCGCGTCTCGAAGGCGACCAACGCCCTGCCCGCCCCGGTGCCTCCGCCGCAGGGCGCCGACCAGATCTGGGACCTGCTGTTCCAGTCGAACCTCGCCGTCGCCTTCGGCAAGAAGTCGATCAAGGCGCAGCTCAGCGAGTTCTTCGACCAGTCGGCAGGGATCCTGAGCGCCTAGGCCGCGCCGCACCACCGAACACCGGGAGAGGGCCAGGGAGATGAGTATGACCACCGCGAAGACCGACGAGGTCGTGAAGGAGCCGCCGGCTCCGGCGACCCCGTCCGACCAGCGGGAGCGCGACCGCATGCGCCGCCGCCTCGCCAGACGGCGGGGCGGCGGGTGGTGGCCCTACGTCTTCCTGGCCCCCTGGTTCATCGGCCTGTTCGGGCTGACGATCTACCCGATGCTCGACTCGCTGTACCTGTCCTTCACCAAGTTCGACCTGCTGACGCCCGCACAGTGGGTCGGCACCGACAACTACGAGCGGATGTTCACCGACGACCCGGTCTTCTGGGACTCGGTGCACGCCACGCTCCTGTACGTCCTGGTCTCCGTACCGCTGAAGCTGGCGCTCGCGCTCGGCGTGGCGATCCTGCTGAACCGCCCGCTGAGGGGCATAGGCCTCTACCGGGCCGCCTTCTACCTGCCGTCGCTGCTCGGTGGGGCGGTCGCCGTGGCCATCGTGTGGCGGCAGGTCTTCGGCGGCGACGGCCTGTTCAACGACTTCCTCGGCTGGTTCGGCATCAAGGGCCAGGACTGGATCTCCAGTCCCGACACCGCGATCTACACGCTTGTCCTGCTCGCCGTCTGGCAGTTCGGCACCCCGATGGTCATCTTCCTCGCCGGCCTCAAGCAGTTGCCGAAGGACGTCTACGAGGCGGCCGCGATCGACGGAGCCGGCCCCGTCACCCGTTTCTTCCGTATCACCCTGCCGCTGCTGACCCCGATCGTCTTCTTCAACGTCGTCCTGCAGATCATCGACGCGTTCAAGAGCTTCACGCCCGCCTATGTGGTCAGCAACGGCACCGGCGGACCGCTCAACTCGACGATGCTGTACTCCCTCTACCTGTACAAGAAGGGCTTCACCGACCTGCAGATGGGGTACGCCTCGTCGCTGGCCTGGGTGCTGTTCCTGGTCATCGCCGGCTTCACGGCGGTCAACTTCATCGCCAGCCGCTACTGGGTCCACTACGACGACTGAGCGAGGAGTCCTTCACCCCATGTCCGCCATCACCCCGTCCCGACCCTCGGTGGCACCGTTGAAGAAGCTGCGCTCGGCCACCGGTTCTCGCCGCATCCTCGTCCACACGCTGCTCATCGGCGTGGCGATCGTCATGCTGTACCCGCTGCTGTGGATGCTCAGCAGCTCCCTCAAGCCCGACACCGAGATCTTCACCCACCCCGGGCTCATCCCGAACGCGCTGCGCCCGGAGAACTACTCCGAGGGCTGGAGCGGCTCCGGCAACTCCTTCTCCCTCTACATCACCAACTCGCTGATCGTCACGATCGGCGCGGTGATCGGCAACGTCGTTTCCTGCTCGCTGGCCGCCTACGCCTTCGCGCGCTTCGAGTTCCGCGGCAAGAAGATCTGGTTCGGCATCATGCTCGGCACGCTGATGCTGCCCATGCAGGCGACGCTGATCCCGCAGTACACGATCTTCTACAACCTGACCTGGATCAACACGTTCCTGCCGCTGATCGTGCCCAAGTTCCTCGCGGTGGACGCCTTCTTCATCTTCCTGATGGTCCAGTTCATCCGGTCCATTCCGCGCGAGCTGGACCAGGCCGCCATGATGGACGGCGCCAACCCCTTCCAGATCTACTGGAAGATCATCCTGCCCCTGATGCGTCCGGCCCTGGTCACCACGACCATCTTCACCTTCATCTGGACGTACGACGACTTCCTCAGCCAGCTGGTCTACCTCCAGCAGAACGGCCGCTTCACCGTGCCGCTCGGCCTGACCCTGTTCCTGGACAAGACCAGCGGCTCGTCGTACGGCGCGATGTTCGCCATGTCGACACTCGCCCTCCTGCCCACGCTCATCTGCTTCCTCATCTTCCAGAAGAGGCTGGTCGAGGGCCTGGCGACCTCCGGCATGAAGGGCTGACCTCCCATGCATCTTCCTCACCAGCGCGGCCCGTTGCACGACCTCCCCGACGATCCGGCCGCGTACGACGCCGTCCTCGCCGCCGTCACCGAGGAGGCCCTGGCCCGGCTCACCCGGGAGGGCAACCTCGAACACCCCGCCGCCCTCGACGACATCGGCGACACCTCGCTCGGCATCACCTCGCTGCTGGGGCTGGCGTGGCAGCGCACCAAGGACCCCCGCCTGCCGGAGGCCGTGCTCCGCAGCCTGAGGTTCCATCTGCGCGAACGGGTCTTCACCGAGGACAACCCCGGCTACCCGAACCTGTGCCGCCGAGGCTCCGCCGAGCCGTACGCCCGTTACGTACTTCAGGCGGGCGCCCACCCCATCGGCGACTGGCCGAGCACCGTGTGGGCCCTGCTCCAGGCGGTCAACGTCCTCGACACGGCGGATGGCATCATCCCCGACGAACTGAGCTACGAACTCCTCGAGTTGGCCCACGGCTACTGGCGCCGGCTGACCGAGGTCACCTTCTTCAACCCGCAGGAGGCGGGCAACCAGGCCATCGGCTGCGTCGTCGGCGGCCTCATGCTCGCCCGCCATCTCCCCTCCCCCGAAGGGGAGTCGGTCCGTGCGCGGGCGATGAGTCTGTACGCCGACGAGATCCGCGCCCGCCGCGTACGCGACCGGGGAGCCCTGCTTCCCCCGGAGCACGGCGGCGCGTACGACAACAACTACGGGCCGATCTCCCTCTCCTTCCTCGCGCAGGCCCACCGGATCAGCGGCGAGGAGATCTTCGCCGAGGACGGGGACGCGCTCGCCCGCTACATCGACGCGCGGCTGACCGTCGGCGGCTACGACAACGGCGGCCCCCGCTACAGCGAACAGCACTCCGGCTTCGAGTCCGTCCTCGGCCTGCGCTACTTCGGCCACCGCATCGCCGCCGACCTGGGCCGCTACCGGGGAGACACCCGCTGGGGCCGGCACGCGGTGAACCGGGACGGCGGCATCGACGGCCACTTCGCCTTCATGCTGGTCTGGCAGATCCAGGACACCACGCGCTGGCACCGCACCCCGTCGCAGGACCCCGTACGCCACCAACTCCGCGCGGGCACGGTCTCGGTGGCCTTCGACGACAAGCTGACCCCTTCGCTGGTCGAGGCGGCGGGCACGTACTACCTGCCCGCCGCGGTGGGCCGCCAGCACGGCTTCGGCCCGGTCGTCGACGGCTTCCTGCTCTGCCGCCCCATGGGCGAGACCCGCGTACGCGACCTGCGCACCGACGCGCTGACCGCCAAGCTCGTCACCAAGCCGGTCGTCGGCCGCGACCACGTCCTGCGTCACATCCGCTCTCTGTACGTCACGGACGGCACGCGCCTGTGGATGACGGTCACGGTGGAACGGCTGGACGGAACCCCGTACCTGCTCGCCGGGATGCCGTACGCCACGGACGACGGCGACCGGGTGCGCAGAACCGCGGAGCCGGATGTGACCTCCGCCGGTGCCCTGCGGCTGACGCACCCGCCGGCGGACGGCGTGGACCACTTCGACGCCCGCTCCGAGACGACCCAGGAGCAGGCGGCCTTCGCTCTGGCCGCCGACCCGCGCGGCTATGGCAACCCCGACGAGGGCTGGCGCCACCTCGTCGCCTCCACCGCCCTCGAAGTGGACCCGGCTCCCGGCGCCCCGCAGGACCTGCACGTCTTCGCTGTGCGGTACGGCCCTGGCGGTCCCTTCACCCCCGCTTTCGAGCGGGCCCCGGCAGGACTGACCGTCCGCACCGAGGCGTTCACCGCGCTGATCGGTGATCCGGCGGGCGATGCGCGAGGGGAACCGGAACTGGAGCTCCACCCTCACTGATTGCCGCCTCGACGACCAGGTCGGCGCGGTCCCGTGTCGCGGCGACCAGGTCGGCGTTGCGCTGATCCGTGCCGAGCACCCACGCGACAGCCGTGTCGTGATCCTTGCCGAACTCCTCGTGGCGGGCGACGAGACGGCGTACGCGTTCGGCCTCGTCGAGCTCGCAGAACCAGACCTCGTCCAGCTGAGCCCGCGCGCGAGCCCAGGCGGCGTCCCGAAGGAGCAGGTAGTTGCCCTCGGTGACGACCAGGCGGGCGGTGCGGGGCACGGGGACGGCGCCCGCGAGGGGCTGTTCGAGGGTCCGTTCGAAGCCGGGCGCGTAGACGAGGTCGTCCTCGTCCTCCCGCAGCCGGCGCAGCAGCGCCGCGTACCCCGCCGCGTCGAAGGTGTCCGGAGCCCCCTTGCGGTCGCGGCGACCGAGGCGGTCCAACTCGACGTCCGCGAGATGGAACCCGTCCATCGGCACCTGCGCCACCCAGGCGGGCCCCGCACCGTTCAACCGCCGGACCAGCCGCTCGGCGAGCGTCGTCTTACCCGCCCCGGGGCTGCCGGCGATGCCGAGGAGAGCGCGCCGCCCCGGACGTACGAGCGATGCCGCGCGCTCCAGCAGATCGTCGAAGGTCATACGCGCCCCGTGCCCCCCGACTTCCTGTTCCACTTCCACCGGCGCCGCCCCTACCGATCGGCCCATGGCATACGGATGACCGCCGTCCCGCCGTCCAGATCGACCGTCGTCCGGTTCGGCGGCGCCCCGTCCTCCTCGTCGTCCCGCATCAGCAGCGCCGACTGCCGCTCCTTGAGCTCGTTCTGCTTGCCCGGCGACAGACTCGCGTGCAGCTGTTCGAACCCGGTCGCCGAGATCTGACCCTGCCGCGCACCGTTCCGCCAGGGCAGCACACCTGCCCGCCCCGCCCGCAGCAGCAGCTGATCCGCGAAGGCCACCAAGGTCAGCAGGATGACCAGCCCGGGCAGGGTCATGAAGACGGCGAATTCCATGGCCCAAGTATCCGTGCCGAGCAGCGGTTGAGAAGTCCCGGACGGGACGGGGCATGCATGGACCATGAACAACAATGACCAGGAACAGATCCGTACCCTGATCAAGCGCTGGGCCGCCGCCGTTCACCAGCGCGACCTCGACGGCGTGCTGGTGGACCACACGGACGACATCGTGATGTACGACGTGCCGCCGCCCTACGAGGGGGTTCGCGGCATCGACGCGTACCGCGAGACCTGGCCGCCCTTCTTCGAGTGGCAGGCGCAGGGCGCGTCGTTCGAGATCGAGTCCCTCGACGTCACCGCGGGCGACGACGTGGCGTACGCGCATGCCCTGCTGCGCTGCGGAACCGCGAAGGAGTTCGCCGAACAGCCCGACCTTCGCCTGCGGCTCACGCTCGGACTGCGCAAGGAACAAGGGCGTTGGAGGGTCGCCCACGAGCACCATTCGTACCCGCACGACTGACCTGACGCAATGTGGTGTGGCACTCGCCACCCGCTGGCCGCGAGCCACCGGGGGAACACTGCTCGTATGACAGAGCTCGGTCTTCCGAAAGAAATCGCGGCCTGCCTCTTCGACCTCGACGGGGTCATCACCAAGACCGCCGTCGTCCACGCGGCCGCCTGGAAGCGGACGTTCGACGACTTTCTGCGGCAGCGCGACGGCGACGCGTTCCGTCCGTTCGACGACGTCGTCGACTACGACGAGTACGTGGACGGGCGCCCGCGCGCCGACGGCGTCCGTACCTTTCTCGCCTCGCGCGGGATCGAACTGCCCGAGGGGACACCGGAGGACCCACCGGACGAGAGGAGCGTCCACGGTCTGGGCAACCGCAAGAACGCCCTGCTCCTGGAGATGATCCGCACCGGTGGCGTCGAGGCCTACGACAGCACGCTGCGCTACGTCGAGGCCGTACGCGCCGCCGGCCTGCGGACCGCCGTCGTCTCCTCCAGCGCCAACTGCCGGGACATCCTGCGTGCGGTGGGAGCGGAGGCCCTGTTCGACGTACGGATCGACGGGGTGGTCGCGGCGGAGCGACACCTGCCCGGCAAACCGCGCCCCGACACGTTTCTGGCCGCCGCGAAGGACCTCGGGGTCGAGGCGTCCGAGGCCGCCGTCTTCGAGGACGCGCTGGCCGGCATGGACGCGGGCCGCTCGGGCCACTTCGGCTACGTCGTCGGCGTCGACCGCACAGGACAGGGCGCCGCCCTGCGCGCCCACGGCGCGGACATCGTCGTACGGGATCTGGCGGAACTGGGGGAGCGGGAGTGATCACCCACACGTCGTACGCCGTCGAGCCCTGGGCCCTGCGCGAGAACGTCCTCCACCTCGACGTCCTGCCGCAGAGCGAGTCCGTGTTCGCCCTGTCCAATGGCCATGTCGGCTGGCGCGGAAACCTCGACGAGGGCGAACCCCACGGCCTTCCGGGCTCTTATCTGAACGGCGTCCACGAAGTCCACCCGCTGCCCTACGCCGAGGCGGGATACGGCTACCCGGAGTCCGGCCAGACGGTCATCAACGTCACCAACGGCAAGATCATCCGGCTGCTGGTCGACGACGAGCCGTTCGACCTGCGCTATGGACGGCTGCGCTCCCACGAGCGCGTCCTCGACCTGCGCACCGGCCTGCTCACCCGGACCTGCGAGTGGACCTCCCCGGCCGGCTCCACGATCCGGGTGCGCTCCACCCGGCTGGTGTCGTTCACCCAGCGGGCGATCGCCGCCGTCGCCTACGAGGTGGAGGCCCTCGACACCCGGGCCCGCGTGGTCGTCCAGTCGGAGCTCGTGGCCAACGAGCAGCTGCCCGGCCGAGGCGGCGACCCGCGGGCCGCGATCGCCCTCGAGGCGCCGCTGGAGGCGGAGGAGCACTTCGCGGCGGGCAGGCGGCTGCGGCTCGTGCACCGCACCCGGCGCAGTGGACTGCGGGTCGCCACGGCCGCGGACCATGCCGTCCACGGGCCCGAGCCGACGACCTTGAGCAGCGAGAGCGGCGACGACGTCGCCCGCCTCACCGTCACCTCCGTCCTGGCACCCGGCCAGAAACTGCGCCTGGAAAAGGTCGTCTCCTACGGCTGGTCGAGCACCCGGTCCCTGCCCGCCGTACGCGACCAGGTCGACGCGGCGCTCGCGGCGGCCGAGCACGGCGGCTGGCAGGGGCTCGTCGACGAACAACGCGCCTACCTGGACGACTACTGGGCGCGCGCGGACGTCGAGGTGGACGGCGACGAGGAGATCCAGCAGGCCGTCCGCTTCGCCCTGTTCCACGTCCTGCAGGCCGGTGCCCGCGCCGAACAGCGCGCGATACCCGCGAAGGGGCTCACCGGATCGGGCTACGACGGCCACGCGTTCTGGGACACGGAGACCTTCGTGCTGCCCCTGCTCACCTACACCTCGCCCGGCGCCGTCGCCGAGGCACTGCGCTGGCGGCAGAACACCCTGCCCGCCGCACGCGAGAGGGCCGCCCAACTCGGCCTGCGGGGCGCCGCGTTCCCCTGGCGGACCATCGAGGGCTCGGAGGGTTCGGCGTACTGGCCGGCCGGTACCGCCGCGTTCCACGTCAACGCCGACATCGCCGACGCCGTGGTCCGCTACACCGCCGTCACCGGCGACGAGCACTTCGCACGCGACACCGGGGTCGAACTGCTGGTCGAGACGGCACGGCTGTGGCGCTCGCTGGGCCACCACGACCACCAGGGGACGTTCCACATCGACGGGGTGACCGGGCCCGACGAGTACAGCGCCGTCGCGGACGACAACACGTACACCAACCTCATGGCCCGTACGAACCTCCTCGCCGCCGCGGACATCGTCGAGCGCCACCCCGAGCGGGCCGCGGACCTCGGCGTCGACGACGAGGAGAGCGCGGCCTGGCGCGACGCCGCCGACGCCATGCACATCCCCTACAACGACGAACTCGGCGTCCACGAACAGCACGCCGGGTTCACCCGCTACCAGCGCTGGGACTTCGCCGCCACCCGGCCCGACCAGTACCCGCTGATGCTGCACTTCCCGTACTTCGACATCTACCGCAAGCAGGTCGTCAAACAGGCCGACCTGGTGCTCGCCATGTACAAGTGCAGCCCCTTCTTCGACGAGGAGCACAAGGCCCGCAACTTCGCCTACTACGAGCCCCTCACCGTCCGGGACTCCTCCCTGTCGGCCTGCTGCCAGGCCGTGATCGCGGTCGAGGCCGGGCATCCGGGCCTCGCCTACGACTACTTGGTGGAGGCCGCGCTGATGGATCTGGAGGACCTGGAGCACAACACCCGCGACGGTCTGCACATCGCCTCGCTCGCCGGCACGTGGATGGCCCTGGTCGCCGGGTTCGGGGGCCTGCGGCACCATGGCGACACGCTGGAGTTCGCGCCCCGGCTGCCGGAACGGTTCCACCGCCTGGCCTTCTCCCTGGAGCTCCTCGGCCGCCGCCTGCGCGTGGAGATCGAGCGGGCCACCGCCACGTACACGCTGATGACCGGAGAACCCCTGGAGATCCGCCACTACCGTGAATCCGTCACGGTAGACGGCGACAAGCCCCAGGGCCTCCCCATCCCGGCGCCGAGGCTGCGCCCGGCCCCCGATCAGCCGCCGCACCGGCGGCCGAACCGTCAGGAGTGAGGCGCGGCCCGGGCGCTCAGTCCCGGGCGGTGCCCGGTGCGATGTCCTCGTGCCGCTCCACGGCCGCCACGCTGCGTGGGGCGGCCGTGGTCGCCGGCTTGCCGCAGAACGCGGATTCCAGGGTGCGGTACATGGTGTTCAGCACCGTGGTGTTGTTCGAGGTGTTGGCCAGCGCGGTGAGGCTGCGCTTGCCGTCCTTCGAGGTGAACGCGTAGGTGTAGAAGCCCTGCACGGTGCCCGTGTGCCCGTACACGGAGACCCCGCACGACAGGTCACGGCGGCGCAGACCGAGACCGTACTGCGTGGTGCTGTTGACCGGCGTCCACTTCTGCATCTGTGTCAGCTGGGCGGCGGACATCAGCTTTCCGCGCAGCAGCGCGGAGAAGAAGGTGTCCAGATCGTGCGTGGTGGAGATGATCGCGCCCGCGCTCTGCGCCCAGGAGACCGTCTGCCGGGTGGAGTCCACCAGGGCGGCGCCGGCCTCGTCGGGGGTGAGATAGCCGTGGGCGTGGCGGCCCGGGATCGCGGTGCCCGGGTGGATGTAGAAGGTGTTGGTGAGACTCAGCGGCGTGAAGATGCGGTTCTGGTACTCGGTCGCCACGGGGTGGCCGGTGAGCTTCTCGATGAGCATGCCCGCGACGACGAAATTGGTGTTCGAGTACGCGTAGGCCGCGCCCGGCGCGTTGGTGCGCGGCTTCTTCAGTGACAGCTTCACCAGGTCCCGGTAGCTGAACACCTTGTTGCGGACGGCCTCGAAGCCGGGGACCGTCTTGGCGAACATGTCGTCGGTGTAGTCGTACAGACCGCTGCGGTGGCTCAGCACATGGCGCACGGTGATGCGGTCGTCGGGCAGCAGCCCGGGCAGATAGCTGTTGACCGAGCGGTCCAGCTTCAGCCTGCCCTCGTCGACCAGTTGCAGCAGCACCACGGCGGAGAAGGTCTTGGTGACGCTGCCCACGCGGAACCGGTCGCTGGTGCTGATGGCCCGCCCGGTGGCCCGGTCGGCGAATCCCTCGGACAGCAGGTGCACCGCGCCGTTGTCGTCGATCCGCGCCATCGCGCCCGGGGCTCCCTGCGTCAGTGCCGTGCGCAGCACCTTGCGCAGCCCCGCGTCGTCGGGCGGCGCCAATGCCCCGGCCGCCGCGACCCGTTCGATGCCGGGGCCGCCGGTGGCCGTGGTGGCGGCCTGCGCGGGGGCTGCCAGGAGGGATACCAGGACCACGCCCAGTGCCGTACCCGTGCCCACCGTTCCTGAGACCATCTGATTTCTCTCCCGAGTTCCTTCTGCCGGTGCGCATGCCCGGCACGAACCGCGCCGCGGATGCGGGGCGTTGGCACCATCTGTACGCGCTGGACACGCGGGCGGGTTGCATTGGAACAGGGTGAATTCGAGGGTTGACGAACGAGCGGGCCGTGCGCGGACGTCGGACGAGCGGGCCGTGCGGGGGCTTCAGCCGCCGAAGAGCTGTGTCCAGTAGGTTCCGGCCTTGCCGCCTCCGGCGAGGCCTATGCCTATGTGGGTGAAATCTGGCTTGAGGATGTTGGCGCGATGGCCGGGACTGTTCATCCAGCCACGGACGACCTCGGCGGGGGAGCGCTGCCCGCAGGCGATGTTCTCGCCGATGCTCCCGTGCGTGCAGCCCGCGGCGGCGGCCCTGTCCCAGGGTTGGCTGCCCTCGGGGGAGGTGTGGGAGTAGAAGGCGCGGGCCACCATGTCGGCGCTGTGCGCCTGGGCCGCGGTGGTGAGCAGGGGGTCGACCGACAGGGGACGCAGGCCGGCCGTGGTCCGCTCGGCGTTGGTGAGTGCGACGACCTCGGTGGCGGTCCGCGCCAGGCCGGCTGAGCTGAGGGGCCGCGCCCACAGCGCCGTCCAGTACAGGTCGCCCGAGCGGCCGTCGGCGACGTACGCCAGACCCGCCTGGCTGAACACGGGGTCGCACAGGGTGCGCCGGGACTGCTCGGCGGACAGGCAGTACTCCACGAATTCGGCCGGCGTGCGCGGGCCGGAGACCAGATGCTCGCCGACGGTGAGGTACGGGTATCCGGCCGAGGTGACGCGCTGGTAGACGGAGAAGCCGTCCGGACTCTCGGAGCCGAGAAGTCCCCGAGCGGCCATGGCGGAGGCATGGGCCCGTGCCGCGGCCGCCAGCCGCGCGTCGAGGGACACGGGCGGGGAACCGGCCGCCGCGCGGGCGGAGTTCACCAGGCCGAGGAACCCGTCCGTGTCGGGCACTCCTCCACTCGGAATCGCACCCGGTGTCCCACCTGGCGTCGCACCTCGTATCGCACCCGGCGCGGCAGTCGGCGTCGGGTCGTCCTCGGTGACCTCGACCCCGAAGTCCCGTGCGATGCCGGCCAGTCCGTCCGCGTACCCCTGGCCCAGGGCGCGGAGTTTCCATGTGGTGCCGCGCCGGTACAGCTCGGCGAGCAGCAGCAGGGTCTCCCGCTGCGGACGGGGCGGGGTGAAGCGGGCGAGCGGACGATCGCCGGGTGCGGTGACGTGCAGGGTGGGCGGGGGCAGATGGCCCAGGGGTGTCGCGGGGTCGGCGGGGCTGACGACCACCGTGACGCGGCTGGCTCCGGCCCGCAGCCCCAGGAGATCGATGGTCAGGTGCTCGCCCTGGAGGCGGGCGCCGGGTGCGGTCGGCTGGTTGTAGAACACGAAGTCGCCGTCGCCGCGCACTTTTCCGCTGTCGTCGGTGATGAGCGCGGACACGTCGAAGGGGCCCGGCACCCTGAGGGTCAGGATGCCGCCCGGCAGGGGCATGTTGCCCCCGGGAACCAGCTCGCTCATCGTGCCGCCCGTCGACGTGGTGCTCGGTACAGACGTCAACGTCCTGCCGGGGCACGCGGGTTCCCGCGCGCCGTGGGCAGCGGCTCCTTCGGTACGGCGCGCAGTGAGCGCAGAGCAAGCAGCAGAACGCCGATGTCGTCGAGGTAGACGGGGTCGGGCAGCAGATCGGTCGGGAGCACGAGGTAGACGACGGCGCCCCAGAAAACCCAGCGCGGCCCGGACGGGAGTCCCGCCCGCCGCAGGTCGCGGCGGGCACGGACGAGCCGGACCAGAAGGGCGAGCGCGACTGCGAGGGCGGCGGCACCCAGCACCGCGACGACGAGGATCAGCGTCCACGCTGTGGAATTCATGAGACCGTCCAGTCCGCTCGTCGGGCTGTTCGCTCTCCGTCTTCCCGGCCACGCCGTTTCCTATCGCGCCCGCTTGGGCCATTCGTGTGGGCCCTCAGTCCTAGTCTCCGCCCGGAGTGTCGCGGCGGCAGATCACGAAGTCGTCGAACTCATGGCGTCCGGGCCGGTCGCCGACGGTCTCGATCGCCGCCCGGATGTCACGGAGCTGATCCGTCGTCATCTGCAGGGCCGGCTCGTCGGGCTGATACGTGGTGCGCACCGGGTAGTCCCGGCCCGGCTGCCGGGTCATCTCGATATGACAGCCGAGGACGTGGGTGACCGGCCGGGCGGCACAGAAGGCGATCAGGCGGTCCACGGTGCGGACGAAGGCCGGCCAGTCCTCGACGTACAGGCGGCCGGGATAGACCGTGTCGCCGGTGAGCAGGAACCCGGTCCAGGGGTCGAAGAACGTCACCGCCGCCTCGTGATGCCCCGGCGTCGCCAGGCATTCGAGGACGCGGCCACCCAGGTCGACCCGAGCGACGCCCTCGGGATCGTCACCGAAGCCGAAGAACTCCCAGGCGCTGTCCAGGGCCGCGTCCACCACTCGGGTGTGCGGACGGCCGGTGAACTGAGCGTCCCCCGCGACATGGTCGCCGTGCGGATGCGTGTGCAGCACCAGCAGCTCGTAGCCGTCCCGGGGATGCGCCGCGAGCCAGGTCTCCATCACTTTCTCGACCACGCGACGCAGCGGGAAGTACTCGGCCGAGGCCGTGGCACCGGTGTCGATCAGCACGGCCCATTCCTCGCCGAACAGCAGGAACATGAACGGCGCTTCGTAGTCGATCGCCATGTTCTGCCGAAGGATCACCGTGTGTGCGTCGTACGCGTGGACCTGGATGTCGGGATCGGTGTTGTGCTTGGCCGACGGCGACCCGTGAATCCACCGGACGTCGAGGGTCCCCGCCGGTGCGGATCCCTTCGCTTCGTCCGCTCCACCCCTGACTATCTGCGGCGGCCTGTGCGTGTCCACGACATCTCCTCGGCGACGGTCCTGCCGGGAGCCTCACACAGGCCCCGGGACCTCAGTTTCGCGCGACGGCGTTGTCCGCCAGCGCCTGGGTCACCGCGCGGATGCTGCGGGCGATGTGCTGGAGCTGCAGGACCTCGGCGGCGTACAGCTTGATGGTGTGCTCGATGACCCCCTCGTGCAGGCCGAGGGAGGGCAGCTCGGCCCGGGCGGTCTGCAGGGCGGTCCGGGCGACCCGTATCTCGTGCTGCACCTGGATCTGCGCGTGTCGGCCGAGCAGCACGGGGTGCTTGAGCAGGACGGGGTAGCTCGCGTAGCGGGTGGGCACCAGCTCGCGCAGCCACTTGACCGCCGATCGCTCCCAGTCATAGCTGCCGGGGGTCTTGACCTGGCACGGCCAGTCCGAGGTGATCGGTGAGTATGTCAGGGCCATGTTCATCGCTTCCGGGTTACGTCGGCGGGAAGGGTCGTGGGGGATTCTGGGGCGGCCCCGGTCTAGGGGATGGCCGGGGCCGCCACCACGGGCGCTCGCGCAGGCGGGGCCCGTCTGAACACCCGGGACCCGATGCGGGTAGGAGCGGACGGTCCCGGGTGGTCGTCGGTCGTGACCCGGAGGCCTCCTGGTCACGATCCGCGAGAAGTATTTATATATACCGCCGGATGCGCAAGAACATGAAAACATTCATGCGCGAATTGATGTGAATCATCCCGTGATGCCGTGGTGACAGGCGGTACGGGAAAGGGGTTTCTGCTGGCCTCAGTCCTTGAGGAAGAACTGGTGCTGATCGGCCACCTGCTCGTACTCCTCCAGACGGGCCTGCGTCCGCTCCGGGTCGGCGTCGGTCATGGCCTGAAGCAGCGCCGCCGACATCACGACGGGCGCGGCGTAGGAGTCGAAGACAAGACGGGAACCGGTGCCGGTGGCGAAGGTGACGTCGGCCTCGTCCGCCAGCGGCCCGAGCCCCAGGTCGGTGATCAGGGCCACCCGCAGGCCCGCGCTGTGCGCGACCCGCAGAGCGGTCAGCGTCTCCTGGGCGTGCCGGGGCATCCCGAAGGCCAGCACCCAGGTGCCGCCCGCCTCGCGCGACTGGAGCAGCGCGTCGTAGGCGACGCTGCCGCCCCGGGTCACCAGCCGTACGTCCGGGTGGATGCGGCGCGCGGCGTACGCGAAGTACTCGGCCAGCGACACGGAGATCCGCAGCCCCAGGACCGTCAGGGGTGCCGACTTCGACAGCGCCCGGCCGACGCGGATCACCTCGTCCGGGTCGGCGAAGTCGCGCCGCAGGTTCTCCAGGTTCTCGATCTCGGCGTCCACCGCCGCCTGCAACTCGTTGCTCGTGGCCTCCGCGGGCGTGCCCGGCGCGCTGCCGAGGGTGCTGAGCGCGATCGACTGGAGCTTCTCCCGTAGCGCGGGGTAACCGCTGAAGCCGACCGCCGCGGCGAAACGCGTGACCGAGGGCTGGCTCACGCCCACGCGCTCGGCCAGGTCGGTGATCGACAGGAACGCCGCCTCGGTGATGTGCTCGATCAGGTACTGGGCGATACGCCGCTGCCCCGGGGAGAGCCGCGGCCCGTCGAACAGCTCCCTGAGCTGGGACGTGGGTGCCGCGCCCGCCTCCGGGGCGGTCTTCCCCGAGGTGATCGCAGATGCCTGCGCGCGTGCCTGCTGCGGCGATGGCACCGGAGCGCCTCCTTCGTGTCCCACAAGAACTCAACATAGCTCACGGACCGTGTTGGCCTGGGGCTGTCTCACCACAGGTGGGATGCGCGCGCGGCCGTTTCACCCGTGCCTGCGGGGTACCCGCGACAGTGCGACGACTTGCCTGCTCGAAGGCGAGATTCCCGGGCGTGAGGACTCGGGCAAGAGGATCCCCGGGTGAGAGGGGAGAGGATTTCCATGAGCGAGCATGCACTGCCCGCATCGCAGGTCCAGGTGGTGCTCAGCGACTGCTCCGCGGCGGACGCCGGGCAGCTGTTCGCCGTCCTGTGCGGTCGCTTCGCCTCGGACCGGTGTGCCGAGGACGAGCCCCGGGAGGCCAAGGGGCACCCGACGGTGTGGACCGGCACGTTCGACACGGCCGAGGAGCCCGAGGGCGCGGCCGTTCCGCCAGGCCGACTGTCGGGACCGGTGACGGCGGAAGTGCAGGGCACACCTTTCGCGGTGCAGCGCCTGCGGCACACCCTGGACGAGACCTTCGCCGTGCAGGAACTGGGCAAGGACGCGGGTGATCAGGAGGTCCAGGTCAAGCTGCGACTGGAGGCGCGCCCGGCGCACGTGTCCGGAGCCGTGTGAACGAGTTTTCATGAACGAGTCTTCGTCCCCCTCCCCGGAGAGCCGGGGGTCCCTCCTCTCCGGAGAGCCAGAGGGCCCCTCCTCTCCGGAGCGTCAGGAGTCCGGATTCCGCAACCTGAACAGGGTCCGCTGAGCTGAACTCCTCCCGGTTCGCCCGGTTCGCGACAAGGTGACGACTGACCACGCCGGAAGGTTGCCCGCGCCGCGTACGTGTGGCGCGGGCACCCTTCCGGCATATCGATCAGGGCTGAGCGGTGAGCGTGAAGCTCTGCGCCGCGGAGCCGTCGCAGGAACGCTGGGTGAGCTGGACGCTGTTCGCCGACGAACTCGCCGCGCTCAGACACTTGCCGCTGTGCCGGGCGGTGAAGTGATAGCGCCCGTTGCTCTCCTTCACGGGTTGCCACTGCTGGTTCTGGCCGCCCGAGTAACTCCACAGCTGGAGCGGGGCGTTGTCGGCGGTCGAGCGGTCGGTCACATCGACGACCTGCTGCGGATTGCCACGGATGGCGATCCGCGTGTAGCCACTGTCTGTCGAGCGGAACTGGAACTGCTGGGCCTGAGTGCCGTTGCAGGCGTACTGCTGGATCGCGGTCCCGTTCGCCGTGACGGCGGAACGGGCGTCCACGCAGGTGCCGTTGGCGGCATTCGTCAGCGCGTACCAGGCGGTCTCGGAGATCGGGTCCGCCGGCGGCACGGAACTGCCGCCGCCGCCCAGCCACTTCAGCCCGTCCAGCAGGAACCGGTTCTGTGTCTCACTCGCGAAGGTCGACGACAGGGGGGTGTTCGTCGCGTAGTCCATCGCGTTGTGACCGAAGTTCGCGTACAGCATCTTGTACTTCGTGTTGGTCCACAAGATCGGGTAATAGCCGCTGTACCAGGTCTGGTGGGGATCCGTTCCCAGCGGGAAGCTGCTGGGGTCGATCGAGGCGAGGATCTTGATGTCCGGGTTCTGCCGCAGGTCGTTCGACCAGCTGTACCACTCGCTGACCGACGAGGTGAAGGTCGCGGGCAGGTTCGTGGTGGCGGGGTGGGTGCGGTCCTCGACCTTCAGGACGGCGGTCGTCGGACCCCAGGTGTTGGACTGGAAGGTGCCGCTGCCGAGGAACTGGTTGTGGTACCACGGCCAGCCCTGCGCCTCGGTGGTGAAGGCGGCAACATGGAAGCCCATCCAAGCGCCGCCACCGCGCATGTACTGCTCGAAACCCGCCCGTTGGGCGGCGGTCTGCGGCAAGTCGTCGAGGAACAGCACGACTTGGTACGCGTTCACGCCGCCATTGCTGAGCAGGTCCCAGTTGTTGCTGGCCGTGTACGTGAAGCCGTTCTGCGCGGCCTGCCTGGGGAACCAGTCGTTGGCCTCGTGGACGAAGCTGATGTGCGCGGCGTCCCACGTGCCGTTGTAGAGGGCGAGCACCTTGAACGGGGTCGCCGTGGTGCCCGCGTGGGCAGCTGGTGGTGCCGCCAGGCCGAGCAGGGTCGCCAGCAGTACGAGGACCCGCAGGGCCGCGCGCGCCGGACCGGATCTGCTGAAGCGCATCGGACGTTCCCTTCCGTACGGGTCAGGGGTAGCTGACGAGGTTGGCGACATTGGTGGAGGAGTTGGACGGGCCGCCCCGGTCGTTGATGACGTGCCGGATCGTGCCCGTGCCGCCCAGCGAGACCGTCACCATGTCCTTGAAGCGCACGTTCGCGTTGCCCGGCGCCTCGATGGCATGCTCGGCGGCGACGCTCGGGTTGACGTTGAAGTAGCAGTAGCTGCCGAAGCCGTACACCTGATGCGTCGTCACCGAGTTCGCCACCTTGTAGGCGGCGTAGCCCTGCGTGGAACCGTTCATCCAGGCCGCCTGGTTGGGCGGGTCGTACGGCATCTCGTTCTGGTAGAAGTACGTGCGGCCGCCGTTGCCGTTCCAGAGGGTCTGGTGCTTCTGGTAGTGCTCGACGAACAGGCCGTACATGGTGACGTCGTCGCCGTTCACGACGAGCCCGGTGTCGGCGGTGTTGCTGGTCCAGCCGACGCCGCTGCCGTGGTCGGCGCGCCACAGCCACAGGTGATCGCCGATCACGTCGTCACTGTTGATCGTCAGGCTCGTGGTGGCCTTGCCGACGCCCGCGCCGCCGATGCGGAAGAACACGTCGTGCAGGGAACTCGGGTTGGCGCTGTGGTCCGCCAAGGAGCCGCTCGGGCCCATCTCCAGCAGCTGCGCCGAATTGGTGGTACCCGCGTCGATCAGCAGTCCGGCCAGCTGCACGCCGTCCACGTCGGCGACCGTCATGGCGGTGATGCCGTTGTCGGGGATGAGCGTGGCCAGGCCGAGGCCCAGGACGACGGTGTCGGGCCGAGTCACCCTCAGCGTCTGGTCGAGGTGATAGATGCCCGGTGTGACCAGCAGGTTCTTGCCCTGCGCGAGCGCGTCGTTCAGCTGCGTGGCCGTCGCGCCCGGCTTGACGATGAAGAAGTCCGAGAGGGGCAGGGACGTGCCCGCGGGCGTGCCGCCGCTCCATGTGGTGCCGCTGGAGTTGGTGCGCACGGAGGGCACGAACACCTTCCAGGCGCCCGCCGAGTCGACGTACAGGAAGGGCTTCTCGCGCGATACCGGGGTCTGGTCGACCGTGGTGTACGGCGGGCTCGGGAAGCTGTTCGCGGGAGCGTTCCTGGCGCCGACGAAGACCATGTTCCAGTTGGAACCGGTCCAGCCCGACCACTCGGTGTTCCGCGACAGCCACTGCTGCTGCGAGCCCGACCTGACCTGTCCGTCCACCTTCGTGTCGGCCATGTAGCCGCCGCTGGACCAACCGCCGTCGTCCAGCGCGAGATTGCCGCGCAGATGCATCCGCCGGTACGGCGCCGCCTGCGACACCGCCCAGCGGTCCGTGCCGGAGGCCGGGGTCACCGACAGGTTCTCCGCCGAGCGCCAGAAATTCTGGGTGGCGTTGCCCTGGAACCAGTCGGCCTCCGCGTGCACCGCGCCGCGGATGGTGACGTCGTCGGGGGAGAGGCCGAGCCCCGCGACCTGCGTGTAGAAGCCGACATTGGCATCCGCGTCGTAGGTGCCCGGCTTGAAGAGGAAGGCCTTGCGGGCCGTGCCGAACTGGTTGGTCTCCTGCTGGGAGAAGGCCGAGTTGAGGCTGCTCTGGATGGTGGCGGCCGGCGTCGACGGGTCGAAGACGGTGACGTTCGGGCCCAAGTCCGGTGTACCGGGCGGCTGTTGGGCGTCCACGGCGTTGACGTAGAAGGACTGGGCCGCCGTGCCGTTGCACGTGTACTGCTGCAGCTGCACGCTGTCCGCGGTGGAGGCGCTCGGCACGTCCAGGCACTTGCCGCTGTTGCGGTTCACGAAGTGGTACGCGCCACCGGACTCCGCCACGGCCTGCCACTGCTGGTTGGTGCCGCCGCCGTAGGCCCACAGCTGCACGAGTGCGTTGTCCGCCGTGGAGACGTCGGTGACGTCCCAGGCCTTGGTGGCGTCGGCTCGGTTGTCGACCTGGGCGTATCCGCCGGAGGTGGCGGCGAACCGCCACTGCTGGGCCTGGCTGCTGTTGCACGCGTACTGCTGGACCGCGGTGCCGTTCGCCGTCCCGGCGGCGCGCGCGTCGACGCACTTGCCGCTGCCCGCGTTGACGACGCTGGCCCAGCCGGTGGGCAGCGCGGCGGCCTGCGCGGACGCCTTGTCCTGCGCGGCGATCGCCACGCCTGACACCGTTGTCGCCACGAGGGCGATCGCGGTCAGCGCTTTCGGTATCCGGCGGCGGCCGGACTCTCTGCTGAATCTGGACACGGGGCTCTCCTGCGCTGGTGGGGGTGGGAAGGTCAGCCGGTGTACTGCGTGAACACGCGCGTGTAGTCCCAGTCCTGCTGGCCCACTCCGTGGGGCGGCACGCTCAAAGCATTGGCGGAGAGGGCGAGTACGGCGGTGGGGCGCGCGGGGGATTGTCTGGCCATCAGAGGGATCACAGCCCTTCGCAGGTGGCTGGTGGGGGGGTCACGCGACATCACGCACGTTCACGTCCATGAACATCGAGCGCATTCATGGAGCGCTGGTGATCGGTGAACCTAAAGGTCTGAACCAGACACGTCAAGATGTGAAGCAGTAACGCCCTTCAAACGCTCGGTCAGTACGAGGAGTTGAAGCCATGATCCTGTGACACCGCCCGCTCGGCTCAGGTGAACGGCCTTCGCGAAAGGTCGTTGTCGTACACCCGGTGCGGGTCGAGCCGGTCCAGGATCGCGGCCGTCGCTGCCCAGTCCGGCCCCGATCCGTCGTCGAGCGTGGCCGGCTCTCGCCCTCGGCCGGTACAAGGGTCACGGCCGGCACCCCACTTGTACGGTGGCGGGCTCGGTCGGCTCCCATGACGGACCGGTCAGCCGGGCGGCCGTGTCGACCAGCAGCACGTGGGCGTCGGCCCCGGTCCCGGCGGGGATCGTCAGCGGCAGTGCCCAGCCGTGCGCAGCCCCCTGCGTGAACCGTCCAGCCCTGCCCCAGGTCCAGTTGACCACCTGGGCGACCTGGTCCGCAGCGCGACCAAGCCGGTCGCCCTTCACTTCTTGAATGGTCGGCCATGTGCCGCACGCTTGGGGTAGTTGACACGAATCAATCATTCGTCGAAGCGCTTCACTCTTATGAGTGGCAAAGCCTCACAGAAGGTTCTTTGCGGACGCACAGGCGTGCCGCGGTGGGTGGCGTCCTGCGCGAGGGCGCGGAAGTGTCAGACTGACGGCATGGACGAGCGCGCATTCGGCAGGTCAGGTCAGCAGGCTTCGGTCATCGGTCTCGGCACATGGCAATTGGGAGCCGACTGGGGCGACGTGAGTGATCGGGACGCCCTGGCCGTCCTGGAGACGGCGGCCGAGTCGGGAGTGACCTTCTTCGACACGGCGGACGTGTACGGCGACGGGCGCAGCGAGGAGACCATCGCCACGTTCCTGCGCGGCAGGCCGGACCTGCACGTGCTGGTCGCGACCAAGATGGGCCGTCGCGTCGAGCAGATCCCGGAGAACTACGTTCTCGACAACTTCCGCGCCTGGAACGACCGTTCCCGCCGCAACCTCGGCGTCGACCGCATCGACCTGGTCCAGCTGCACTGCCCGCCGACGCCCGTCTACTCCTCCGACGAGGTGTACGACGCCCTCGACACCCTGGTCGAGGAGGAGCGCATCGCCGCGTACGGCGTGAGCGTGGAAACATGCGACGAGGCGCTGACGGCGATCGCCCGCCCGAACGTGGCGAGCGTCCAGATCATCCTCAACCCCTTCCGCATGAAGCCCCTGCGGCAGGTGCTCCCGGCGGCCCAGGAGGCGGGCGTCGGCATCATCGCCCGCGTGCCGCTGGCCTCCGGCCTGCTCTCCGGCAAGTACACCAAGGACACCGTCTTCGCGGAGAACGACCACCGGACGTACAACCGGCACGGAGAGGCCTTCGACCAGGGCGAGACCTTCTCCGGTGTCGACTTCGCCACGGGCGTGGAGGCGGCGGCCGAGTTCTCCGCCCTCGCCCCGGAAGGCTGCACCCCGGCCCAGCTGGCCCTGCGCTGGATCATCCAGCAGCCCGGCGTGACCACGGTGATCCCGGGCGCCCGCTCACCGGAGCAGGCCCGCGCCAACGCGGCGGCCGCGAAGCTGCCGGAGCTGTCGCAGAAGACGCTGGACGCGATCGACGACCTGTACGAGCGGCGGATCAAGGAGCAGGTGGAAGGGCGCTGGTAAGCGTGTACACCGGGCGGTCCTGGTCGGGCCGTCCCGGTCGGGCCGCGACGGCTGCCCGGCGCTGACGGCTCGAGGACCCGGAGCCGATGCGTGAGGCGCTGGTCGCGTACCTGTCCGCGACCACGCCCCGCGAGGAACAGGCCGCCGACAGCGCGTTCCACCGGGCCGGCGAGGGCCACACGGCCCTGTACGAGGCCATCGCGGCGGGCGAGCCCGAGCGCGCGGAGGAGAGCGCCGGGGAACACTTCATGATCAGCGCCGAGATGATCCGTGACGTACTGGCCCGTGCCCGTGCCGCGGAGCCGACCTGACGGCCGTGCTACCGCAGCAACCGCTTCTCCTGGGCCACCGCCACCGCGCCGGCCCGCGTCTCCACCCCCAACTTGCCGTAGATCCGCCCGAGATGGGTCTTGACCGTGGCCTCGCTGATGAACAGGGCCCGGGCGATCTCCCGGTTTCCCAGGCCGCGGGCAAGCTGCCCGAGGATCTCCTGCTCGCGCGCGGACAGCGCGGGGCGCGGACTGCGCAGCTGGGTCAGCAGCCGGTCGGCCACGGGGGCCGACAGGGTGGTGCGGCCGTACGCCGCGTCGCGGATCGCCGTGAACAGTTCGTCGGGTCGTTCCGCCTTGAGCAGATAGCCGGTGGCACCCGCCTCGATGGCGCGGGTGATGTCGGCGTCGGTGTCGAACATGGTGAGCACCAGGACCCGGGGACTCTCGCCACCGCCGTCGGAGGTCAGGTGCCGGGTGGCCGTCACACCGTCCATGCCGCCGTCGAGCTGGAGGTCCATCAGCACGACGTCGGGGCGCAGACGGGTGGCCATGGCGAGCGCCTCCTCGCCGGTGCCCGCCTCACCGACCACCTCGATGCCGTCGGCGCTCGACAGCAGCGCGCGCAGTCCGGCACGCACCACGGCGTGGTCGTCGCACAGCAGCAGCCGGACGGGGGACGAGGGCGTCGACGTACTCACAGGACGGGCTCCCTGGAGGTGTCCGGAACAGAGAGGAACGAGGGAGCCGGAGGTGCCAGAGGCACGGCCACCGATACGACGGTGCCCTCTCCCGGCGTGGACTCCACGGTGAGCGTGCCGCCCGACTGCCGGGCCCGGATGCGCATGGCCGGCAGCCCGTGTCCGCGTGACCGGCCCGGTTCCCGGGCCGCCGGGTCGGTCCGAGCGGAGGCACCGGGTACGCCGCCCGCCTCGAAACCGCGGCCGTTGTCGGCGACGTCGAGCGAGATCTGGTCGTCCAGACAGGTCAGGGTCACCGCGGCCCGTGTCGCCGCGGCGTGTTCGCGCACATTGGCCAGCGCGCCCTGGGCGATGCGCAGGAGCGCCGCCTCGAGCCGCTCGGGCAGCGGGCCCGGTTCGCCGTCGAGCCGGAACTCCAGGGTCAGGCCCGGGCCGGTCTCCCGCTCGGCGAGTACGGCGAGCGCGTCGGAGAGCGAGCGCTCGGCGAGGTCGGCCGGCGCCAGGTCGTGTACGAACCGGCGGGCCTCCGCGAGGCCTTGGGAGGTGATCTCGGCCGCTCTGCGGACGTGCTCACGGGCCGCGTCCGGGTCCGTCCGCCAGACGCGTTCCGCGGCCTGCAGCAGCATCTGCTGGCTGGAGAGCCCCTGCGCGAGAGTGTCGTGGATCTCCGTGGCCAGCCGCTGGCGTTCGTCCAGGACGCCCGCCCGCCGTTCGGTGGCCGCGAGGTTGCGGCGGGTGCGGACCAGGTCGTCGATCAGGACGCGCTGCCGGGCCCCTTGACGTTGCAGATGGACCAGTACGGCGGTGGCGACCGCGGCGACGGCCGGCGGGGCCACGACCATGTTGGGGTTGAGCGTGCCGTCGGCCACGCGCACTTCGGACGCGACGACCAGCGCCGTGAGCACGGCCGCCAACGGCACCGCCCACCGCGGGGGCAGCGCGTGCATACCGGCGAACAGCAGCGGCATGGCACACCACGTGGCGCTCGGCGCGAGGACGAGGAGGACGACCCAGACCGCGGACACGGCGCCCAGCCAGGCCAGATGACGGGTGGCCGGCGGAGATCCCGGGCGAGGCGCCGGGGCCAGGAAGTGCCCGAGGACGTACAGCAGACAGAAGACCGCGAACAGCGCCGCCACCCCACCGGTCCGAGCTCCGCCGTGGTCACGGGTCAGGAAGCGGGCGAACGAGGAGCCGAGCAACAGGAAGAAGGCGGCATGAACGATCGTGACCAGCCAGCGCTCATCCGGGTCGGTGTGTTCCATCCTCCCGTGTCTAATGCCTCCGACACGGGACCGCATCAACCGATCGGCCGACATGTGCGTCACCACACCGCCTCCGAACCGCATCCTGTTGACCGAGCCGGATGCACCGCCAGTGCACCGAGGCTGACATCAGGTCCCGCACCGCCCGGGACACGGCACTCGGAAAGGCAGGGACCACATGCCCGCCAAGAACCTCATCGCCAACCGGTCCGCCCTCGGCCACCGCCTCGGGTACGCCCTGCGCCACCCCGACCGGGTGCCCCGCCATCTGGCCCGCACCGCCCGGGACATGTGGCTGCGCCACCGCCACCCGGACCACATCTCCTACTACCGCGCGGTCATGCGCTCGGACACCCGGGCCAACCCGGACGCGGCCGTCGGCAGCCGCAGCCGTGAGCGGTGGCTGGCGCTGGGGGCGATGCAGTTCGACTACCTGCTCGGCCACGGCCTGCGCCCCGAGCACCGCATGCTGGAGATCGGGTGCGGCAACCTGCGGGGAGGCTGGCGGTTCATCCGGCACCTGGAGCCCGGCCACTATTACGGCATCGACATCTCACCCGACATCCTCATGGCCGCGCAGGACACCGTCGTGGAGATGGGCCTGCAGCAGCGGCTTCCGGTGCTGACTCCCGTGCGTGACCTGACGCTGCGGTTCCTGCCCGAGGCACACTTCGACGTCGTACACGCGCACAGCGTCTTCTCGCACTCGCCGCTCCCGGTCATCGAGGAGTGCCTGGCCAACGTCGGCCGGGTCCTCGCACCGGGCGGCTGGTTCGACTTCACCTTCGACCGGACCGCGGGCGAGGAACACCACGTACTGAGGGAGGACTTCTACTACCGCACCGAGACGCTGGTCGCCCTCGCCGAGAAGCACGGCCTGCGAGCCCGCTTCATGGAGGACTGGGAGGAACTCCCGCACGGCCAGTCCAAGATTCGCGTCACCCACGGGAACGCGGACCGGCCATGACCTACAGAAAGGGCGTGCCGGCGTCGAGCCCGGACAGGACCCGGCCGTACAGCTCCAGGTTGGTGGCCGGGTTGACGAACGAATGCAGGCTCAGGGCGTGCAGATCACGTACGGTCCGCTGGATGGGCACCTCCCGGTGCAGCGAGGACGCACCGGATGCGGAGCCGATGAGGTCGACGGCCTCCGTGCACAGCCGCGTCACATAACCGCTCTGCGCCCGGATCCGGGCGCGCTCCTCCTGCGTGTACGGATCGCCGGTCCCGGCCCGGGACTCGATCCGCTCGACGAACTCGGCGGTCAGTAACTCGGCGCAGGAGAGCTTCATGGCCGCCTCGGCCGCCTGCAGATGGGTGACGGCCGCCTCATGCTGCCGCTCGTGGAAGGTGTACGTGATGCCCCGTCGATGGACCCGCTCGGTGAACTCCGCCAGGGCCGATCGCGCCAGGCCGAGGGCGTTCGGCGCCGTCCAGGCACAGAACATCAGCAGTACGGGCATCCGGTAGAACGGGTCGTCGGCGTTGGTCTTCGACGGGAAGTCGCCGCCCAGCAAGGGCCCGAGCGGCAGCACGCGGTGAGCGGGTACGACGACGTCGCGGGCGACGACGCTGTTGCTGCCGCTGCCGGCCAGCCCCGAGACGTACCAGTCGTCGAGGATCTCGAGATCGGCCATGGGTACGGCGGTCCACAGCATCTCGGGCGGTCCGTCACCGGATTCGACTCGTACCGTCAGGAGGTGCCAGTCGGCGTCCTGGCAGCCGGTGGCGAAGGCCGAGGTGCCGTTGACGACGTAACCCCCGTCCGTCGCGACCGCCGTGGCATCCGGGATGAGCGTGCCGCCGACCCGTACGTCGGGGCTGGTGAAGATCTCCTCCTGCGCCTCGTCCGGGAAGAGCGCCGCGATGTAGGAACAGCCAGCCTGGATCAGGGTCTTGAAGGCGGTCGAGCCGCCCTCCGGATCCTGCGTTCATCCGTGTCGGCCGACCTCGAGTGACCGCCGCCCCGGGCTCGTACACGGTGGATGCCTTCGCGCCGTACTGAAGGACGTTGGCATGTTCGGCGGCGAGTTCGATCCCGCTTGCGCGGGCGGTCGGCGGCTTGAGGGCGGCGTGGAATTCGAGACGGCTCTGACCCGTCATCCGGCTCGCGGTGACGAACATGTTCGTGCCGTACTTGTTCGTGACGAACATGTTCGTTACCGTGGAGAGGTGACAGCACACCCCACCCCCCGTCCAAGCCGTCGCGAGCGCCCGGCGAAACCGGCCCTGACCAGGGACGGCATCATCGAGACCGCGGTCGCGCTGCTGCGTGCCGAAGGCCTCCAGCGCGTCACCATGCGCCGTCTGGCGCAGGAGCTCGACACCGGTCCGGCCTCGCTCTACGTGTACGTACGCAACACCGCCGAGCTGCATGCGGCGGTGCTCGACGACCTGCTCGGCGCCGTCGACCTGAGCCCGGCGGGCGAGGACGGCGACTGGCGCGAGCGGCTCGTACGGGTTCTGGACTCCTATACGGCCGTGATGTTCGAGTACCCCGGCCTCGCCCGCTCGGCGCTGGTGGCCCGCCCGTCCGGCGAGCACTACCTCGACCTTCTCGAAGCGCTGCTGTCCCTGCTGAGCGACGGAGGTGTTCCTGAGGACCTAGCGGCCTGGGCGGTCGACCTGCTCCTGCAGTTCGCCACCGCGACCGCCGCCGAACACGCCGCCGGGGACAAGAGTCCCGCCGACACCGAGGGGGAGTGGGCCGCGCTCGCCGCCGCGCTGCGCGGCGCATCCGACGAGCGCCATCCGCACATCGCCCAGCTGGGCGCCGAACTGCTCTCCGGACCCGGCGAGGCCCGCCTGAACTGGGGCTTCCACGTGCTCATCAACGGAGTCCTGCACACGCCCAGGCCGCGGACGTCCACGCCGGACGCGCCGGGCACACCCTGACCGTCAACCACCCACGAGGAGTACCCGCCATGTCGACACCCCACCACCACCCCATAGCAGTGATCGGCGCCGGTCTCGGCGGCCTCACACTCGCCCGTGTCCTGCATCTGCAGGGTATCGACGCCGCCGTCTTCGACCTCGACGCCTCACCGACCGCCCGTGCCCAGGGCGGCATGCTGGACATGCACGAGGAGTCCGGCCAGGCCGCGTTGCGGGCCGCCGGCCTCTACGAGGAGTTCCGTGCGAACATCCACGCCGGCGGCGAGGCCCTGCGCATCCTCGACAAGGACGCCGACGTCCGGATGGAGGACGACGGCGAGGGAGGCGAGCGCCCCGAGGTCTCCCGGGGTGCCCTGCGCGACATCCTGCTCGGCTCCCTGCCCGAGGGCGCCGTCCGCTGGGGCGCCAAGGTCACCGGCGTACGGGCGCTCGACGACGGTCGCCACGAGGTGACGCTCGCCGGCGGGGAGACGTTCACCACCGATCTGCTGATCGGCGCCGACGGGGCCTGGTCGAAGGTGCGGCCCCTGGTCTCGAACGCCACCCCGATCTATTCGGGTATCTCCTTCGTCGAGGTGCACCTCCTCGACGCCGACATCCGGCACCCGGAAAGCGCCGCCGTCGTCGGACGCGGCATGCTGTTCGCCCTCGCCGAGGAGAAGGGCTTCCTCGCCCACCGCGACCCCGACGACTCGCTGCACGTCTACATCGCCCTCAAGACGCCCGCCGACTGGGCCACTTCCGGCCCCATCGACTTCGCCGACACCGAAGCGGCCAAGGAGAGCCTCCTGGCGCACTTCGACGGCTGGGACAAACGTCTGCGCGCGCTCATCGCCGGCGCGGACGGCGCACTCGTCCCGCGCCCGATCCACGCCCTGCCCATCGGCCACCGCTGGGACCGCACCCCCGGCGTCACCCTGCTCGGCGACGCCGCCCACCTGATGTCCCCGTTCGCGGGCGAGGGCGCCAACCTCGCCCTGCTCGACGCCGCCGAGCTCGCGACCGCCATCGCCACCCACCCCGACGACATCGAGAAGGCGCTGACCTCGTACGAGGAGGCCCTCTTCCCGCGCGCCGAGGCCGCCGCGACCGGTTCGGCGGTCAATCTCGACATCTGCTTCAGCCCCGACGCCCCGCAGAGCCTGGTCGCCCAGATGAACTCCTACCGCACCGAGTCCCACTGACGTACGGGGCGCACGTCACGGCTGCGCACTGCGGCGATGCATGGGGGGCCGATCGATTACTTCGATGTACATGATCCGGCCGTCCACGACGTCCAGGCACAGCATGCCTTCCGAGGGCAGGAGCGGCACGCACCGATGGCCCGTGCCATACGGCTGCCCCTGCGGATGATCCGCCGTCCGGAGGCTCTGGCAGAAGTCGTCGCCGCAACCGCACTCGCCGACCAGCCGAAGATCCCGCGCGCTGACCGCCAGCTCGCGCTCCCCTTCATCCTCCAGGAGGGTGGTCAACTCGGCGACGAGGTCGGGGAAGACGTCGCGCACGAGGGGGTGGTCCTGCTCCATGGGGGGAGAGTAGCCGGAGCGGCCGGTCACCGTCTGCACACCCGGCGCCGACCTGACGGCCAGGGGCACCACCCTCACCTTCTGGTCCGCCGGACATCCCGACCCCCAGGGCGCCCTACCCGGACAACCCCGCGGCCTCCCGGGAACCAACCGCTCCCGCGAGGCCGCCGGACCCGTCTCACTCCCGCGAAGCCGCCCCGCGCAGCGCCGCGATGGCGGAGCCGATCGCCTGCTGGAGTTCCTCCAGCCGCTGCACCATGTCGTCCTCGTAGATGTCGTCCGCGTCGTCGAAGGTGAGCTCCTCGAAGACTTTCGTGGCCTTCTGGAGGCTGTTGTAGAACTTCGTGCGGCGTTCCTGGACGCGGAGTTCGGGGTCGGCCTCGACGGTCTCGACGACGAGGTTCTTCATGGTGTCGTACGCCTCCGTCGCCCACTCGCCGGAGTCCTCGCCCTCGTCCAGCTCGTCGAGGAGGGAGAGGTGCCGCTCGGCCTCGGAACGGAGCTCGGCCGGAGCGTCCAGGGTCTGCCCGGCCGGCGTCTTGATCTGGCCCTTCTCCGCGATCTGGCGCACATAGCCGATCCGGTCGGCCGCCCTGCTCTCGGTGGCGACGGCCTTCTTCAGCTCGTCGGTACGGGCGATGTCCCGGGCCAACTCGGCCTGCAGCGCCGGGTCTTCCTTCACCCGGTCCAGAAGGGCGGCCCGGGCCGTCTGAGCCGTGGAGGGGTCGGCGAGGATCGCGGCCCGCAGCGCGGTCGGGTTCTCGGCGACCTCCAGGGCCTTGGTGGGGCGGATGCCCTCCGCCTCGGCGGCCTCGGCGATGGCGGCGCCGCGCTCGGAGGCGGCGCTGGAGCGGGAGACGTAGTAGGTGAGCCACACCTCGGCGTCCGGCAGCTCGATGTCCTCACCGGGGACGAGGATTTCGAAGTGCGGGACGAGACCGTCGTCGGCGGCCCTGTCCCACGCCTTGTAGTAGCGCATGACGCGCTCGGGCGAGCATCCGGCCAGCTCGGCGAACTCCTTCGCGGACACCTTGGGCGTCTCGTCCGCGGACTGCCCGCCGGGACGCACACTGCGCGCCACCTTCAGGCCGAAGGCCCAGCCGCCGGTCCGCGCGTAGGCCCCGAAGTCGTGCGCGTCGCGCGTGACGGGGTCCTGCGCGCCCGGGCGAACGGCGGATTCTTCGGATGGGGCGATGGCTACGGTCACCGGGAACTCTCCTGGGATGGTGCGGCGTTGACGTCACGAAGGATGAAGCATTGGCCTAAGCTTCGGCCGGAATCAAGCAGACACACGACCAATACGGCAACAAGCAAACTGGAAACGACGCGATGTGATGACCTTCACCCCGATGTGGCGGAAAGTGATGAATTCCTTACGGTCATGACACGTACGGGTGGGCGTAGAGCATCGTGAGACCAACGGGAGGATCTTTCGTGCGACCGTTCACCCTCAACTACGCCTTTCCCACGGGGCAGTCGGCCGCAGTGCCCCCGTACCACTTCGATGTGTCCTTGCAGTTGAACGTGATGCCCGACGGCCGCCCCGCCGTCAGCGACCGCGCGCTCCTGATGGCCACCGGCACCACGACGTCCACGGCCGGCTCCCAGACGCACTTCGACGACTGACGGCCGCCCGCGCGCATGACGGTACTCATTCTCACGGCCGAGCAGGACGTCACCGCCGACATGGTGGTGGCCAAGCTGCATGAGCGGGGCGTGCCCATGGTGCGCCTCGACCCGGCCGACCTGCCGGGCAAGGCGGTGCTGTCCGCCGACTACGCCCACGGTGACTTCGACGGCTATCTGTCGGTCAACGGCCATGTGCTCAGCATGGGGGGCCTGCGATCCGTGTGGGTGCGCCGGCCGGGCGAGCCGGCCGCTCACGCCGCCGAGCCCTCGCCGTGGCTCACCGCCGAGACCCGGCAGGCCCTGTTCGGCATGCTGTACTCCGCCTCGACCCGCTGGATGAACCATCCGCGCCGCGCCGAGCAGGCCCGGCACAAGCCCTGGCAGTTGCGGGTCGCCCACAGCAGTGACTTCGCGGTGCCGCCCACCATCATCACGACGGCTCCCCGGGTGGCCCAGCAGTTCGTCGAGGAGTACCGGGACGTGGTGGTGAAGGCGGCCTCGGGGCCACCGCCCGGCGAGCCCCCGGTGGCCCTGCCGACCACGCTCATCGGACCGGACGCGGACTTCTCCGGCGTCGCGGCCGGCCCCGCGCTCCTCCAGCAGTACATTCCCAAGCGCGCCGACATCCGGCTGACCAGCATCGGCACCCGCCTGTTCGCCGCCCGGAAGGCCGCCGATCCCGGGCAGGTCGACGGGCGGTTCGGCGACACCGGACACGTCTGGGAGACCGCGGACGTGCCCGACCGTATCGCCCGCTCGGTCCACGAGTACCTCGCCTTCACCGGACTCGCGTACGCCGCCTTCGACTTCGCCGAGGACGAGGACGGCGTCTGGTGGTTCCTGGAGTGCAACCAAGGCGGCCAGTTCGGCTTCGTCGAGCTGGAGACCGGGCAGCCCATCGCCGACGCGGTCGCCGTCTGGCTGTCGCAGCGAAGACCCCGTCACCGCATCCCGGAAGGCCACTGACACTCCTCCAGCACACCCGCGGGACCGGCATGCGGCCGTACCCGATTGGCGTGAATGGCGTTGTTGCTCAAGGGCTTTGCGATGCGTAAGCGTGCTCTGTCATGGAACGTGACAGGAGCAGCACCGCCCTTCCCCTCTCCCGCCGTCAACTGCTCGCCGCGGCAGGCGTCGCGGGGGCCGCCACCGCCCTCGGCGCGGCCCCCGCGACGGCCCGCACCGATGCCGGCCTCTCCCTGTCCTTCACCCAGGCCACCAACGGCTCGGCGACCCTCTCACCCGCGGGCGACCGGCTGATCGCCGAGCTCCAGAACGTCCTGTGGTCGCTCCCGCGCGCCGGCGGCCGTGCCGTCCCCCTCACGCCGGCGGACCTCGAACCGAACCGGCCCACGCACTCCCCGGACGGCAAGCTCATCGCGTTCTGCGCGTACCGGGGCGGCGGCTTCCACGTGTGGACCATGCGTCCCGACGGATCGGACGTACGGCAGCGCACCGACGGCCCCTGGGACGACCGGGGCCCCGCCTGGTCGCCCGACGGCACCCGGATCGCCTTCGCCTCCGAGCGCGGCGGCGACCCGGTCGCGGGCAGCCCGTACCGCATCCACGTCCTGGACCTCGGGAGCGGCGAACTCACCCGCGTCACCGGGCTCTCCGGGCAGGACGGCCCCCTGCAGGACGGTTCCTGGGAGGACTTCGACCCCACCTGGTCACCGGACGGCCGGCGCATCCTGTTCGTGCGGGCCAAGGCGGTCACCACGCCCTCCGGACCCGGTGTGGAGGCCCGGACCCTCGCCGCCGTCCCGGCCGACGGCGCGGGTCCCGTCGCCGTCGAACACACCGAGACCGAGGCCGCGCAGGTCATGACACCGTCCCTCGCCCCGGACGGCCGCCGCCTGGCCTATCTGCGGACCACGGCCTCGCCCAACGGCTCGTGCACCCTCGTGGTCGACGGCAAGCCCGTCGCCGTGTCCGGAGACATCGCGCCCGTACCCCCGCGCTGGACCGCGGCGGGAGAGCTGCTGCTGACGGTGGACGGCCACTTCACCCTCGTACGCCCCGACAGGCCGGGAGAACCGGAGCCGATCCCCTTCGAGGGCGTGCTGCCCGTGGAGCGGCCGCGGTACCAGATCAAGGAGTACGACCTCGGTGACGCGCGTGTGCGCCCGGTACGTGGAATCCACCTGCCCGCGCTGTCCCCCGACGGACGGCGCATCGCCTTCGCCGCCCTGAACTCGCTGTGGCTGGCGGACACTTCGGGCGGACACCCGCCCGAGCGGCTGCGGCAGTCCGCGTCCTCCCGCTACCTCCTCGCACCGGTCTGGGCGCGGGACGGACGGTCGCTCGTGTACGCCGACGACCGCGACGGACTGCTCGGCGTGTACCGGCGGGATCTCGCCACCGGTGAGGAGACCGCGCTCGCGACGGGCGGGCGGGTGTATCCGGCCCTGTCGCCGGACGGCGAGCGGCTCGCCTGTCTCGACATGACGGGGCGGCTCGTCGTTCGCGAGCTGAGGACGGGCGAGGAACGCGTGCTGGTGACGCCGCTCGGCGGGGGCGGGCTGCCCGGCCGTCCGAGCTGGTCACCCGACGGCCGGCACCTCGCGCTGTGCGACCGCAACCGCCTCAACTTCCGCTTCCGCGAGGGCTACAACGTCATCCGGATCGTCGACGCCACGACCGGTGCCGACCGCCTGCACGCCGTCGCACCCCATGTCTCCCTCGCCGACCGCTACGACTCCGGGCCCCTCTGGTCGCCCGACGGGCGCTGGATGGCGATCGTCGTCGAATCCGCGCTGTGCCTGCTGCCCGTCGCCCCCGACGGCACCCCGCGGGGCGAACCGCGCACCCTCACCACCGAACCCGCCGACCACCCCTCCTGGTCCGGCGACTCCAAGACGCTGCTGTATCTGTCGGCCGGCCGCCTCAGACTGACCGGCGTCGACGGCCGGGATGCCCGCACCGTGCGCGTCCCGCTGGACCGGCGAGGGCCCGTTCCCGCCGACACCGTGGTGCACGCCGGGCAGCTGTGGGACGGCACGGGCGAGGCGGTGCGCGACGACGTCGACATCGTCGTACGCGGTGGGCGCATCGCCTCCGTCGAACCGCACCGTGCCCGCCGGGGCGCGCTGCGGAGGATCGACGCCTCGCAGCGCACCGTCGTCCCCGGGCTGTGGGACACGCACACCCACCCGTGGCAGAGCACCTACGGCGGACGCCAGACCGTCGGCCAGCTCACCTACGGGATCACCACCGCCGTGTCCCTCGGCGGCTTCGCGTACGAACAGGCCCGTATTCGCGAGGCGGTGGCGAGCGGCCAACTCGCCGGACCCCGGCTGCTGACGACCGGCGAACTGCTCGACGGATCCCGTGTCGCGTACAGCATGGGGCGCGCCCACCGCACCGAGGAAGGTCTGCGACGCTCCCTCGAACGAGGTGCCGCACTCGACTGGGACTTCGTCAAAACATATGTGCGGGCACCGAGTTGGGTGATGGAGGAGGCGGCGCGGTTCGCTCACGAGCGTCTCGGGGTTCGCTCGGGCAGTCACCTCCTGTCGCCCGGCGTCCAGCTGGGGCAGGATCTGACGACCCATCTGCAGGCCACGCAGCGCGCCGAGTTCGGGCACGCGACCACCGCCACCTGGCACGCCTACTCCGACGTCGTGGAGATCTACAGCGCCCGGGGCGTCAACTTCGCCCTGATCGCCACGCCGTTCGGCGCCGCCCCGCTGATCGGCGCCGATCCCGGACTCGCCGACGACCCCCGCGTCACCGTCGTGATGCCGCCCTGGGACTCCGCCGCCGTACGACAGGCGGCGGGCACAGCGCCGACGGCCGCCCAACTGGCCACGCTGCGCACGGAGACCGACATCTACCGGCGTGTGCTGGCCGCGGGCGGTCTCGTCGCCCTCGGCACGGACCAGCCGCTCGTGCCCGTCGGGCTCGCCCTGCATCTGAGCCTGCGCGCCCTGCACCGCGGCGGGCTGTCCCCGGCGGGGGCCCTGCGCACCGCGACCGTGCTGCCGGCCCGGCTGTTCGGCGTGGACCGGGACCTCGGCACCGTACAGCCGGGGAAGCTCGCAGACCTGACGGTGGTGGACGGCGACCCGTTCACGGACTTCGACACGCTCGTACGGACGGTGTCGGTGCTCAGGGGAGGGACACCCTACGAGACGGCGGACCTGGTGGCCGCGTTCGAGCCGGCGTCGCGGCGCGCGGCGACGCGCGACGACTGGCTCGAGGTGGGGCGGCTCATGCGCAGGGACGGCTGCTGCGACTCGGGGCACGGTGAGGTCGGCTGACGGGAGTGGACTTGGGTTCATTTGAAGTGGGCTGACAGGAGTGAGGGAATCCGGGATCACTCAGACGTCGGCTGGAAGGACTTGAGGAAGACGTCCAGCGCCCGCCGGTTCGCGGAGGCGTCCCAGTCGTCGGCCGGGGTCGTCCACCGCAGTGAGAAGCCCCGCTGGTCGCCGATCAGGAAGCCCCGGCCGAACGTGCGCTCGCGCACCCCGTCGGACACGGAGTACCACTCCATGTCGGCACCCTCATAGCCGCGATAGTCCACCGCACGGATGTCTCCCACCCGCTCGTAGCCGACGGAACCGGCGCGCAGGGACGGCTCCAGCGCGCTCCAGACCGCGACGGGATCCGGGCCCAGCCGCGTGCTGTAGGTGACGGCCAGCGTGCGCGGATCACCGCTCGCGCCGAAGGTCACCCGATAGGACAGGTCCGTGGAGCCCTTGGTCCGCAGGGGTTTCCAGCCCTTGGGGAGGTCGACGGAGAAGCCCTGGGGTGCCTGATAGCGGTAGAAGCCGGACGGCTCCTTCGCGCCGCTCGTGGAGGAGGGGGAAGGGGTGGGCGACGCCGACGGTGTCCGCTGGGGAAGTGTGGCGGGATCGGTGGGGTCGGCGGTGCGGCTGCCGGAAGCGGTCGGTGAGGGAGCCGCGCCGGATGCGGACGTGTCCCCGTCGGGCAGTCCGCCCGCCGCGGTGAGCACGGCGAAACAGACGACGGTGACGGCGAGCGCCCCGCCCAGCAGGACCGGGCGGCTGACGGGCCGCCCGCCCCAGGTCCGCCCCGCGCGCCGGGCGGCGCCGCCCAGGTCGCGGAAAAGCGGCAGGGGCGCCGTGGACGTCGCGTCCTCGAGGTCCTCCTTGAGGATGCGCGTCAGAGCCTCGCGCACGACCGGCTCGGGCACGCGTTCCAAGGGATCCCTGCGCAGGAGCCCCTGAATGGCCGGTGCCAGCGGTCCGGCGCTCATCGGGGCCCGGATGGGCAGCCGGTCCACGGCGCGGAGCGTGGCGTCGAGCCGTCCACGGTCCCGGATGGGCGGCCGGCCCTCGACCATCGCGTACATCATCGCGCCCAGCGCCCACAGGTCCGCCGCCGGTCCCGTGCCCTCGCCACGGGCCTGCTCCGGGGAGGCGTACGACGGCGCGGTGACACGCGGCGAGGCGGTGCTCCCCATGAGGCCGAAACCGTTCACCGTGACATCGCCCCGCTCGTGCACGCACACCTGACCGGGGCTGAGATCGCCGTGCGTCACCCCCGCGCGGCGGGCGGCCGTGAGCACATCGAGAAGGCTGAGCCCGATGCGGGCCGCCCGGACGTAGTTCACCGGACCGCGGCCGAGGAGCTCGGTGAGCGGGATGCCTGGGGACCGCTCCGTGACCGTCCACACGACGTCGTGCTCCTCGATCACGTCGACGACCGTGGCCACCGGGCCGGGACAGACCAATCCCACGCGCTCGGACTCGCGCAGGATCCGGGCGGCGATACGGTGCCCCGCCTCCTCGCGCCGATGCTCCGGAAGCCGCGAGCGGATCAAGGTGACCGGCCGCTCGAAGTCGACGTCCTGACCGTGCCAGCCGACGCGGCCCTCTTCCCGGTGGGCGACTTCGAGCAGTCGGTATCTTCCGGCGACCAACTCGCCCGTGGATTCTTGCACCTTGACCATCGTCATCCCTCGCTGCGCCCGGGCTCTCACCTTTCCCGGAAGTACGGAGGGTGTGACGTTGAGTGCTCAACGGGAGACGGTTCCCGAGGCCTGTTTTTCCTCGACTCCCTGACAGTCGCCCGCACGTGCGAAAGGTTCAGGCCAGCGACCCGCGGCGGTTCAGCGCACGGTGTCCTTGCCGCTGTAGGAGTCCGCGAACGTGGCCGCCGCGACGGGCGAACCCAGCAGCCGCCGCAACCGTGCACCCGCGGACCCCGCCCGGAAGGGATCGCCCGACGACGGCCCGTGCAGCAACTCCGCGAACCACTGCGAGAATTCCTGGTACTCCCACACGCGCCGCAGATAGGCCGCAGAGTAGTCCCGCAGCCCGCTGCCGTCGCCCGACCCGAAGTAGGCGATGAGCGCGTCCGCCAGGAGCAGCGCGTCGTACAGCGCCAGGTTCATGCCCTTCGCGGCGATCGGCGCCACAAGGTGGGCGGAGTCGCCCGCCAGGAACAGCCGCCCGTACGTCATCGGCTCCACGACATAGCTGTGCATGTCGAGCACCCGCTTCTCGACCAGCCGTCCCTCGGTGAGCGGCGGAGCACCCGTCACCGACAGCCGGGCACGCAGCTCCGACCACACCCTGTCGTGCGGCCAGTTCTCCGGGTCGTCGCCGGGCGTCACCTCCAGGTAGTAGCGGGTGACCTGGGGGCTGCGGGCCATGTGGGCGGCGAATCCGCTCGGGTGAATACCGAAGACGACACAGTCGGAGGACGGTGGGGCCTCGGCGAGCAGCGCCAGCCAGCCGACGCCGTAGTCGTAGCGGGCGAGGGAGCCGCGCTCCGGGGGCACATAGGTGCGGGTCACTCCGCGAGCGCGGTCGCAGCCGGCGACGACCTCGCACTCGATGCGCCGGCGCTCGCCCGTCGCCGGGTCCATGTACAGCACCGCGGGCTGGTCCCCTTCGAGGCCGTGCAGGGCGACATCCCGTACGCCGAACCGGATGTCGCCGCCGCGGACATCGGCGTACTCGCGCACCAGGTCGGTCACCAACAGCGGCTGCGGATAGACGAAGTGACGGTCCCCGGTCAGCTCGGCGTACCGGAACCGGTGGCGTTCGCCGTCGATCCGGAACTCGCACTCGCTGTGCGGCTGCGCCCGCTCCACGAGCCGGTCGGCCAGCCCCCGCTCCCGCAGCGCGCGCACCGCCCATTCCTCGATGAACCCGGCCCGGGGCCGCTGTTCGATGAACTCCCGGCTCTCGGTCTCCAGGACCACGCAGTCGACGGACGCGGCGCGCAGGATGTTGCCGAGGGTGAGACCGGCCGGTCCCGCGCCGACGATGACGACGGGGACGCGCTGAGGGGGGGGTGGGGGAGGGGGTGATCACCTCAGCATTATGACGGTGCTCCGTCAACACCGGCCAGCTGCCGGTGGGTTGATGTCATGACACCCCCGAGATACCTCAGCCCCCGGCCGACAGAGCAGTACGTGCGCCTCCCCGCCTCGGCCTCATGCGTGGACAGGCAGGAGCCCGCACGGGAAAGATGCGGTATGCACACGGTGTCCGTCCGCCGTGTCCTGGCCACTGTCCCGAGCCGCCCGGAGGCTGCCCGTATGAGTACCCGTCCCCTGCCTGTCAGCACACCGGGTGAGCAGGGCGTCGACGCGTCGGGCCTTCACTCGTTCCTCGATGCCGTCGAGGCCGCCCCGGACATCGAACCGCACAGCCTGATGATCCTGCGCCACGGTCACGTCGTGGCCTCCGGCTGGTGGGCGCCGTACACACCCGAGCGCCTCCAACTGCTCTACTCGCTGAGCAAAAGCTTCACCTCCACGGCCGCGGGGTTCGCCGCAGCCGAAGGGCTGCTGCGCCTCGACGACCCGGTGATCTCGTACTTCCCCGAGTTCGAGGCCGACATCACCGACCCGCGCAGTCGCGCCATGCTCGTACGGCATGTCGCGTCGATGGCGAGCGGCCACCTCACCGAGACCTACACCGAGGCGTTCCGGCTCGACAAGAAGGAGACCGTACGCGGCTTCCTGCTGATCCCGCCGGACCGCGACCCCGGCACCGTGTTCGCGTACAACCAGCCCGCCACCTACACGCTCGGCGCGATCGTCCAGCGCGTGACCGGCCAGTCGATGACCGCGTATCTGCGGCCCCGGCTGCTCGACCCGCTCGGCATCGGCGAGGTCGCCTGGACGCAGCACCCGGCCGGAGGCGACCTCGGCTTCAGCGGCCTGCACGCCACGACCGACGCGATCGCCCGGTTCGGCCAGCTGTACCTGCAGGACGGTGTGTGGGAGGGGCGCCGGCTGCTCCCGTCCTCGTGGATCGCGGAGGCCACCCGCGCGCACATCTCCACCGCGGACGGTACGGCCGAGGGGGCGCTGTCGGACTGGCAGCAGGGGTATGGATTCCAGTTCTGGAGGTCCCGGCACGGGTACCGCGGCGACGGGGCGTACGGGCAGTTCTGTCTGGTCCTGCCCGAGTACGACGCGGTGATCGCGACGACCGCGGCGACCGAGCAGATGCAGGACCTCCTGAACCTGGTGTGGCGCCACCTGCTGCCCGCGTTCGGCACCACCCCGCTCGTCGGAGCGGAGGACGGCGGATTGCGCCGACGTCTCGCGCGGCTCGCCCTGGCCCCGGTCGAGGCGAAGCCCGAGCCGCCCGCGTCGGGTAACACCTGGGCGGGCGTCGAGTTCGTCCCGCAAGGCGGTGCCTGCGCGGATCAGCGGACACTGACGGGAGTCGCGGTCGCCGCGGGTGAGCAGGGCTGGCGCGTGTCGTTGACCGAGGGGGACAGGCGACTCGACCTGCGGCTCGGCGCGACCGGCTGGAGTGTCGACCCGGGCCCGGTCCCCACGGCGGTGAGCGGGGGATGGACCGACCAGGAGACCCTGCGCGTCGACGTGCTGTTCCTGGAGACCCCTCACCGTATGACCGTCACCTGCTCGCTCCCCGACCGTACGTTCACGGCGCGATGGCACACGAACCCGCTGCACGGCGGCCCACTGCGCTCGCTCCGCGCGCCGTCGCGCCTGCCGTAACCGGCCGACGGAAAACGCCAGGCCGCGCCACCCCTTCCACCACGTAGAAATATCTACCAACATTCATGTGCCGAGGGGTCGATGGGCCGTCGCAGGCCCCGCTGGCTGTGTCGTTCTCCGCGCCTGCCGAGCGGAGTGGAATATATCCGGAGGGCCATGACGAACGCGATGTGGTTGCAAAGTGTGGAGTGGCTCGCCGCGGCCGCCACGGACCCCCGGGCGTGCAAACGGGAGTGGGATCAGGGCAGCGGTGGTGTGCTCCTGGAAGCAGGGCGCTTCTGGGACGTGCTGAGCGTTCCCGAACAACTGGGTCTGCTCGCCCTGGACATCCTGTGGTGCGACCCGCTCCAGGTGCCGGGGCCCACGCTCGTGGACTCCGCGGCCCACCGCGTCGGCTTCTTCCTGCCGCCCGATCCCGCCAGCCTGTGGGTGGGGTCCGGGCTCCGCCACCTCGGCAAGGGCTCGTGGGTCGCCGTACCGCCGCCGTACCGGTCCGCGGGATCCCTGGAGTGGATCATCCCTCCGGACGGGACCGGTGCCCTCCATCCCGCCGCATCCCTGGAACTCGCGCTGCGTCAGGCCAATGGAACGCTCGCCGTCCTGGCCCCCCTCAGCGAGGAGTAGTCCTCACCAGCCGGGGAGACCGCGGGGAACGGGAACCGCCGGCACGGGTTCGGCATCGTCCGCGTCCGGAGCCGGAGCGGGAGCGGGGGCGGGAGCCGCGAAGGAGGCCCACAGCACCTCACGGACATCGCGACGCTCCGGAACCACGCGGCCCTTGGCCCGCCACTCCGCGACGAGTTCGGCGTAGATCGGCGCATTGCTGCGGTAGTCATTGGTCAGTTCGGCGTACGGGCCGCCTGCACGCGTGCGGATCGGCACGCGGCGCAGCGCTGTGCGAGTGATGTCCATGTCGGAGCAACGCTCGCGTGCGCGCCCGTGGTACGCGCGGCTGCCGTCGCCCACCGGGTTGAGTGAGCGCCGCCCCCCGTTCGGAGTAACGGGGAACCCACTCACCGGTGCGCGATCCGGCCCATGATGAGCTTGATCGCGCCGATCGTGAGGTCGGGGTCGTGGACCTGCACATAGTGGTCGCTCCCCGTGGCGAGCAGGTGAGGGGTCTGGGGCGCAAGGTCCACCAGCGTCCGCTGTACCTGCGGCCAGGCTCGTTCCAGTCGTGTCAGGAGCGATTTCGGGGTTCCCTCGGGGGCGGCGAAGGGTTCTGTCTTGCTGAGGACGGCGAGCGGTACCTTCGGCAGCGGACCGGCACGGTCGACCGCCGCGACGGCCCCGTCGATGTCGACGTTCTCGAATGCCGGGTCGTCGTCGAAGGGCGTGCCGGGATGGTTGAGCAGCCGCACGTACCCGGCCCAGTCCGTACCGAAGAGCGGCTTGATGTCCGTACCGAACGAGTCGACGAAGACGAGGCCGCTGGTCCGCTCCGGATGCCGCTGCGCGTACAACCGCGTGATCATTCCGCCGAAGGAGTGGCCCACCAGCAGGTAGGGACCGGGCACATGCCCCGCCGTCAGCACCTTGTCGAGGTCGTCCACCATGTCCGGGAGCGAGCGCGTACCCGTCACCGGGGTGCTCCGCGTGGTGAGGGCCGGCGGGTTGGTGTAGCGGACAGCTCCGGGCCGGTCGTAGGTGCAGACACGGGTGAACTGCGCGACGCCCGGGAAGACCGCGGGCGTCTTCGGCACCGGCGGGCGGGTGTCCGTGATGCTCCAGGTGTCGGACGAGTCGTGGAGCCCCGACGCGAGGACGACGGTCGCGCTGCCGCTTCCCCGGCAGTGCAGATAGATCTTCCGGCCACCGCCGATGTCCACCTGCCGAGCCACGTCACCGGTCGCCGGGGTCGCTTCACCGGTCGTCACGGTCGCCGTCGACACCGCGGCTGCCGCCGTCGCCCGCCCGGCGCCGGCGGCCGGGCCGGCATGACAAGCGGGCAGCAGCATCAGCGCCACCGCGGTCGGACCCAGCGCCCCGATGGCCATACGTCGTCGCATGGGGCCAGCCTGATCGGAGGAGTGGGTGCTCGCCACCGCGTACGGCGGCCACCGCGGGCCGGAGCCCTTGCCAGTCCTCGCCGGGAGATGCGCCAGGGTCCGGTCGCAGTTCACCGGGAGCCGGCATGCCCCCGCACGGAATCGCTACGCGGCCCCGTAGTAGTGCGCCTGACCCCCACGCCACTTCACCCACGCGGGATCGTCCAGGAGATCCTCCGCGTCGGGCAGGCCCGCCCGGCCCAGGAACTCCAGCAGGTCTTCGTCTGAGAACGCCACGCCGAGGTTCTCGCCTCGCGCGGTCACCTCGCGGCCGCCGGTGTCCAAGGTGGGATGCACGACCAAAGGAGCCCGTCCGGACATGTCTCCAGCATCGTCCTGAACGCCCCGCCGCGCATCCCGGACGAGGAAATTTTCACGTCACGAACGCCGCCGGTTCGCGATCTGCATGGCCACGTCGTACGCCATGCAGCCCAAGGTCGGAGTGACGGCCGGCCAGACCCACGCGCTGTCGACGTGAACTGTGTCGTGCCTGGCCAGCACTGAGCTGAGTCCCCAACTGCCGACCGTACCGACCGTGGCGGCGACTCGCACACGGGCGGTACGGGCAGCCGGACGGAGACCACTTTCCGACGCCAGCGGTGCCGCGCGCCATGGTGGGTCGGCGGAAACGGAAGCAAGGGACGGCACGGCGGAGGTTGCGGGAGGTGGCGGCCGGCTGTGGCTGGGCGGCAGGATCGACGCCCACCGCCGACGACCGGTCGGCCGGTTCCACCATCCGGCTGATGATGCGGTCGAGGTCCCGCACGAGTCCGGTTCACGCGGTGGCACCGCCCACGAATCCGGGCCGCACCCGCAGGGCATCGCGCTTGGCGTCGACGAGAGCGAGAGCGAGGGCGCGGCGCGGATAAGTGCGGCCGCCCGACCGATGGGCAGGCGTGCGGGTCCGCGGGATGCTGGGTGGATTCCGGCTCAGGCAGACCTGAACAGGGGGAGAGATGGAGGAGTGGCGGGAGAACGCCGAACGTCGGCGGCTGGCCGATGCCGGCGGTTCCGGGGTGCCCTGGCGCCGCTGGGGTCCCTATCTGAGCGAGCGCCAGTGGGCCACCGTCCGGGAGGACTACAGCCCGGACGGCGATGCCTGGTCGTACTTCACCCACGACCAGGCACGCTCCCGCGCCTACCGCTGGGGCGAGGACGGCATCGCCGGCATCAGCGACGACCAGCAGCGGCTCTGCTTCGCCGTGGCGCTGTGGAACGGCCGCGATCCGATCCTCAAGGAGCGGATGTTCGGCCTGACCAACGCCGAGGGAAACCACGGCGAGGACGTCAAGGAGTACTACTTCCACCTCGACAACACGCCGACCCACGCCTACATGAAGTACCTCTACAAGTACCCGCAGGCGGCCTACCCGTACGCGGACCTTGTGACGACCAACGGCAAACGCGGCCGCCACGACAGCGAGTACGAACTCCTCGACACGGGAGTCTTCGACGACGACCGCTACTTCGACGTGTACGTCGAGTACGCCAAGGCCACCCCGGAAGACCTGCTGATCGAGATCGCCGCGCACAACCGCGGCCCCGACGAGGCGACCCTGCACGTGCTGCCCACCCTGTGGTTCCGGCACACCTGGTCCTGGGCGGGCGGCAGCGCCGTACCGAGCCTGCGGCAGGAGGCGGGCGGCCGGATCCGCGCCGAGCACGAGGAGCTCGGGCGGCGATGGCTCCATGCCGCCACCGGCGCTCCGGCCCTCTTCACCGAGAACGACACCAACAACGCACGCGTCTTCGGCAGCCCCAACCCCTCCCCGTACGTCAAGGACGGCATCGACCGCTACGTCGTCCACGGCGAGACCGGGGCCGTCAACCCCGAACGGATCGGTACCAAAGCGGCTGTTCACCACGTCCTGTCCATCCCCGGCGGGCAGAGCGCCACCGTGCGCCTGCGCCTCAGCGGCACCGAACAGGCCGACTGGGACGCCGAGTTCGACGCGATCATGGACCGGCGCCGGGCCGAGGCCGACGAGTTCTACGACGGAATCGGCGCGCCCGGGATGAAGGACGACGAACGGCTCGTCGTGCGGCAGGCGTTGGCCGGAATGCTGTGGAGCAAGCAGTACTACTCCTATGACGTCGAACGCTGGCTCGAAGGGCACGGCGTCGACCCGCTCGCCGCCGACCCCGAGGTCCGCAACAGCGGCTGGTACCACATGGTGGGCGGCGACATCCTGTCCATGCCGGACACCTGGGAGTATCCGTGGTTCGCCGCCTGGGACCTGGCCTTCCACACCATCGCCCTGTCCATGGTCGACATCGCCTTCGCCAAGGGGCAGTTGGACCTGCTGCTGCGCCGCCTGTACCTGCATCCCAACGGGCAGATCCCCGCGTACGAATGGAACTTCGGCGACGTCAATCCGCCCGTGCACGCCTGGGCGACCCTCTTCGTCTACGAGCTGGAGAAGCAGCGCACCGGCCGCGGCGACCGCGCCTTCCTGGAGAACGCCTTCCAGAAGCTCATGAAGAACTTCACCTGGTGGCTCAACCGCAAGGACCCCGACGGCAACAGCGTCTTCCAGGGCGGCTTCCTCGGCCTCGACAACATCGGCGTCTTCGACCGCAGCGCGCCCCTGCCCGCCGGCGGCCACCTCGACCAGGCCGACGGCACCGCGTGGATGGCGCTGTACTGCCAGAACCTCCTGGAGATCGCCATCGAGCTGGCCCTCGACAACCCCGTCTACGTCGAGCAGGCGCAGGCTCTCTTCGAGCACTTCGCGTGGATCGCCGTGGCCATGAACCGGATCGGTGCCGCCAACGACAGCCTCTGGGACGAGGAGGACGGCTTCTTCTACGACCTGTTGCGGCTGCCCGACGGCACCGCGACCCGGCTCAAGGTGCGCTCCCTCGTCGGTCTGATCCCGCTCGCCGCCACGACCGTCATCGGCGACTGGGCCGACCAGCGATTCCCTCAACTGATCGCGGGCGCCCGCGAGTTCGTCGAACGGCACCCGGCCGTCGAGGCGGTCGTCGCCTCCCACCGGCCCTTCGACGACAGCGCGGGCGGACGGCACCTGTTCGCCCTGTTCGGGGAGGACCGGCTGCGCCGGATCCTGTCCAGGATGCTGGACGAGGAGGAGTTCCTCGGCCCGTACGGCATCCGCTCGCTCTCCCGCCACCACGACCGGCACCCGTACGCATTCGACCTGCACGGCGAAGTCCACCGCGTCGCCTATCTGCCCGCCGAGTCCGACTCCGGCATGTTCGGCGGGAACTCCAACTGGCGCGGACCGGTCTGGTTCCCCGTCAACCTGCTGATCATCCGCGCTCTGCTGAACCTGTACGCCTACCACGGCGACCGTTTCACGATCGAGTGCCCGACGGGATCCGGCCATCAACTCACCCTGTACGAGGTCGCCCGCGAGATCGCCTCCCGGCTCACGGACACCTTCCTCGCCGACGACAGCGGCCGCCGTCCGGTGCACGGAGCGCAGCGAAAGTTCCAGACGGATCCGCACTGGCAGAACCTGCCGCTGTTCTACGAGTACTTCCACGGCGACAACGGCGCCGGCATCGGCGCGAGCCACCAGACGGGCTGGACCGGCCTCGTCGCGGTCACCGCCACGCTGTTCCACCTGGTCGACCCCGAACAGTGGCCGACGCGCAGCCGCGACGGTCTGCGCATGGCGACGGACCAGGAGGAGCCGTTGTCCTGAAAAGACGCCCTTGACCGGGAGGAGGAGAGGTCTAGAGTAGGCACAAAGTGGTTGAATCCAGTACCAACCGTGTGGCTACCGACCCTTCTGAGGAGCTCCCGATGCAACCGGTGGACCTGGCAGCGATCGAGGCGGAGCGTCAGCGGATCCGGGACGCGTATCTGGCCGAGGAGAGACCGGCGAGCTCCGCCCGCGGCGTGCACCATGTCGCGCTGCTCTCCTCGGACGTGGAGCGGACCGTGCGCTTCTACCACGGCGTCCTGGGGTTCCCGCTCACGGAAATGATCGAGAACCGCGACTACAAGGGCTCGACCCACTTCTTCTTCGATCTCGGCAACGGCAACCTGCTGGCCTTCTTCGACTTCCCCGGCCTCGACCTCGGCCCCTACGCCGAGGTACTCGGCGGACTGCACCACCTGGCCATATCGGTCGACCCCACGACCTGGCGGCGACTGCGCGAGCGGCTGGATGCCGCCGGCGTCGAGTACGCGGAGGAGAGTGACTCGTCGATCTACTTCCGCGACCCCGACGGCGCCCGCGTCGAACTGCTCGCCGAGCCGCTCGGGGAGATGTACGGCAGGTCGGTGCGCTGAGGAAGCGCTCCTCAGCGCATGAGGGCGCCGCGCAGCGTCAGCCCGTAGTTGACACGCAGACGTCGTAGTTCCCAGAGGCCCACCGCGTTCACCGACAGCGGGGCGCCGAGCACGAGCACGATCCGCAAGGGTCCCGGGATTCCCTCGTAGGCGCCGGTGAACAGGTCGATGAGTGCCATCTCCCACACCAGTGTCATCGCGAGCAGGGGCGGCACCGTCTCGTGGATGTCGGCGGTGCGGAAGACGTGGACCAGGGACAGGCCGATGCCGTAGATGACGAACGGGAGGATCCAGATGAGCGTGAACAGCGTGACGACAGAGGTGATCACCGTCATCGCGGGATTCGTGGCGAACCGCCCGTCGACGAATCCGGTGAGCACGGAGGCGGGGAACACGGCGACGCCCGCGATGATCGCGAGGATCGAGCCGAAGGGTCTGGCCGCGCGGCGCAGCAGCTCCCGGCGGGCCGGCGGGCGGGCCGCGGCGATCAGCAGCCCCACGATCAGCGGGAAGGTCACCGACAGCACGAGGACGTTGATCCAGGACTGGTTGAGCCGGTCGTCCGCCACATCCCGCACGGACTGGGCCAGTTTGTAGGAGATCGACACTCACACAACGGCACCCAGACCGACGATGGTCCGGATGGTCTGCATCCGGGCGACCAGGGCGTCCTCGACCCGGCCGGGCCGTGACGGCCTGAAGACCTTGCGTCCGATCGCGATGGGGCCAACGGCGCGCCACAGCCGACGGATCGGTCCCACGCGCCGCACGGCCGGACCCGGGTGGGGAGGATACGGGTACGGAGGCTGCGGCGGGTAACCCCCGTTCTGCGGCGGCGTGTGGGGCGGATAGGGGCCCGGCGGCGGAGGAGGCACGGGGCGACCGTAAGGGTCGTAAGGCGGCTGTCCCTGTGGATTCCAGGCGTTCATCTCAGTGGTACCCCGATTGGCGACTGCTGCAACGGCTGTGCCGCCGCAGTGTATTGGGAACCTGTGGAGATGATGTGTCCCCCGCTGCGGGCAGCCCGGTCAGCGGGACGAACCCGCGGTGAACGTCGCGGAACTCGGCGGCGCCGGCAGGTCAGCGCAGCATGCTCGTCCAGTTGGCGGGGACGCGTCCCGCGGGCCCGGGCGTGGGCTGGTCGGCCGGGTGGCTCAGCGGGGGAGCAAGCTCGGGGCCCGATTCGTACAGCTCGGACGTGTCGTAGTTCCAGAACCAGCTCTCGCCCGGTTCGAAGCTGCGGATGATGGGATGCCCGGTGCTCTGCGCGTGCGCGGTCGCGTGCTTGGACGGCGAGTCGTCGCAGCAGCCGATGTGACCGCACTGGGCGCAGCGCCGCAGATGGAACCACCACCCGCCGACGGCATCGCACTCGCTGCAGCCGGTGCCGCTCGGCGAGGCGGAGGGGTCGATTCCGGTGGGCGTGGTCATGACGGCTCCTCGGAGGTGTCCGTGGCGGTCAGCGGAAGGCGTACCTGGAAGCGGGTGTTGCCGGGCACGGACTGCACCTGGAGGCTCCCGTGGTGCTTGTTGACGACGATCCGCCACGAGATGTCCAGGCCGAGCCCCGTACCCTCACCGACCGGCTTGGTGGTGAAGAACGGGTCGAAGATACGGTCGCGGATCTCCGCGGGCACGCCGGTCCCGGTGTCGCGGAACTCGACGAGCAGATGGTCGTGGTCGAGCGCGGTGCGTACCGTCAGCGTCCCCTCGCCGTCCATCGCCGAGACGGCGTTGTCGATGAGGTTCGTCCACACCTGGTTCAACTCGCCCGGGTATGCGGGGATCTTGGGGAGCGTACGGTCGTACTCCTTGACGACCTTGATGCCGGAGCCCATCTTGCCCGAGAGCATCATCAGGGTGCTGTCCAGCAGTTCGTGCACGTCGGCTACCTGGTAGGGCGCCCGGTCGAGCTGCGAGTACTGCTTGGCGGCGTCCACGAGGTGCGAGATACGGGTCGTGGAGTCCTCGATCTCGTTCATGAGGAGCTCGGTCTCCACGGTGTAGTTCAGCCACCGGACCGCGCCTTCGAGGGTCTGCTCGTCCACGGCCGCCGCGACCTGGTCCAGCCAGTCCGTGTCGAGCCCCGCCTGCACGAACGTCGGTGCCAACTGCCAGCCGCCCGCGATGTCGTGGTCGTCGAGCCAGTCGGCGAGGGCGTCCTCCCGGTCGGAGGCTTCGAGCGGGCTGAGCGGCGTGGCCTTGGCGACCTGTTCGGCCGTACGCTCCTGGATCTCGACGAGGGTCTCCAGGGCATCGCGCGCGTACGGGCCCGCCGCGATCATGCCGAGCTTGTGCCGCATTCCGGCCACCCGGTCCCGCAGCGCGGACGTGGCCCGCACCGCCGCGGCGGCGGGGTTGTTGAGCTCGTGCGTCAGCCCCGCGGACAGTGAGCCGAGAGCCAGCAGCCGCTCGCGCTGGCCGATGGCCCGCTGGATGTTCTGGCTGCCGAAGAACAGCCCCTCCAGCAGATGGACGGCCATGGGGAACCAGTCCCGCAGGACCGCCGCGAACGTCTCGGCGGGCAGGATGAAGAACCGCGAGGGCTCGGTGACCCGCAGGGAGCCCTTGTAGAACGCCTGATCCGGTCCGGGGTTCAGATAGGCCTGCATGGCCCCGGCGTACACCCCGCGCTGGGAGGTGCGGCTGATCTCCACGTCGTCGCTGCCGACCCGGCGCGACATCACGACCGTGCCTTCGAGGAGCACGAAGAAGCAGGTGGCCGGCTCCCCCTCCTGGTAGACGAAGCCGGGCTCGAACAGCTCCACCCGGCCTTCCTGACACAGCCGCTCGAGCTGTTCCGTGTTCAGCTTCTCGAACAGGAACAGCGTGCCGAGCTCCGCCATGTCGCACGGCATCGGCCGCCCGCTCACGACTGCTCCAGATAACGGTGGACGAGCATGACGGCCATGGCTCCCTCTCCGACCGCGGACGCGACACGCTTCGCGGACTCGGCGCGTGCGTCCCCGGCCACGAACACGCCGGGCACATTGGTCTCCAGGTGGTACGGCGGCCGGTCCAGCTCCCAGCCCGTGGGCGGCTGCCCGTCGGGCGTCATGTCCGGGCCGGTCAGGATGAATCCGCGCTCGTCCCTCGCCACGGTCCCCTCCAGCCAGTCGGTGAGCGGGGCCGCGCCGATGAACACGAACATCCACTGCGCGTCGACGAGTTCGGTGTGCCCGCTCGTCACATCGCGCAGGGTGAGCTGCTCCAGATGGTCCGAGCCGTGCGCGGCCTCGACGACCGTGCCGGTGCGCACCGTGATGTTGGGCGCGCTCTCGATCTGCTGGATCAGATAGTGCGACATCGACGCCGACAGCGAGGAGCCGCGTACCAGGATGGTGACCGACTTCGCGCCCCTGGCCAGGTACATGGCGGCCTGCCCGGCCGAGTTCGCCCCGCCAACGATGTACACGTCGTGGCCCTGGCAGGCGGCCGCCTCGGTCAGCGCCGAACCGTAGAAGACCCCGCATCCGGTGAGATCCGCCAGACCGGGCGCCTCCAACTGCCGGTAGGACACGCCGGTCGCCAGGATGACCGAGTGCGCGGAGATCGCGGAACCGTCCGAGAAGCGGATGGTGCGCGACGCGCCGGTGACCTCAAGGCCGGTCACCTCGCGCGCGGTGAGGATCTCGGCACCGAACTTCGACGCCTGCCGCCGCGCCCGGTCGGTGAGCTGCGCCCCGGACACGCCGTCGGGGAAGCCGAGGTAGTTCTCGATCCGTGAGCTCTGTCCCGCCTGTCCGCCGGTCGCCGACCGCTCCACGAGGACGGTCCGCAGCCCCTCGGACGCGCCGTACACGGCCGCTCCGAGCCCCGCCGGACCGCCGCCGATGACGACGAGGTCGTAGAACTCCTCCGTCGGCGTCGTGGCCAGCCCCACCCGCGCCGCCAGATCCGGATCCTCGGGCTCCACCAGCGGCGTACCGTCCGGCGTGATCACCAGCGGCAGACGCTGTCCGTTCTGCCCGGCGGCGGCCAGCAGCCGCTGACCCTCCGGGGTGTCGGACGAGTACCAGCGGTAGGGCACCTGGTTGCGGGCCAGGAACTCCCGGACGCCCGAGGAACGCGGCGACCACCGGTGCCCGACCACCTTGCAGGTCGGCACGGGCCGGTAGTCGCTGGCCCGCCACGCGTCCAGCAGATCGTCCACGACCGGATAGAGCTTCTCCTCCGGCGGATCCCACGGCTTGAGCAGGTAGTGGTCCAGATCGATCACATTGATCGCGTCGATCGCCGCGTTCGTGTCCGCGTACGCGGTCAGCAGCACCCGCCGCGCGCCGGGATACACGTCGAGCGCCTGCTCCAGGAACTCGATGCCGTTCATCTGCGGCATCCGGTAGTCGGCGAGGATCACCGCCACCTGGTCACCGCGCAGCTTCAGCTCGCGCAGCGCGTCCAGGGCGGTCTCCCCGGACTCGGCGCGCACGATCCGGTGCGACTCGCCGTAGCGGCGCCTGAGGTCGCGGGCGACGGCGCGCGACACTCCGGGATCGTCATCGACGGTCAGAATGACGGTCCGCGCTGCAGTGGCGGCCTGTGCCATACGTCTCCCACCCCGAGCAGGTCAGTGTCGTGCCGGCCGTAGCGACTCCCAGGGGCGCCGCCGGGCCGGTACGCCCAATCGTATGTACGATCGGTCACCTTTGCTCTGGAACCGGGTACTCATGCGGCGACCCGGGGGAGTCCGCCCGGGGCGGCAGGGCGTCGCGCACCTTGGGGAGGATGTGCGTGACGTAGTCCTCGACGGCCGTGTCCAGGCCGATGTCGTGCTGGGCGCGCTCGGACAGGAACCAGCGGTGTTCGAGGAGCTCGTGATAGAGCTCGGCCGGGTCCATGGAGCCGCGCAGGTCAGGCGGCACGGCCCGGACGGTCGGCCGGAATACGTCCCGTACCCAGCGGTGGGCGAGCACCTCCGGGCGGGCGGCGAGGGGGTCACCGGGCGCGTAGTCGTCCTGGGTGGCCATCCAGCTCTCCAGGTCGTTCAGGAGCCGGCGCGCCTGGTTCTCCTCGGTGTCCAGCCCCGTCAGCCGCAGCAGCTGGCGCTGATGGTGTCCCGCGTCGACGACCTTGGGCACGAAAGTGACGGTGTCACCGTTGGCAGAGTGCGCTATCTGCATCTCGGCGACGTCGAAACCGAGATCGTTGAGGCGGCGTATGCGGCGGTCGATGTAGTGGTACTTGCCCGCCGGGTACACGGAGGTACGGGTCAGCTCCTCCCACAGTCCCCGGTAGCGCGCGCAGATCTCCATGCCGAACTCGATGGGGTCCACCGAGGGGTGCAGGGCTCCGGCCGCCTCCAGGTCCAGCAGTTCGCCGCTGATGTTGACCCGGGCGAGATCGAGGTCGTACTCGCGCTGCCCGTTGCTGAGCTGGGGGTGGAGATCACCGGTCTCGGCGTCCACCAGATACGCCGCGTACGCTCCGGCATCGCGCCGGAACAGCGTGTTGGACAGCGAGCAGTCGCCCCACGCGAACCCCGCCAGATGCAGCCGCACCAGCAGCACGGCCAGCGCGTCCATCAGCCGGTGCATGGTGGCCGGCCGCATCGTCGTCTCGAACATCGACCGGTACGGCATCGAGCCGCCCAGATGCCGGGTGATGAGTACGGGCTCCAGCGGCGCACCCGCCGCGTCGGTGCGCCCCGTCACCACGGCGAGCGGATCGACCGCGGGGATACCGATCCGGTCCAGGCTGCGCAGCAGCTCGTACTCGCGCACGGCGGGCCGCTCGGCGAGCTCCTTGACGGCCACCACCTCGTCCCCGGCGCGCGCGTAGCGCACCACGTGCCGCGAGATGCCGCGCGGCAGCGGTACGAGGTGGTGTTCGGGCCACTCCTCCAGGGGCAACTGCCAGGGCAGTGCGAGCAGGAGCGCGGGATGCTCCGGATTGGTGGCGCTGATCTGCAAAGCCATCGCTGGGCTGCCCTCACCTCAGGGTTGAACGCTGTCCGGGCCTCGGTCTCGACCGATGTCCGGCTCAAGCATCTACGAATGATCCCCGAGGTGGAAGACGCGGCGGGCGTTGCCCGACAGGAACAGTTCGGTGGTCTCCTCGTCCAGGCGCAGGTCGGCGAGGTGTTCCAGCGCCTGACTCGGCGTGATCATGGGGTAGTTGGTGCCGAAGAGGACCTTGCGCCGTCCCCGGCCGCGCAGATACTCCACCAGCTCGGGCGGGTAGCGGCGCGTGGTGTACGCGCTGGTGTCGATGTGGACGTTCGCGTGCTTGTCGGCCACCGCGATCATCTCGGTGGTCCACGGGTAGCCGATGTGCCCGCAGACGATGGTCAGTTCGGGGAAGTCCAGCGCGACCTGGTCGACGTACGGGATGGGCCGGCCGGTCTCGGAGGGGCGCAGCGGACCGGTGTGCCCGACCTGCGTGCAGAAGGGGATGCCGAGTTCGACGCAGGCGGCGTACAGCGGATAGTAGAGCCGGTCGGTGGGCGGCAGCTGCCACAGCCACGGCACGATCCGCAGGGCCACGAAGCCGAGCTCCTCCACGGCCCGCCGCAGCTCTCGCACGGCCGCGACGGGCTTCGTCAGATCGACGCCCGCGACGCCGCGCAGCCGCCCGTCGGACAGGGCGACGAACTCGGCGACCTCGTCGTTGCTGATGAGCGGCCCCTGCGGCCCGTACCAGGCCGCGGACAGCCCGATCTCCACGTCGGCGGCCGCCAGCGCGGCGACGGTGACCTCGACCGGCAGGGGCTCCTCCAGCAGTGCCATGCCCGTCCAGCGGCGCAGCGACTCGAACATCTCGTGGCGGGAGTGACGGAGTGTGGGGTGCTGCATCCACGCGTCGACGACCGGCATGATCCCGTGGCCTCCCTGTGTCCTGGCTAAGCGCTTGCTTATTCAGAGTCTAGGGGTTCCCGCGCTCCCCGGCCAGCTGCCCAGGGCGTCGACGAGAGCCGTCAGCGCCGAGGCGACGCGCGAGAAGCCCGGGCCCGCCGGGCCTCCCGGTTCGGTCATGTACGTGTCCCGCCGGATCTCCACCATCAGAGCGGTCACGCGCGGCTCTCTCTCGTAGTACCGCAGCGGGACGTACGCCCCGGAGAACGGGCTGTCGATCCCCACACCCCCGACGCCCGCGAACGCCTTCTCCGCGAGGGCGACCAGCTCGGGCGGCGTGTGAAAGGCGTCGGTCCCCAGACAGATCGGCGGCCGCGGACCGTCGCCGTGCAGCTCGTAAGGCAGCCGAGCCGTCGGATACGAGTGGACGTCGACGACCACGGCCCGCCCGGTGACGGCCAGCCGGTCGGCCACTGCCGCCGTCATCGCCCCCGCGTACGGGTGGAAGTAACGGTCGATCAGCGGCCGCGGGTCGACGTCCGCGGGACGGAGCGGCGTTCGATCCGTGGTCCGCGTGTAGACCGCGCCCATCCCCACGGCCAGCATTTCCTCCCGTTCGTCCGGAAACCGCTCGGGATCGATCACCAGCCGGGACAGCCGGTTGACGAACCGCCACGGCGTGACCCCGGCCTCCGCGGCCACGACTTTCGCGAACTCCGCGGTGTGCGCGTCCGTGATGTGGTCCAACTCGCGTTCCAGCGCGGCGTCGTCGAGGACGATGCCGTCGCGCACCGGCGTCGGTATCCGCCGCGAGGAGTGCGGGACATGCAGGATCACGGGCGAGTCCACCGCGCCGGGCAGGAGCTCGAAGGAATCCGGGGAATCCAAGGTGTCGTCCATACGAGATTCCTATCCCAGCCGGCTCGCGCATGCGCGAGCCCGGGGGAGCGCCCTCACCCACCCCCGCCGTGGCGCGCATAGTGCTCGATCAGCGCCGCCCGCGTCGTTTCGAGCCGGTGGGCCAGGATGGCGCCGACCGTCCGGGTCAGGGACAGCTCGAGCGTCGGATCCGCATCGAAGAGGGCCCGCACCTGAGCGGCGTCGAACTCGTAGGCGCGTACGGGGCTGAAGGCCTCGGCGCCGAAGTCCCACGTGTGGGGCCGGAACAACCATGACCAGCCGAGCAGATCACCGGGCCCCAGCGTCGCGACGGAGATCCGTCTGTTCGCGATGACCTGCTGGTACAGCGAGACCGTGCCGGAGCGGATCACCCAGAAACGGTCCGCCTTCCCCCCTGCCTCGAAGATCCCCGCGTCCGCGGGGAACGAGACCTCGCGGGCCACGTTCATCAGCCGTTCGCGATGGTCGGGGGAGAGGGCGGGCAGGAGCCGGAGAGCAGTGGGCATCGCGGACCTCCATCGCGCCGCCGCCAGGCCGCGGGTTCGGCGGCACCTGTCGTACCGGTTGTATCCTGTCACCCTCTATTGGAGCCCGATCCGCGGATTCCGTCGCGTCGTGGGCGAGGCGACTTCGTCCGGCCGCGTCCCCACGGGCCACGTCAGCACCGCCAGCGCCCCGAGGGTCAGCACCCCGCCGACCAGGAAGGTGCCGCGCACCCCGACGGCGGACAACAGGGCGCCCCCGGTCAGCGCGCCGGCCGCGACGCCCGCGTTGAAGGCCGCCGAGTTCGCCGCCAGCGCGAGCTCCGTCCGCCCGGGCGCGAAACGGAGCACCTGACTCTGCGTGGCCATGAAAACGGGGCCCACCGAAGCACCGAGCAGCATCAGCAGGGCGATCGCCACCACCTGGCTGCGCCCGCCGCCCGCGTACAGGCCGAGCAGGGCCACGGCCTGGGTCGCCACCGGGACGGTCAGGGTCCCGCGCGGGAAGCGGTCGAGCAGCGGCCCCGCCGCGCTGACGCCGGCGATCCCCGCCACCCCGAACACCAGCAGCAGTGCGCTGACCGAGCCCCGGGAGAAGCCGCTCACCTCGTCGAGGAAGGCGACGACGTACGTGAACCCCGCGAAGGCCCCGGTCACGGACAGCGCGGTGGTCGCCAGCACGACGGCGAACCGGCGGGCGTCGGGAGCGGCCCCGTACGCGGCATGCCCCTCCTCCGGACGCGAGGTCGGCAGCAGAACGGCGATCATCACGAGCGATACGAGACCGAGCGCGCCCAGCACCAGAAAAGGCGTCCGCCAGCCGCTGTGCCCGCCCAGCCAGGTGCCGGCCGGAACCCCGAGCACCGAGGCGAGGGAACCGCCGGCGGACAGCAGACCGATGATCCGGCCGCGCCGCTCGGGCGGGAACAGCCCCACCGCGACCGGGCCCATCACCGCCCAGAACAGTGCCTGGGCGAGCGCCGTCGCGACCCGGGCCGCGAGCAGCGGGCCGTAGGAGAGGGCACCGAGTGCCGAGACCCAGCTGGCCAGCACGAGCAGCCCCAGCAGGCCCGCCAGCACATGACGGCGCGGGACCGACCTGGTGACGTGCGCGACGGGCAGCGAGACGACGGCCACGGTCAGGCCGTAGCCGGTGACCAGCAGGCCGACGGACGCCAGCGACACGCGCAGGTCGTCCGAGATGAGGGAGAGCAGCCCGACGGGGAGGTTCTCCGTGGTGTTGAAGGTGAAGGCGGCCAGCATGAGCGCCGCGACGACGGCGGCCCTGCGCCGGGCGGTGAGACGTACGCTCCCCATCCACGAGCCTTTCTGCGACGGGCCGTTGAGGGTGTGACCGGGTGCGGTCAGGCGGCAAGCGTGCGGGGCTCTGGCGCGGCCTTCTACTGTTTCGGGTGCAGCCGAATCACTCGTGGACGGCGCGTCGAAGACACACCGGAGGCCCTCTTGCCGCTGACCCTGCATCTGGGCACCGACGACCTGACCAGGTGCCGGTTCGCGGTGTCCCCGCTCTGCCAGACGCACGAGGCGCTGCGCATGCTGCGGCGACCGGCACGACACGCCTTCCACCGCGACTGGCTGCGCCGCGTACGCGAGGTCGTGGCGCGCCTGGACCTGTCCGAGCTGTGGCTGTTCATCCCCCGCAAGGGCGGATACACCCCGGACTTCCTGGGACCCCCGCCCGAGACGCCGCACGCCTCCTTCGAGGAGGAACTGGCGCGGATGCGGGCCACCGACCCGGCCATGGCGCATGCGGAGCTGGCGCGTTCACTGGCCTGCACGCCGGGGGCGGCCCGATCGTCGTACGGCCGGCCGGCGTTGGACGATCCCGCGGCCACCGTGCGACGCCTCGCCGACCTCACCGAGCGCGCCTGGCACGCGCTGCTCGCACCCGACTGGCCGCGCCACCGGGCCGTGCTGGAGGCCGATATCGCCCACCGCACACGGCAGTTGGCGGACGGCGGCCTCGAAGCGCTCTTCGGCGACCTGCACCCCGGAATCGACTGGGCGGACGACACGCTCACCCTGCGTATGTACGCCGACCACAAGGAGGCGCAGGGTGCCGACGGCCGGGGCATCCTGCTGATGCCCAGCGTCTTCGTCCGGCCGGACGTGGTCAGCGGCTTCGCCCGGCCCTGGCAGCCGACGGTGATCTATCCGGCGCGGGGCACCGGCGGCCGTCCGCACACCTCCGCCGCCGAGGCGCCCGCGGCTCTGGCCCGTCTGCTGGGCCACCACCGGGCCGCCATCCTCACCGGCCTGCACACCCCCGCCTCGACGACGGCCCTGGCCGACCGGCACGGCCTGGCTCCCTCGTCCGTCTCGGCCCATCTGTCGGTACTGCGCGAGGCGGGGCTGCTGGCCTCGCACCGGCGGGGCCACTACGTCCTCTACGGGCGCACGGCACTGGGCGACGCACTGGCAGCCGGGGCCTGAACTAGACGGCGATCTTGGACGTCACGGTGAAGTGCGCCCCGTCGGGGTCGCTGAGGACCGCCTCCGTCGAGCCGACCCCCTGCTGATGGGCCGTGCCGCCGTGCGCCCGCGCGGCCCGGGCGCAGGCCTCCACGTCGGAGACCGCGAAGTGGATCTGCCAGTGCGGCCTGATGGTCGGATCGGGCGCAGCCTCCACGGCGCCCGAGTGGATCCGGGCCACCACCTCACCCTGGCTGCGCAGCACGACCTCGTTCTCCTCGTAGTCGACTTCGCAGCATCCGGGGGCCGAGGACGCCCAGCCCAGGACCTCTCCGTAGAACATGGCGGCGTCGAAGGCGTCGCGAGTGTGCAGCCGTACGAAGACCGGTGCCGCGCGGCGCCATGCCTCCCAGCCGGCCACCAGCTCGCCCTCCCAGATGCCGAAGACCGCTCCGTCCCGGTCGGCCAGCAGAGCCGCCCGGCCCGGCGGCAACGAGATCGGCCCCACCGCGGTCGTACCGCCGCGTTCCTGACTGCGGGCCACCGTCTCGTCCGCGCTGGCCACGGCGAAATAGGGTGTCCAGGCGACCGCTGTCTGCGCCACGAAGGTCGCCTCGTTGAGCCCCGCGACGGGGACTCCGTCCGCGCGCGCGATCCTGTACTGGTCGCCCATCTTGGTGTCCGAGCGCCATTCCCAGCCCAGCACGGCATGGTAGAAGTCCTCCGCGGCCCGCAGGTCCCGGGTGGTCAGGCTGACCCAGCAGGGGGCGCCGAACACCGAGTGGCTGGTGACGACCTCACTGTGGCGCGTTTCGTCGCTCTTCATCGCCGTACCGTCCTGACCTCACTGGCCGGCAGCGGTCGCGGGCGCTGCCAGGTGCTCTTGGGGGCCTCGGGCACCAGCCCAGCCGTCAGGGGCCTCCCGGGCCGGAAGGCCTCCGACGGCATCAGTAAGACCTGCGGATCCGCTGTCCTTTCAGCTCAAGCATCCCCCGCCTCGGCGTCGCGCGCACCACACGCGCTGGACAGGGCCTAGCGGCGCGGCCGCTCCAGCGTCAGGAGCAGCCCCTCGACCGCGCCGGGACCTATGCGGCCCTTGACGTCGGCGGAGGTGATCGCCTTGAGCTGCCACCCGTCCTCGGCGTGCTTGTTCAGGACCTTCTCCAGCTTGCCGCTGTCCAGCGCGTCGCCGATCAGCGACTCCCGGAAGGTGACGACCTTGTACTCGTACGTGTAGGTGCTGCTCATGGCTGCGAGGTCTCCTGCGGTTCGATGGGCGTGGCCGGGCCCACCCAATCACCTCTCGGCGCCGTGGCACAGGGCAGGGGCCCGTCCTGACGCAGGGCTTTGTTGAAGCTTCAGGGGTTGTTGGGAAAGCCTGTCGCGCGAACCGTCGGGACGGATGATGAGGGCCTGGCGGCAGCCGGTGCGCCGGACCGAGCCGGGACCGTACGGGCGGAGGGGGAACGATGGGCAAGACACGGACCAGCGGGCACACAGGCGACGTCGGCGACACCTCCGGCAGTCACAGGGCGGGCGGCTTCGCCGAGCTGCGGGCCCACGAGTTCGGCTACCTCGACGAGGGCGGGCACACCTACCTCGACCACACGGGAGCCGGACTTCCCCCGCGCTCGCTCGTCACGGGAAGCGCCGCGCGGATCACCGGCGGGTTATTCGGCAACCCGCACTCCGAGAGCCCGGCCTCCCGCGCCTCGGGACTCCTGCTCGCCGAGGCCCGCCGAGCGGTCCTTCGGCACTTCAACGCCGATCCCGCCGAGTACGCCGCGATCTTCACGCCCAACGCGACGGGCGCCCTGCGCCTGGTCGGCGAGGCGTATCCGTTCGCGCGCGGCAGCAGACTGGTGATGTCGCTGGACAACCACAACTCGGTGAACGGGCTGCGCGAGTACGCGCGGGCGCGGGGAGCCGCGACGGCGTACGTCCCGGTGAGCGGGCCCGGCCTGCAGATGGACGAGAAGCGGCTGCGGGCCGCACTGTCAGCGCGCGACAAGGGGCTCGGCGTGCTGAGAGGGCGTGCCGGCGGCTCGCGTGGACTCGTACGGGGGTGTGGGGGCGGCGGCTTGAGCGGACTCGTACGAGGGCGGGTGGACGGCCGGCGCTCGCGTGGACCGGGGCGGGACCAAGGCGGTCGCCCGCGCGGGCTGCTGGCCTACCCGGCGCAGAGCAACTTCACCGGAGTCCAGCACCCGCTGGAGTGGATCGAGCAGGCCCAGGAGCACGGCTACGACGTACTGCTCGACGCCGCCGCCTTCGTACCGACCAATGCCCTGGACCTCAGCCGGTTCCACCCGGACTTCACCGTCGTCAGCTGGTACAAGGTGTTCGGCCACCCCACCGGTGTCGGCAGCCTGATCGCCCGCCGGGAGGCACTCGCCACGCTGCGCCGCCCCTGGTTCTCGGGCGGCACCATCTACGCGGTCAGCGCCCAGGCGCAGTGGCACGTCCTCGCGGACGACGAGGCGGCCTTCGAGGACGGCACGGTGAACTTCCTGTCCATACCGGACGTGACCGCCGGACTGGAGTGGATCGACCGCATCGGCATGGACCATGTGCACGCCCATGTCACCGCCCTGACCGGCCAACTGCTGGCAGGTCTCAGGACGTTGCGCCACAGCGACGGCTCCCCGATGGTCCGGGTGTACGGCCCCGAGGGCGGCGGCGGGGCGGCCCGCGGCGGCACGGTCGCGCTGAACCTGCTCGGCGCGGACGGCAGGATCGTCGACGAACGGATCGTCACACGGGACAGCGCCGCGCGCGGCATCTCCCTGCGCACCGGCTGCTTCTGCAATCCCGGCGCAGGGGAGGCGGCGTTCGCCCTGCCTCTGCGTCGACTGCGCTCCGCCGCGCACAAGCAACTCGGCTCTCTGGAGGACTACTTGGAGCTGCTTCGACTGCCGTCGGCGGGCGCCGTCCGCGTCTCGCTCGGCCTGTCGTCGCAGCCAGGGGACATCGAGACGTTCCTGAGGTTCGTGACGGAGACCTACCGGGACCGGGTGCCGGCGGCGGCGGGACTGGCCGCGCGAGTGGGCTGCTGAGGCGGAACACCAGGGGGACCCCATTTCTGTTCATGCCGGACGTCGACGATCCACGCGAGTGTCGGTGATCCGGATGGCTCTGACGTGGGAGATCTTGTGTCGAGAGCCAGACCTTCATAGGTTGATCCAATGGGCCTCTTCGACAAACTGACCGGCACGAAGCACCCCAGCAGTGGCGTCGCACCGTGTTCCGCCGAGGAGGTCCGGGCGGCACTGCTCGGGCTCAACCAGCCGGACGTGCCCTACGTCGTGCGCGACGGCGCCCCGGAAGGTGCCGAGTTGGTGGCGGAGTGGCGGATCTCGGAGCCGGCCTGGCAGACCTTCTTCGCTCGGACCCAGGTGAGCCGGGTCCTTCAGGTCCGGATGCGCTTGGTCCCGGCGGACCACGAGGTCCGCGCCCTCGACCGGCAGTGGGAGGTCACATGGGTCGGAGGCACGCCGAGACTGTCGCTGTCGGCTGAGTACTCCCGTGGGCCGGCGAAGACGGTGTCCCGGCAGTGGACGGTCGGGCGGGGGGCCGGGGGCGGCCTGGAGGCGACGGAGACGTTCCGCTTCGACAGCTCGGAGATGAAGGATCCCCTGCGGGACGCGGTCCTCGGGGCGGGATGGACATGGCGCGGAGCAGTGTTCGGCAGGCTGTGACCGGCCGGTGAGACACGGGACGGGGCGAAGGGTTCCGCGGCCGTCGGCTCCTGCTCGGTGACCGGCGCCGGCCCCGGCCGGGCCGACGCCCGTCCCCGCTGCCCCGCCTGGCGGGTGTTCAGCGCCCGTCCCGGCTCCGTACCGCCCCCTCCCGGCACTTGCGCACCAGAACCACACACGTCACGGCCAGGAAAACCAGCGCGAAGCCCGCCAGGATCACCCAGCCGCGGCTCGCCGGATGACCGAACGAGTCCCCGTATGCGTCCAGCAGCGGCGGACCCAGCGGCGAGCCACCCCCGCGCCACAGCGACTCCAGGCCGACCCCGCTGCCCAGCGCCTCGAACGCCCAGCGGTTGGTCATCGCCCAGCTGATCGTCTCTCCGGCACCCGTCATCCGGGGCACCGGCACGAAGGCACCCGAGAACAGCACTTGCGGGAAGCAGAGCAGCGGCAGCATGAGAGTCGCCTGCCCCGGCTCGGACACCGCCGCCGATGCCAGCAGCCCCAGCGCCAGTGCGGCCGCCGAGGCCAGCACGCTCGACACGAACAACGAGCCGTACGTGCCCCACCCCGCCGCGGGCAGCCGGTCCAGAGCCCGCAGTACGACCAGCAGCAGTGCGTCCGCGACCGCGAGTACCGGGAGCGTCGTGGTGAGCTTCGAGGCGACGTACGGTCCGATCCGCAGCCCCGCCAGCCATTCGCGACGCAGTACGGGCAGTTCTGTGCAGATCTGCAGCAGCCCGTACGTCAGCCCGAAGAAGAAGGCGCCGAACGCGATCCAGAACATGATCATCGCGGTCGACCCGGGGTCGGGCGCAGCCGGATCGAACGCGCCCGCGCGGAACAGCACCGCGAACATCGCCGCGATCATCACCGGTGAACCGGCCAGGACCGCGACCGAGAGCCGGTTGTGCAGCAGCAGCGCCGCACCCCGCCGGGTCAACAGCGCCCACTGGCGTACGGCACCAACACGCCAACTCGGCGGGGGAGTTGCCGAGGACTCCGATCGGCAGACCTCCTGAGGTGCGGTCCGCTCGACGCGTACGCCGTCGGCCACCGCCTCGTACACCTCCTCGACCGTGCCGACCCCGAACGCGCCGCACAGGGCGTCCGGTTCACCGGCGAAGGCGATCTCGCCGCCGGGGGAGAGGAAGACGACCTGGTCACAGCGGAGCAGATCGGCGAGGACATGGGTGGTGAGCACGACGGTCGTGCCGTCCTCGGCCAGAGCCCGCAGGGTTCGTAGCAGGGCCGCCCCGGTGACCGGGTCGAGCCCGGAGGTCGGCTCGTCGAGGAAGAGCACACGCGGCCGGGAGAGCAACTCGACCGCGATACAGGCCCGTTTACGCTCCCCGCCGCTCAGCGCGCGCACCGGCGTCGCGGCCCGGGCGGACAGGCCCAGGGTGTCCAGGACCCGGTCCACGCTCGCGGCGACGGCCTCGGCCGGCGTACCCGGAGGCATACGCAGGCCCGCCGCGTACACCAGCGTCCGGCGCAGCGGGAGCTCACGGTGGATGATGTCCTCCTGCGGCACGAACCCGAACTCCGGCCCGGGCGGCCCGGGTTGGGCTCCGTCGTGCAGTACCTCACCCTCGGCCGGGGCGCGCAGTCCCGCCAGCGTCTGCAACAGAATCGTCTTGCCCGCACCGCTGCTCCCGGCGATCACGGTGAGCCGCCCGGGAGCGACGTCGAACGACACCTCGCGCAGCACACGTCCCGCCCCGCGCACCTGCTGGCTCACCCGACGCACCTGTACGCGGAGGCCGTTGACCGGGGTGACGGGGCTGTGCGCGGCGGCGGCGGACGGGCTCGGGCGCATGGGAGTCGGCATGGGGGCAGCATGCCAGGGGGACGGTCTGCGTGACCCGGTGTGCCGATGGAACGCGACGAACGCGAATGAGTTCAGGATGAACGCGGTCCTGGAGGCTTCGTGTCCATGACGGGCATCGCTCCGCGGCGCCGTAGCGTTGTGCACTGCAAGGGCGGGATCTCGTGACGGCGGACCCATGGGGACGCGATGTGTTGGAGTGCCACGGCCGATCTGGCAGCCGGTGCCGGGATCGCCGCTGTCGGGGTGGCCTGTGTGACGCAGGTGCGCAGGGCGGGGGATCTCCCGCTGGCCGCGCTGCCGTTGCTGCTCGGCGCCCACCAGATCGTCGAGTCCGTGGTCTGGGACTCTGGCGGAGGGAGGGGCCCCGCGACGGTCGCCTGGGCCGTGATCGCCCTTCCGCTGCTCGCGGTGTGGGTACCGGTGGGTGTGGTGTGCGCGGCGCCGCGGCACGCCCGGCGCCGGTTGGCGCTCCCTCTCGTGCCGGGCCTCGCGACCGCGGCGGCGCTCGCGTACGCCCTCGCCACTCGTCCCGTCACGGCCGACATTCGCGGCCGCACCGTCGGCTACGTCGTCGACCTGTCCCACGCCGAACTGCTCGTCGCGGGCTACCTTCTCGCCACCGTCGGCGCCCTGTTGCTCTCCGGCGACCGCGGACTGCTGCTGCTCGGTGTCCTGGTAGCCGTGGGGGCGCTGATCTGCTGGGCGCTGTGGGAGTTGGAGTTCGTGTCGACGTGGTGTGCGTTCGCGGCGGTGTGCTCCATGGCTCTTTGGGGGTGGGTGCGCGGACGCCCACGGGCAGGGGGCGGCGTCTAGCGGTACCGCCCCGCGAGCATCGCAGGCGAATGTGAGGAAGGTGTCAGGGTGTGGCAAGCCCCTCTCACCCGCGCTTTTCCCGGCCCTGTGCGCCTAGCATCGGCCGCGTGTGCGCATATGTGCTGGTCGCGGAGGACGACGAGAAGCAGGCGGAGCTGATACGCCGCTCGCTGCTGAAGGAGGGACACACCGCCACCGTGGTCCATGACGGCGGGGCCGCGCTCGAGGAGGCCCGGCGCCACCGGCCGGACCTCGTCGTCCTGGACCTGATGCTCCCCGTGGTCGACGGATTCGGGGTGTGCCGGGTGCTGCGGCAGAGCGACGACATTCCCGTCCTCATGCTGACCGCCCGCTCCACGGAGGACGACGTACTGCTCGGCCTGGAGCTCGGCGCGGACGACTACATGACCAAGCCGTACAGCCCGCGCGAGCTGATGGCCCGCGTCCGCACCGTGCTGCGGCGCAGCGGACGCCCCGCCTCCGAGCGGCGCGACGATCCGGTCGTACGGGCCGCGGGAATCGCGGTGGATCCGACGCGGCACGAAGTGGCCTGCGACGGCGTGCCCGTGGACTGCACGCCGGCGGAGTACGAGATCCTGCTGGCCATGGTCGCCGAACCCGAGCGGGTGTTCTCCCGCCGGCAGTTGCTGCACCACACCCGGGGTATCGACCGGGCGTCGACCGAGCGGGCCATCGACGTGCACATCATGAACCTGCGCAAGAAGATCGAGGCGGACCCGCGCAGACCGGTCCGCCTGCTGACGGTCTTCGGCGTGGGATACAAGCTCAAGGGCGACCGGGCGTGAGCCGCGGCATACCCCTGCGCAAGAGCCTCCTGGTGCGGCTGCTGATCACCTCGGTGCTCATCGCCGTGTGTTCCGTGGCGGCGACCGCCTGGCTCGCGGTGCAGACGACCACCCGCGCCCTCCAGCAGGAGCAGGGCCAGGTCCTCGCCGACGACATGGACATCCTCCAGCAGCTCAGCGGCTACGCGGCCACCCATCCCGACTGGTCCGGCGTCGAGAAGACCGTACGGACGCTGTCGGACCGGACCGGCCGTCGTATCGCCCTGACCACCTCCGACCGCAGGACGATCGCGGACTCCGCGGCGCGGCAGACCGCGCTGCCGCCGCGGGCCGCCGCCACGGTCGATCCGCTGCACACCGACACCTTCACGCAGCCCGGAGCACAGCTCAGCGGCATCGATCCGCGTGCGGTCGGTCCGTACCGGCTGACGGCCACCCAGCGGCGCCGCGTGGCCAAGCTGGCCCTCGTGCGCCAGGCGTGCTTCGCACGCAACAAGATCGACATGGACATCACGCTCACGCCCAGCGGCCGTTCCGTCCTCACGAACCCGGACGGGAGCGCCGAGTCCGGCTATCTGCCGACGGAGTGCGCGGACGGGAAGCTCTACGCCTCCACCGCGACGGAGAAGAAGGCGCTGGACGGCCTGACCAGCCGCGTCGCAGCATGCCTGGGCCGCCATGATGTGCACCTCGCCACGCCCCTGCCCCTCACAGTCGACCACACGGCCACGAGCATCAAGTTCCGCTATGTGCTGGGAAAGACCGGAAACGATCAGCGCGACGCGGCGACCGCGACGGTGAGCAGGTGCATCGACAGCGCACGCCGGGACCAGCTCGCGCCCTATGCCGCCCCGGCCGCCGAACTGTTCCTGGGCACGGGGGAGAGCCCCGTCCCGCGCTTCGACATGTCCGCGGCCAACAAGGCCAAGGTCGTGGGTGTCGCCGGTCTCGTCCTCGCTCTGACCGTGGCCGTGACCGCGCTGGTCGCCACCAGGCTCGTACGCCCCCTGCGCGCGCTGACGCAGGCCGCACAACAGCCGCCGGAGCAGCACGTACGGGTGCCCGTCACCACGCAGGACGAGACCGGCATCCTGGCCGTCGCGTTCAACGAACTGACCGAGCGCCGCGAACGCATGGAGGCGCAGCGCAAGGCGATGGTCAGCGACATCGCCCACGAACTGCGCACCCCGCTCACCAACATCCGCGGCTGGCTGGAGGTGACCCGCGACGGCATCGTCGACCCCGACCCGGAACTGCTCGCCTCCCTGCACGAGGAGGCGGTCGTCCTCCAGCGCGTCATCGACGACCTGCAGGACCTCGCGGCCGCCGACGCGGGCGTCCTCGGACTGCACCGCGAGGACGTCCGCGCCGACGAACTGCTCGAACAGGTCGCCGCCGCACACCGCGTGGGGGCGGAGGCGGCGGGCATCCGCCTGCTCACCTCGGTGGACGGCATGCCGTGGCTCGACGCGGACCCGGTGCGGATGCGGCAGGCGCTCGGCAACCTGGTGTCCAACGCGGTACGCCACACCCCGGCCGGCGGCACGATCACCCTGTCCGCCCGCGGCCAGGACGGTCAGGTCGTCTTCGAGGTGGCCGACACCGGCACCGGCATCGCCCCGGAGGACCTGCCCTACGTCTTCGACCGGTTCTGGCGGGCCGAGAAGTCCCGCAGCCGACGCACCGGCGGCAGCGGGCTGGGCCTTCCCATCGTCCGCCAACTCGTCGCCGCCCATGGCGGAACCGTCACCGTGACCAGCGAACCCGGTGCCGGCTCGGTCTTCACTCTGCGGCTACCCTGCACGAAGGCGCCCGCCTCTTCCGCCGCCGAGAACGACTGACAGCGACCGGCGTATTCCCACCGACCGTGGTGGAGTCGGTACCAGGACCAGCAGTCCTGCTCACGGGAGGGATCTGGTTGCCCCGGCTCCCTCGGCGCAAGGTGTACCCATGAACACCACCACCAAGCAGCCGGAAGTCAGGAGCCGCGTGACGCCTCTGAGGTCCCTCCTGGGAGGCACGTACGTCCCGCGTCGCGACGGCGCCCGACCGGGTCACCGGAGGAATACGTTGTCCGAGTCCTCCCAGAGCGAAGGCTCATTGCTCGCGTACTCCCGCGGGACCCGCGACGACGTCTGATACATCGCCTCGATCTCGGCGGCGAACCGCCGGGCAATTGCATCCCGGCGCAACTTCATCGAGGGCGTCAGCAGGCCATTGGCCAGATCGAAGGGCTCCGGGAGGACCCGGAACACCCGAATGGATTCCGAGCGGGACACCGTGCTGTTGGCCGCGGCGACCGCGCGTCTGACTTCCTCCCGCAATTCGTTCTCCTCGCGCGCGTCCCGGACCGGCGTTTCCCCCTTGGCCCGGGACGCGCGCCAATGCCCGACGAATTCGGGATCCAACGTGATGAGGGCACCCACACAAGGCCGGTTGTCACCCACCACCACCGCTTGATGGACGAGCGGGTGGACCCGCAGACGCTCCTCGAGAGCCGCGGGAGCCACACTCTTTCCACCACTCGTGATGATGATGTCCTTCTTGCGGCCGGTGATGGTCAGATACCCCTCGGAGTCCAGACGCCCGATGTCCCCCGTGGCCAGCCAACCGTCCTGGAACGAGTCCTGCGTGGCTCGGGTGTCGTTGATGTATCCCTGGAACACCGAAGGCCCCCAGACGAAAATCTCCCCGTCGTCGGCCACGTGAATGTCCGTACCCGGCAGCGCGCGTCCGACCGTTCCGAACTTCGCACGCCCCACGGGCTGTGCGGTAATTCCTCCGCTGGTCTCCGTCAGCCCGTATCCGTCGTGCACGAAGATCCCGATTCCCGCGTAGAAGAGGGCAAGTTCACGATTGAGCGGCGAGCCGCCCGACACTGCGCCGCACACCCTTCCGCCGAGCGCGGCGCGCAGCTTCCTGTACACCGTCTTCTCGTAGAGGGAGTGCTGCAGTCGCAGATCGAAGCCGGGGCCCGGGCCCGTGCCCAGCCGATGACGTTCTTCGGCCAGGGCGAAATCCTGTGCGGTGCGCACGGCACGCTCGAACAGCGCGCCACGGCCCGTCTGCTGTGCCGTCCGCAGGAAATTCTTGTAGATCTTCTCGAACACGAACGGAACGGCGTACAGAAACGTCGGCCTGAAGGACAGCAGGGCCGCGGTGAGCGCCTCCTCGCGCAGATCAGGTTCGTGCCCCATCAGGACGCCGCCCCGCAGACACAGCCCCTGGATCATCAGGCCGTACACATGGGAGAAGGGGAGGAACGCGAGGATGGCCGGCTGTACTCCCGCAGGGGCCGCCGTGTGTCTCCAGCCTTCGAGCAGCGTGTCGCAGGGGCTCGCCAGATTGCGATGCGTCAGGGCGCAGCCCTTGGGATGTCCCGTCGTGCCGGAGGTGTAGGCGATGACCGCGGTCGAGTCGGGCAGCACGATCCGGCGCAGCGAGTCGACCGTGGTCGCCGGAATCGCCCGGCCCCGCTCGGCCAGGTGCGCCAGCGCCCCGGTGTCCAACTGCCAGACGTGGCGCAGGAACGGGAGCGCGGCACACGCCGAGCCGACGGTCATGACGCCCTGTTCGTCCTCGACCACGACGGCGACGCACTGCGCGTCCTTCAGGATCCACGCGACCTGCTCGTGCGACGACGTCGGGTAGATCGGCACGATCTCGGCGCCCACCGACCACAGCGCGTAGTTGAGCACGGTCCACTCGTAGCGCGTACGCGCCATGATGGCCACACGGTCACCCGGGCGTATGCCGGACGTGACGAGGCCCCGCGCCAGGTCGACCACCTCGTCCCACAGCTCGGCGGCGGTCACCGTTGTCCACTGCGTGGAGGGGGCGTCGGGACGGCGCGCGATCTGCGGAAGGCCAGGGGTGCGGCGTGCCGTTTCGAAGAGACTGTCGGCGAGTCCCCCCTGCATCAGTGCGGTAGCGGGTGGAGAAAGGTCGGACTGGTGCATTCGCCGCTCCGGAATTCTCCTCAACGTGGCCTCACCCCAGAGGCGCCGGTGTCGAGGATTCCCGAATGTAGCCCACACCGGCGACGACCGTGCACGATTCTCCCCGCAGCTCGCTCGCCGCTCGGTCTCCGTTCCACGGGCCGTCGCTTTCGCGGGCCACCCGGCCGGAGAAAGCGGACCGCGAGCCGCGTTCCCGACGGTCATCGGTGGTCACGACAGAGTGGACGTGTGCGTGGCCGGGGGAGCGCCCGCAGCAGCTCCCACAGCGGCTGCGATCCCGCCGCCCAGGTGGCGAGCAGCCGACGGTCGACGAGATGGAGCCGCTGCTGCCTCGCGAAGTCCTGTGCGGGGCCGGTTATGCGGCCGTTGGTCACCATGACCCACACCTGAATTCCCAGGGAAGCCGCTGGTCACGTGCGGGTTCATCGGACCGTGCCCGGCGTACAGTGAAGACACCGGGAGTACTTCGCGCACCGGCTCCCACGTCGATGTCGTTCTCGGCGAGCAACAACACCGGGACATGAAGATATGCCCGGGGACAGGTCCGCGCCATGACCGCGACCATCGACCGTATGACTGTTAGTGAGCGCGTGACCTCACCACCGGCCCGCCTGTGTCTGACCCCGGCGGGGTCGGTTCCAGGTCTGCTGGACGGTGCCTGGTGGCCTCGCTCTCGCGATCTTTCGCGTGAACTCCCCGCCCTCATAGATGTGCTGGACGCGTGCTGGGGCCGGATCACGCGTGTCGCGGTGAACCCGGCCCACTGGCCCGTGATCCCGCACAAGGTGCCCATGGCGGGGCACACGGTGCACGTGGGCTGGTTCGCCGACGAGCAGGACCCGCACAAGCTGATCCTCCTCTCCTACACCGCAGGCCGCTGGGACCTGCTGGTCATCCCGCCGGAGACCGGTGCGGCTGCCGCCGCCCGGCTGATGTCCGCCGCAGCCGCCCCAGGCGAGCTCGCCACCGCCAGCGGTCTGATGGCGAGCGAGGACATCGCCCGTGATGCGAGGGAGACGCTGAATCGGGAAGAGGAGTGGGAGACCGACGGCGGGCACCCCTCAGTGGCGGCCGATAACCCGAACCCGCCCGGACCCATGAGCTCCGCCCGAGGGAAGTGAGGACGTGGAGACCGCCATCACCGTATCCGTCATCGTCGCCGTGATCATGATAGGAGTGCTGCTGATCCATCTGCTCAATGGCCAGCACGACGAGCGGATAGCAGCGTTCCACTATGGCGATGCCATGCCGGGAATCGGCCGACGGAGCCGGAAAGGCCGACGGCCGGCAAGGCTCGCCGGATCACCCGTCGTCCCCTCAACTCAACGCGAGCACGCCAAAGGCGGCCAGGGATGACGCAGACCTACTCCTGACCCGGGGCAGTGGGCGTGGCGCGACGGCGCCCGCCCACCGGCGTGTCGTCCTGATCAACGAGGTCACCATGAAACAACCGGAACCACTCACGGCCGGGCGTGCTGAGGTGCGCAGCGTCGCCGCGTCCCCCTGCGTCGCAAGTCGGGTCGCACAGATACTCCGTCATTGCTTCGCCGCCACCGAACAGCGCAGCTACCCCGCCGGCAGCGACGGCGGAACCCGCCTTCACCTCACCGTGGACACCACGCACATGGCAGAGCGGGCGCGGTCCTGGCTGGCAGCCAGTCGGTCCTCCGGGCGGGACCGCACACAGACACACGAAGTCTGAGACAAGGGCCCTCGTCGGTGCCCGGCACGAGTGGGCGGCAATCATGGCAACACTCCACGAGCGGAAGCACTACCGCGAAGCGATCATGAAGACCCTGTACGAGGCCACGGAAGGCAATCGCCTCCTCGGCGTCACCGGGGCGAAGCTGCGCGACGACCTCCACATGCCTGAGCAGGACCTGGCTGCAGCCTGCGCATATCTTGTCGGCGAGGGGCTCATCACAGTCGACTGGGCACAGGGAAATACACCCGCGATGGTCACGTTGACGCATCAGGGAATCCGGCTCATGGAGGCCGAAGAGGAGGAACGCGGCTGACGCGGCGCTGAGCCTCTCCGGTCAAGGGCCGTATTGCCCAAAAAATCCCTTATGACGGATAAGCGGCACAGGCATAACATGGTGAATGGGCAGGTGCACTCTCACGTGCAACCGGCCCGGAAGGGCGGTCCCGGTGTGTATACGCCGGGACCGTTGCGCACTGTCGGCGCGACTGCAGGGAACGAGCGGATCCTGCGCGTATGGCGGCCGAGGAATGCACCGAAGCCAAGCACGCGGCCGCCCTGTGACCCACTCGTTGGAGACCGCTGGCTCGCCAGGTGAAGGCGAAATCAGGCTGGTCGGGTGAAAGGGCACGGCTATGGCGGAGGGTGATCGGCAGCCTGGCAAGGACACGGTGGACCGGTCGGAGGGGTTCGGTGAGCGGCTGCTGGGGGTGCTGCTGGACCGGGCACACGAGATGCCGCCGCAGCTGATCGCCCCGCTGATCGCGGAAGAGGTGGCCAGGGTCGGTGGCCGGGATATCTCGATCCTCCTGCAGGACTATGCACAGCTGCTGCTGGTGCCGCTGCCGGGTAGGCGTCTGGCCATCGGCGAGCCCGAGCCGATCGGTGACTCCCACGCCGGTACGGCCTTTCTGAACGCGACCCCTGTCGAGGTACCGCAGGCCGACGGCGTCCGGATGTATCTACCGTTGCTGGACGGCAGCGACCAGGTGGGGGTGTTGGCCCTCACCCTGGAATCCGTCGATGACGACGACCGGCGCCTGCTGCGCAGGCTCGCCGGCCTGATCGCCGACATGCTGGTCACCAAGCACAGTTACACCGACCAGTTCTTCCTCACCCGGCGCCGTGAACCCATGAGCGTGGCCGCGGAGATCCAGTGGTCTCTGCTACCGCCGCTGGCGATGTCCGTGCCACAGGTCGCGGTGGCCGGAATCCTGGAGCCCGCCTACAACGTCGCCGGCGACAGCTTCGACTACGCGCTCAACGACGACATCCTGCACGTGGCCGTGGTTGATGCGATGGGCCATGGCTTGAACGCTGCCACGATGGCCACCGTCGCCATCGGCGCCTACCGGCACTCCAGACGTGCCGGCATCGGCCTGTCCAAGAGCTACGCATTCATGGATCGGGCCATCGCCGAGCAGTTCGGGCCCGAACACTTCGTCACCGCGCAGATGATGCGCCTGAACATCGCAACGGGACACCTGCAGTGGGTCAACGCGGGCCACCCCGCACCGCTGCTGATCCGCAACCACCAGGTCCTCCGGCAACTGGAAAGCCCGACCACCTTGCCGGTCGGCTTCGGAGGTGAAGAGCCCCAGGTCAGCGAGCAGATACTCCAACGTGGCGACCGGGTGCTGTGTTTCACCGACGGTCTGATCGAGGAGCACGAAGCCGGCGAAGAGGAGTTCGGCGAGGAACAACTCATCCACTGGGTCAACCGCATCTCGCACATAGAGGAGGGAGTGCGGGCGGTGGTGCGCTCGCTCTCCCACACCCTGAAGGAGGAACGGGGCGGGAGCACCAGTGACGACGCGACGCTCTTCCTGATCGAGTGGCTCGGGGGCGCCGCCGACCACCTCGCCGTTCTGGAGTGAGCCGATACCAGCCCCCATGGTTGACGGAGCCGAGGGGCGCAGGCCCGTGGCTCCCGATCTCAATGCCGGGGTGGCTCTCAGGCCAACCTCTGGTCCCGTCGAGGCATCACTCGGATCGACGGCGAATCGCTGACAGCAGGTGCCGCATGCCCCTCACATGCCCGCCCGTTCCCACCACGAGCCGTCGATACAGGCCGCCGGCCAGGCCGGGAAAGGCGGCCCGGCTCTCGGCCCGCAACCGTGATCGGTCCGGACCGACCTCTTCGAGGCGGAAGATGAGGGCGTACGACGAAAAACGATGGCGCCCTTCGAGGACCAGCTCACGTCCCGGGACCGCGGCCACGACCCGGAAACCGGGAAACGTCGAGCCCTCGGCAAGGGGCCGTGGCCCGGACGCCGTGCGGTCGGCTGTGCCCACCAGCCTCGCGTAGCCGGCGGCACGCGGACGCGAGAAGGATCGATCCAGCGTTTCGCCCAGACCGCGCCAGACGTCGTCGGTCCCCGCCGCGATGACCGTCGCGTGCTCGTCGAGGTACGGCAACGAAGCGATGTGCATCAGTGCCTCCGGGAGGTCCGATCGCGGTCGGCAGGCGGGTTGTTGGGAGCAGTCGGGTGGAGCCCGAAGGGACGGCCGTGTTCGCGACGCCTCCCACCCGATGATGCCACTGTCGCCTTCTGCCGCAGACGACTTGGGGCAGGCATCACAGCCCGACCGCTTCCGCGCACGGAGCCCGGCGGTGACACCTCGGAGCCGCAGCCGCCTCCACGGTTCATGAAAGATCCCCGGTTCACCCTTTCGAGGGAAGGGCTCGGGCTGACAGACTCCGGAGGGTGCCCGACTTCGACATGCTCGTCATCGGATCCGGCCCGGGCGGCCAGAAAGCTGCCATCGCCGCGGCCAAGCTCGGCCGTCGGGTCGCCGTCGTCGACCGCCCCGACATGGTCGGCGGGGTCTCCATCCACACCGGGACCATCCCGTCCAAGACCTTGCGTGAGGCGGTCCTGTATCTCACCGGCCTCACCCAACGCGACCTGTACGGCCAGAGTTACCGCCTCAAGGACGACATCACCGTCGCCGATCTGACCGCGCGCACCGAGCACGTGGTCGGCCGCGAGGTCGATGTGATCCGCAGTCAGCTGTCACGCAACCACGTCTCCCTCTTCGCCGGCACCGGCCGCTTCCTGGACGACCACACGATCGCCCTGCGCGAAGTGACCGGCCATGAACGGCAGTTGAGCGCCGAGCACATCATCATCGCCACCGGCACCCGTCCGGCAAGGCCCGCGAGCGTCGAGTTCGACGGGCGGACCATCATGGACTCGGACAACGTGCTGAACCTGGAGCGGGTGCCGCGCTCCATGGTCATCGTCGGGGCCGGGGTGATCGGCATGGAGTACGCCTCCATGTTCGCCGCCCTCGGCAGCAAGATCACGGTGGTGGAGAAGCGGCCCGGGATGCTCGACTTCTGTGACGTCGAAGTGATCGAGGCGCTCAAGTACCACCTGCGGGATCTGGCCGTCACCTTCCGGTTCGGAGAGACAGTCGCCGCGGTCGAACGTCATCCCCGTGGCACTCTCACGGTCCTGGAGAGCGGCAAGAAGATCCCCGCCGACGCCGTGATGTACTCGGCGGGTCGGCAGGGTCTCACCGACGAACTCGACCTGGACAAGGCGGGCCTGTCCGCCGACCGGCGTGGTCGCATCACGGTCGACGAGCACTACCGCACCGAGGTGCCGCACATCTACGCCGTCGGTGACGTCATCGGCTTCCCCGCGCTGGCGGCGACCTCGATGGAGCAGGGCCGCACGGCGGCATACCACGCCTGCGGCGAGCCGGTGAACCGGATGCACGACCTGCAGCCGATCGGCATCTACACCATCCCGGAGATCAGCTTCATCGGGCGTACCGAGGACCAACTCACGGAAGACTGCGTGCCTTTCGAGGTCGGTATCTCCCGCTATCGCGAACTGGCCCGGGGTCAGATCATCGGTGACTCGCACGGCATGCTCAAGCTGCTGGTCTCCCCTGACGACCGCAAACTGCTCGGCGTCCACTGCTTCGGCACCGGCGCCACCGAACTCATCCACATCGGCCAGTCCGTCATGGGCTGCGGCGGCACGGTCGACTACCTCGTCGACGCCGTCTTCAACTACCCGACGCTCGCCGAGTCCTACAAGGTCGCCGCCCTGGACGCGACCAACAAAATCCGCCAGATCGATCGTCTCAGGGACTGACCGCGACGCCGCTTCCAGCGGGAGGAACCGGACGCGGCGGCGTTCGGCGGGCCTGGCCGGAAGCCGCCGCGAGCCGGCGCCCGCGGCAGCGTCGGCGTGCCGCCTCGCCGATGCGTGGCCGATGGGCTCCGGCCCGGGCCGCATCCCACCGCTCCCCGGAAAGGCCGAGATGAGCAGCACCGCACCGATCGACCTGCGATCCGACACCGTGACACGCCCCGATGCGGAGATGCGCGCCGCCATGGCGGCGGCTGACGTCGGGGACGATGTCCTCGACGGCGACCCCACCATGCGCGCCCTGGAGGAACGAGCTGCTGAACTACTCGGTGTGAAAGCCTCGTTGTGGGTGCCGAGCGGCTCCATGGGAAACCTCGTGGCGCTCTTCCTCGTCCTGCAACGGGGCGACCGTTTCTTCGCTCCCCAACATGCACATGTGCTGGACAGCGAGGTCGGTACGGCGTCCTGGCTCGCCGGAGGCATGCCACAGCCGCTGCCCTGGACGGCCGGCCCGGGCCGGATCACTGCGCAGGCCGTACGGGCCGCGGTGACCGGCGGCGGCTCGTACTTCGCCCTGCGCAACCGGCTCCTGTGCCTGGAGAACACCCACAACACGGCCGGCGGCACGACCACATCGCCTCACGAGCACGCGGAACTGGTCGCCGCGGCAAGGGAGAAAGGGCTGCTCGTCCATCTGGACGGCGCCCGCATCTGGAACGCCGCCGTGGCCCTGAAGACCACCCCCGCTGAGCTCACCCGCGGCGTGGACACCGTCCAGGCGTGCCTGAGCAAAGGGCTGGGCGCACCGGTGGGTTCGGTCGTCGGCGGGAGCGCCGACTTCGTGCGCGAGGCCCGGCGCGTACGCAAGATGCTCGGCGGGCGTCGGAGCCCTCGTCACCGGCCAGCTCGGCCACAAATACGCCGACGAACTGCACGGCATCCACATCGGCTCCGGCCTGAAACTCAGCTTCTTCAACGGCGACCGCGCCTGGGACCTCAGCGGCGGCCAACCGATCCCCGAGGGCCTGCCCGAGCCCGCTCACCAGCAGCTGCTTGCCTTCGAGCGGCGCTTCGCCGTCCACCTCGCCGCCCACGTCCTCGCGCCCAGCACCCTCGCCCACGGGCTCTCCGACTCACCTGTCGGGCTGCTCGCCTGGATCCTGGAGCGCTGGGCGAACTGGAGCGACCACCACGGCGACGTGGAGAACGTCTTCACCAAGGACGACCTCCTCACCCACGCCACGATCTTCTGGGTCAACAACGCCATCGGAACCTCGATGCGCTACTACGCCAACGCCAACCGCTACCCCTGGGCCCCCTCCCACGACCGTTGGCCGGTCATCGAGGCCCCCACCGGCATCACCTTCGTCGGCTACGAAAACCCACCCGGCGTCACCACCACCGAACAGCGACTCGACAACTGGCTCTCCAGCGACCGTGCCGACTGGTACCACCACGTCAACCTCACCGCCCACGACACCGGCGGCCACTTCATCCCCTGGGAGACCCCCGACGCCTGGATAGACGACCTACGCCGCACCTTCCGCAACCGACGCCACACCACACCATCGGTACGGCGACCCGACCCTGCTCGTAAGGACTGCACGGAAGACGGGCAGAATCTGGATGGCTGACATCACCGCAAGCGAGTGGTGGGAACTGCTGCCGGCCGGCATCCGCGAACAGGTCGACGGATACGTCCTGCAGGACGCCCGCCTTCAGGCGATCCGCATCGTTTTCGAAACCGGCCGCTCCCGCGGTCTGGGTCTCAACGACGCCCAACTCGTCGTCCACGACCGATATCTCCACCACAGCGACAGGATCGCCCGCACTCCCGACAGCCCCCTCGACTTGGAGTCCCTGGCCGCCCGTGCCGCCGGAAGGGCCTCAGGTCGCGTCGTGGCGATCGAGGCCGTCTGGAACGGCGACACCGTCCACGACTGGTTCGTGGACCTGCTGGCCGTCACCGCTGACCCCGTCGGCGGGCATCCGCTGGCCACCATCTACCGGGGCACGGCCGTGCGGTACCTCGGTGACGAGGACCCCGCCCCGCTGCACCCGTCAGCGGCCGCGGCCGACCGGGCGGGCAGAGCCCTGGCTGCCCATCTCTCGGTCCCCTTTCACTTCGCGAGCCCGGACGCGCCGGACGATGAAGCCCCCCGCTGGCGGCCTTGAGCGACACCAGTGTCAGGCCGCCGGTCGCCAGCCCAGTGCCGGGCCGAGCTTGGTGGCGATGTCGGTGAGGATCTGGACGTAGTCGTCGTGGTCGAAGGTGAAGGGGAGGGCGAACGCGACCTCGTCGATCTCCTGGAACGCGACGTGGGAGGAGAGCCGTTCGGCGATCTGGTCGGAGGTTCCGACGAGGTCGGGCGCGAACATCATGCGCGCCGGTCCCTGCGGCGTGGTGGTACGCGGCATCCGCTTGCGGGCGAATTCCTCGTACTTGGCCCGCTGCTCGGGCGAGGCGCTGTCCGTGGGAATCACGACGAGCCCCTGGGAGACACGGGCGCGGTCGCCGTCGGGATGGTGAGCGCGGAAGGTCCGTACGTGTGAGAGCTGGATCTCGGCGAAGTTCTCGGACTCCTCCGCCTTGACGACGCTGCTGGTCAGGAAGTTCATGCCATGCTCACCGGCCCACCGCGCCGACCGCAGGCTTCCGCCGCCGTACCACATGCGGCGGCCCAGACCGGGGGAGTGGGGCTGCACGCGGTCGGAGAACACCTCGAAGCCCTCGATCCCGCTGAAGTCGGTGGCCGGTTTGCCGCGTACGAAGTCCAGCAGCCGTTCCACGCGGCCGTAGCCGAAGTCCTCGGCGTCGGCCGTGTCGGGATACAGGGCGTGCTTGACCTGCTCGTAGTGCATCGGTGGGCCGACGCTGACACCCGGATTGAGGCGGCCTCGGGACAGCACGTCGACGGTCGCCAGGTCTTCGGCGAGCCGCAGCGGGTTCTCCCATCCGACCGGGATGACCGCGGTACCCAGTTCGATACGGCTGGTGCGCTGCGAGGCCGCCGCCAGTACGGCGACGGGCGACGAGATGCCGTACTGGAGATGACGGTGGCGCACCCACGCGCTGTCGAACCCCAGCCGTTCGCCCAGCTCGATGATGTCGAGTGTCGACTCGTGGCCGCGGCCGGGGTCGTCCTGCTCGAACAGCCCGATGGTCAGAAAACCCAGCTTTCGCAAGGGGATTGAGGGCATGGGCACGGGAACTCCTCCATCGTTCGCGGCAGGCTCTGCCGAACACCAGCGCTCCACGAATTGTGGCAGGCGATCACGTGGGCGGTCTGAGTAGGTCCTGGAGGGGCGATAGGGATAAATCATCGCTATCTTGACAAAGAAGGACTCAAGTTTTATTGAAGGTATGAGAGAGCTTTCCTGCAATCCGGCAGACACGTGCGGTCACGTCACGGACCGGCCCGGATGGCAAGGAAGGGGAACGAGGAGGGAGAACTGACATGGCACGCGCTGTCGGTATTGACCTCGGTACGACGAACTCGGTCGTGTGTGTTCTGGAGGGCGGCGAGCCGTCGGTCATCGCCAACACGGAGGGGACCCGGACCACGCCGTCGGTGGTGGGTTTCGCCAAGAGCGGGGATGTGCTGGTCGGTGAGGTCGCCAAGCGGCAGGCGGTGACGAATGTGGAGCGGACCGCGAGGTCGGTCAAGCGCCACATGGGTGACGGGCAGTGGCGGTTCCCGGAGAGCGGCAGCATCGACGGCAAGCGGTATACCGCGCAGGAGATCTCGGCACGGGTGCTGCAGAAGCTGAAGCGCGACGCGGAGGCCTATCTGGGCGAGGACGTCACCGACGCCGTCGTCACCGTACCGGCGTACTTCAACGATGCCCAGCGCACCGCCACCAAAGAGGCGGGTGAGATCGCGGGTCTCAACGTGCTGCGGATCATCAACGAGCCGACGGCCGCCGCGCTGGCGTACGGCCTCGACAAGGAGAACGACCAGACCATCCTCGTCTTCGACCTCGGTGGCGGCACCTTCGACGTGTCGCTGCTGGAGATCGGCGAGGGTGTCGTCGAGGTCAAGTCCACCAACGGTGACACTCAGCTGGGCGGTGACGACTGGGACCAGCGGGTCGTCGACCACCTGGTCAAGCAGTTCAAGAACCACTACGGCGTGGATCTGTCCCAGGACAAGATGGCCACCCAGCGGCTGCGTGAGGCTGCCGAGCGCGCCAAGATCGAGCTGTCCGCCGCGACCGAGACCACGATCAACCTCCCGTACATCAGCGCCTCGGCCGAAGGACCGCTGCACCTGGACGAGAAGCTCACCCGATCCCAGTTCCAGCAGCTCACCGCCGACCTGCTGGAACGCTGCGAGACCCCGTTCCACAACGCGGTCAAGGATGCGGGAATCAAGGTTCCGGACATCGATCATGTGATCCTGGTCGGCGGCTCCACGCGGATGCCGGCGGTGACGGACCTCGTGAAGAAGCTCACCGGCAAGGAACCGCACAAGGGTGTGAATCCGGACGAGGTCGTCGCCATTGGCGCCACCCTCCAGGCCGGTGTCCTCAAGGGTGAGGTCAAGGACGTCCTGCTCCTCGACGTGACCCCGCTGTCCCTCGGTATCGAGACCAAGGGCGGCATCATGACGAAGCTCATCGAGCGGAACACGACGATCCCGACCAAGCGGTCCGAGATCTTCACCACCGCCGAGGACAACCAGCCGTCGGTCCAGATCCAGGTCTACCAGGGCGAGCGCGAGATCGCGGGCTACAACAAGAAGCTCGGGATGTTCGAGCTGACCGGTCTGCCGCCGGCCCCGCGCGGTGTCCCGCAGATCGAGGTCGCCTTCGACATCGACGCCAACGGCATCATGCACGTCACGGCCAAGGACCTCGGCACGGGCAAGCAGCAGCGGATGACCGTCACCGGGGGCTCGGCGCTGCCGAAGGACGACATCGACCGGATGGTCCGGGAGGCCGAACAGCACGCCGAGGAGGACCGTCGGCGCCGGGAGGACGCCGAGACCCGCAACCGGGCCGAACAACTCGTCTACCAGACCGAGAGGCTGCTCGCCGACAACCCGGACAAGATCCCCGCCGACGCCAAGTCCGAGACCGAGGCCGCGCTGGCCGAGGTGAAGGAGCGGCTCAAGGGCGAGGACACCGCCGCGATCCGCGCCGCCACCGAGAAGGCGGCGGCCGCCGCACAGAAGATCGGCACCGCCATGTACGCCCAGGCTCAGGCGTCCTCGGGAGCGTCCGGGGCCGGGCCGCAGGCCGAAGGCGGGTCCACTGCCGACGCGAGCGCTACGGAGGAGGACGTCGTCGATGCCGAGATCGTCGACGACGAGCAGGCCCCGAAGGGAGGCACCGGATGAACCGTCAGTCCAAGCGGCAGAAGCCGCTCATCGTCCGGCACAATCGGCGCCCGGACCCGGCCCCCCTCCAGCCCGGCCCGCAGAGTGCCGCCGCCGACAAGCCGGTTGAGCGCGAACCCCGCGCGGACGTCGCGGCGCCGGACGTCAGGACCACCGCCCGGCCACGGAGCCAGAGCCAGCCGGAAGGCGAGGCTCGGCCCACGTCCGACGTCGAGTTGGCGACCTTGCGCGCCCAGCTCCAGGAACGCACGGCGGACCTGCAACGCGTGAAGGCGGAGTACGACAACTACCGCAAGCGGGTGCGGCGCGACCGGCTGGCCGTCGGCGAGATCGCGGTGGCCAACGTACTCGCCGGGCTGCTGCCCGTCCTGGACGCCATCGACCGGGCACGCGACCACGGCGCGGTCAAGGGCGGCTTCCGGCGCGTCGTCGACATCCTGGAGACCCAGCTGACCGCTCTCGGGCTGGAGTCCTTCGGCCGATCGGGTGACTCGTTCGACCCTGCGGTTCATGACGCCTTGTCCCACACCCGCACCGGCCAGGTCGACCGGCCCGTCTGCACCACCGTCCACCGCCCCGGCTACCGCGTCGGAAACCACCTGCTGCGCCCCGCCCAGGTCAGCGTCGCCGCGCCATTCGCAGAACCGCGTGACGAGTCCACCGCCGGGCCGGGCGCCCAAGAAGAATGATCAACACAGCCTGAGATGCAGGTTCCGGATCTGTGGAGAGGGGAGATCGGGGTGGTGGATCTTCCGATCGACGATGCGGACGCGGCGCTGTACACCGTCGGGCAGGTCGCCTCCATGCTGAACGTGCAGGTCGCGTTTCTCAGGCGGCTGGACGAGCAGGGCCTGGTGGTGCCGGACCGCTCGGCAGGCGGGCAGCGGCGCTATTCACGTCGTCAGATCGACCGGGTCGCCGAGGTGGTCCAGCTGGCCGGTGAGGGGGTGACCCTGGCTGGAGTCCGGCACGTGCTGGACCTGCGGGCACGGGTGGACCAGCTGGAGGCGGACCTGGCGGACGCACGCGGCGAGCGGGCGGGATCTGCCGATCGCGCGCCGGGCGGCGAGGGCGGTGTGGGGTGATGGGGGTGCCGCCTGTGCGCGATGACCTGCGTCATTGACGTTCTGTGGCATGTGTGGATGATGGGCCCATTGCGGTCTGGCACGGCACGGTGCCAGGCGTCGTGGCAGGCGAGGCGGTCGACATGGGGCAGCACGTGCATGTACGCGTTCAGCAGGGCCTCGGCGTGAGCGAGGAAGGTGAGCTGGTCGAACACTCCAGCTGCCGCTGTGGCGCGCAGTGGACCAGGACGTACCAGGTGGGTGACGCGGACCCCGATCAGTAGACGGCTCAGCCTCCGTCCGTGACCGGATTCCTGCCATCGGTCCGCCTTCGGGCGAGCACCGCCCGTATGGCGTCCACCGTTGCCTGCGGATCGGGCACGGTGACCGCGATGCGTGCGAACGGCGACGCGGAGCCGAGGTCGGCCACGACGACCGGACGGCCGGGGCGGATCGCGACGAAGTCGTGCCGCCGCTGATAGCGCCGTACGCCTGCCAACAGCGTGTCCGGGATCCAGGTGCCGCTGTCCGCTTCGCCGCGCAGGGCCCGCCACCAGGCCGTTTCGACCGCCACTCGCTGCAGCGCCGCCAGCGGTACGCGCACCTGGCGCCGCCGAGCGGCGAGGCCCTCCGGCCACGACAGCCGCACCACCAGGTCATCGTCGTCCACGAGCAGCCGTGCCATCGCCGCTCCCGCCTCCTTGACCGCCTGCCGTCGATTGTCGCTCGGCCCCGTCACGCGTGCCGAGGCTCGGCCTTCCGGTCGTCTGGGGCGTCGGCGGGCAGGGCGGAACCCGGCGGCGTGTCCAGAGAGGCGACGCCCAACGTCCTCGCCGGTCGCGGCGCACCAGCGGCCTGGGGAAGCGAGCAGAACCGTCGCAGCCCCGGGCCTTTCGCTGCCGTTACGCGGGGCGCGCCTCAGCAGCCCGCGATGCGGCGCCGGTCAGCCGACGAGTTCCTTGTGCTCGCCCCGGCCGATCTCGATCTTGCGTGGCTTGGTCGGCTCGGCGACCGGGATCTTCACCGTCAGCACCCCGCGCGTCGTAGTCGGCCTCGATCTTGTCCACCTCCAGGGTGTCGCCGAGGAAGACCCGCAGTCCTCTCCACGTGGACATCGACTTCCAGAACGTGACGTTCTGCGATGTCTCCAGCCTCACCGCCCTGCTGTGGGCCCGCCGCCAAGCCGCAGGTGCCGGCGCCGCGCTGCGCGTTGTGAGGGTACGGCCGCACACCGCGCTGCTGTTCCGCCACACCCGGGGCGACAGGCTGCTCGACGTGAGCGGGACCTGAGTAAGTCCACACACCACGGCAAGCGGAAGACGAAGGGACAAACGGGACGCGAGGCGTTCTGGCCCGAGCCCGCCGTTCCCCTGTCACGGGCGGCCGAGCGTGCCAAGGCGACCGTCGACGGATCGTCGGGGCGGGCCGTTCAGGAGGTCCGGGCAGCTGAGGAGAGAGCGGGATAGGTGACTCCGGTCAGCTCTTCCGAGGCGTCCCAGAGCCGAGCGGCGGTGTCGAAGTCATGGGCTCGGCGCGGTGCTTTGGCGTCGGTGGGCATGCCGACCATCCCGAAGAGTCCGTCGGGGCCGTAGTAGGCCCCGCCGCGCGCGTCGAGGCTGGTGGCTGCGTACAGCGTGGGGAGCGCGCCCTGCTGCGGCTCCATGGACAGCCGCTTGAAGGACGTCAACCTGGTGAACAGGGTTGCCCGGTCGGGATCGCCCTTGCCCAGGTTGGGGCCGGCCTTCTGCAGATTCGTACGGGTGAGACCCGGGTGCGACGCGTTGCTGAGGATGCCCCAGTTGCCGCGCTCGCTGCGGCGCTGGAGTTCCTTGGCGAAGATGAGGTTGGCCAGTTTGGACTGGGCATAAGCCCGCCACGCTGCGTACCCGCGTTCGCTGTTGAGGTCGTCGAGGCGGATGCGGCCCTGGGCGGAGGCGCTGCTGCTGACATGGACGACTCGGGGTGAGGCCGCCTCGCGCAGCAGGGGCAGCAGGCGGCCGGTGAGGGCGAAGTGGCCAAGGAAGTTGGTGCCGAACTGCAGCTCGAAGCCGTCGGTCGTGGTGCGGCGCTCGGGTACGGCCATGATTCCGGCGTTGTTGATCAACAGGTCGATCGGTCGGCCGCGCTCAGTCATCGCTGCGGCGAATGAGGCGACCGATTCCAGGCTGGACAGGTCGAGTGACTCCGCGGAGACCTGGGCCTGCCGATGCGCGGCGCGGATCCTGGCGACGGCGTCCGCGGCCTTGACGGGGTTGCGTACGGCCAGCACCACCTCGGCGCCGGCGCCAGCCAGTCGCCGCGCGGTCTCGAAGCCGATACCGCTGTTGGCGCCGGTGACAACCGCGAACGCGCCGCTCTGGTCGGGGATGTGGAGGTCGTTGGTCATGTGCCTGCCTTTCCTTGAGAACGCGAGTGAATGACAGCTCGTTCTTCACGCGGTCGGGGCCGGTTCGCGTGCCCTCAAGCCGTCATCCCTGCCGCGACCTCGCCCGCTGAGTTCCTCGACGGCGCCGAACAGGGCGTAGCCGGTCTTGTTGACGACGACGTCCAACTGGCCGAAGTGCGGGACGAACCGGTGACGAACCAGATCTTGCTCATGGGGATGCTCCCGTGTGGGCCTGGTACGAAGTCTGTGGAAGAGACGCTACCTCGTTGTGCGACTCAGTCTCAAGATGAGTCTCTGTGTAGAATTCCGGGTATGGCCGACACACCGAGGACTTCCGCACGCACCGCGGCGCCGTCGACACTGCGCGACCGGACACGCCAGGCGATGCGGGCCGAGGTCAGCGCCGTGGCGTTCCGTCTCTTCGCCGAGCAGGGCTTCGACAAGACGACCGTCGATCAGATCGCCGCGGAGGCAGGACTGTCGCGCGCCACCTTCTTCCGGTACTTCGGGACCAAGGACGACGTCGTTCTCGGCCATCTCGAAGACGTTGGCCGCGACATCGCCGCGCGTTTCGCCGAGCGCCCCGCGGACGAACGGCCCTGGGATTCGCTGCGCCGTGCCTTCGACGTGGTCACCGAGATCAATGCCGACGAACCCGAAAAGGCCCTGGCGTTCGTGCGGATGATGAGCGACACCCCGTCGCTGAAGGCCCGCCACTGGGAGAAGCAGCAGGCCTGGCAGGACCTGCTCGTACCGGAGGTCTCCCGCCGACTCGGCACCGACCCGGCCGCCGCCGGGGACCCCCGCGCCCGCGCGCTCGTCGCGTCCGCGCTCGCCTGCGCGGACGCCGCCATGGAAGCCTGGACGGCCTGCGACGGTACGACTCCCTTTGCTGTGCTCATCGACCGCGCGATGGACGCGCTGACCGCGTAGCCGGCGCTTGCCCTGTCGAACGGCGGGCAGACGCCCGCCTCCCCGCCGTCCGGTGCCGCCGGGCTGCCTGGCACGCCACACTCTGCGCGGCCGGCGCCGCCCGGTCGGGGGCAGTAGCGTTCGGAGCTGCTGCCGTTTGACCGGCCTTGAGGGTGTTTTGGCGAATGCGAGTGAGTGCCGTGCTGTCCCGAGGCGCATGGACGGGCTCCTGGCCCAGGAGAACGGACGTTTGTGTATCGAATGCGTGGCCTTTGCGGGTGGCGCTCGTTGGGTGGGGTGACGGATCTTCGACGCCGGGCCGGGGGTGAAGGATGGGTGTGCTGCGCGAGGTGGGGCGCCGTTTGTGGTGCCTGGTCCCTCGGGGGTGGCGATCCGGGCCCGGCTGCGGGTCTCGGACACGGACGCGTCGGTGCTGCGTGAGGTCGGTGCGTTCCTCGGCTCGCTGGCGTCGCGGGATCTTGCGATGCGCTCTCGGCAGGGGCTGCCTCACGATGCCGCGGCATGGGCAGTCAGGAAGCGGGAGCTGTCCGGCGTCTCCTCGTCACGCTGGGCAGGCAGCATCACCAAGGCCACGCATGATCAGTGGGCCCGCGCTGGCGCGGCGCGGCCAGGCCGCCGAGTTGGCGTGGCTGCGTGGGCAGAGCGCCTCGATCGAGGCCCGGCTGGCCCGTCCGCTGCGCGCTAAAGCAGACAAGCGGGCGGAGCTGCCGTGCGGGTACGGCTCGCGGGCTGAGTGGCATGGCAAGTCCCGTCGCCTGTACGCACTGCGGGAGCGGCTGGTGGACCCGGCCTACACCTCCCAGTGGGGTGCCCAGCACTGGCAGCAGCCCCTCACCAGCAAGAACCGCAAGCTCACTCGCCACGACGCGGCAGCCGCGGCGATCGGAAGGCGCGCCCTCGGACATCCGATCCGGCGACGGACGGCACCGCCCCGCAACGACCAGAGCGATCGTTGCGGGCATCGAACCGCCCAGGCCCAACCGGACACCCGACGGCGTGAGGAAACCCGCCCCCGCGTACCCGGACCACGCACCAGATGTGTGCCGCCCGGACGCGGAGCGAAAGCGGGCCACCAGTGTGCCCAGCACCGTTCGGGGCACGCGGCTGAGCAGCAGTCCTGGCAGCAGGACTCGCTCCCGCTCAGTCTCTAGGAACGGTTCTGGTAGCACACTGGAAAGGTCCCGTCGGTGCTCTCAAGGGGGTGTTGACCGATGGCGACTGCGTGCCGTACGAGGGTGTGGTTGTGGCGGTGGCGGCGGAATCCGCTCCGGCGACGCGGCGACGTCATCGAGGCCTGGATTGTGCTCGCTGCTTGGATTCTCGCCGTACTGGGCGGTCTGGTCGCGGGTCTGGTGACGGCCGGTGCGGTGGAGCGGGGCCTTGATCGGCAACGGGAGGAACGCCGGCCTGTCTCGGCCGTGCTCACGCAGGACGCGCCCGCCAAGGTGCCGACGAGGGTAGTGACCGACCAGCGGGTGTGGGCCACGGTGCGCTGGACCACGCCGGACGGCTCGGAGCGTACGGATCAGACCAGGGTGCCGCCCAAGACCAAGGCGGGGACTCGGATCACGGTGTGGACGGACGGACACGGGCGCCTGACGACGAAGCCCCCCAGCCTCGTGGAAGGGGTTCTGCAATCGGCCATGACGGGTGCTCTGGCCGCAGCGGGCACGGGCGGCCTCGTGGGGGGAAGCGCCTGGATCGTACGCGCTTGTCTGGACCGGCGCCGCATGGAGCAATGGGCCACGGAGTGGGCGAGCATTGACACGCGGCGGGGCTGGAAAACCGGCTGACCCGGGCTGGTCCGCTGTGCCCGGCTGCTCCCGTTGCCCACCTACAACTGCCAGGTGCGGGCGGGCAGAGCGTCGGAGAGGTGGTGAAGTAACGCTGGTCGCGCCAGTGCCAGCAGCGGGCTACTCTACGGGCCCACTCAAGGGAGCGCCGTGGGGTCGGTGGGACCGGGTGGTGGTCCCGCCGTACGGGGGGACAGCGGGACCGCGCTCAGAGTAACGTAAACAACCAGTACCTGTGTGGAAGTTGTGAAAGTTCGCCGATGGGGTGGCGTCGGAATCCCGGGGTCCACACGCGCCGAAAGCCGTCCCCCTGCAGCGGGCTGCGTCGTACTCTCCATTCTGGCTCAACGGTCGGCGGCAGCCCTGCGCCCATCTCACGGTGGTCCGTCACCAGGCGTGGTGCGGTGATGCGCGCCGACGGCGTTGATGATCCGTGCGACGAGCGTGCCGAAGAACGCGGCGGCGGGGAGAAGGCCGATGCGGGCGGCGTCGGAGCGGCCGCGCCAGGTGACTTCGCCCAGTGGGGCGATGAGGAAGCTGTTGAGGAAGAGCCAGCACACGAGGGCGGTTCCGGGGGCCGCGGTGCAGCGGGCGGTTAGGCCCAGCAGCGCGGCGAGTACACACAACGCCGAAAAGGCGAAGGAAGAACCGGACAGCCCACTGACGGCACTCAGCGCCGTCACGAGGAGGACGGAACCGGCGAAGGCACCTGCCTATCGCTGTGCTGCGCGAAGGCCGCGTCCGGCTGGTAGGGGACGCTGGTGACCATGACGCCGGGGCGGCGCCTACGCGGTGAGCACCGACAACCTCGGCCGGATCGCGGCCCCCGCCGGCCGAGGCCAGGATCATCTTCTCGCGCTGGTGGCGCACCGCGCAGCCCGCCCTGCCAACAGCAACCTGGTGAACCGTCCCGGCCACAGCTCTATGTTGGCCTGGGTTTCAACGTCGGTGCGGTGCAGGGAGATTGAGCGCTCTTGCGATCAGGTGGAACGCGCGGAGCGGCCGTGGCCGCTTTGCTCTGCGCCGTCGCCGTGCTGTTCCTCGGCGCCTGCGGGAAATCCTCGCCGTCGTCGGGCAGGCGTTCCGGGTGCACCGGGGTGAGTCCGGGCCACCGCGCGGGTCCGGTTGCCGGAGCCATTGGGCGACCGGGACGTGATCGTCGACCACTACGTGCACTTCACCGCCGACGGTGCCAGGCTGCCCGCGTTGCGGCTGTGCGGGCAGTTGGGCTGCCTGCCACCGGCTGCACTGCCGCCTCCTACGACCAGGCATTGATCGCGGTCGATGCGCCCGCGCACACGTACCGGGACTCGCAGGGCTGCGACGGAACGAACCCCAGAGCCGTACGACGCGCGCAGATGACGATTTTCGTCACGCCGGCGCGGCAGGGCGGCGGCTGGTATCTGACCGGGATCACCTTCAACTGGTGCGTGACGGACTCCCAGTCCATCAAGATCCGGATGTACGGGGCGCCCCCTGCCTCGCGATACCTGGGTCTCCGTCACGGGAACCTGGCGCCCGCAGGGCACCCTCGGCACGAAATCGGCGGCCCCGGTCCTCGACGTCCGCGCCACCAAACGGATTTCCCCACCGGTGAACGCCTATACGGACGCCCTTCCGCTCACACCGTCCTGGCCCCGGCCGGCCGGGGCCAATCCGTCCGGCGGCCTGCCGAGCGGGGTTGTCGGGGGCATGTCCTAGTGTTCGCCAAGATCCGACTCGCGCTCATGTCCTGGAGATTCGTGTGCCTTCGCTCGCTCGGCTGGTTGCCACCCTGGATGCCCCCTTGTCCTCTTCGGGGGCGGCTGCTCCGGCCCTGGTCGGGTCGGCGGAGAGGACGGCGCTGGTGCAACGCGGCGACGATGAGCTGGTCTTCCGGGCGATGGACGGCGCGCTCGGTGCGGCCGGGCAGCCGTTGGTCCGCTTCCCCGCTCCCTGGCCGCGGCGGTTCGGTACGTCCACGGTGGCCGTGGACGGGAGCCTGGCCGTCTTCGCGGGAGTGCACGCCCTGCGGGCCGTGGAGCCGTCCGGCAAGGTGCGCTGGGAGATCCGGCACGGCTGCTGGGACGGGAATTGCCGGACGATGCACCACTCGTTCGACGAGTACGCGGACAGCCGTGACCACCGGTACGCGGACAGCGGCTCGGCCGGGTTCTCGGTCGACGGGCGACACGTATGGGCGCACGTGCGCGGCCCGTTGCTCGAAAGCGAGTCGGACGAGGCGAGGCGGGACGAGTGGCTGGTACTCGATGCCACCAACGGTCAGGTGCTGGCCCGCGCGGACGCCCGGTCCGCGGCCGCCGGCAGCGAGCACATGGCCCACCCGGATCCGCAACTGATGGGCCTGAGTATCGGGGAGGGACAGGACGGGGCGCCGCTGCGGTGGGGGCGCTGGGACGGCGAGAACCTGGCCGTGCGGTACTTCGAGGACCAGGACCTGGTGCTCATCGCCGTAAGCCCGTCGGGCGACCGTTTCCTGACGGTCAGCCACGACCAGGACATCCTGGCGCTGCACACGATCCACGACGGCTCGGTCACCGCGGCGTGGCACGTCGAGGCCACCGTCCCCACGCATCCGGACGCGGAGCCGGACAATGACGAGGCGCTGCCCTACTGGGACTGGGCCGGGGGTTTCCTCGACGAAACGACGGTCATCGCCGCGACCGTCGAGAGCGACGAGGAATGGGGAGATGGCCGACACTGGCTGATCAGTACGACCGCGCGGCACTCACCTCACCGAGTCACCTATCCCTTCCCGGTGTCCGGCCTTCCCATGGCACTGGGGGACGGCACCTGGTACACGGCCACGGCAAGCGCCCTGCACGTGTGGACGCGGCATCCGTGATGTGCAGAGTTGGACTACTTCCTGCAGAGCTACGGATTCCCCGAGAAGTTGTGTGCCGTTTTCGGCTGTCATCTCTGGATGAGCTCCGTGAGAACTCGCGGAGGGTATGCCAGGCGTGCCTTCGTCCTCCGGGTCCAGCCGGTCGGGCCCGGTGGTGGCCATCAAGCGCGCCCTCTCGTCTGGACAAGGATGCCGGTGACGTGGTGGGCGACGAAGTCGTGCAAGCGGCCGCCATGGCGAGGCGTTGGGAGCGCCGGGTCTCGTTGAGCGCGACGCTGCGGCGATGGTCCAGGGTGCGCAGGTAGCCGCCGAGACCGGCGATCACGTCGGCCGGCACCACGAACACGAGCATGGCCTCTGTGGATCAGCCCTTCGCGCGGTAGACGTCGATGACGCTCCTCGTATCGTCGTACACCAGCCCGTACCGGTCGTTGACCATGGACGGGGCGAGACTGATGTTCACGCGGAGGTCTTTTCCCGTGCGGGCGTCGAGAGTCATGGGAGCATCGGCTTCGGCGTAGACCAGGCCGTGCCACGCCGAGGTCACCGTTGGCGCGACACGGTTCGCGGCTTCGTCCGGCAGGCGCCACAGGACGCGGGCGTTTTGCAGGTCCACGGCTGTGACAGTCGCGGAACCGGATCCATCGGTACCGGAGCAGACGGTCGTGGTCCAGCCGTCGTAGTGGCAGTCGTCTGCCCCGTCCTTCATGTCCAGGCTGGTCTTCCCCGTGACCGGGTCGAGCAGCAGGCTGTCGCCCACCCCGATCCCGTTGGCCAGGGTGAGTCCGGGGCCGGGATCACCCGGCAGCGCTTCGCCGACGAGGGCCTGCCGCTTCCACAACTGACGGCCGTCCGAGGTCGACTTACCCACGAATTGGCCGTCGTCACGTGTACCGACGGCCACTGTTTCCTCCAGGTCGAGCCCCTCGAAGTCCGAGTCGGTCCAGACCAGTCGGCCGGTCCGCATGTCGACCAGGGCACTGGAGCCGTCCTCCGCCGAGACGAGGACCCGCTCGTCGGTCGCCCCGACGATGTGAGCTCTGGGAGCCCCCGTGCCTTCGCCCTCCACGACGTCGCGCGTCCAGAGTTCCTCGCCGGTGGCCGCGTCGTAAGCGGCGACCACGACGGCGTGGTGGCCCGCGGAGGTGCCTGTCCCCTCCGTACTCGTGCCGAACACACCCATCACGGCGGTACCGACCAGGTGCGGTGCTTGCTCGACGCCATCCCCGTCCGGCACCGTCGTGTGCCAGGCGACCTCACCGGTGTCCAGCCGGTAGGCGGTGATGCCGACGTCCGCGGTGTCGTAGCTGTACGCCAGACGGTCGCCGAGCGCCAGGAAATCCCGGGGACCGTCACCAAAGAAGGTCTGTGGCCAGCGCCCTTCGTACGAGTCGAACGAGCTGATGGCTTCCGGCTCGAAGTCCTGGGGCGGGCCCTGCGGCTGTGTCCCGCCGCCGCTCGCGGAGCCCGTTGAGGCGCCGTGCGGTCCCTTTCCGCCGATGGGCGCGTGGCCGGCGGCGGGCGCCTGATCGCCGCCACAGCCGGCCAGGGAGCACACCGCGGTGGCCGCAGCCGCCCCCAGGGCTACCCGACCCCACATCTTCCGTATCCTCATGGACGCCAACCGCCGCTGCATGACGTGGACTTCGCACCCCGACTCGTCTTCGTACCGGACAGACACCGCACAACTCTTACGTGCGCGACGGGCCGCGCCGCTGCTCCGCACCGCCACCCCGGACCGTACCGGCCGGCCCGCCTGCCTCTCCTCGAAAGATCGCAAGAGAGCGACATCGACAGCTATGGGCCGAGCCATTGCGCACCGAAAGCTCAGATTGCGCATTCACTTCGGATCTTCAGCCGATTGTGCGCATGGGGCCGAGGCCCCTGCATTCGTTGGCGCTGCCTCCGGCCAGGACGCGTCACACAGCGTGTGAATGTGGCGGTGGGGCGGCATATCTCCGGCGATGCAGCGGCGCATCGATGCAGCCACGCAGTGACGTCAGGGCAGTCGGCCGGCCGGTCAGGTCTCCATGACGGCATCGCAGTCGGGGCAGACCGCGGACGCGTACTCCGCGGGGTACCACGGCGCTTCAGGGTGCTCGGAGGGCTTCCAGCAGCTCGTCTCCATGGCGAAGGTGTCCTTGCCGCAGAGGGTCCGCGGTCCAGCCGCGGTGAGCGTCCCTGGGGCGGCGGGCGCCGCGTGCACCCTACGGACGGGCCGTTCCTCACCGTGCGGTACGCCCGGGGAGGTGCGCTTGGCCACCGATGGGTCGAGCTCGTACACGACGACGATCTCGCTCATGCTTCTACGGTAGGCGGCCGCGCGGCGGTCCCGCCTGTAGCGGCCAGCCGGCTGCCCTGTGCGGCAGGGCCTCGCCCCCCTGCAGAACCACGGCCAGGCAATCCGCAGGCGGCGGACCTGCCGTTGCTGACACCCCCGGACCAGCCGCACCCCAGATCGGCTGCCCTCTCAACCGGCCGCTGGGCCCTCGCAATGGCCCTCCGGCGGCGACTACTCAGGCACGTTCACCGGTTCGAGCCTGGCTACCTCGAACTCCATCCGTACCTCGTCGGCCAGCCGCAATGCGCCCAAGAATGCGGTGTAGGGCTTGATCCCCCAGGTGGATTGCGTGACGGTCGCCCAGCCGCGCAGGAGGCCGTCGCCATTCCCCTTCCCATGCACCGTCACCGGGTGGGTCCGGCCCTTGAGGGTGAGGTCCCCGCTGATCTCGAAGGACTGCGGCGTTCCCGTGACGCGGGTGGAACGGAAGGTGATCGTGGGGTGCTCTGCGGTGTGCAGCAGGGACTTGTCCGCGAGCGTCCGTTTGATCTCGGCCCGGTCGGTATCGGTGAGCGCCTTGAGCCCGCCCATTCCCTCGCGGACCTCCAGCGAGCCCGTCTCGACCGTCACACTCACCGACGACCTGTCCGGGTCGCCGACGACCACCACCGCCTCCCCGGACCATCGGGTGGCCTCGATCGTGAGGTCGTGCCCCGCTCTACGGCCCAGCCCGGCGCGGCCGGTCTTGATCCAGAGGCGGCCGGTCGACGGCCCGAGCCGGTACGTTCCGTCTGTCAGTGTCACAGCACCCGAGGGTAGGGCGCGGATACGGCCGGGCTGTCGAGGCGGCCCGGTCGGCGTGTCCCCGCCCGTGCGCCGGTGAGGGGCGAGCCGCGCGCGGGTCCGTCGACGGTAGGACCCAAGCCACCGCGGCTCAGCGCGGCAGCCTCCGGGCGCATAGGGTTCGGCTTCATCCAACCGGATGGCGGCGGCCCGGACATGCCGTCCACTCTCTCGGCCGTCCAGGTCGCCGGTTTCAAGGAGTTGCAGGAGGACCGCAGGCGGAACAGGTCCATCGCAGCCAGGTTCTGTCCGGGCGATCATGAGCGCAGCGAGATGACGGTCGACACCACAAGAGACAGGGACTCCATCCATGGCCGCCATCGAGATCGATGAGAGCTTGGTGCGATCCCTCCTGCATGAGCAGCATCCGGACCTAGCTGGACTGGGCCTCCGCCCGGTTGCCGGCGGGTGGGACAACCAACTGTGGCGTCTCGGTGACGAGTTGGCCGTGCGGCTGCCGCGCACGCAACGCGCGCCGGGTCTCCTCCGCAAAGAGCATCATTGGCTGCCCGTCCTGGCCCCACGCCTTCCGCTCCCGGTTCCGACCCCCTTGCGGATCGGCGAACCGTCCGCCCTCTTCCCGAAGGCTTGGACCATTGCGGCATGGATTCCCGGCGAGCCGGGCGACCGCGTCTCGATCACGCAGGGCCACCACGCGGCCGACATTTTGGCGGGCTTCCTGAGGGCGCTCCATCTGGACGCGCCCGCCGAGGCGCCGGCCAATCCGATGCGCGGCGTTCCCCTCAGAACGCTCACGCACCATTTCGACAAGCAGTTCCAAGCCGTTGCCTCCCGCGTTTCCGGTGACGTCCGGGACGTCTGGGACGAGGCAGTTTCGGCTCCCGGCTGGGAAGGCCCGCCGGTATGGCTTCACGGTGACCTGCATCCTGCGAATGTCGTCGTCACGGACGGAACGCTCTCAGGCGTGATCGACTTCGGTGACCTCTGCGCCGGCGATCCGGCGACAGATCTCGCAGCCGCGTGGCTGCTTCTTCCCGCAGGTGCCGCCTCACAGTTCTTCGACGCGTACGCGGACGCGGACGCGTCGATGATCCAGCGTGCCCGCGGGTGGGCTGTCCTGCAAAGCCTCTCCCTCGTCGGCATCGGCCAGGCCTGGGAACGGGGACTTCCCGGCGGCAAGCAGACATGGGGACCCGCAGGTCAGGCCGCGCTTGATCGTGTTCTGGCATCCAGCTAGGCCGCGGCTGCCCGATCAGTGGAGGGGCTATGTCTTCCTCGGCACCGTCACCGCCGCAGGGGCCGTGGCGGCTGGGGACCGCCCCTGTTCGCCCATGGCTACCGCTGGGGGACGGCGAGTTCACGGCCGCGGTAGAAGGCTTCTCGCTCCTCGACGACATACGGGGCCATGGCCGCGCGCCGCTGTGCCTCCGGCTCGGAGGCCCGCCAGGTGTCGCACGACTCCTTGGAGTCCCAGAACGACACGCCGGTGATCTCCTGTCCGTCCTCGGACCAGTATGCGAAGGCGCGGCGCAGTCCCTGCGGGTAGGGGGCCGGGCGCCATGCCCGCTCGAACTCCTCCATGGTGTCCGGCTGAAGGCGGCGCGTCGTTACCCAGACGAAGTGCTCCTCCATCGCAGTCTCCTCCGCAGTACCAGTTCGGTTTGCCTGCCTCTCTCAGATCACCGTAGGTCCAAAACACCGCTTCTGCCCGCGCGGCGATCGCGACGCTGTTGAGGATCCCTGGCGTGCCGAGTCTCGTCGACGGTCTGGCCGGGCAACCGCACTGGTAGGCCGGATGCCGCCGTTCCTAGACTGGGAGCGGAAGCCCGGCCTCCGGCGGTGTGTCCGGTACGGGAAGGCGGTGGCGCTCCATGTCGTACGTCGCTGTGAGTGCGCTGAGCCATCCCGGGCTGCTCCGCGAACGGAACGAGGACAGTCTCGTCATCGGGCCGTGGATCCTGTGCGCTGCCGTGACCGCGAATCCGCAGACCCTGGTATTCCCTCTCGGGACGCCCCTCGTCGTCGCCGTCGCCGACGGGCTCGGCGGGCATCCCGGCGGCGACGTGGCCAGCGCCCTGGTCGTGCGCCGGATCGCGTCGATCGGTCCCGCCCTGAGCAGCGAGGACGCCGTCCGTATCGCCCTGAACGCCTGCAACCGCGCCGTGTACGAGGCCGCCGGCGGCGACGAGGGAAGCGAGTTCGCCGCCATGGGGACGACGGTCGCCGGCGTCGTCGTACAGCCCGACTCGCTGCTGGCGTTCAACGTCGGCGACAGCCGGGTCTTCGCGGCCCCCCGCGACGGGCTGCGCCAGGTGAGCGTCGATGACAGCCCCCCGCTCGAACCTGGGCGGCGCACCACGTACCTCGTCACCCAGTGCCTGGGCGGTAGCCCCGTCTACCGCGCCATCCGCCCCCATGTGACGGCCGCGTCCCTGTCGCCCGGCGACCGCTACCTCATCTGCACCGATGGTCTGACCGACCCGGTGATGCCGGACGTGCTCGACGAAGTGATGCGGGAGCACGACGACGGCAGGGCGGCCTTCGAGCTGTGGAGGGCCGCCATCGTGGCGGGCGGCCCCGACAACATCACCCTGGCGGTCGTCCGCATTGCGGACGAGTAGGAGAGGCCCCTGCCGCCCCGCCTACGACCGTACGGCGGCCAGGATCTCCCGGCAGGCGTCGGCCGCCCGGCCGGTGGCCTCGGCACAGATGCGGCAATGCTCGTGGTGCTGTGCGTGCTGCGCGCACAGGTCATGGCTGCGTTGGCAGGCGATGAGGCACGCCTCCAGCTGGGCGGTGATCAGGGCCGGGTCGTGGCTGCTGCCGCGGGTGAGGAAGCGGCGGGTCACGGCGGTGACGTCGGCGCAGTCCAGGTCCTGGCTGATCGCGGTGCGCAGGTCGTCGGTGTCCTTCTCGGCGAGCATGCCCGTCGCGCACGCGGTGACGGCCTCCTCGCACTCGGCGAGCACGTCCACGGCCTTGGCGAGGACCTCGTGGCCCAGGGGGCTGGAGGTGGCGACGCTGTCGATGAGTTCCCGTGTCTGGAGCATGACGTCCTCCAGTGGGTCGGGAGGGCTGATGGGCGGACTCGACGCTAGTACCGGGCGGCTGCGGCGGGAGGGCGCGCGGAGCGACGCCGGAAGATTGTGCCCACTGTCGGGAACTCACCGCCCTCGTCCTCCGACTCCTCTCGGAGAACGGACAGGAGGTGGGATGGACGGTCTGGATGTGCGGATGCGACAGGTCGCCTGTCGGCACGGTCGTGTCGAGGCCGTACGCGGTGTGGATCTCGGCATCGAAGCGGGCGAGCGGGTGGCGCTGACCGGCACCAACGGGTCGGGCAAGACCACGCTGATACGGGCCGTGCTGGGCCTGCACCGCCAGGCCGACGGGCAGATCCTGGTCGGTGGCCGGGGCACCGGGACGGCGGCCGAGTGGGCATGGCGGCGGCGGGCATGTGCCTGGATTCCGCAGAAGCCCGCCGTGGGGCGATTCCCGCTGCTGGCACGCGAGTTGCTGGCGAGTAGTGGTGCGCCCGGAGAGGCCGTGGAGGCGGCGGAGAAGCTGGGGGTCGGGTCGCTGACCGGCCGCCCGCTGCACACGCTGTCCGGCGGCCAGCTCCAGCGCATGTATCTGGCCCGCGCGGTCGGCTGCGTCGCCGCCGGGGCGGGAGTGCTGCTGGCCGACGAGCCCACGGCCGCCCTCGACTTCGCCGGCCAGGAGGAGGCGGCCGACGTGCTGCTGTCCCTGCCGGTGACCGTCGTGGTCGTCACGCACGACCGGGCGCTGGCCGACCGCTGCGACCGGGTGCTGGAGATGGCCGCAGGCCGACTGAGGGAGGTCCGGTGAACAACCTTGCCGCCGCCGACCTCGGGCAACTCCTCCAGCTCATACCCGTCCAACGGGCCGGTTTCGCCCTGCTGTTGGCGGCGGTCGGCCTCCCGGTGATCGGCGTCGTGATCGTCGGCCTCGACATCATGCCGGTGCGGTTCGCGATGATGCACGTCGCGCTGCTCGGCATTGCGATCGGGCTGCTGACGGGGCTGGATCCGATGCTGTGCGCGCTGATCGCCTGCGCCCTCTCGGGTGCCGGCGTCGCGCCACTCGCCCGCACTCCGGACGGCCTGTCGGGCGCGATGGGGCTGCTGATGAGTCTGGCGATCGCCGCCGCGCTGCTGGTGCTGGCCGTGTCCGGGGTCAACGCGCAGGGCGCGTTCGCGCTGCTGTGGGGCTCGATCCTGTCGGTGGGCACGTCCGACCTGTGGCTGCTGGGCGTGCTGGCCGCCGTCGTACCGGCCCTGTTCTGGTGGCGTCGCCGCGATCTCGCGCTGTTGCTCTACGACCGCGAACTCGCCCTCTCCTCAGGGGTGCGCGTCGGCCGGCTCACCCTCCTGCTGCTCGTCCTGGTCGCGGTGTCCGTCGCCGGGGCGATCAAGCTCACCGGCGCGTTGCTCGTCGACGCGTTGACCCTGCTGCCCGCGCTCGCCGCCCGGCGGCTGGGCACCTCCCTGAAGTCCATCACCGCCTGGGCGGTCGGCATTGGCGTCGCCGTGAATGTCACCGGGTTCCTCGTCGCGCTGAAGCTCGACTGGCCGCCCGGTCCTGTGCTCGTCCTGACCGCCGGGGCCCTGGTCCTGGCCGTCCATCTCATCCCCGAACGGAGAATCAGCTCATGGCGCGCATCCGCGTCCGTATCCCTTCCGTCCTCGCACTGAGCCTGAGCGCCGCGCTGGCGCTGACCGCCTGCGGTTCCGACAAGGACTCCGACAGTGCCGGCAGCGGGAACAAGAACGACGACACGCCCGTCGTCGTGGCCACGACCACCTGGGAGGGCGCCCTCGCCAAGGCCGCCGGCGCCAAGGACGTGAAGGTCATCGTCCCGTCGTCCGTGCAGCACGCCCCGGACTACGACCCCAAGCCGTCCGACCTGGCGGCGGTGGCGGGCGCCGACTTCGTGCTCTACGCGCCTTTCGAGCCGTACGCCGCGAAGATCAAGGAGGCGGCCGGGTCGAGCGCGAAACTGGTCCAGGTCAACCTGGACAACGACGCCGACAAGGCGACCGCCGAGGTGACGCGCCTGGGCAAGCTGTTCGGCACCCAGGACGCCGCCGCGAAGTGGGACACATCCTTCAAGAGTGAATACGGCACCCTGCAGAAGGAGTTGAAGGCCGCCTGGCCGGACGGCAAGGCCCCGGCTGTCGTCGCCCAGGTCTACTCCGTGTGGTCGGCGAAGATGGCGGGCGCGGATCTGCGGGGCACGTACGGCCCCCAGGCGGTGACCGCCAAGCAGCTGTCCGACCTGGGGAAGAAGAAGCCCACGTATGTCTTCGACAACGTGCACATGACGACCGGCAAGGTGCTGCCCGACACGGGGGCGCAGCAGGTGGAGATCGTCAGCTACCCGGGCACTGACCTGGACCTGATGACGGTCTACAAGAACGCCGCAGAAACCATCAAGAAGGCCATGACCTCTTCCTGAGCTGATTGCGGGCCGCCCGGAGGTGGCTGTGTCACCTTTCGTGGGCTCTGGCCCAAATTGTGTGGAGCGGTTGCTCTCCGTCGCAGTATTGCCTCGGACAGGCGCTCAGTCGGTGAGATCACCGGTTTCGGACGGTCCACCTGGTGCGCCGTGGTCGACGAGGCGCAGGAGCTTTGGGCTGGCATGTCGGAAGCGGCCAGTAGCCTCAGGCACCATGGGCATTCAGATCGATGTAGTGGTGGGTTACCCGATCAACGATGAGGTGGAGAGGGTGCTCGGGTTGGCCGAGGCGGTCGGCGAGCCCGTCACTGTCACGTTCATGTGGGAGGGGCGTGAAGAGGCGGAACGCGCGGTGCTAGTGCCCGCGGCCACGCTGGCGCTCTGGGAGCATTGGGCCCCCACCGCCTACCCGGCGAGTGGCGCTGGGGAAGAGGACCGGGCTGTGGCGGAGGAGCCGGAACTGGCCCACCCAGCGGAATTCGGCGCGTTCACGCTCTTTCGTCGTCGTGTAGGAGGGCGCACGGCGGTTGCTCGCAACGGCGTGGTGGTCGCCGAGCTACTGGACCCCGACGAGGCGCACTGGCTCCAGGAGAAGGCCCGCAATGTCCGCCAAGGCTTCATGGATCCGAAGCAGAAGGCGGCGTTCGAGGAGTTCCTTGCCCGGCAGGCATCCCTCGATGATCAGTGACGCGCCGACTCATGCTTCGTGGCTTTGTAATTGATCTTCCGGCTCTGGTCCGGTTCGTATGGTGTGGTGACGCTCGGTCACGCCAACAGGACACGTTTGCGGAGGAGTTCGAAGGCTGCGTGGCCGAACATCTGGCGCTTGGTGTGTCCTGACCGCAGAGAGGAGTCGTCGTGTAGGCCGATTTCTTGATGCGTTGCTGTACGGAAGATGAAGGATCTTGGCCCTTCGGAGTCGCCCGGCGGAGGGAGGCTCCAAACCGCCTCATGCTGCGTTGGCTGAAGACCGTCGTGGTGAGCGATGAGGAAAAGGCGCCCGTGAGGCGTCAGGTGGGGACCGGGAAGACGAACGCAAGTGAATCGTCGCTGACGTGTCGAAACAGATACAGACGACATCAAAACCGAGGTGTCAAGCGGATCTCGGGAGGAGCCGGGCGGGTGATCCGCTTACTGGCCAGGCGGTGTCCGGCATGTAGACGACGTGAGCCCGGTCTGCGGCTTCCGTACGGAACAGGAGAAGGCGTGCCCGGATACGCCCCGCTCGCGAGGGCGGGGGATAGGGAGCGCCCCAATGGTGACCCCGTGAGGGACTGAGTACCGTCGCCGGGCCCGCCGGCGGACCGGCTCGTAGTAGCGGCGAGGCTCTTGTAATGGGGCGGAGCGAAGGGGCAGGGTTGTCCGTGGCTGGTTTGTTCGATCAACCGGAAGTTCTCCGGGAGGAGTCGCGTGAACGAGCTGAAAGCGCCAGGCAAGCCGTTTGAGATTTCGCAGCGGTCGGTCTGGGCGTGGGAGAAGGTCAAGGCGAACAAGGGCGCACCGGTGTGGACGGGCAGACGATCGCGGAGTTCGAGGCCGATCTGAAGAACAATCTCTACAAGATCTGGAATCGGATGTCCTCGGGGTCGGTATAGCCGAGGTGAGCCCCAAAGGGGCCATGGGATGATCTTGAAGTCGAACGGCCGGTGGTCGGTCTCGGTGAGCTGGGGATACGGCTGAAGTCCCGCGATCGGGCGTAGGTGTCTGCGCTGCTGGCTAGCGTGATCGTCGTCTGTCTGCCGTACGACGAGAGGACTGCTGGTGCCCGAGCTAGAAACGGGAGTTCGCCGGTGATCTGGGAAGGGGGCGTTCGTGAGGATCGGGTCCGTGAAGCGGCCTGAACGTGTTGCTGTCATCGGAGTGGGCATCCTCGGAGCCAGCGTGGGCTGGAACCTGTCCCGGCACGGCGCCAGGGTGGTCTTCATCGACGCAGGCCAGCCGGGCGAAGGCGTCACCAACTGGTCTTTCTCGTGGGTCAACGCCAGCAACAAGACCGCGCGCAAGTCCTACTTCGACCTGAACGTCGCGGGCATGGCAGCGCACCGTGAGCTCGCCAGGACCATCGGGCCGGACTCATGGTGGTATCCCAGCGGCCACCTGCGCTGGGCAGACGATCCCGCAGCGGAGGCGAAGTTCCTCAAAACAGCCGAACTGCTGGCTAGCTGGGACTACCGGGTCGAGGTGTACACGGGGGCCGAGGTGCGCCGCCGCCTCGAACCTGCTCTCAGGATGCCCGGCGAGGTTCCAGTCCTGTTCTACCCCGACGAAGCCTGGGTGCACGGACGTCATCTCGTCGGCCGCCTGGTCGGCCAGGCCGTTGCATCCGGCGCCGAGCACCGGTCCGGCACCGCGGTCTGTGGCATCGGCACCCGTGCCGACGGGAGCATCCGGACAGTTTCTTTATCCGATGGGAGCTGTCTCGACGTCAACATCGTCGTGAACGCAGCGGGCCCCAGCGCCTCCCACGTCGCCGGGCTCATCGCACGGCACTTGCCGATGCGCCGGGAGCCCGGCGTCGTCACCCGGATCGGCTGTGCTCAGGTCCCGGTTCACCGGGCCATGCACGCGCCTCACATCGAGATCCGTCCTGACGGAGACGCTTCGGTGGTCCTCCACAGCCGCGAGATCGACGCACTCATCGACACAGGCGAAGATCCAGCGCAACTCGCACGGCTGCTCCACGAATCGGCGCGGCACGTCGTTCCCGAGCTCGGCATCTCCCGCATCGCACAGACACGGGTAGCCGACCGGCCCATCCCAGCCGACGGATTCCCCTCGGTGGGAGCGGTGCCGTCTGTGCCGGGCTACTACGAGGCCGTTTCCCACAGCGGCATCACGCTCGGGCCGGTAATCGGCCGGCTGCTTGCTTCGGAGATCCTCAGCGGGAAGAGAGATGAGATGCTTGCGGACTTCCGCCCGGAGCGGTTCCTCCCGTGACAGCCCGGGCAAGCGCCACCACTACCGCGACCAGGCGGGTGCGTCTCCGTGCGCCCGAAACAGGCTCGTAAAGCCGCGCCGCCGCGTCACGCGAGCCGGAAAGCCCGAGGCCGCCAGCGACTAATACTGATATGCACAGCCGCCGACCTCAAGATCACCCCGCGGCGGGTTTCAGGCGTATCTGGGGCACACGCCCAGTTCATTAGTCAAGTCATGTGTCGGCTCGCGACTTCGGGGTGCATGAGGTGGAGCCGGAAGAGGACTTCACGGGCGGCGCCCTGGCCGGTGCGCATTCGCGCCCGATCCGACGGGATCCGGCTGGCACCAGAACCGCTTCGCTGACCGTCATCCCGACGGCAGCCGGATCAATCGCGCCCTTCGGATGATCCAGGGGCGTCAGAATGGTGCGATGGACCATCACTTCCTTGGCATCCCAGAGTTGACCGGCGTTCCCCGTGTTGCTGTCGTCATCGACGTCATGCGCGCCTTCACCGTGGCTGCCTGGGCCTTCTCGCGTGGCGTCGAGAGGATCGTCCTGGCTTCAACGGAGAGTGAGGCACTTGCCTTGAAGGAGAGCCGCTCGGGTTGGCTGGCTTTGAAGGACGGAGCTCCTGCAGCGGGCTTCGACGCGGTGAACTCACCTGGCTTGCTTAGGTCATGCGATTTCGCTGGTCGCACTCTGGTGCAGAAGACGACGGCAGGAACCGTGGGCGCGCTGGCCGTCGCGAACGCGCCGCTGGTCTTGTGCGCGAGCTTCGTGGTGGCCGGCCCGACCGCGCGGTTCGTGCAGGCCAAGGGTTCCGGTCCGGTGACGTTCGTTGTCACCGGCGAGGAAGGCCAGGCCGACGAGGACCTGGCCTGCGCTGAATACATTGGTCAATGTATGGCCGGAGGCGATGTCGAGGCGGCCCCGTATCTCCACCGCGCGAGGACTTCTCGTGCCGCGGCCGATCTTGCCGGTGGGCTGCGGAGCGGATACCACCCAGACGATGTCGATCTCTGCTTGGAAATCGACAGGTTCTCCTTTGCGATGATGGCTCGCCAGGAAGAGTCTCTAACGGTGCTCCGTCCCGTTGCCGTGCCTGACATCCCGTCCAGTATCCGCTGACCTGCTGGAACTTTGGGCTTTCAGGCGGCAGAGCTCACCCGATCAGGGCGGGCTCTGCCGCCCGCGCCCGCGCCCGCGCCAGTCGCGAGGAGCCGATGCCGGCTCCCGGCCACCGTCCGGATCTCACTCTGCTCCGCCGTCACCGGCGCCCCACCTCCACACCTTCGGGAAATCCCGGGCCTTCGACAGCAGTCGGCCCGAACTGGCCGCGAGTTCCGGCCCGTTGCTGTGGCCTGAATCACAAGTCCTGGATTGAGTGGGACACTGGTCCCGTTCCCGTACCCTCCGGTGATCACGGAAACGCGAGTGCAAGGATGAGGCGCCATGACTGCAGGGTGGTGTTCTCGCACAGTACGGGCCGCGGTGTTCGCGGCCGTCTGTGTGCTGCTCGCCTCCCTGGGCCACGTCATGATGTCCGGGACCGCGGTGCCCTGGTGGGCGATGACCGCGGGCGCGGTCGTGACGGGCGGCGCGGCCTGGCGGCTGGCCGACCGGGAACGCGGACCACTACTTGTCGTCTCCGTCGCGGTGGCCGCTCAGGCCGTACTCCACTCGTCGTTCTCGCTTGCCCAGGCTGTCGTACATCCGCAGCCGTCCGGTGGCGGGTCGCTCACCCGGCAGTGGCTGGGCTACCTGCTGGGCGGTTCGGCGTCCGGTCCTGACGCGGAGCATGGCGCCATGTCGATGTCCATGGACGCCATGGACCACGGAGTGGCTGACATGCACTCCATGGGGTCGATGGGCTCCATGGGCTCGATGGACCACATGGGGATCTTGGACTCCCTGAGCCATGTCATGGGCGGCATGTCCTGGACCGGCATGTTCGTCGCCCACCTGCTGGCCGCGCTGCTGTGCGGCCTGTGGCTCGCGTACGGCGAACGCGCCGCGTTCCGCATCCTGCGGGCCCTCGCCGGCTGGCTCGTGGCACCGCTTCGCCTGCCCCTCCGACTGCCCGCGCCGCCGCACCGGCCGCGCGTTCGCGCCCGCCGAGCGGGCTCGGACCGGGCGCCGCGCCGCCTCCTCCTCACCCACGCGATCACTTCTCGGGGTCCGCCCACCGGGGTCGCTGTCGCCTGACGACAGCTGGTTCCCCGAGGCTGTACCCCAAGCCGCCGAGCCGTCGGCTCCCGCCTCGGGCACCGGCCGCGCACTCCCGTGCCCGGCCGTCCACCCCGTCACCGGTTCCGCCGTGCCGCGCGCTGTCCTGCGCACGCCGGTCCGGACACCGGATCCCTGATTCCCGAGAAGGACAGACACCAGGTGATCACTTCTGCCCTGCCTCCATCGCGCGAACAGTCGAAGGACGAGTCGATCACGGCCTGGGCGCTCGCCGCCCGCGGCGGTGACTCCGACGCCGTCGACCTCTTCGTGCGCGCGCTGCAGCGGGACGTCCGCCACTACGTGACGTTCCTCGGCGCCGATCCACAGAGTGCCGACGACCTGACCCAGGACACCTTCCTGCGGGCTCTGGGCAGCCTGCACCGGTTCGAGGGCCGCTCCTCGGCCCGTACCTGGCTGCTCTCCATCGCCCGCTGCGCCGTGATCGACAGCATCCGCTACAGCGCGTCCCGTCCCCGCCTGTCGGACACGGACGACTGGGAGTCGGCCGCCGAACGCACCCAGGCGCGCGATCTGCCCGGCTTCGACGACGGCATCGCCCTCGCCGAGCTGCTGGACGCGCTCCCGGACGATCGCCGCGAGGCATTCGTCCTGACCCAGATGGTGGGACTTCCCTACGCGGAGGCGGCCCTCGTCAGCGCATGCCCGGTGGGCACGGTGCGCTCACGGGTCTCCCGCGCCCGCACCTCGCTGATCGAGTGGCTGGACGACGCCGAGCGCTCGGCGCCGGTGGCCGCGGCGGCCTGAGGGGCGGCACGGCAACGGGCCCGGATCGCTGGGCGATCCGGGCCCGTCGTCTGCTCGGAACAGCCGGGCACGTTTGTGAGGCCGAGGGCGTCGCCGCCCGCTCGCCACGCCGGCTCGGCTGGCGCGCCCCCGGCGGTCAGGCCGCGGCAGGTTCCTCGACGCCGTAACCGGCCTCGACGATGGCGGCCCGTACCAGTGCGTCGTCCAGGCCGGTGCCGTGCACGGTGACGGCGTTCGCGGCGAGGTCGACGACGACCTCGGTGACGCCCGGCACCTCGGAGACCTCTTCGGTGACGCTCGCCACGCAGTGCGCACAGCTCATGCCGGTGACGGTGTACTGCTTCTGGGCCATGAGACAACTCCTGGGTGCCGACGGGGGCTTCTTGGTGGCATACGGATGCACGGATGTGCGTGTTCAGTCGGACGCCTGGCCTGGGCGCGCCGGTGAGGAAGCGCAGCCGAGGTACCGCCGCGCACAGTTCACGCGTGACGGGTCACCTCAGCAGTCGGCCGAACGCACGCCGGAGTTCCGCACCCGGGATGTGACGGAGCGCACCCGCGGAAGCCATGTGGCCGGACAGCCGCCGAGGTTGCGAAAGACAGGGAAGATATGGCGACGGGGCGCCCGGTCGACCGACGGACGCAGCCGTGCACAGCCCAGGTGGACCGCCGACCGGACCCCTCGCTCGAGGCAGCCGGTCGGCGGACGGCGGGCAGGCCTACGAAGCGTCACGCACCTTGCCGGTGAAGACCGGGCCGTTGTGCGGTTCGCCGGAGTCGTCGTAGACGGTTTCCTGGAGGCGGACCGACTCTTCCGGCTCGGTCAGGGTGTCCGCGACGGTGGGGATGGTGACCTCGGCGGTCGACTGGCCGGCGGGGATGGTGGCGAAGAGGGAGAGGCCCCCCACGGTGGACAGCGGCCGCGAGGGCTGAGGCGACTCGCCGGAGTTCTCCCGCAGCCACTGGGGGTTGACATCCGTGGTGGACAATTCGGCGCCGCCGGTGACTGGCAGGATGCTGAAGTAGGCCTGGATGTCCGTGTCGGCGACGGCGGAGAGGGACAGGCGCCAGGTCAGGCTCTGGCCTTCGGTGACCCGGTCGGCGACCGGCGTCACCTTGATGGTGGGCATCGGGTCGTCGTTGAGAGCGGTGACACCGCCGCGATGCGCGCCGACCACCGCGCCGCGGACCGCCTTGACGAAGACGTCGTGCGACACGTCGTAGCCGAATCGGGTGTTGCCCCGCACCTGGACCGGTACGTCGAGGCTGTGGCTGCCGGGCCGCACCGTCACCTCACGGGACGTGGCCTCCTCGGATGCCGGATCGGCGACGAACAGGCGGACCGTACCGCTCCCGTGCCCGGAGACCCGCACCGGCACGCGGTAGGTCCGCTCGCCGGAGTCGCCTTCCTTGACGGTCAGTCGGCCGATGTCGACGCGGGGCAGGTCGGCGGGCCGGACGGCCGCCATGCCGGGGCGCCAGCCCCAGGCGTCCATCAGCCAGGCCCGTCCGGACCGGCTGCGCGGCGTCAGCTCCAGGGCTGTCACTTGGTGGAGGTCAAGTCCGGCGCGGGCGGCGGCGGTCAGCGGTACGCGGATCTCCTGCCCCCAGAAGGAGGCGGTCCGCTCGGTTCCGGGCAGACCGTCGAGGTGGACGCGCTCCAGGGTCGCCCGGCGGCCGGAGGCGTCGGCGAGCGTCACGTCGAACTGGGTGTCCTTGGTGTTCGGCGGCACGATCACCCGCAGTGCCAGGGCCTCGGCCCCGGCCACGGAGACCGCCCGCGCCGGGCGCACCCGCACTGTGGTGCCGGGAGCGGTCCATTTCAGCGCGACGGCGTGCCGGCCCGGCTCCTTGGAGGTCTCCCACTGGGCGAAGTGCGGCGAGACGCCATGCGCGTCGGAGCTCAGGCAGGCGGCGGCCGCGTCGGTGTCCACCTCCGCGCACAGCCGGCCGCCGCCGTCCACGGTGACCGAACCGTCCGGCAGGAACGCCGGCGTCCGGCGTGCGCCGACCGCGTGCGTGAGCACCCGCGCGGGATCGGCCGAGGGCGCGCGCCGGTTCGAGCCGTCCAGCAGCGGACGGACCCGGTCGTCGCCCGCGACGAACAGCCGCGCCGCCGCGGCGATGTAGGTCGCCCCCGCGGCGTGCTGCTGACGGGCCGTCAGCCTGGTCGCGGTGCCCGGCGAGCACACCCGGTCTGGCTGGTCCCCGGCCCAGAAGTCGTCCTCCGCCGGTGCCTGGGCCTGTCCCGGTGTCCACTCGCTGTTGAAGAAGTTGTGGTTGGCTCCGACCACGTAGACGGCGCTGTGCAGGGCGGCGCCGCGGCTGACACCGCGCGTGCCGTCCACGTACATCTCGCCCTGCAGGTCGGACACATCGCCGTCGCAGCCGGGCAGGATCGTCATCGACGGTACGTCGGGAGTCGGGTTCTGCCCGAAGATGGTGGGGCCGATCAGCACCGTGCCGCGGATGTGCCAGCGCACCGGGCCCCGGTAGCCGTCCTGGTCGGCCGGCGGGCGGTACAGGCTGTCCATGGCGGCCCGGTTCACGCCCTCGCCGCCTCGCGAGTGACCCACCAGCAGGACGCGCGACAGATCGGCCGGAGCCGAGTTCCGTACGATCCGCGGGGCCGAGGATCGGTGTGCCGTCCAGTCCGCCCAGCGGGCCAAGTGCTGCCGCACCAGCGACGATCGGGCCTGCGCGCCGCCGTCCTCCGCGGCGAAGTCCTGACCGTTGATGCCGTTGGCGGAGATGGACACGGTCACGTATCCCTGCGAGGCCAGCAGTTTCTGGTCGCGCAGATAGCCGCGATAGCTGGGGATCGGCTTCGAACCCGCGGGGCAGGGCCATTCACCGGTCACGTCGTCACCGTGGCCCGTGAAGCAGGTGGAATGGCGGCCGTGCAGGAACAGCGCCAGCGGGCGATGCCCAGGGGCCGTGGCGGGCGCGACCACCACCGCGCGCATCTCCACGGGGGCGGAAAAACCGGGCAGCCGCACCGATCTGAGCGCGTACTCGCCGGTCACCGTCCGGTACGTGCCCGGCTTTCCGGGGTCAACCGCGTTGGCGGGAAGCTGTGTTGGCGGCTGGGCCGTGAGTCCCGGTCGTCGGCTGGGCTGGTCCTCGGAGGCCCCAGCCGCGTTCAAGCGGCGTCCACCGGTCCGTGCCTGAAGGTCCGACAGCTCCCCGAGCCGGGTACCGCGCAGCGCGAGCCGGAACGTACGGCCGTCCTGGGCGCCGACCGGCCGACCGAGGAACTGGCTTCCGGCGTAGAACTCGACGCCGGAGTCGCTCACGGGCACGGGCTCGTCGGAGCGCCAGACCAGTTGTCTCGCCGCCCCCTCGCCGGTGATCTGCCAGCCCGCCGGCAGCTGTCCGTCTGAATCCGCGGGTGGTGCGGACGGTGCGGAGCCGACTGCCGTCTGCTGCGCATGGGCCATTCCTGGCGATCCCACGACCACTGCGAGTAACGCAGCGGCGGCGACCCCTATTCGCCGGACTCGGATCAAGGTTCCACTCCTCTTGGTCGGCATGCTCCCCGTGCGCCCCGCAGAGATCGCGGAGCACTCCCCGTCCCACGAGGACGGGAGCCGAGCCCGAGGGGTTGCCTGACTCACGCGTGTATCGGTGCCTCAACTGCCGCTGGACCGCGGGGATGTCGGTTGGCACAGGGGGGCGACGCCGTAGCCGAACCCGGGAAGAAAATGCGATGCACCGCCTGAGCGGGATTTCTTACACTCGCCACGGAATCGCGCGCCGCCGGTAAGGGCGGGTGCGCGTCGTGACGAGTGAGGGGAGCCGGGCGTGCGTTACCGCACCGCTGTCGTCGTTCCCCCGTCGCGGTACGAGGTGATCCTCGTGTCTTCGTGTGCCCGGTGCCGGCTGCGCGGCCGGAACCGGATGCCCGTGACGAACACCTGACCCCTGCCCGTTCGGTGCCGAGTCAGCCGGACGAGTACGTCCGGACGCGGTGCGCCGCGTGAGAGGTCTCACCGCCGCCTGACCACAGGCCCTTCGTCCGGGAATCGCGCCGCCCCGTTCTGCATCACTCGAAAGGCCATGGGCCGTGCGTACCGACCTGCACCGTCACCTCACCAGTCCACTCACCGCCGTTCGCAACCTGGGCATCCTCGCCCACGTCGACGCCGGCAAGACCACCGTCACCGAACGGATCCTGTACGTCACCGGGACCACCCACAAGCGTGGCGAGGTCCACGACGGCACGACCGTCACCGACTTCGACTCCCAGGAGCGCGACCGTGGGATCACCATCTTCGCGGCGGCCGTGAGCTGTGCCTGGGACGGCCACCGGATCAATCTGATCGACACTCCCGGCCACGTCGACTTCTCCGACGAGGTGGAGCGCTCGCTGCGGGTCCTGGACGGCGCGATCGCGGTGTTCGACGCCGTGGCGGGCGTGGAGCCGCAGAGCGAGTCGGTGTGGCGGCGGGCCGATCGGCACGGCGTGCCGCGGATCGCCTTCGTCAACAAGCTCGACCGTGCCGGTGCCGACCTCGACACCGCGGTCGAGTCGATCCGGGAGCGGCTTCATCCGGCGCCACTGGTCGTCCAGTTGCCCATCGGCACGGAGGACTCCTTCACCGGGGTGGTGGATCTGCTGCGTATGCGGTCGTTGGTCTGGGCCGACGGCAGCGACACGGTCGAGGAGGGACCGGTGCCGGAAGCCCTGCGGGACGAAGCGCACCGGCGGCGCAGGCTGCTGGAGGAAGCGGTGGCCGAACTCCACTCGGACGCCCTGGAGGAGTTCTGTGCCCGGTCCACGCTCACCGCGGCGACGCTGACCGCCGCGCTGCGCGACCTGGCCCGTACCGGTGACGGCGTGGTGGTGCTGTGCGGCTCGGCCTACCGCAACCGCGGGATCGAGCCGCTGCTGGAGGCCGTCGTGGCCTACCTGCCTTCACCGTTGGACGTGCCCGTCGTACGCGGCACGCACGGCGCCACGTCGCAGGAACGGGTCGCCGACCCGGAAGCGCCGTTCGCGGGGCTGGTGTTCAAGGTGAACGCGACCGCCACGGGGCGGCTGACGTATGTGCGTGTGTACTCGGGAACGATCCACAAGGGAGAGGCGGTGCTGGACGTGGGCGCGCGGCGCACGGAGCGCATCAGCCGGATTCTGCGGGTCCAGGCCGACCGGTACGCGGAGCTGGACCGGGCGGTGGCCGGTGACATCGTCGCGGTCGTGGGGCCGAAGTCCGCCCGCGCCGGGGCGAGTTTGGCCGCCCCCACGGCGCCGCTGCTCCTCGAACCGCCGACGGTCGCCGATCCGGTCGTCTCCGTGGCGGTCGAGGCCCGCAGAAGCACCGATACCGAGCGTCTGGTTGCGGCATTGGCACGTCTGCGGGAGGAGGATCCCTCGCTGGCGGTACGGACGGACCCCGAGACCGGCCAGACGGTGCTGTCGGGGATGGGAGAGCTGCATCTGGAGGTGGCCGTGGAGAAGATCCGGCGCGCCCACGCGCTGGACGTCGGTGTCGGCCGGCCGAGGGTGGCCTACCGGGAGACCGTGACCCGCGGAGTGTCGGGACTGGTGTACCGACACGTCAAACAGGACGGGGGCGCCGGGCAGTTCGCCCATGTCGTCCTCGACGTGGAGCCGCTGGAAGCCGATCCGAGCAGTGTCGACGGGAGCGCGACCGGCTTCGAGTTCCGCTCGACCGTCGTCGGCGGCCGGGTGCCGCAGGAGTACGTCCGCGCGGTGGAGGCCGGTTGCCGGGACGCGCTCGCCGAGGGACCGCTCGGCGGTCACCCGGTGACCGGGCTGCGCGTCACCCTGACCGATGGAGCGACCCATCCGAAGGACTCCTCGGAGATGGCGTTCCGCACGGCCGGCCGGTTCGCACTCCGCGAGGCACTGCGCGCCGGCGCCATGGTGCTCCTGGAACCGGTCGTCGAAGTCACCGTCACGGTGCCCGAGGATGCCGTGGGCGCGGTGCTCGGCGACCTGGCGGCACGGCGCGGCCGGGTCTCGGGCTCGCTCACGCGGGCCGGCGCGGCGGTGATCACGGCCACCGTGCCGCTGGCCGAACTGTTCGGCTACGCCACGCGGTTGCGCAGCCGAACCCAGGGCCGGGGAGTCTTCACCTCCCGCCCCACCGGCTACGCCCCGGCACCGTCCAGGGCGTCCGACGGGGCAGCGTCCCAGTAGCCCGACGACGGCCGCGCTCCAACAGCCGGCTCCGCCCGAACCAGGGCGGGGCCGGCCCGTCCGCCGTCGTCCACGAACAAGCCCGTCTGCGTTGCCCTGAGACGGTGTCCTGATGGGCGATGGCTCGTTGCGCTGGACCGGTGCTTCACGTCGGGGACCAGCCGCGGCATCGCGTTGTCAGTGCCGTGATATTGACTGGACCGCATGGACACCACCGAGCTCCGTGCCCTGCTTGATCTGGCCTTGACCGACCCTCGGCTGCACTGCCCACTGGCTGGGCACGGAGAAGGGCACATATGCATAGTCCGTGACGGATGGGATCTCACCCAGCTGGAGCGGAGCGCCGTGGATGCGCTTCCCTGGACCTGTCAGCCCATCCAGCGGCTGGTCACCGGCGGCGTTCCGCTCCCTGCGTTCGGTGGTCCGCCGACGGGGCCGCGTAGCGGCGAGCTGCTGGAGCTGCGCGGCTGGGCGCTGAACGAGCACTGGGTCGGATGGGGCCTTACGGCCACGGCGGACGGCCCGCGCGGCGTGGTGGTCGTCGCCCACCGGGCTGTTCTCCCGTCCGGCACCGGGTGGGCGCAGCGCCTGGCGGCGGCCACCGGATGGGAGACGCGGCACCAGTCGCGCATCGACTGGACGGCCGCTGAATCCGCACTGGGTACTGCATTGCCCAACGACTACAAGGAGATTGCGGACCTGTTCGGGGCAGGCAGCTTCGATGGGTATCTGGATCTGCTGGTGCCAGGTGCCCTGGCCACGAATCTGGTCACGTGGGGCCTGGAGATGTCGCAGTACGCCGACCTGTACCGGCCCCACCCGGTCCATCCTGCTCCCGGCGGCGTACTGATCTGGGGCGTCTCCGAGCAGGAACTGACGTTTCACTGGCTGACCGGCGCCGACGACCCGGACGACTGGCCGGTACTCGTACAGTCCGACTTCGGCGAGTGGCAGCGCTTCGACTGCGGCACTGGCGAGTTCATCCTGCGCCTTCTCACCGACCGGGAACCGCCGTTCGGGTTCCCTCCCGCAGCCAAGTTGGCCGCCCACTGGTTCGCGGACAATGACGTGCCTGAGCCGTCCTGAGCGGCCACCCATCGCCTACTCGGCCGGCACCGCTGGGTCGTCGAGCGCACGCCGGCCTGGAGGCTCATCCCCCACGTGCCGCCCGGCCCGAGCCGGGATCAACTCCTCGCGTGGGTGGAGGTCCGCGGGCTCCTGCCCTGACCGTGGGGTGCGCCGAAGTGGAAGTGCGTCTCGGTAGTGATCACTTGGACCGTGACCTGATGGTGTCGGAGACCCGCTGAAACGTCTTCGTCAGTTGGTGCAGTGAGTGCCCGTCGTGCTTACGGGGTTCCTCGCGGGCGGGGGATGTCACGCCCCGCAAGTCCTTGTACTCGGCCAACGCAGCGTGGGCGAGTTCGGCCGCCTCGCGGTACAGGTCGCGCGACTTGGTCATGGCGTCGAGCGCTTCGGCGTAGGCAGCCGCGAGCGCGCGTGCGTGGGCGAGTTCCTCCTCGAGCGTCAGCAGATGCCAGTCCTGCCGGAGAGCAGTGACGGCGTCCTCGGCTTCGTCCGGCAGAGGCCAGGGCAGCGCGGCATACCGTACGACCTTGTCCAGGAGCTCCGTTGGCTCCGAGCCGTCGAGGAACACGCTGCGCACGGTGAAGTCCTGCACGTCATACCCGAGTCGGGCCGGTGTGCCGGGCAGAATCACGGCGCCGCCCCGCGGCACCCGAACGCCCAGGTCGTACAGCGCCCAGTTGACGGCCTGGAACTGCTCGGGTGCCGCGCGGTGTTCCACGACGCGGTGCCGCAGTGCGGGCGGCAGCAGGCGGGCCAGCGGAAGGCGACCGCGGTGGTCGGGAGTCATGGCCTCGTGGACGACGACGTTGATGCTCCAGCTGTGCTGCCCGGCGTCCTTGAGCAGGCGGCGGAGGGTTTTGTCGTCCTGGGGCAGCGGGTTGATGTCCCGCAGACGCAGGCCGGCGACGGTGTCGCGGTCCCAGGGAATCTCGCTCGTCTCGGGCCAGAACATGGTCGCGGGGGAGGGCCACGCGGGGTCCCAGGGCCGTTCCGCCTCGGCCGCGAGAGTCCAGCGCCGCTTCGCGTCCACCCGCTCGCGCCCGTCGGTGACGAGCCGTGCCCGTACGGTGACGGCGCCGGCGACCTGCCAGCGGGCCTCGAAGATGTGGCCGTCGGGGTCCGTGGAGTTCTCCGTCTCCAGGAAGTCCTGGATCGTTTCGCCGGCCTTGAGCCTGCGCAGGTTCTCCCGCAGGGACTCTTGCGGGGCGGGCCCGGTGTGGCGCCCGCTGGCCAGCCAGACCGTTTCCGGGGCCGTGGCGCGGACGGTGGGGGACTTGGGCATGGGTCACTTTGCATATGGGGGTCGGCGTGCGGGTCCCAGTATGGGCAGTGCAGGTCGCGGGCCTGGAGGCGAGGTCACGACGGATCACGAACCTCCGTTCTTGGGTGGTTATCGGCAGGTTTGAGCGTTTGCCTGCGAATGGCATGTTCGGGGGCTTGTTTGCCGTCCATTCCGCAAGGTTCACCGGGTGCGGCCTTGGGGAGGGAGTCGCGGCGCAGTGCCTGCCTCGCGCAGCCAGAGGCCCGACATGCCGGAGACCGGCGGCCCGCGGCGTCCGTTCCGTAGTCCTGCCGGATGCCCTGAGCGGCGGTCTCCGCGAAATCCCACCATGCTGGAGGGAGAAGCGGTCATGTCGCCCACATTGGGGAAGTCGAGTCCCATGAGCGAATCAGAGCTTTCGCCGCAACGTCGGCCCGTGGACATGTACCTCGACCTGCTCCGCCTCCGTATGGCCCCGGCGGACTACGCGCTGGTGCTCCGCATGGTGGACCCCGTGCTCAAAGCGATCCAGGAACAGCGCGCGGGGCCGATCGAGCTGAGTCTGGAGGGCGAGGAGGCGGACAGCGTCTCGCAGGAGGTCCGCGACGAGGCGTCCCTCGTCGTCGCGGTCGCCGTCACGGGGCGCCTGGACAACCAGATCGTCGAGATCGAGACCGAGGAGACCGGGCCCGTCAGGGTCGTCACGGATTCGGACACCGCAGCTGACCCCGCCAAGCGCCAGGCGATCGCCGACTTTCTCGGTGAACGGCACCGCCAGGACGAGGAGCTCCGGGGCATCGCGGAGGTAAGTGGCCTGCCCACGGATGTCTGAACCGAGTCGCGATGCCTGTTCAAGCCCATAAAGCCTGATATTTCCGTTCTTCTGCGGTTAGTTCTAGATCGCCCTATGCTGATGTCCGAAGGACTCGGGCTTAGTCGACGGCCGGTCCTGAGCCGGCGGGAAAGCGGGCTTTCATGGCTGAGAGACTCAAAAGGCTGGGGCTGATCGGAGAGCTGTCGGCCGAATTCGTCGGCACCATGGTTCTCATCCTCTTCGGATGCGGCGTGGTGGCCCAAGTGGTCGCCGGTGGTGCGCTGACGACGCCACCGGGTGGCCTCGGGGACCACGACAGCATCGCCTGGGCGTGGGGCATCGGTGTCACCATGGGTATCTATGTGGCGGCCCGGTTGAGCGGTGCGCATCTCAATCCCGCGGTGACCGTGGCCCTGGCCACGTTCAAGGGCTTCCCCTGGATCAAGGTGGCGCCCTATGTGGTGGCCCAGACGCTGGGCGCCTTCGTGGCCGCGCTCCTGGTGCGCTGGAACTACACCGAAGCGCTGGCGAAGGCCGACCCCGGCCACACCATCAAGACGCAGTTCGTGTTCTCCACGCTCCCCGCCAACGGCAACCCGAACCTGCCGGTCCACGAGTGGGGTGCGTTTCGTGACCAGGTGATCGGTACGGCCATCCTGCTGCTGCTGATCCTGGCGATCACGGACATGCTCAACCAGCCCCCCGGCGCCAACATGGGCCCGTTCATCATCGGCCTGGTCGTCGTGGGCATCGGTATGGCCTTCGGCACCGACGCGGGCTACGCGATCAACCCGGCACGTGACTTCGGTCCCCGGCTGGCCAGTTTCTTCACGGGGTACGGCGAAGCGTGGCGAGATCAGTACGGGAACCTCTACTACTGGGTGCCGATCGCCGGTCCGCTGATTGGCGGTCTGGTCGGGGCGGGCTTGTACAAGGCGTTCATCGGCCGGTTCCTGCCGACGGCGGAGCCGGAGCCGACAGGAACCGTCGCGGTTCCTGAGGACTGACCCCCACACCAGAGGCGGCACACGATGGCGGACTTCGTCGGCGCGGTGGACCAAGGGACCACCAGCACCCGATTCATGATCTTCGACCACGACGGCAACGAGGTGGCGAAGCACCAGTTGGAGCACGCGCAGATCCTTCCGCGCTCCGGGTGGGTGGAGCACGATCCGGTGGAGATCTGGGAGCGCACCAACTCGGTGATTCAGAACGCGCTGCGGCACGGGAACCTGTCCCCGGACGACCTGGCGGCGATCGGCATCACCAACCAGCGGGAGACCACGGTGGTCTGGGATCCGCGCAGCGGTCGTCCCTACTACAACGCCATCGTCTGGCAGGACACCCGTACCGACTCGATCGCCGCGGCCCTGGAACGTTCGGGCCAGGGCGATGTGATCCGCCGTAAGGCGGGGCTGCCGCCGGCGACGTACTTCTCGGGCGGCAAGATCCAGTGGATTCTGGAGAACGTCGACGGTGTCCGTGCAGCGGCGGAGCAGGGACACGCCCTCTTCGGCAACACGGACTGCTGGGTCCTGTGGAACCTGACGGGCGGCCCCGACGGCGGCATCCACGCCACCGACGTGACCAACGCCAGCCGCACCATGCTGATGGACCTGGAAACCCTCGACTGGGACGACGAGTTGCTGGGCTTCTTCGGCATCCCCCGGGCGATGCTGCCCACCATCAACCCCTCCTCGCACCGGGAGGCGTACGGTGTGACGCGCACATCCCGGCCACTGCGCGCCGCCATCCCCATCAGCGGGGTGCTCGGCGACCAGCAGGCGGCCACCGTCGGACAGGTCTGCTACGCGCCCGGCGAGGCCAAGAACACCTACGGCACCGGCAACTTCCTGGTACTCAACACCGGAACCGAACTGGTCCGTTCGCAAAACGGCCTGCTCACCACGGTGGCCTACCAGTTCGGCGACAGCCCGGCGGTCTACGCCCTGGAGGGCTCCATCGCGGTCACCGGGTCCGCGGTGCAGTGGCTGCGCGACCAGATGAAGATCATCAGTACCGCGGCCGACAGCGAGACGCTGGCCCGTACGGTCGAGGACAACGGCGGCATCTACTTCGTCCCCGCGTTCTCGGGCCTGTTCGCCCCGTACTGGCGCTCCGACGCCCGCGGCGCGATCGTGGGCCTCGCCCGGTACAACGACAACGGCCACCTGGCCCGCGCGACGCTGGAAGCCATCTGCTACCAGAGCCGCGACGTCGTCGAGGCCATGGAACAGGACTCCGGAGTCCACCTCGACGTGCTCAAGGTCGACGGCGGCGTCACCGCCAACGACCTGTGCATGCAGATCCAGGCCGACGTCCTCGGCGTACCGGTCAGCCGCCCGGTCGTGGCCGAGACCACCGCGCTCGGCGCCGCCTACGCGGCGGGCCTGGCCACCGGCTTCTGGAGGGACACCGACGAACTGCGCACCCACTGGCTGGAGTCCAAGCGCTGGGAGCCCCAGTGGTCGGACGACCAGCGCGCGGAAGGCTACGCGGGCTGGAAGAAGGCCGTGGAGCGCACGCTCGACTGGGCCAAGGTCGAATAGACCGGCCGCATCACGGGCGGCGGAGGACTACTGGGCTGCGCCCACCGGGGCGCGCGCGGTCTGAGCCCTGTGCGAGCGGAGAGGCAGGTGGGGAGGCGGTATGCGGAGAGACAAGTTCAGGACAGCGGTTCTGTTGTGCGCTGCCGCGACGCTCGCGGCAGCAGGCGCACCGGGATCCGCTACCACGGCGTCGCCCTCGCCCGCTCAGGTGGTGGCTGTGGACTGTTTCTCGCATGGGCAGATACGGCCCGGCGACTTCCTGTTGGCTTGCGCGGACGGCAACAACCGCCTCACCGCGCTGCGATGGTCCAGCTGGGGACCGACGTCCGCCGTGGCCCGTGGACGCGACGTGGTGAACGACTGCGACCCCAACTGCGCCGCCGGCACCTTCCACACCTTCCCCGTCGACGTGAGGCTGGACCGTCCGGAGCCCTGGCGGGACCATCCGGGGCAACAGCGTTTCACCCGACTGCGGCTCGTCTACACCGACAACAGGCCACCGCGGATACAGCAGCGCGAAGTGACGTACGAACTCTGGGACTGACGATGACCGCCGCCCGGCGGCGTCGAACCGCGCACGCTGCTGTGCCAACGCCAGGCGGCCTGCGGCAACGGCCTCAGCGGCTCCGCCCCGAGTACCGGGGCGGAGCGCCTCTGAGCGGGTCAGGGCTGGACGGGCTTGCCGCGTCCCCAGCCCCAGGCGAGCCGGTCGGCACCGGACTGGTTGGTGGTGGCCAGCCAGGGCCGGGCGGGGTCGCCGGTCAGGGTCTGCAGCGAGTAGGTGTCGTCGGTGCGCAGGCCGGGCCAGTAGACGGACCCCATCTTGAGCCGGCGGAAGGTGTCAGTGACGGCCTGCACATAGTTGATGTAGTTGTTGGAGGGAGCCGGCTTGTTGTAATTGAGGCCGGTGGTCATCGGAGCGCCGAACTCGTCGGCGACGGTCCGGTTGGCGCAGTCACCGATGCGCTCCTTGAGGTCGGCCACCCACTGGTCGTAGGTGGCGTAGTCCTTCCAGAACCCGTAGTGGTGCAGCGACAGGTAGGTGCCCTCCAGGCGCGGGTCGGCGCACACGGAGGTGACGTGGTCGTTGTAGCCGGCGCCGCTGACGAACACCCGGTTGCGCGGGACCGACGGGTAGGTCGACAGCCACTTCGCGGCTATGTCGGCCCACTCGGTTTCGGTGTAGCCGTGGGGCTCGTTCATCGGCTCGAAGTAGACGTGCGAGTCGTTCTTGTACGCCTTGACGACGGTGTCCCACATGGGCCAGTAGGTGGCCGGGTCGTCGATGAAGCCGTCCTTGCGCTCACCCGTCCCCTCCCAGTAGGAGACGATGACCTTGAAGCCCTTGGCCGACGCCGCGTCGATCACCCCGCGGTAGGACTTCCAGTAACTGCCGTTGACGGTGTATGGGTTGATGGGCAGCCGTACGGTGTTGGCGCCGAGGTTCGCGCGGAATGCCGAGATCACCCGGCTCGCCTTGGCGTAGGTCTGGGCGTAGCTGTCGGAGGTCGAGAGCCCGGACAGTACGACTGGGTCGTCGGCGAAGTTGTCGCGGGGGTCGGCCCAGTTCACGCCCTTGAACTGGGTCGTGTCACCGCTCGGCGCGGCGTAGGCGGGGCTGTTGACCATGGTTGTGCCGCTGCTCGCAGCGATCAGGACCGCCACGAAGGCGGCGCGCAGCCGGGGGGTGAAGCGGGTGCTGGCGGGGATATTGCGCAACAACTTGCCCTTTCAGGAGATGGCGTCTCACCACATGGCGGAGCCTGCGTGGCTGAGAGGCCGTCGGGAGGTGTGCCGGGCCGGACGGGTGGTGTCGGCTCGCCGTCGGTGGGCCCGGTGATGACCGGCGGTGTACCGGTGGGCGGGGCGGGAGAAGGCGCCGCCTTCGATGTGTAGGGCACTGCGGCGCGGGGCGTTGGTGTACTCAAGGAAGGCGTAAGACAAGGTCCTTGTCGGTGCCACCCGCTGGGACGGCCGGGGAGTTTCCGTCGTCGAATCGCCGACCGATCCACGATCGCCGTCCCAAGGCCGACGGCCTCCAGGCACCGTGAACCGTCGCCTGCGGCACTGAGACCATCGTTCCGCTCCTCCCCGCTCCACGAACCTCTACGGCATGTTTACGTAAACATGCCGTAGGGCAAAGCGCTGCCCGGATCTGACGGCCAGGGCTCGCTCCGTGACGATGTTTACGTAAACATGGCGGCGCCGGAATCGTGGCATCCGGCACAGCGGTCGTCAAGGTTTCCCGCGCGTAACGTCGTTCGCGTGGTGTGGCAGGTTTCTCGGGCACGGGGCAAGGGCGGCTGAGAACCCAAGGGTCCGCAGGTTCACGGCTGTTGACGTGCCGATCGTGATGGGCCTGCCGACGCCGAGCCGGGGGCGGCTCGCGAAGAGCGTTGATCCGGCCGGGCCTGCTCATGTCCGCGACCCTGAGCAGCCCCGCCCCTGAGCAGCCCCGGCCATGAGCCTGCCCGGTCGGTGCGCCGGCTCCCGGGGGAGTCCCGCATATCGAGACGCCGGCTCGTGCGGTACGGCCACCAGTTCCGCCCGCTCGGCAGGCCGACGCCGCGGGAGGGTGGCGGCGGTGGGGAGGCTCAGCTTTTCGCCCGGTTCAGGGCCTGTAGTAGTTGTCGCACATCAACTGTGTGCCGAATCCGTCCGTGAGACAGATCCTGATCGAGAACGCCCCTCCAGGCTGGTCCGACCGAGCCGCGAACGAGGCGGTGCCGCTACTGGTGAAGAACAGCGGCGAGGCGCGATTGCAGCTGTGGCTGGAGCCGTTTGGCCAGGGCTACTGGCTGAAGCCCGGGGAGGCTATGTGCGTCACCTTGTACGGGAACTGGAATGACTACCCGTTCGCGACGATCCACGAGACCGACTGCCTCACGGTGCCGGCGCGCACAACACATGCCTGAGGGGCCGGCGAACTTGCCGGCCCCTCAGGTTTCAGTAGCGGGGACAGGATTTGAACCTGCGACCTCTGGGTTATGAGCCCAGCGAGCTACCGAGCTGCTCCACCCCGCGTCGTAGTACCCACCCTACGCCAAGTTTCGCGGCCCCCACACCAAGATCGCCCGCTGGGACGGTCGCCGGTCACTGATCCCGCGGCGTTAGGCTGCCCGGCCATGGCGACTGAGAGCAACGGCACGACGGCGGCAACCCGGACCCCGACGGAACCCCGGCCCGACGGCCGCGTCGACCCGGACTGCACCCGCCTCATCGTCATCCGGGGCAATTCGGCATCCGGAAAGAGCTCCGTCGCCCGCGCCCTCCGAGACACCTACGGCCGAGGCCTCGCCTGGGTCGAACAAGACCACGTGCGCCGCATCCTGCTGCGCGAGCGCGATCGGCCGGGCGCCGCCAACATCGGCCTGATCGAGCAGAGCACCCGCTACGCCCTCGGGCACGGTTTCCACACCGTCCTGGAGGGCATCCTCCATGCCAAGCACTACGGCGCCATGCTCGCCCGCCTGCACCGGGACTTCGCTCCTCGGGCTCACTTCTACCTTTGATCTTGCGCAGTGCTCCCCCGTTCACGACTCTGTTGGCGAAAAGACAAACCAGGCGTCACAAGGACGGCCTCGATGCGCGAACCCGCAGGTCGAGTGATCCACTTCCCGTTGATCAGAGAACTGTCTTGTCCGGCCTGTCCCTTTCCCAACGGAGTCGTTCACGGGGTAGGTGAAGCGCATCTCAAGACTGCCCCCCCCCCCGCGTTTGAGCATGAGTCCGCACTATTGGCCTCAGCCCACGGGGCGCTGCTGCTGCTCGATGTACTGACGCACGACGCTCAGCGGTGTCCCGCCGCAGCTTCCGGCGAAGTACGAGCCCGACCAGAAGTGGCCGCCCCACAGGCACCGGCGGACGTTACTGTCGTACTCCTGGCGGAGCCTGCGAGCCGAGACACCCTTGAGGCTGTTGACCAGCTTGGAGAGCTGGACCTTGGGCGGGTACTGCACGAGCAGATGTACGTGGTCCTGTTCGCCGTTGAACTCCTTCAGCTCTGCCTCGAAGTCTGCGCACACGTCCCGCATGATCTCTTCGCGCCTGGTGAGCATGGCGTCAGTGAAGACGCCGCGCCGGTACTTGGTGACAAAGACCAAGTGGACATGCAGGTTATCGACGACGTGACGACCAAGTCGTACGTCGGGATTCGGATTCCATCGTGGCGACATGGACCAAGCGGTACGGTGATCGCGTGGCCACGGAACGTGCAGGGGAGAGGCGGCAGTTCGGGCATCGCGCCCGGCTTGCACTGACCCCTGCACAGGTCCGGGTCATCGACGCCCAGGCGCACGCGGCCCGCACCCTGTGGAACCTGCTGCACGACTGGTGGACGATGCTGCCGAAGGACAAGCGTTCCCTGGTCGCCGCCGACGCGGCGATCCGGCAGGCGCGCAGGGACGTCGACTGGCTCGCTGTCCTTCCCGCGCAGGCCGCCCAGGCGGTCCTGAAGACGTACTTCCAGGCGTGGAGGAACTGCTGGGACTCCCGCGCCGGCGCACCCGGCTTCAAGTCCCGCATCCGCTGTGTGATGAGCGTGGACATCCCGCAGGGCCGGGACCTGAACATCGTCCGCGTGCACCGCCGTTGGGGCATGGTCACCATTCCCAAGGTGGGCCGGGTCCGCTTCCGCTGGACGAAAGACCTGCCGGTCGGTAAGCGGGCCGACAAGGAGAACCGGATCACCGGTGCACGGCTGGTGAAGGACGCGCTGGGCTGGCACATCGCCTTCCGCGTCCAGACCCTCGAACCCACGCCCGAGCCCCACCAGGGGACCGAGGTCGGCATCGACGCCGGGGTGAACCTGCCCCTGGCCCTCTCCGACGGCAACCACTTCGACCACGGGCGTCCCGCCCGCCTCCGGGACGGCACCGCCGACCGCGACAAGTGGCTGAACCACCAGGAGAAGGCCACACTCCTGCGCCTGGAGCAGCGGGCCGCACACCGCAAGAGTTTCCGCAAGCCGGGCGAGCGCAGCTCGAACCGCCTGCGGCGCACCCACGACCAGATCAGGCAGCTCCGTGCAACAGCCACGCGCCGAGCCGTTGACTGGCAGCACAAGACCACGACCGAGATCGCCGACCAGTACGGCACGGTCGTGGCCGAACAGCTCACCATCACGAACATGGTCAAGTCCGCCCGGGGCACCGTCGCAGAGCCGGGCAAGAACGTCGCGCAGAAGGCCGGGCTGAACCGCTCCATCAGCCAGGAGGCGTGGGGCCGCACGGTCACGATGCTGACGTACAAGCTTGCCCAGCGCGGCGGGACTCTCGTCAAGGTCCCTGCGCCCGGGACCTCCCTGCGTTGCTCGGCCTGTGGCTTCACCACGCCGGGCAGCAGGGAGGACCAGGCCACGTTCGTCTGCAAGAACACCGACTGCGGCTTCGAGGCGAACGCTGACTGGAACGCGGCCCGGAACGTCTTGCACCTGTACCGGATCGGCCACGTGGTGGCGGTCCCGGCTGCCGGGAGGGCAGTCGTCAGGCGTGCTCGTCGCGTCAAGCCCGCCGCCGCAAGGTAGGAGGGAATCTCCCGGCTTCAGCCGGGAGAGCACTTCAATACCTCGATGTGCCCCTCGAGGTCGAGGAGGAGACCCTCCGCCGCCACGCGACCAAGCCGATCGCCGACGAGGTCAGCCACGACGAACTGCGGTCCTGGTACGCGGAGCGAGACCTGCTCGGTGCCCCCGTCCGCGAACACGTGGTCCCGGCGCACAGCTCACTGCCCGACACGGTCGAGCTGATCCTGCGCCACTCCGGGCTGCTGAGCGTTTAGGAGCTGTCCGGTAGATCATCGCGGCGGTGGACACAAGCCGTTTGGCCGGCGATCGCGGAGCCGTCGCATCTCGTGGGTGGGTGCGGGCGCGCAAGGCGATGCCCCCTGCGGGGCTGCGCGCTCTACGCCGAGGTGCCCCTCGACGCGTCATTGCCGACAACTGGGTCCTGGTGCCCCTTCACGGTCGCGCACACGATGCTGACGGCCATCAGTGCGACGCTCGCGGCCGTCATGACAGCCGACGCCTGATTCCAGGTGGACGCGGTGAGCGCGTCCCGCTGAAGTCGGCCGCCCGCGAAGGCGCCGTCGCCGATGAGATTGCCCGCCAGGGCGCCGCCGAAGCCGCAGCTGAGCGCGACAGCGAGAGACCAGCCCTGCTGCCCGGCCCGCAGCCAGAGAATCACGATGACGTAGACGACGAGGGCCACGATCATGCTGGGCAATGTCGCGACCACCCCGTCCATACGGAAACGGGAATCCACCCAGGCGCCCGCTCCGAACAGCGTGCACGCCACGACGAGCGTCACCGCGCCCCGCCAACTCGAACCAGGCACAGACCGGCGGGGAAGCGCAGTGTCTTCGTCCTGCGTGAGACCGGTTTCGGCGACGCCGTCGTTGGTCATCTGGTGGCTGCTCCTTCGTTCGCGTCCGGCCGCCGGCACGGCCAGGCGTGAACCTACGTGCGCGGCCCCGCCTCCGCGAACCTGACCAGCTCTGCCGGGCCGGCTCGGTTGGTGGCGCGCTCTGCCGGTCAGCGGCGGGGCGCGCCACCAGCGGCGTCAGCTCTGCGGGGGTCCGGCCTGCTGGACCACCTCGAAGGACCACAGCGTCGAGTCCGTTGCCGCAGGCTTGGGCCGGTCGGCGTCCGCGGACCCGCCACCGCTATGCGCAGCCTGTCCACGTCCGGACATCCAGTTCTGGAAGTCCTCTTCGGTACGCCAGCGCGTGTAGACGAGGTAGGTGTCGGTGCCCTCCGTCGGGCGAAGAAGCTCGAACCACTCGAAACCGTCCGAGCTCTCCACCGTGCCGGCGCGAGCGGCGAACCGCTTCTCCAGCGTTTCGCGCTGGTCGTCGGGGACCGTGAGTACATTGATCTTGACGATGCTCATAGCGTCCATTGTTCAGTAGGAATCAGTTGTTGAGGAAAGCAGGGGCCGGAGGCCGCGCGTCGGTGCCCCGACCGCGAGGCCGCGGTGACCGCGTGGCCGACAGGGTTGTGTTCATCGGTTCGTCAATCTCCCTTGCGGCGCGGCGCACCGCGATTGGTGACTCCGGCGCTCACCCTCGGACGCGCCCACCCGGCGGATCCAGCCGGCCCCGCGAAGTGCCGGAAAACCGACATGCCGCTCCGGGATCCGACGGATCTCCGACATCGCTGCGCGGGATCGGCTGCGATGCCGGTGGCCACAGCAATACCTTGCGTCGATAAACCGCATGGGCAGAGCATTGGTGCGCAGAGACAGCGTGTGGCAAGAGCGAACATTCGGCAGGTGGGATGCCGCGAACCTTGGCAACCGGTGTGTCCATGGCGTCGTCTCGGTGGTTCGGCGCCATTTATTCAGGCCTCATTGCCCGCACATCCAGCGAGAAATCAAGTTCCGTACGCCGATACTTCCCCCCTTTTATTCGGGGTGGCGTGCGTTTCTGTGCTCACAGGGTCAAATCCCCTGTCAAGCGCGATATTCACCACACTGCTCCGGCGTCGAACAGGCCCCGTTTCCCGTGGTGCTGCGGTGTTACGGTGGGCCGCGTGAGAAATCGGATCGTCATCAAGGGCGCCCGCCGGCACAATCTCCGTGACGTGTCCCTCGAGTTTCCTCGGGACGCACTGATCGTGTTCACGGGCGTGTCCGGTTCCGGAAAATCAAGCCTGCGTTCGACACGATATTCGCCGAGGGTCAGCGGCGTTACGTCGAATCCTTGTCGGCATATGCGCGACAGTTTCTCGGGCAGCTCGACAAGCCCGACGTCGACGCCATCGAGGGACTGTCCCCGGCGATCGCCATCGACCAGAAGACGTCGAACAGCAATCCGCGTTCCACGGTCGGCACCATCACCGAGGTCTACGACCATCTGCGCCTGCTGTACGCCCGGATCGGCCGGCCCCATTGCTCCGAGTGCGGCGAGCCGGTCAGCCGGCAGACACCGCAGCGCATCGTCGACCTGCTCCTGGGTGAGGACGAGGGCACCCGTTTCCAGGTGCTGGCCCCGGTCGTCCGCGACCGCAAGGGGGAACCCGCCGAGGTCTTCCGTCAGTTGTCCGCCGACGGGTTCAGCCGGGTCCGCGTCGACGGGACCGGCCTGCCACTGGCCACGCCGCCCGCGCTGGACAAGCGCGGGAAGCACTCCATCGACGCGGTCGTGGACCGGCTGACGGTCAAGCCGGGTCGATCGGCGTCAGGGGCCCGCTGACGGCACGCACGCCTGGGGTATCGGGGCGAGGGGGCGCCCCGGGGTAGCGGGACGAGAAGGCGGCGCGGGCTCATCAGGTCAAGCGTCCGGGACTCTTGACTCGGAATGCGGCAGTGGCGATCCTCGTCGGACAACTTGCGCCGGTCATGACAATCCAGCGCCTTCGGGCCCTGGACGGTCCGGCTCGTCGACCGCGCCATCCCGCCGACCGAGGAACGTGGGGAGTCACCATGGCTCGACGCCCGTACCGCAGACGCAAAGACGTCACACTTGTGTCGCTGCTCCTCCTCGTCCTGGCCATGGCCCTCGGCCCCACGCCGAGTTCGGCGGCCGGAACCGACTGGTGGAATCCGACCGCACGACCTGCCCCGGACTCCCAGATCAACGTCACCGGCGAGCCGTTCACGGGCACCAACGCCCAGGGCGAGGTGCGCGGCTTCGTCGATGCCCACGACCACCTGTTCGCCAACGAGGCCTTCGGCGGGCGGCTCATCTGCGGCAAGACGTTCTCCGAGGCCGGGATCGCCGACGCGCTCAAGGACTGCCCCGAGCACTACCCCGACGGCTCGCTCGCGATCTTCGACTTCATCACCAACGGCGGTGACGGCCGACACGACCCGGTGGGCTGGCCCACGTTCAAGGACTGGCCCGCGCACGACTCGCTGACCCACCAGCAGAACTACTACGCCTGGGTGGAGCGGGCCTGGCGCGGTGGGCAGCGGGTGCTCGTCAACGACCTCGTCACCAACGGCGTGATCTGCTCGGTGTACTTCTTCAAGGACCGCAGCTGCGACGAGATGACGTCGATCCGGCTGCAGGCGAAGTTGACGTACGACCTGCAGGCCTACATCGACAAGATGTACGGCGGCACCGGCAAGGGCTGGTTCCGGATCGTCACCGACAGCGGGCAGGCCCGCGAGGTCATCAAGCAGGGCAAGCTGGCGGTCATCCTGGGAGTCGAGACCTCCGAACCGTTCGGCTGCAAGCAGGTCCTGGACATCGCGCAGTGCGACAAGGGCGACATCGACGCCGGGCTGGACGAGCTGTACGCGTTGGGCGTGCGCAGCATGTTCCTGTGCCACAAGTTCGACAACGCGCTGTGCGGGGTCCGCTTCGACGAGGGCGGCCTCGGAACGGCCATCAACGTCGGGCAGTTCCTGTCGACCGGCACCTTCTGGAAGACGGAGAAGTGCACGGGCCCCCAGCACGACAACCCCATCGGCACGGCCGCGGCGCCCGAGGCCGAGGCGAAACTCCCGGCCGGCGTGACGGTCCCCTCGTACGCTTCCGATGCGCAGTGCAACGTCCGCGGGCTCACCGATCTCGGTGAGTACGCCGTGCGCGGCATGATGAAACGCAAGATGATGCTGGAGATCGACCACATGAGCGTCAAGGCCACCGGCCGGGTGCTCGACATCTTCGAGGCCGAGTCGTATCCCGGAGTGCTCTCCTCGCACAGCTGGATGGACATGAACTGGACCGAGCGGGTCTACGGCCTCGGCGGCTTCGTCGCCCAGTACATGCACGGCTCCGAGGCGTTCAGCGCGGAGGCGAAGCGCACGGACGCGCTGCGCGACAAGTACGGCGTGGGCTACGGCTACGGCACCGACATGAACGGCGTCGGCGGCTGGCCGGGTCCCCGTGGCGCGGACGCACCCCACCCCGTCACGTACCCCTTCCGCAGCGTCGACGGCGGCTCCGTCATCGACAAGCAGACCACCGGCGAACGCACGTGGGACCTGAATACCGACGGAGCCGCGCACTACGGCCTCGTCCCCGACTGGATCGAGGACATCCGGCTCGTCGGCGGCCAGGACGTGGTGGACGACCTCTTCCGGGGCGCCGAGTCCTACCTCGACACCTGGGGAGCGGCCGAGAAGCACCAGGCCGGCGTCAATCTCGCCAAGGGCGCCCCGGCCACGGCCAGTTCGGCGGAGTGGAACCCGTTCACGAGCTACGCCCCCGGCCGGGCCGTGGACGGCACGCGGGACACCCGCTGGGCCAGCGACTGGAGCGACGACCAGTGGCTGCGGATCGACCTGGGCTCCACGAACCTGGTCGGGCGCGTCACGCTCGACTGGGAGCGCGCGTACGGGAAGGCGTACCGCGTCGAGCTCTCCACCGACGGCGTGAACTGGCAGACCGCCTGGTCCACCACCTCCGGCGACGGCGGCCTGGACACCGCACGGTTCACCGGCACACCTGCCCGCTACGTCCGCGTCCACGGCCTCGACCGTGGCACCGACTGGGGATACTCGCTGTACGAGGTCGGCGTCCACAGCGGCTGACGGCAGCCCCGCCCGGCCTGCCCGGCGGGCAGGCCGGAACGAGCACGAAGGGCACGTGGATGGCACGGATGCCGTCGGCCGAACGGCGCCGGCAGCTGACGGAAGCGGCGATCAGGGCGATGGCCCGGGACGGCGTCGCCAGGACGACGACGCGGTCCATCGCCGCCGAGGCGGGCGTGTCCCTGAGCGTCTTCCACTACTGCTTCGACTCCAAGCAGGCACTGATCGAGTCCGTCATCACGACCCTCACCGACCACTCCGTGACGATGGTGAAGGAGGCCATACGGCCCAGGGCGACGCTCGAGGAGACCGTCCGGACCGGCTTCCAGGCGTACTGGGACCACGTGCGCGCCCACCCCGACGAGCACATGCTCACCTACGAACTGACGCAGTACGCCCTGCGCCAGCCTGGGTTCGAGCATCTGGCGCGACGGCAGTACGAGCTGTACGGCGACACGTACGCCGAGCTCATCGACCAGCTGCGCCGGACCATGGGCTTCCAGCTCCGCGTGCCCGTTTCCGCCCTGGCCCGCTATCTGGGCGCCATGACCGACGGGCTGACCCTCAACTATCTCGTGCTCGGTGACGAAGCGGCCTGGACCGACATCCTCGACACGGTCACCGCCCACATCGCGGGCCTGGTGGCGTAGCCGGCGTTGGGTGAGGTCCTCCGCGGTGATCTTCCGGAGTGATCTTCCAGGGTGAGCGTAAACGTTGCCCGGCGCGACACCAGACTTGCACCCTTCGTTTTCTTGAATCGTTCGTGTTTATGGGTGTAGCTTTGCCGCCATGACTGCACCCCGGACTCCGACCACCGCCGAAGAGCTGCGCGGTGCCGGCCTGCGGGTGACGGCCGCCCGCGTCGCGCTGCTCGAGACCGTCCGGCACGGCGACCACCTCGGTGTCGAGGCGATCGCCTCCGGGGTGCGCGATCGCGTAGGCCATATCTCTCTTCAAGCCGTGTACGAGGCCCTCCACGCACTCACCTCGGCGGGACTCATACGGCGCATTGAACCGGCCGGCAGCCCGGCCCGGTTCGAGGGGCGCATCGGGGACAACCACCACCACGTCGTGTGCCGGTCGTGCGGTGTCGTCGCCGACGTCGACTGCGCGGTCGACGAAGCCCCCTGCCTGACCGCGTCCGACGACCACGGCTTCTCGATCGACGAGGCCGAGGTCATCTACTGGGGCCTGTGCCCCGACTGTTCCACCGCCCGCAGTTCCTGAGCACCGTGATCCGCCCAGTTCGGAAGGATTCCCATGTCTGAGAACCACGACGCAATCGTCACAGACGCGAAGACGGAGGACGGAGGTGGCTGCCCGGTCGCGCACGGGCGCGCCGCGCACCCGACCCAGGGCGGCGGAAACCGCCAGTGGTGGCCGGACCGGCTCAACCTGAAGATCCTTGCCAAGAACCCCGCCGTGGCCAACCCCCTCGGCGAGGAGTTCGACTACGCCGAGGCGTTCAAGGCCCTCGACCTCCCGGCCGTGAAGCGGGACATCGCCGAGGTGCTGACGACCTCGCAGGACTGGTGGCCGGCCGACTTCGGCCACTACGGCCCGCTCATGATCCGGATGGCGTGGCACAGCGCGGGCACCTACCGGATCAGCGACGGCCGCGGCGGCGCCGGGGCCGGGCAGCAGCGCTTCGCGCCGCTCAACAGCTGGCCGGACAACGGCAACCTCGACAAGGCCCGCCGCCTGCTGTGGCCGGTCAAGAAGAAGTACGGCCAGAACCTCTCGTGGGCCGACCTCATGATCCTCGCCGGCAACGTCGCCCTGGAGACGATGGGCTTCAAGACCTTCGGCTTCGGCGGCGGTCGTCCGGACGTCTGGGAGCCCGACGAGGACGTCTACTGGGGTCCCGAGACCACCTGGCTCGACGACCAGCGCTACACCGGCGACCGCGAGCTGGAGGACCCCCTCGGCGCGGTCCAGATGGGCCTCATCTACGTCAACCCGGAGGGCCCGAACGGCAACCCGGACCCGATCGCAGCGGCCCGTGACATCCGTGAGACGTTCCGCCGGATGGCGATGAACGACGAGGAGACCGTCGCCCTGATCGCGGGCGGCCACACCTTCGGCAAGACCCACGGCGCGGGCCCGGCGGACCACGTCGGTGCCGACCCCGAGGCCGCCCCGCTCGAGGAGCAGGGCCTGGGCTGGAAGAGCACCTACGGCACCGGCAAGGGCGGCGACGCGATCACCAGTGGCCTCGAGGTCACGTGGACCAGCACGCCGACCCAGTGGAGCAACGGCTTCTTCCAGAACCTGTTCGGTTACGAGTGGGAGCTGACGACGAGCCCGGCCGGCGCCCACCAGTGGGTGGCGAAGGACGGCGCCGGGGCGGGCACCATCCCCGACGCCCACGACCCGTCGAAGAGCAAGGCTCCGACGATGCTGACGACCGACCTCTCGCTCCGGTTCGACCCGGCCTACGAGCAGATCTCGCGTCGCTTCTACGAGAACCCCGACGAGTTCGCGGACGCCTTCGCCCGCGCGTGGTTCAAGCTGACCCACCGCGACATGGGCCCGGTCGTGCGCTACCTCGGCCCGGAGGTCCCGTCCGAGACGCTGGTGTGGCAGGACCCGCTGCCCGCGGTGACGCACGAACTTGTCGGCGCCGAGGACATCGCCTCCCTCAAGGGCCAGATCCTCGCCTCGGGCCTCACGGTGTCCCAGCTGGTGTCCACCGCGTGGGCGTCGGCCTCGTCCTTCCGCGGCAGCGACAAGCGCGGCGGCGCCAACGGTGCGCGCATCCGCCTCCAGCCGCAGATCGGCTGGGAGGTCAACGAGCCCGACGAGCTGGCGACGGTGCTGCGGACCCTTGAGGGCATCCAGGAGTCCTTCAACGCCGCCCAGACCGGCGGCAAGCAGGTCTCGCTGGCCGACCTGATCGTGCTCGCCGGTGCCGTGGGCGTCGAGAAGGCCGCCAAGGACGCCGGTTTCGACGTCGAGGTCCCCTTCACGCCGGGCCGCGCGGACGCGTCGCAGGAGCAGACGGACGTGGAGTCGTTCGCCGCGCTCGAGCCGAAGGCCGACGGGTTCCGCAACTACGTCGGCAAGGGCAACCGCCTGCCGGCCGAGTACCTGCTGATCGACAAGGCGAACCTGCTGAACCTGAGCGCCCCCGAGCTGACGGTCCTCGTCGGTGGCCTCCGCGTCCTCGGCGCGAACTACCAGCAGTCGTCGCTCGGCGTCCTCACCGAGGCTCCCGGGTCCCTGACCAACGACTACTTCGTCAACCTGCTCGACCTGGGTACGACGTGGAAGGCGACGTCCGAGGACCAGAACACGTTCGAGGGTCGCGACGCGGCCACGGGCGAGGTCAAGTGGACGGGCAGCCGTGCCGACCTCGTCTTCGGCTCGAACTCCGAGCTGCGCGCGCTCGCGGAGGTCTACGCGAGCGATGACGCGAAGGCGAAGTTCGTGAAGGACTTCGTTGCCGCATGGGACAAGGTCATGAACCTGGACCGGTTCGACGTCGTCTGACCGTTCTGATCAGAACGTCCAGGCCGGCCCACCCGGGCCGGCCTGGACGTTCTCAGTGGCACAGTGCCCCGCAGCCAACCGCTTGGCTGGGCCGGTCCTGAGCCAGTCGTTCTTGACCCGCCGCCCGTGATGCGCAGACTCCGGCTTCGGTCTGTCATCGCCAGGGAGGCCGCGCCGCGTGTCCTGACGGCGGTCCTACCTGGCTCGTGCGGTCACCACGTCCACATCGCTCGCGCGGACGTAGGCGAGCCGGTGGCCGAACTGGATCTCGTAGTACTTCTCCCGGCCCTTCACCACCGGGCTCGGTGTGTCGCCGTAGGACGACCGGTCGATGTAGGAACCGGTCAGCTGGGACCGTGTCACGTACCGCTGGCCCGCGAGGAGGCTGTACGGGAGCGGCGACTCGGGCTGCTCCGGCATCCCCTCCGGGTAGGCGTTCTCCTCCGGGAGGGCACGCCCGTACACCGGGATCTCGTTCAGGCCCTCCTTCGGAGTCACCATCCGGCCCTTCGCACCGACGGCTGTCGGGTGATTCTTCGGGTTCCTGAACCACGCTTTGTGGCCCTGGAACCAGATCGCCGTCCAATCGCCGCTGCGTTCGGCGACCGCGTAGGACTGGCCGGCGGACACCCGCGACCCCAGGTCGTTGACGTCCTCCGTGGAGTCGTCGCCGTTCGGGCGCCGGCCCGGATCCTGGATCAGCGGGGCGTTGTCGTCCGGCTCGGTGTGGAGGCGGACGGCGCTGGAGCCGTGGGGCGTACACGGCACACCGCTCCCGCCGCATCCCGTGAACCGCGGTCTGTGGGTGGCGAAGTCCGGCAGTACGGTCACCATGTCGCTGTCCGGTCCGGCCGTGGCACGCAGCGGCGCGCCGAGGAGGTCGAAGTAGTGCCGCCAGTCCCAGAAGGGGCCGGGGTCGTCGTGCATGTCGGGGATGCTGCCGGCGGTCGGGGCCGGCACGTTGTCGTGACCGAAGATGTGCTGCCGGTCGAGCGGGACGCCGTACTTCTTCGCGAGGTAACGCACCAAGCGGGCCGAGGCCCGGTACATCTGTTCCGAGTACCAGGCGTTGGGTTGCGTGAGAAACCCTTCGTGCTCGATGCCGATCGAGCGGGCGTTCACGAACTGGTTGCCGGAGTGCCAGGCCGTGTCCTTGGTCCTGACGTGCTGGGTGATGTGGCCGTCACTGGAGCGGACCGAGTAGTGCCAAGACGCCTCCGTCGGATCCTGCACGGTCTTCAGCATGGACAGCAGGGGCGCCTCGGTGTCGTGGATGACGATGTACTCGATCTTCTGGTCCCTGGGGCGGTCGGCCAGGTCGTGGTTGCCGTAGTCGTCGTCCTCGAGCTCGACGTACGGCGCGCTGAGCCAGGAGCAGGACAGTTCCGCCGGGCACTCGACGTCCTTCGGCTGCCCTGCGCCCTGCGGGATGTGGGCGCGCAACGCCGGGTTGGCGGGGAGGGTGAGGTGCTGCCCCGCGTCGGTGGTGCGGTGCGCTCCCTGGCGGATCACCGCGAAGACGTCGTTCGCGTACGTCGCCGCCACCGTGGTGTCGTCCGTGCCCGGGAAGCGTGCCACCGCCTCCCACCAGTCCGCCGGGTTGGGGCTGAGCGGCTTGCCGAGCTGTCGTTGCGCCGCCGCCAGGAGTGCCGCCCCGCCGCGGACGTTGGCGGCAGCGTCCGTCCGCAGCCGCCCCGCCGGGGCCCCGATCAGGCGGGCGGCGTGTTGCAGGTCCGCCCGCTGCTCGGAGCGGCTGCCCGAGGAGTTCGCCTCGGGTGAGCCCGGCGGCCCCGCCGCGACCGCGGGCGGCGGGGTACTCCCGCGGGGCGGCGGCGCCGCCGGGGCCGGGCGGGCGTCCACCAGGTGCATGGGCCCGTAGCCGCCGACGACGCTCGGGGCGCCCGGATGGGAGTCCCATCGCGACTGCAGATAGGACACGCCCATGAGCACACTTCGCGGCACGTGGTATTCGTCCGCGGCGGCCGCGAAGGCGTTCTGCAGGCGTTGGTCGGCAGCCACCTCGAAGGCCGGCGGGCCGATCAGCAGTGGCATCAGGACCGCCGCTGATGCGGTCACGCAGACGATCCGGCGGCATCCGCACACGGCTGCGCTGGTGACACGGGGGGCGACAGGTTTTCTCATTGCAAGGGTCTCCAACATGCTCGTCGCAATCATGCTCGTCGCATAAGGACAAGGGAGTTGCCCTTCACGCCACCCCTCGTACGCTTCCGTGCCCGTCACGCCGTGTCGCGCCGAGCGTCACCGGCGTGGACCAGCCTCACGGCAGAGGCCACCCGGTCGGCGGCAGCACGTTCGCTCCGGCGGGGAGTCGACGCCGGTCGCCCGTACCGCGCGGTACGGTCCGGCACCGGCGGGGTGACGGTTCAGTCCTGGACCGGGTTCACCTGCCAGTCGGGGTGCCCCGGCATGGGCGGGGTGTGCGCCCCGTAGAGCCACGGGGTCAGGAACGGATTGAGGTCTTCGCCGGCGACCTGGGACGCGAGCGCGACGAAGTCCCGGGTGCCCGCGGCCCGGCCCCGGTACTTCGTCACCCAGGACCGCTCGATCCTGTCGAAGGTCTGCTCGCCGACCTTCTCCCGAAGGGCGTAGAGCACCAGCGCCGAGCCGTCGTACCGCATGCGCTTGAACAGGGTCGGCTCGGTGGGTTCGGCGGGCGCCCCGTCGTCGTGACGCCACTGGTCGTGCTGCTCGTACGCCGCCCGCATCGCGTCCTCGATGGCGGCGCCGCCGTGCGTGTCGGAGTAGAGACGCTCGTAGAAGCGGGCGTGGCCCTCGCTCAGCCACAGGTCTGACCAGCGCCGGATGGCGACACTGTCGCCGGTCCAGTGGTGGGTCAGCTCGTGCACGAGGTCGCGCTCGGCGTCGACCCGGTCACCCAGCAGGGCGGCACTCGGTACGACGGACAGCGACTGCGTCTCCAGCGCCACCGGCAGGTCGGTGTCCCCCACCAGCACGCCGTAGCGGCGAAAGGGGTACGGGCCGAGCCGACGTTCCAGCCAGGCCAGGTGCTCGGGGGTGAGCGAGCGGTACGCCTCGGTGTCGGTGACCAGGCGATGCGGGACCACGTCCCGGACGGGAAGCCCGCGTGGGCCGACGCTGTCGACGAAGGCGAACTTCCCGATCGCCACCTGGACCAGCTGCGCCGCGACCGGCTGCTCGGAGTCGTACGTCCACCGCACCCGTCCGTCGGGTCGCCGGGCGCGGTCCACGAGCCGGCCGTTGGCCACTGCGCTGAGACCCGGTGGGGTGGTGATCCGGAAGGTGACCGGCGCCCGCAGGCTCGGATGGTCGTTCGCCGGGAAGATCATCTTGGCACCGTTGGGCTGCGCATAGAGCACGGTGCCGTCGGCCGTGGGCACCCAGCCGTAGTCCTGGATCGCGTCGTCCCGGTGCCGTCGCTGCGTCGGGTCGGCGGTGTAGGAGACCCGCACGGTGAAGGTGCTGCCGTGGGGGATCGGCTTCGCGGGGGTGACGACGAGTTCGTCGCCGTGGCGTACGGCGGTCGCCGGTGCGCCGTCGACGGTGACCGTGTGCAACGTGTTGCCCGCGAAGTCGAGGTCGAAGCGGGACAGGGCCTGCGTGGAGGTGGCGCTGAGGGTGGCGCCGGCGCGGAAGGGCGTCTTGGGAGCCCGCCAGTCGAAGTCGAGCGTGTAGTGCCGGACCGTGTAGCCGCCGTTGCCGTCGAGCGGCACGAGCGGGTCGCCGATGCCTGGAGCGCCCGGGGACGGGGCCGCGCCGGACGAGGCGGCGGAGGGGCCGGGCGCGGGGGAGTGGCCCTCGTCGGGGAGCACGCCGACGAGGACGGCGGCACCGGTGATCCCGACGGCACCGGTGAAGGCGAGGGCGAGGGCCGTGCGGCGGTTACGCAGGCCATGGGAAGCACCGTCCCTTGGGGCCGGTTCCTGTGGGGTCCTCGTGAACGGCGCCTTCACCGGAGGAACCGGCAGGCGTAGCGGCATGCATGGATCGGCCGGCGCACGCGGCTCCTCATCGCCCGATGGACGCGGCGGCCGGTCGGTGGAGGCACGCGGCTCCCGGTCGTACGGCTGACTCGGATGCCAGAGGGCGTGATCTCCATGGCCGCACTATGTCAGCAAGAGATCTCTATGTGATGTATGTCGGCATATACCCCGCCCGCACGGGCTATATGGACAGGCGGGCGTCTCGACGGCCCTGGAGCACTTGGCCGCCGCACCGCCCCACCTCGGAAGGGGCGACCGCGAGCATGCGCGTCTCCGTTACGCGGCGAGCTCCTTGGTGATGCGGTCCAGCATGAACGCCGAGGACTTCCTGGCCCGTTCCTCCCAGGCGAAGACGCAGGCCGTGGCGACGCCGTCGAAGTTCAGGTCGCGCAGGGTGCCGAAGAAGGCGTCCCAGTCGACCTCGCCCTGGTCGATGTCGAGGTGCTGGTGGATGCGGGCGGCGGTGCCGGGCGGGTTGAGGATGTAGCGCAGGCCGGAGGAGCCCTTGTGGTTGAAGGAGTCGGCGACGTGCACGTGCTGGAGCTTGTCGCCCGCGTAGCGCATCATCGCCGCGATGTCCGCCCCGACCTCCGAAGCCCCGGAGAGGTGGAAGGAGTGCGGGGCGCAGTAAAGGTAGTTCACCCAGGGCTTGTTGATCGCGCGGACCAGGTCGACGGCGGGGGTGTTCTCCTCGCAGAAGTCGTCCGGGTGGGCCTCCAGGTTGAGGGCGATACCCTCGCGCTCGAAGACGGGCAGCAGGTCCTCCATGGAGCGCCAGAAGGCGGCCTCGCTCTCGGCGGCGCGCTCCGGTCGGCCGTTGAACTCCGAGTTCATCAGCGGGCATTCGAGCTCGACCGTGATCTCGATCATCCGCTTCCAGTAGCGGACGGCCGACTGCCGCTCGGTCTCGTCGGGCGAGGACCACTTGTACAGCGGCAGTACGGAGGACAGCTTGACGCCATGCGTACGCAGGGAGTTCTTCAGCAGCGCGATCCGCTCGTCGTCCGCCCGCGGATGCAGGAAGAACGGCATGAAGTCGTTGCGCGGCGACAACTCGATGTACTCGTAGCCGAGTTCGGCGACCGTACGCACCATGTCGTCGATGGGCAGAGCACGGAACATGTACGGGTCGAGGGCGATCTTCATGCCGTGCCTCCGTAGAAGGCGGGGCGGGGCTTCATGTCCACGGTGACGACGGAGCCGTCGGTGTCCAGGGAGCGGACGGCGGCGTCGGTGATGACGGTGGCGGCGTAGCCGTCCCAGGCGGACGGGCCAGTGGGCTCAGTGCCGGCCTCGACGGCGGCGATCCACTCGCGGAACTCGGTGTCGAAGGCGTCCGCGAAGCGGCCCTTCCAGTCCTGCGGGACGCCGGTGCCGTGACGTCCGGCGGTGCGGACGGCGACGGCGGCCGGGTCGGGCAGCCGGACCAGGCCCTTCTCGGCCACGGTCTCGCACTGGATGTCGTAGCCATACTGGCAGTTGACGAAGACCTCCAGGTCGATACGGACGCCGTTCGCGGTCTCGAAGAGCATGATCTGCGGGTCCTTGAGGTGGCCGAACCGCTTGCTCGTGGCGCGCGGGGTGATCACCTGCGCGGAGACGATCTCGTCGTCGAGCAGCCATCGCAGGACGTCGATCTCGTGTACGGCCGTGTCCTGCGCTGCCATCGCGGAGGTGTACGAGTCCGGCACGGTGGGGTTGCGGTGGGCGCAGTGCACGATCAGCGGGGTGCCGAGGGAGCCGGAGGCGAGGACCTCCTTCATCTGGCGGTAGCCCACGTCGAAGCGGCGCATGAAGCCGACCTGGACCAGGCGGCGGCCGTGCGCGCGCTCGGCCTCGACGATGCGCAGACAGTCCTCGGCGGTCGTGGCGAGGGGCTTCTCGCAGAACACCGGCTTGCCGGCGGCCACGGCGTTCAGGACGTGCTCGGCGTGGGTGGGACCCCAGGAGGTGACGAGGACGGCGTCCACCTCGGGGGAGGCGACGAGCTCGGCGCCGGTCGGCAGCGCGGCGGCACCGACGAGGGTGGCCACCTCGGCGGCGCGGGCCTGGTCGATGTCAGTCACCGCGGTGACGTGTGCGCCCGTGACGACGTCGGTGAGTCGTCGTATGTGGTCCTGGCCGATCATTCCGGCGCCGATGACACCTACACGTACGGTCATGTCGAATCCTTGGGTGGAGAGGGTCAGGAGAAGCGCGCTCGGAGTTCGGCTTCGAGGGTTTCGAGGCTGCGGCCCTTGGTCTCGGGGACGTAGCGCTTGACGAAGGTGAGGGACAAGACGCCCGCCACCACGAACAGGAAGAAGGTGTTGGAGATCCCGATCCCGTCGACCAGCGAGCGGAACACCAGACCGATCACGAAGTTGGTCAGCCACAGCACCACGGCCGCGACGCCCATCCCGAAGCCGCGCATCCGCATCGGGAAGATCTCCGACAGCATCAGCCAGGTCACCGGCGAGATCGCACCCTGCTGGAAGGCGAGGAAGGTGACGGTCATGGCCAGCACCGCGTAGGCCCGGCCGTCACCGGACGGCAGCGCCAGCGAGAAGACACCGATCATCAACAGGGCTGCCGTGGTGCCGATCTGACCGGTCATCAGCATCGGGCGGCGGTTGACCCGTCCCAGTAGCCAGATACCGACGAACGTGGCGAGCACGGAGATCACGCCGTTGGCGATGTTCGCCGTCAGCGCGCTGTCCGAGGCGAATCCGGCGTCGGTGAGGATCTGGGTGCCGTAGTACATGATCGTGTTGACGCCGGTGATCTGCTGCACGATGGCGATGCCGAAGCCGATGAACATCAGCCTGCGCACCCACGGCGTGGCCTTCATGTCCTGCCAGCCGCCGAGTTTCTCCTGCTCCTCCTTGACGGCGAGCGCGGACACCTCGGCCAGCTCGGCCTCGGCCCGCTGCTGGGACCGCACCTGCTTGAGGACCTCCAGAGCCTCGCCGAACCGGGTCTGCGAGGCGAGCCAGCGCGGGCTTTCCGGCATCACCAGCATGCCGAACCAGAGCACGACGGCTGGGAGAGTAGCGAGGACAAGCATCCAGCGCCACACGCCGCCGGACTCGCCGCCGACCTGGGCGATGATCGCGTTGGAGGTGAAGGCGAGCAACTGGCCGCTGACGATCATGAGTTCGTTGCGGGTGACCAGTGCGCCGCGCCGCTCGGCGGGCGAGATCTCCGCGAGGTAGACCGGCACGGTCACCGACGCGCCGCCGACCGCGAGGCCGAGCACGAACCGTGCCACCACCATGACCGCCGTGTTCGGCGCGAGCGTGCAGCCGAGCGCGCCGACGAAGAACACCACGGCGAGCGTGAGGATCGTTCGGCGCCGTCCGCGCGCGTCCGACAACCGCCCGCCCGTCACCGCGCCCAGCGCGGCCCCGAGCAGCAGCGAGCTGGTGACCATGCCCTCGGTGACCGGGGTCAGACCCAGGTCGTCGGTCATATACGGCAGTGCGCCGTTGATGACGCCGGTGTCGTAGCCGAAGAGCAGTCCGCCGAAGGTAGCGATGACGGTGATGAGCCGCAGCCGCCGGGAGACCGCCCGAGAGGAGGAGCCCGTGCCGGCGGTGGCGGAGGCCTGAGTCGCGTCGTCCCTGACGTCCATGGCCGCCTCCTACCGGTTGATGTTCGGGCTGTCGGGTTCCGGTGAGGCCGCAGCCGGCCAGGTGCTCACGCGTGCTGACCGCGATGGGCAGCGGCACACCGGGAGCGCACGGGTAGAGGTCCTGCTCGACGATCACGAACAACTCGGCGTCGAGACGGGAGAGTTCGGTGACCACGTCGGCGGGATTCGGCACACCGGCCGGAGGCGACACGCACACTCCGCGCTTGACGGCTTCGCCGAACGACAGGTGCTCGGCGGCGACTTGGGCCAGTACCTCGGGGTCCATCTGCTTGATGTGGACGTAGCCGACGCGCTCGCCGAAGCGGCGGATCAGGTCGAGGTTGTCACCGCCGCCGTAGGCGACGTGCCCGGTGTCCAGACAGAGATTGGTATAGCGGCCGTCCGACTCGTTGAGCAGCCGCTCGATCTCCGGCTGGGTCTGGATGTGACTGTCGGCGTGCGGGTGGATGACGAGCCGTACGTCGTACTCGTCGAGGAGCAGTTTGCCGAGCCGGTCGGCGTTCCGGCCGAAGCCGGCCCACTGCTCGGCGGTCAGTTCGGGCGACTCGGTGAACGCGCCGGTCTTCTCGTCCCGGTACATGGGCGGGATGAGAACGAGGTGGTGTGCTCCCGCGGCGGCGGTCAGCGTGGCGACCTGGCGAACGTGCGCGAGCATCCCGTCCCACGCTTCGGGGCGGTGCAACGCGCCGAAGGCGGTGCCGCCGGAGACCTGGAGGCCGCGGGCGTCCAGCTCCTCCTTCAGCTTCTGCGGGTCGGTGGGGAGGTAGCCGTACGGCCCGAGTTCCAGCCACTTGTAGCCGGCCTGCGCGAGCTCGTCGAGGAAGCGGGTGTACGACACCTGGTGCTCGTCCTCGGGAAACCAGACTCCCCAGGAGTCGGGGGCGGAGCCGAGGCACAGGTTGCCCGCGGTGGTGCGGAGGGAGGATGGCGCCGTTGCCATGGCGTGTCCTTAGGAAAGAGGGACAGGGGTGCGGAGATCAGTTGGAGGTGGGGAAGTTGAAGCCGGTGGTCGGCTGTTCTTCGTGATCACGGCAGACGAGCGGCCGTAACGCGCGGCGGCCACGGCCACGTTCGTCGGACTGCCACCCAGATATCTGCCGAACGACGTGACCTCAGCCAGCCCCACGCCTGTTTGGAGTGGATACACGTCCACTCCCACGCGGCCCATGGTCAGCACCTCGAACGGGATCACGCTGCTTCCCTTCGCTCCGGAGACACGGGGGAGTTTTCCGGGGAGAACTTGAACTATCGCGCTCTACTAGCGCGCTCTAGGCGAGTACGATGACCCCTGTCCAAATGTCATGTCAATAGCTTGTTACCGCGAGATTTCGCGGCCGGCCGTAAGGTGGGGCGCGTCGAAGGGTGGTTCACAGGTGGATGCGTCGTCCAAGCAGCGGCCCACGATGGCGGACGTCGCCGCGAAGGCGGGCGTGTCGAGGGCGCTCGTCTCGATCATCTTCCGCGGCCTGCCGGGAGCCGGCCAGGAGACCCGCGAGCGGGTCCTGCGCGTCGCCGACGAGATCGGCTATCACCCCGACAACGCGGCCCGGTTGCTGGCCCGCGGCCGCAGCCGCACACTCGGCGTGATGTTCACCGTGCACCAGACGTTCCACTCGGACCTCATCGCGGGCATCTATCCGGAGGCCGAACGGCTCGGCTACGACGTCCTGCTCTCCGCGGCCACCCAGAGCCGCGAGGAGGCCAAAGCGATCGAGGCGCTGCTCAGCCACCGCTGCGAGGCGGTGATCCTGCTCGGCTCCGACGCGGAGCCCACCTACCTCGGCGAGCTCGGGCGCCGCACCGTCACCGTGTCGGTCAGCCGGCGAGTGCCCCACGCCCACGTCGACTTCGTACACTCCGCCGAGGGCAAGGGCGTGCGTCAGGCCATGGACCACCTCGTCGAACTGGGACACCGTCGGATCGTGCACATCGACGGCGGCCGCGGCCCCGGCTCGGCCGAGCGGCGCCGCGCCTACCGGGCCGCGATGCGCCGCCACGGGCTGCAGCCCGAGGTGCGGGTGATCCCCGGCGACCACACCGAGGAGTCCGGCATCGAGACGGGCCGGATGCTCCTCGCGGAACGCGACCAGGGACAACCCCTGCCGACCGCGGTCCTCGCGGGCAACGACCGCTGTGCGTGGGGTCTGTTGATGGCCCTGACGCGGGCAGGGGTCGAGGTCCCGCGGGACATGTCCGTCGTCGGATACGACGACAGTCATCTCTCCCACCTGATGCCGATTGGCCTGACGACCGTGCGTCAGGACGCGGTGCTCATGGCGGAGCACGCAGTGCGGTTCGCGGTGGAGCGACTGGAGAACGAGGGCGTGGAGCCGCGGGAGGCGGTGCTGGACCCGAAGCTGGTGATCCGGGGGACCAGCGGCGCGCCCCCGCAGGCGCGGGCCTGAGGCCGGCTCGGGCCACGCGGTCCGCGGCGAGGCGCGCTGCGCAGGACTCGGCCGGCACCACGGACGCGATGCCGGCCGGTCACACTGCCCCCGTGGCTATCGCGTCCCCTTCGCCGCGAACTCGGCGATCTGGTCGACGTTGTCCTTGGTGACGAAGGCCGGCCCGGTGAGCACCGGTGATGTGTCGCCGCCGCTGAAGTTCCCGTTGGTCTTGTACAGCCACAGAGCGTCGACGGCCAGATAGCCCTGCAGATAGGGCTGTTGGTCGACGGCGAACTCGACCTGGCCGCTCTGGACGGCCTTGACCAGGTCCTTGTTGAGGTCGAAGGTCGCGACCTTCGCCTTGCTGCCCGCGTCGGACACCGACTGTATGGCCGTCAGCGCGAACGGGGCGCCGAGGGTGACCACCTGGTCGATGGAGCTGTCCTGCTTGAGCTTGGCGTTGATCGTCGACTTCACGGACGGCATGTCGGTGCCGTTGACGTAGAGGGTGTCCGTCTTGCCGGCGAACCCCTTCTTCACGCCCGCGCAGCGAGCTTCCAGAGCGACCTGTCCCTGTGACTGGACGACGCAGAGGGCATGCTTGGCGCCGAGCTGGTTCAGCCGCTCGCCGAAGGCCTGACCCGCGATGTTCTCGTCCTGACCGAAGTACTCGAGCATGCCGAGCTTCTTCCAGTCGTCCACGCCCGAGTTGAATCCGACGACCGGGATGCCGGCCGCCCTGGCCTTGGCCACCACGTCCTTCATGGCGTCCGGCTTGGCGGCGGTGAGCGCGATGCCGTCGACCTTCTGGTCGATCGCGTTCTGTACCAGGTTGGCCTGGTTGCCGCCGCTGGGGTCACTTGAGTAGACGAGCTTGATGTTGTCCTTCGCGGCGGCGGCCTGGGCGCCCTTGCGGATCAGGTCCCAGAACGTGTCGCCGGGCTCCGCGTGGGTGACCATGGCCACGGTCATGCGGGGCGTGCTCGCCTTGCCCGCCGAGGCGGCCGCGCCGCCTTCCTCGGACTTCTTGCCGCCTGAGCTGCTGGCGCAGCCGGCGGCGAGCAGTGTGCCGGTGAGGATGACGGCGGCCAGGGCGGCCGCGCGGTGGTTTCTGTGCATGTCCCTTGCACCTCGCTGTGCGGTCGGGGAGGGGTCTGTGGTGAGGAAGGGCTTCTCGGACGACGGCGGCCGGGCGTGAGGCCACTCAGCCGTGAGGAAGGGGAGCACCCCCGGCCGCTGGAGCCGGTGAGCGGAGTACGGGCGCCTCGGTGAGGTTGCGAAACGCTGCCTGCGGCGGTCGTGGGTGCGACCACCGGTTCGCTTCACTAGAGCGCTTTATTAGCGCGCTCTAGTGGCACGTACTATGGAGCCGTCAATCGGTGATGTCAACAGCGTTGTCAGGACGTACCGACAAAGCCCGCGAGGGCGGTACGGGGACGTCAGGGCAACGCGCGGAGCCCTCCGCGCCCTGAACGAGCAAGATGTGGAGGGCAGGTGGGGGGAGCCGGTGCGACCACTCAGTGGTCGACGGTGACGACGATCTTGCCGGTGTGTGCCCCGGCTCCAGCAGCCCGTGCGCGTCGGTGATCCGCTCCAGCCCGTGGAACACCTCGCCGGTCACCGGCCGGAGGGTGCCGTCGCACAGGCCGCGTTGGTGAGGGCGTCGACGCGACGGCGGCCGGTCCCGGTAGTGGTGAGGGGGCCGTTGGCGTAGCCGTGCATGGTCAGCGGCCAGGTGAAGGGCATGGTGGCGGGTCCGGGCAAAGGCGCCGCACCCGATCCCGCATCACAGGAAGCGCTGCGCTTCCTCCCGCAATGGACGCCGACCAACGCCACCAACCGGGATCACGCCTCGGACCGTTCCTAAAGACTGAGCGGGAGCGAGTCCTGTTGCCAGAACCCATGCTCAGCCGCGTGCCCCGAACGGTGTTGGGCACGCTGGTCTCCCGCTTTCGCTCCACCACCGGGCGGCGCGCATCTGGTGCGTGGTCCGGGTGGGTGGGGGCGGGTTTCCTCACGCCGTCGGGTCTCCCGTCGGGCCTGGGCGGTCCGATGCCCACCACGATCACTCCGGTCGTCGTGGGGCGGTGTCGTCCGTCGCCGGATCGGGTGTCCAAGGGCGCGTCGCCCGACCGCGATGCTCGCCGCATCGTGCCGGGAAATCTTGCGAGTCGGTGCGGTCAGCGGTTTCTGCCAGTGCTGGGCACCCCACCGGCTGGTGTAGGCCGGGTCGACCGCGACGATGGCGAGGTCCTGTTCGGCGGCCATCGAGACCAGCCGGGCCTTGAGTTTCGCGGTCGGGAAGCGGGAGAGCAGCCGGCGGAAGCGTTTGTTGCGACCGTGCTTCTCGCGGCTCTTGTCCGCCGCGAAGTCGAGATCTTCGATGGCGATCGCTGCGGCCCCGCAACGGCGGGCGTGGTACAGCAGCCGACTCAGCGCGTGCCGAATCTGCGCGTCCCGGTGCTCCGTACTGCCGGTCAGGTCGTAGAAGAAGCGCTGCGGCTCGCCGACCGGGTTGCCGTGCACGTCCAACTGCCAGGCGGCGAGGTGGTCGTCGTTCATGTCCACCCCGACGACCCCCCGGGCCAGGGCCGCATCGAGCGGAAGCACCGGGGTAGCGGCGCGCTGCCAGGAGGCGGTGACATACCAACGGCCGCGCACCACGTCGTGGTGGATGCGGTAGGCCACCGCCCGGTTGGCGGTGATCCGGTCGCGCCACTCCTGCCCGCGATGCCGGAACGCCACGGTCGCATCCAGGACATACCGGCCGTGCGGGGCGTTGGCCAGGCGGGCCAGCGGGGCGGGGAGCTTGAGGGAGACCTGTCCGGTGTCGGTGAGGCGGATGGTCTCGTTGCCGAAGCGTTTGCCGGACTCCCCGTCGGCGGCCAGGAACATCCGCTCCGCCTGCCACCGCTGTCGCCACGCCTGCTCGCTCAGCCCGGCCGCCGCCAGGTGGTGGCGGGTGTTGGCGAGCCGTTTGCCGCCGCGCACCACCCGCACCCGGCCCGCCTTCCAGTCCGCCTCCAGCAAAGCAAGGCGATCCTTCAAGGTCTGCAGGCGGCGGGACTTGGCATGCCACTCACCACGCGTGGCGTAGCCGCGCGCCAGCCCTTCGCGTTTGTCCGCCCTGGAGCCCAGCGGCCGGGCCAGCCGCGCCTCGATCGACGCGATCTGCCCCCACAGCCAGCCCGCATAGGCCGCCTGCCCGCGCCGGGCCAGCGCCCACTGATCGTGGGTGGCCTTGGTGATGCTGCCCGCCCAGCGCGCCGACGACCTACCCGTCAGTGCCCGCTTGCGCACCGCCCATGAGGCCGCATCGTGCACCAGCCCCTGCCGGGACCGCCCCGCGAGATCCGCTGCGGCCAGCGAACCCAGGAAGCCGCCGACCTCGGCCAGCACCGCTGCGTCCGCCTGCGACACCCGCAGCCGGTCCCGGACGGCCACCCCGGTGGGACCGGGCACCACGAAGGATTCCGCCAACTCACGCAGCGCGCCCACCCGTTCACCCCGCCCGGCCGAAGATCCCCGCCATCGCAGTCAACGAGCACCCTCCGCAAAGGTCACCCATTCGACCCAAGAACCCCCGTTCTCCTCTCGAGGAACGAAGGGCCAGAACACACCCCCATGACAGAGGAGACCCTCCGGCGCACAGCGGAACAACCGCATCCAGCCCCAGCACTCACTCACACTCACCAGAAGTCGCTCCTGCTCACTATCCCGGCAGCAGCTCCCAACCCCCGGCCAAGGTAAGCCTCAGACCCAGGTGTCGAGCCACATTCTGGCGTGCCAGCTGGGATACGGGATCGTCTGCCCGGTGTAGATCGGGAGGAAATAGATGAAGTTCCAGGCGATGAGCAACACGAGAGCGCTTGCAGCCACCGCACCCCGTATGCGGCGTTTCTCAGTCGCCCCCGGAGGACCCAGCAGCGCGCCCAGCATCATCGCCACGGCCAGGCACAGGTACGGCACGAAGACGACCGCGTAGAAGGAGAAGATCGTACGGTCCTGGTACAGGAACCAGGGCAGATAACCGGCACCCGCCGCACACAGGATGGCGCCCGCGCGCCAGTCGCGGCGCAGCGCCCAGCGATAGAGCAGATACACAAGTGCGCAGCATGCCGACCACCACAGCAACGGCGTGCCCAGTGCGAGGATCTCCTGCGAGCAGCCGGACGCCGCGTGGCACCCGTCCTGCCCGGGTTTCGGCGACTGATAGGAGAACGCCACAGGACGGCCGAGGACCAGCCAGCTCCACGGGTTGGACTCGTACCGGTGCCAAGTGTGCAGTCCCACATTGAACTGGTAGACGCCGTACTCGTAGTGCCACAGGCTGCGGAGCGGGGCGGGAATCCACGACCATGTGCCACCGCGGCCGTCCGCCCAGTGCCGCCCGTAACCGTTGTCGGACAGGAACCAGCCGGTCCACGTCGCCAGATAGGTCACCACGGCCACCGGAACGACGGACAGCACCGACCAGCCGAGATCCCTGCGCAGTACCGTCCGGTAGGGGTGGCGTGCCCCCGCGACGCGGCGGGCGCCGACGTCCCACAGCACGGTGAGGACCATGAAAAAGGCCAGGACGTACAGGCCGTTCCACTTGGTCGAGGCCGCCAGTCCCAGGAAGAGGCCAGCCGTGAGCCGCCATGGGCGCACTCCTGTCCCGGCGTGGTCGCCGGTGTCCTGGTCCGGGCGCGCGTGGCCGCCCTCGCCCACCGGCAGGGCTGCCGCGAGCCGGGCTCGCGCACTGTCCCGATCGATCAGCAGGCATCCGAACGCCGCCAGTACGAAGAACATGACGACGAGGTCGAGCAGAGCGGCGCGGCTCATCACGAAGTGCAGACCGTCCACCGCCATCAGCGCGCCGGCCATGCAGCCCAGCACTGTCGACCGGAACAGGCGGCGTCCTATTCGGCACAGCATCAGCACTGACAACGTGCCCAGTGCCGCCGTCATGAAGCGCCAGCCGAACGGGTTGAGGCCTAACATCCACTCGCCGAGGGCGATCACCCACTTGCCCGTCGGCGGGTGCGCGACAAAGGCCCCGGTGTCGGAGAGCGGGATCACCTGGGGGTGCGCAAGGATCTGCGGGTCGGCGATCTTGCGGTCGGGCCAGGTGCCCTCGTAGCCGAGCCGCAGTAAGGACCAGGCGTCCTTGGCGTAGTAGGTCTCGTCGAAGACGATGTTCCGCGGGTGCCCGAGGCGCCAGAAGCGGATCGCTCCGGCTAAGACGGCGACGAGCACCGGCCCCAGCCAGCCCATCGCCTTCGCGACGCGGTACGCCGGTGTCGGGCTAAGGCCCATGAGCTCCCAGACGCGGGTCCCGGGCTTCGGGAAGGGGGGAACCAGCCGTTCGCGGATGTCGGTCCGGGGGCATCCGGCGTACCCGAACAGGCGAAGACGGTCCCTCCAGTTGCTGGGCGCCGTCGTCGGACGGATGCCGTCGAGGACCTGGGAACGCGTCGCGTCGCTACTCTTCACCGGATGACCTTAGACCGTGTCCCACATCGTCAGCGGGCCCGCTGACGACGAGTTCGGGGCGTTCTACTGAGCCGGCGATTCTGGCCTTCCCCGCCTGCGTTCCCGTCCTCACCGGACAACTCGTCAGCCGTGACCGGAGTGAACAGCCACATCTGGGTGCGGGCGCGGTCGGCCGCCCCCTGGGACTGACAGAGGACGGCGCGGTGTGATGCCACGCCTGATCCTCATTACTTGAGCGCTTTTCCGTTCCACATCAGCCGGACGCTTCGGCCGGCGCGCGCCGCGTTCACCATCTACGTCGCCCCGGTCGTGCTACGTCGCCCCGGTCGTGGCGGTCACCGCGGGTGTGCTCCGCCAAAGCCTCTCAACGGCCTCGTCGCCAAGTCGGGGCTGGACCTCCAACCAGGGAAGTCCGCGTCCCGTCCCCGGTGCGGTGCGCGGGCAGGTGGGCGGTGAGCGCGGCTTGGAGGGCTTGGGGCTGTTCGGTGGCGAGGTGTCCGCAGGCGATGATCTTCAGGACAGCATGTGGGATGCCTTCGGCTAGTTCCGTACTTCGCGGGTGGCTGATTCAGGTGGAGCTGTGGTCTGGCCGGTGTCCGGTTCGGGAGTAGCCGCGTTGATGGGGTGTGATGAAATCTTCCCGGTCCCCGCGGACACGGACTCTGCGGCCGCGCATGGAATGCGTGGTCAGTGCCGTGGTGGAGAAGCGTCTGGGCGCTCTGCCTGTCGCTGCCGAGTTTCTGCGCCGGCTGGACCTGGCCGGGACCGTCGACCGGATGTGCCCGGGCCGTGACATCGCCCGTCTGACGCATGGCCAGGTCATCGAGACGCTGGTTGCCAACCGGCTGACCGCGCCCGCCCCGCTGTGGCGGGTGGATGACTGGGTCTGTGACTGGGCGGTGGAGGAAGTGTTCGGGCTAGAGCCGGAGCTGCTCAATGACGACCGCCTCGGCCGGGCACTGGACGCCATCGCCCCGCACCTTGAGGAGATCACCGACAGCGTCGCGGCCCGCGCGATCGGCGAGTTCGGCATCGATGTGTCGACGTTCCACTGGGACGTGACGTCCATGTCCCTGCACGGCGCCTATCCGGCCGATGACCAGGACGAGGATTACCCCCGTATCAAGCACGGGCATCCCAAGGACTGACGCTACGACCTCAAGCAGGTCCAGACCGGCCTGGCGGTGACCGGCGACGGCGGCATCCCGCTGCTGTCCCGGGTCATCGACGGCGGGGCCACGGAGATCTCCCAGGTCACCGGCGCCATGAACGCCCTGCGTGCGATAGCGGGCCCCAAGGAGTTCCTGCTGATCGCGGACTCCAAGCTCGTCTCGTATGGCAACGTCACCGCCCTCATCGCTGCCGGGGTCGGCTTCATCGCACCCGTCCCGGCTTCCAGGGTCGATGACGCGGTCTATGCCGCCCTCGACCTCGATGCGGCCACCGTCGTGGACTACACCCCTCAGCGGCATGAGAACATCCCGGCCGAGCGATGCGAGACCTACCGGGTCCTTGAGGACATTCATGTCCTTGCCGGGCCGCACAAGCGCGACCCTCAGCTGGGAGTACGCCGGATCCTGGTGCACTCCACCGGCAATGCCAAGGGCCAGCAGCGGGCTCGCGAGAAACGCCTGGCCAAGGCCCGCAAGGATCTCGACAAGCTCCAGCAGGGGGCCGGCGGCCGCTATTACAACACGGTGGAGAAGATCGCCGCACGCATCGGCGTGATCACCAGGACCCGCCGGGTCACTGACTGCCTGCGCACGTCCATCACGACCGACGACACCGGCCGCCCCGCCCTCACCTGGTACTTCGACCAGGACATCCTGGCAGCCGAGGCGGCCGTCGACGGCTGGTACGCGCTGTTGACCACCCTCACACCCGAACAAGCCGACGCCGCCGAAGTGTTGCGGCGCTACAAGGGCCAGGGTGCGGTCGAGCGCCGCTACAGCGACTTCAAGGGCCCCCTGGCCGTCACACCGGTCTTCGTGCAGGACAACAAGAGGGTCGCCGCACTGGTCACCGTGATCTGCCTGGCCCTGCTGGTGTTCTGCCTGATCGAGCGCCAGGTCCGACGGGCCCTGGGAGGCGCGCAGAAGATGCGGGGCCTGTATCCGGGGAACCAGATGATCCGACCCACCGGCCGGATGATCCTCTACCACCTGTCCGGCCTGCGACTGCGGGTCGGCAGCGCCACAGACCCGCCCACCATCGTCATCAGCCAGGGCATCCAGCTCCATCTCCTCGACCTCCTCGGGCTGGAACCAACACATCCCCGCTGGCCAGAGACCTGAACGAACTACCCGCTAAGAACGGACCTAGCGTGCGAGCGCGCGGAGCAGGCGTACGTACGGAGTCCAGCGGGCCGGGCGGGCCACCGTGCCCGTGCAGGCGAGCTCGGCGCAGTCCAGGCTGTCCTCCAGGCAGGCGTCGTGCATCGGGCGATAGGCCACGGGCCAGGTCAGACGTGCCAGGCCGCTGGTCTTCATCGCGAGGGTGTGCCGCAGCACGGTGCGTTCTTCATCGACGGGCAGCACCGCGAACTCGTGGAAGCCGTGGAATCCGCGCGGCCCGCTGAAGGTGAAGCGGACCCAGGTCCCGGGCACGTACGCGGTGACCGTGTAGCGGACCGGGCCGTGGCCGCCGGTCGCGCCGACCGCCAGTGGGCGATCGAACTCCACCGCGGGCCAGTTCGGGTGCGGCCAGAGCCGGTCCACCACGCCGCCGGACAGGCTGTCGATGAGCGCGCCCACCTCGCTCCCCTTGGCGGCCAGCAGGCGCTCGTGCACGTTGTAGACGCCCATGCGTCCTCCCCTCAGATTATTAGAGAGCAGTCTCTAATAATCTGGAGGGTACTCTCTGATTCATGGCGAGACCACCCCGCTTCGACACCGACCAGATCCTCGACGCCGCCGTCCGGCTGGCCGCCTCCGCCGGGCCGGCAGGCGTGACCATGTCCGCCGTCGCCCAGGCGATCGGCGCGCCGAGCGGGTCCATGTACCACCGCTTTCCCGGCCGTACGGCACTGCTCGCCGAGGTGTGGCTGCGTACCGTAGAGCGCTTCCAGGAGGGGTACTTCGCCGCGCTCAGCAGCGCCCCCGACCCCCGCCCGGCCGCCCGCGCGGCCGCCCGGCATGTCGTCTCCTGGAGCCGCGCCCATCCGCAGGAGGCCTCGCTCCTCCTCTACGGCGCCGAGGAGTTCGGCCGCGCCGACTGGTCCGAGGAACACAAGGAGCGCGCTGACCTGGGCAACCAGCGCGTGTTCGGCTCCCTCGGCTCCCTCGCCGAAGCCCTCGGCGTGGCGAGCCCACAGGACCACGAGCGCATCACCCTGGCCCTGATCGACCTGCCGCTGTCCGTGGTCCGCCGACATCTGCGCGCCGGGCAGCCACTGCCGCCGCACGCAGAGGACCTCACCGAGGAATGCGCGGCGGCTCTGTTGGCTGCCGCCCAGCCCGTGGCCGCGGGGACCGGGAAGACTTCGTCACTCCCCATCAACGCGGCCACCCCCGAAACGGACACCGGCCAGATCACAGCTCCACCTGAATCAGTCACCCGCGAAGTACGGAGCTAGTTCCTGGGCGTGCTCCACCGGCGTGGCCGTGTCGTGGGAGCCGCCGACGACGAGGGCGGGGGCGGTGATCCGGGCCAGGTCGGGGCGCAGGTCGTATGCGGCGAGGGCATCGCAGCAGGCCGCGTAGCCGACCGGGTCGGCATCGGCGAGGTTGCCGAGCAGGCGGCGGCCGAAGGGGGTGTTGGCGAAGGCCGCGGTGGCGAACCAGCGGCTCGGGCTGGTCTCCAGCAGGGGAGCGGTGCCCTTGAGCCGTACGAGGTCGGCGCGATCGTGCCAGGGGGCCGGCGCCCCGAAGTGCGCGGAGGAGCAGACGAGGGCCAGGGAGGCGACACGGCTCGGGTGACGGGCGGCGAGATGGGCCCCGATGGCTCCTCCCAGAGAGATGCCCGCGTAGTGGAACCGGTCCCAGCCGTGATGGTCGACAAGGTCCAGGACCAACGCCCCGAGATCCTCGACCGTCGTACCGCCGGGCTCGGGATGGCACAGGAGATCAGCGCTGGAGCCCCCGTGCCCGGGAAGGTCGAAGCGCAGCACCCGGAAACAGCGGGTCAGGGCGGGCAGTTGGGGCTCCCAGACCGCCTTGGAGGTGCCCAGGGACGGGCCGAGGACCAGCGGTGGTGCGTCGGCCGGACCGACGAGGTGGTGGTGCAGGAATCGGGAGGCGGGCACGGGCGGCTCCAACGGGCGTCAGGGTTTCTATCGTTCGAGGACGAGGACGAGGACGAGGACGAGGGCGAGGCCCTGGCCCACACCGATGCAGAGGGTGGCGACACCAACTCCGGAGCCGTGGCGGGCGAGTTGGTGGGCGACGGTGCCGGCGAGCCGGGCGCCGGACGCGCCGAGGGGGTGGCCGAGGGCGATGGCGCCGCCCTGCGGGTTGAGAATGGCCGGGTCGAACTCGGGCCACTCGGCCACCGAACCCAGCACCTGCGCGGCGTAGGCCTCGTTCAGTTCGAGGACGGAGAGGTCGTCGAAGGCCCTTCCCGCCTTGCTGAGCGCGCTGTTGACGGCTTCGACGGGAGCCAGGCCGAAGTAGTGCGGGTCGATCGCCGACACCCCGGAGGTGCTGATACGGGCCAAGGGCTCACGGCCGAGGGCGCGCAGGCCCAGCCCGTCGGTCAGGAGCAGGGCGGCGGCGCCGTCGTTGAGGGGTGAGGCGTTGCCCGCGGTCACCGTGCCGTGCTCCGTGCGGAAGGACGGCTTGAGCTTGGCCATCACCGCAAGAGCGGCGTCGGGTCGTACGCATTCGTCGGCCGCGAAGACCACCGGGTCACCCTTGCGCTGCGGAACGGCGACCGGCGCGATCTCGGCGTCGAACAGCCCCGCTTCCTGGGCCTTGGCGGCCTTCCGGTGGCTGTCCAGCGCGAACTCGTCCTGCTGCTCGCGGGTGATCTTGTGTTTGTCGGCGATGAGTTCGGCCGACTCGCCCAGCGGGATCGTCCACTGGGGGTCCATCTTCGGGTTGACCATGCGCCAGCCCAGGGTGGTGGAGTACAACTCCGTGTGCCTGGCCGGGAACGGCTTGTCCGACTTGGGCAGCACGTACGGCGCCCGCGTCATCGACTCCACGCCACCTGCTACGGCGACGGAGGCGTCCCCGACCGCGATGGCCCGGGCGGCCTGGATGACCGCTTCGAGGCCCGAAGCGCACAGCCGGTTCACGGTGACGCCGGGCACGCTGGTCGGCAGCCCTGCCAGCAGGGCGGCCATGTGGGCGACGTTGCGGTTCTCCTCGCCGGCGCCGTTGGCGGCGCATCGGCGAGGAAGACGCGAACTGGCCGACTGGTACGCCACCTACATGGTGCGCGAGCAGGCCGGCGCCGAACTGCCCTTGTGAGCGACTGAAGGTGATCGTTCCCGGCGGCGGGACGCTCGGCGGGCACTGCAGCCGCATACCCAACTCGTTGTCCTCGCGGGTCACTTCATCAGGAATGCCCTCGTGCACGATGACGAGCCGCGCAGCGCATCGTCGGACGTTGAACTCGAACACCTCGACTACCATGCTCGTTGGGAACGAGTCGCACGAATGCGGGGCCGGCAGGACGCCGCCGGAGGACTCCTCGACGCCATCGCGGCGTCAGCGGCGATCCAGGGCGCCGGGCCCGACCAGGCCCGTCGCACAGGAGCCCGGCACCTCGGGCCGGGAGCCGGCGCCCGGACTGCGGGGGCGGGTGCCGCGCCCTTTCGATGAGAAGCGGGCGCGGTCAGCGGGCCGTGGCGGCTGGATCAGCCGTGATAGGTGATGTAGCCGTTGCCGTCGGGGTCGTTGCCGGTTTTGGTGTAGGAGTGCACGTCGGCGCGGGCACCGGAGGGCTTGTAGAGGTAGATGGTGTCCTTGTCGTTGTTCCATATGAAGTTGCAGTTCTGGCGGTAGACGACGTTGTTGGCGTCGGAGTCGGTGCCGCGGCCGCCGCGGAGCTTGATGTAGTCGCCGGGCTGGAGGTAGTGGTTCGCGGTGAAGGCGAACCGGTTGCCGACGGCGTCCTTGACCACGTAGCCCTTCAGGTTCACGGTCGTGCTGCCCGAGTAGTTCTTGATCGTCAGGTACTCGTCCTTGGTATTGCCCGTGGAGCAGCTGTTGGAGTCCCGACCGGGCGCGTCGTACTGGATGCCCTTTATTTTCAGCGCGGAAGAGTACTCGGTGGCCTGTGCCGGGGCGGCAACAACGGCGGCGAGCGTGCCGGCAGCGGCGCCCGCAGTCAGGGCAGAGCGTATGCGCATGAGGAATCCCCCCTCAGTGGTGCGAATGGAGCCCCAGGAGCATACCTGGCACGTGACCGTCAGGTGACGGAAAGGTGTGGGAGAAGTGAAGGTGGGGGCTGGGGCGCCGGCGTTCGACGGCCAAGGTCACCATCCCCTGCCGGACAGCGTGTTTTCCGCCCAACTCGATCTCGAGCATGCCGCCGAACTGCTTGCGGCGCGCTGTGTGTTGGCGGTCCAAGGATGGAGCGCCGGGCAGGCCTTGGGCGGGGTTGTTGTGCTACCGCCCCTCAGGGTGGTGCTTCGGGGGCCTGTCGGTGGTGGCGTGTGGGCATCGGCGAGAACGCCGCAACATGCCGGACAGAACTGGTGTGCAGCGACAACCACCCTGACGGAGCCTCGGATCGGACACAGGGGCACACTCCTGCTCGCTCCGAACAGCGGTGGCAACCAGCCGGGCCTGGTCCGGGTCACCAGCGACGGACTCGGCGAAGCGACCGTCCTCGCCTCGCCTACCGCCTCACCGGTCTGTGCGAGGCGACCGGGCTCGGCCGGCCAGGGCCCTCCGCTGGGAAGGCCCGCCGCCGCGCGCGTACGGTGGACGTATGGCCGGACGGGTACGCCGGTGCAGGCATTGCCGGCAGCCGCTGCGGGCGACAGCCCGCCGCGATGCGGCGTTCTGGCTCCCACACAGGAGGGAAAGGCCATGCCCGAGCACAGGGTCGGCACACAGGAGAAATTCGAGGCAGCCCGCCAGGAACTGCTCGCGGAGGAGAAGGAACTCACCCGACGCAGCGACGAGCTCGCGCGGAAGCGAAGGGAGCTTCCCTGGGTGCCGGTCGAGAAGGATTACAGCTTCGAGACCGAGGACGGGACCAAGTCGCTCGCGGACCTCTTCGACGAGCGCTCGCAGCTGCTCATCTACCACTTCATGTTCGGCCCGCCGTACGAGGCCGGATGCACGGTCTGCTCCTCGATCGCGGACACCCTCGACCCCAACGTGGTCCACCTCAAGGCCCGCGACGTGACGCTGATCTGCTCCTCGCGGGCGCCACTGGACAAGCTCCTCGCCTACCGGGAGCGGATGGGCTGGAGCTTCGACTGGGTCTCCACCGTCGGCGGCGACTTCCACCGCGACCTCGGCTTCCTGAACACCGAGGACGAGCTGAGGCCGTTCCTCGAGGGCGACATCCCGCCGATCGTGAGGCAGATGGCGGAGCTGTCCGGCACGGACGTGCTCGGGTACGTCACCGAGGCGCCTGGGCTGAGCGCCTACGCGATCTCGGACGGCACCGTCTACCGGACGTATGTCACCACCGCGCGCGGCCTTGAGCTCGCCATGGCCTACTACGGGCTTCTCGACCGGACGCCGATGGGCCGCCACGAGGATGGCGAGCAGATGTTCTGGCTGCGCCGCCACGACGAGTACGGGAAGACCTGAAGGGGCGGTTGATCCAGCCGCTCAGAAAGAGGGCGGGCAGGCAGCACGTGATGGGGAGGAGCGTGCGGGGAGCCATCATGTCAGGCCCGCCCGTGTGCCTCCTGCGAGCGTCGCGACAGTGAGTCGATGACCACCGCGGCGAAGAGCACCCCGCCCGTGATCACGAACTGGACGGCCGTGGGGGTGTCCGTGATCGCCATGCCTGAGGCGATCGACTGGATGACCAGCATGCCGAGCACCGCGGACCAGGTCGAACCGCGTCCTCCGAACAGGCTGGTGCCACCGATGACGGCCGCTGCTATGGCATTGAGCAGCAGGACGCCCGAGCCTGAACTCTGGCTCACCGAGGTGATGCGCGAGGCCAGGAACAGGCCGCCGACCGCGGCCATGGTGCCCGAGACCGCGAGCACCGCGGTCTGCACCCGCGTCACACCGAGGCTGGCGCGACGGGCCGCTTCGACACTGCCGCCGAGGGCGTAGACCTGCCGCCCGTAGTGCGTGCGGCGGAGCACGATGTCGAGGCCGGCCACCACCACGAGGAAGATCAGGAGGGCGAGCGGCAGGCCCTGGAACTGGTTGAGCACATACGCGGTGGCGAACGCGATCGCCGCGACTGCTCCCGTGCGCAGCGCGATTCCCCGCAGCGAGCGGTGCGGCATGCCGACGGACTTGCGGCGCCGACTACCCACGTAGGACATGAGGAAGACCATGCCCGTGGCGACCGCCGCCACTGCGTAGGCGGCGCCGTCGTTGGTGAAGTAATAGCTGGTCAGCTTGGCGACGAGCCCGTTCTCGTCGAGGTTGACGGTGCCGCTGGTCCCCAGGATGTAGAGCATGAGGCCGTTCCAGGTGAGCAGCCCCGCGAGTGTGACGACGAACGCCGGCACCCGGGTCTTGGCGAAGGAGTAGCCCTGGACGGTTCCCGCCGCGGTACCCGCGAGCACCGCGACGATCAGGGCAAGCCATTCCGGCACGCCGTTGTTCACGTTCAGAACGGCGAAGACAGCCGCCGCGAGGCCGCTGATCGAGCCGACCGACAGATCGAGTTCACCGAGCAGCAGCACGAAGACGATGCCGACCGCGATCAGACCCGTGCCCACGATGTCCACGCTCAGATTGGACAGGTTCCGGGGTGAGAGGAAGTTTTCGTTGAGGGCCTGGAAGATGATCCAGACCGCGGCGAGGACGAGGACGACGGGGAGCGCGCCCAGTTCACCGGCGCTCAGCTTGCGCCGGAACACGGCGACCCAGGCCTCCATGGCACGGGCGATGGCCGCCCGCGCGCGGTGCGGCTGACGGGCCTCGGCGGTGGGTGTGGCGGGTTCGGCCTGCGGGTTGTCCGCCATGTCGCGCATCCCTTTCACCACCCCGCCTCCCGGTGGGTCGTCCGGCGGGGCACGTTTTCCGCCGCGCCGGTGATGGAGGAGATGATCTGTTCGTGAGACGTGGTGTTCACGTCGAAGAAGCCGTTGTTACGACCGAGCCGCAGCACAGCGGCCCGGTCCGCGAGAGCTTTCACATCGCCCATGTTGTGGCTGATGAGCAGTACTCCCAGGCCGCGGTCACGCAGCCGGTCGACGAGGTCCAGGACCTCGGTGGTCTGCTCGATTCCCAGTGCTGCGGTCGGTTCGTCCAGGAGGAGGACCCGCGGCTCGCCGAGGAGCGAGCGAGCGATGGCGACGGTCTGCCGCTGGCCGCTGGACAGCGAGACGACGGGGCCGCGCAGATCGGGGATGCCCCTGGTCAGGCGTTCCAACAGGTATCTGGTGCGACGCTCCATCTCCACCTCGTCCAGGAACCCGAACCTGCGGATCTCCCTTCCGAGGAACAGATTGCCGACAACGTCGAGGTTCCCGCACAGCGCGAGGTCCTGGTAGACGGTGGCGATACCGAGGTCCCGGGCGTCGTAGGGGCGCCTGATGTGGACCGTCCGGCCCTCCCACTCGATGACGCCCTTGTCCGCCGGCGCGACGCCAGAGATCACTTTGACCAGGGTGGATTTGCCGGCCCCGTTGTCGCCCAGAAGAGCGACGACTTGACCGGCGTGAATCTCCAGCTCGATGTCCGTGAGGACCTCGACGACGCCGAAGCGCTTGCACACGCCGTGCAGCGCCAGCAAGGGGGGAGTCGGCACGGAAACCATCTCCTTCCCGGGGCACGGACCTGGTCGGAACCGGCCCGTCAGGTCAGCCCGGCCTGGTCGCAGGCGGCCCTGAGCTGGGGGGTGCAGATCTGCTGGATCGTGTACACGCCGTCCTTCACCAGGGTGTCCTCGATATTGGCGACGGTCACGGACACCGGGGTCAGCATGACGGCCGGAACCGCCTTCACGCTGGGGGTCCTCACCGTGCCCGTGGTAACCCGGTCGAGGTTTTCACCGCGAGCTGCGGCCACGGCCATGGCGCCGCCTGCGGAAGCCTCGGGGCCGAACGGTTTGTAGACGGTCATGTACTGATCGCCGCCGACAATACGCCGCACGGCTCCGAGTTCGGCGTCCTGCCCGGTGACGGGGGGCAGCGGGTTGACCTTGTTCGCTTTGAGGGCGGAGATGCTGCCCGCGGCGAGGCCGTCGTTGGCGGCGTAGACCCCGTCGATGTTGCCGACGCCGAGGGCGGAGATGGCGCCGGACATGTTCATGTTCGCAGTCTCCGCTCTCCACTGGAGTGTGTCGTACGATTTGCCGATCTTCACTTTCCCGTTGAGTACGGACAGTGCGCCCTTCTTGAACGACACCGCGTTCGGGTCGATTGGATCGCCGTTCATCATGACGATCTGGGCGCCGGGCACCTTGTTGCCCATGGCCGTCAGCAGGGCCCTGCCCTGGAGCCTGCCGACCTCCTCGCCGTCGAAGGAGACATATCCCGAGATCGGGCCCTCGGCGAGGCGGTCGTAGGCGATGACCGGGATATCTGCTGCGTGCGCCTTCCTGACCGCGGAGCCGAGCGATCTGGCGTCCACGGCCACGAGCACGAGGGCATCGACCCCCTTGGTGATCATCGAGTCCATCTGCTCCTGCTGGGTGGCCACATCGCCCTTGGCATTGGCGTGCTCGACCGTGCAGTCGTCGCACAGCTCCTTGATCTTCTTCTCGAGCAAGGGCCTGTCCCGTGTCTCCCAACGAGCCGTGGTGGAGTCCGGCAGCAGCAGCCCGATCGTCGGCGTGTTTCCCCCGTCGGAGTCGTCCCCGGCGCCCGGCCCGCAGGCCGCAAGGGCAACGGCCGTCGAGACCGCGGTCATGGCGATGACCGCGTCCCGTATGCAGGCCTTCATGTGAAAGACCTCCCTTGTCCTTCCCCTGCGTGGCCAGGGAGCGCTCACGGCTACCTGAGACCGGCCTCCGTCGGGGACGAGGTCTGGGTGCTGCGCCCCGTCGGCGTATGTCAGGTGGTTGGCGACCGGCTCATGGAGGGCCGGCGGGGCCACACCAGCCTCTCCCGAAGTCTGGCCGACACGGTGCGCGCGTGGGGAGACCGCTCGCGTGCGGCGCGGGCGTCAAGGTTCGTGTGCGGGGCGGCAGGGCCGTATGGGCCACGTATGACGCGGCGCGATGGCGCAGGCCTGTTGAGCCAGGTGGCACGTCGGCATGGAGATCCAGGCGAATACCGGTCCCTGCCATCACGGGCAGCTGCGGCTCCGCCGACCGCGGGGCGGCGTTGCCCGCCCCGGCGAGGTGGGGACTCGGCCCGACCAGCCGGGCACCGGTGGCTCTCTCATCGAGCATGGCGACACCCGGCCTCCTCACCATGCCACGCGTGCTGTCGGCCCGAAGCCCAGCAGCCGACAGGCGGCCGCGATGCCGATGCCCAACGTCCGCCTGGAGCGCGTGGACGTGGCAAGACGACCACGTCGTCAGTGTGGCACCGGCTGCGGTCATCTGCGAACGCAGCGGCTCCGGCCAGCGACGTCAGGCGCAGTACACCCCCGAACGTGGCTGTACTGCGGGCCTCGAAGCGTCCTTCCCGCGGCGGGCCACCCTTGGCAGGAGGCGGCTTGCTGCGCCGTGGCCGGGCCCTCGGCAGCACCACCGTCCGGACTCCACCACCTGACGCGGCCGACGGGACGGACGACGCCCTGGCATACACATGCAACCCCGCATGAATGCCGGCGATGGCAAGCAAGCAAATCTGTCCGGTTGGCCCGTATATGCGACTCTGGTAGGTGGGTGCCCCGATCTCAACCTGTCGGCACCACCTGCGGCATGGACGGGAGGTTGGTTGCGGACATGCCTCATGACGGCCGTGCCCGGGCCGGGGTCTCGGAGCCGCAGGTATTCGAGGCCGACGCCGCAGACACCGGTTCACCGCCTCCGGTGCCAGAGGACGCCGCGAGTGATCGGGCCCTGACGTTCGCCGGAGCGGCGCTGGCGGTGGTCTATGTGCCCGGCGTCGGGAATGACGAGCTTCGATTGGTGGAAACGGCCGGATGCGCCCTTTCCGAGTGCGGGCTTCCGGAGTGTTTGCCGCTGTCCGGTGGCTCACCCGCGGCGCATGCCTTCCGCACCGATCGGCCTCTGTGGCTGAATCCCGCGGCACTCGCCTCCTTCGCCGAGGGCGGGCCGACGCCGCCGCGAGCGGAGGCGTCGCTCGGCGCGCTGCCGCTAGGGACGGAGGGCAGGCGGCTGGGCTGCCTCGTCGTCGTGGGCGCTTCCGCGGACGGCTTCGAGGCCGATCAACGGCGCTTCCTGGAGCGGTACGCCGACGCGGTCGCCGCCATGCTCCAGGCCGGGGCCGGCCGACCCACGCCGTCGGCGGTGCTGAGTCCCGCTCTGCGGAGTCTGCGCGTCGGCTCTTTCGTCCTGGTGCCGGATACCGGCCTGATCGAGGCGGACGAGACGCTGCTCGAGCTGGTCGGCATCACGCCGGATGACTTCGACGGCAAGGCGGACACCCTGCTCGCGCATGCTCTCCCGGAGGACATGCCCGCGCTGATGTCGGTCGTGGAGCCGTCCACCCAGGCGTTCGGCCGACGGGAGCTGGAGTTCCGAGTCCGCCGCCCCACGGGTGAAATGCGCTGGCTGAGCCTGAGTTGCCGGGTGGTGGCGAGCACCGACGACCGACCGGAGCAGGTGCTGGGCGTGGTGACGGCGACCACGGTCCAGCGCCGGAGCGCCGATGACGTTTCCAGGATCCAGTGGCTGACTGCCGCACTTGACGATGCCGCAACAGTCCCTGACGTTGGCCGAGTGGTGGTCACCGCGCTGCGTGAGCCGCTGGGCGCCGACCGGGTGGCGCTCGCCGAGTTGCAGGACGACCGGCTCATGGTCACCGTACTCGACCCGCCGCAGCCCGCCGCCTGGCCGGAGACATGGCGTTCCGAGTGGCGTTCGGAGTGGCCCGACGCACCGGTCAGCGCCCTGCCCACCCTGCAGACGGCTCTGCGGGACGGACGCCTGGATCTGTGGCCCGCGGGCTCAGCCCTCGAACCCGGCCTCGCAGGCATCGGCGCCGGAGGTCTGGCCGTCCTGCCGCTTCCTGCCAAGGGCCGGGCCGCGGGCGTGTGTCTGGTCGGCTGGGATCAGCCGCACGAGTTCGTCCCCGAGGAGCGGTCCCTGCTGACCGCCACCGCGGCGCTGGTCGGGCAGGCCCTCAAGCGTGCGCACGCACACGACGCCGAGCAGGAACTCGCGACGATGCTGCAGCGCAGTCTGCTGCCGCGGCGCCTCCCCGAGCTGCCCGGGGGGACCGCCGTCGCCCGCTATCTGCCCGCCAGGCGGGGGCTGCAGGTGGGCGGTGACTGGTACGACGTCATCGCTCTCTCCGAGGATCGGGTGGCGGTGGTCATCGGTGACGTGCAAGGACACAGTGCCGGAGCCGCGACGATCATGGGCCAGATGCGTACCGCGGTCAGGGCGTACGCGGTGGAGGGGCACCCGCCCGACGTGGTCGTCTCCTATGCGAACCGCCTGCTCGTCGGTATGGAGACGGATCTGTTCGCCACCTGTTGCTATGCCGAACTGGACATGGAGGAGGGCAACATCCTCTTCGTCCGGGCCGGGCACCTGTCACCGTTGCTACGCCATCCCGACGGCCGTACCGAGGAGGTGCAGGTCGAGGGTGGGCTCCCGCTGGGCGTTTCCTCGGAGGCGGAGTTCCCCATGACCGCGGTCGCACTGGCCCCAGGCGCGGTGCTCGCCCTGGTCACCGACGGCCTGGTCGAAGCCCCCGACCTCCCCCTGGACGAAGGCATGCACCGGACGCGCGCCGCGCTCGCTGCGGCCGATCCGGCGGATCCAGGGCTGATGGCCGACGCACTGCTCGGCGACGTCGGCCGTCGCGAGGACGACGTGGCGCTGCTGCTGCTGCGCTACGACGGCATGAAGACCCGGCCGATACGAGCCGGCTGGGTGGTGTGGCGGCTGCCCGACGCCGTCATGCACGCCCGCCGTTTCACCGCGCGCACTCTGCGGCGGTGGAACGTCGAAGAAGTAGCCGATGCGGTGCTGCTGGTCGTGTCCGAACTTGTCACCAACGCCCTGGTGCACACTCAGGGTCCGGTCCGCCTCGACCTGATACTCCGCGGGGACCGGGTGCGAGTCTGCGTGAGCGACTCCTCGCCGCGTGCGCCCGCCAAACCGGTGATCGTGGACTGGGAATCGACCGGCGGCCGAGGCCTGCTCCTGGTCGAAGCCATGTCGGAGTCCTTCGGCTCGGTGCCGGTGGCCGGCGGCAAGCAGGTGTGGAGCGAAATCGCTGTGCCGCAGCGCGAGCCGGCTCCCGCGGACTCGGGGTCCCGAACGGGGCACGGGGGTCTGCGATGAGGTCCCGCACGTGTCACGTCATCGCGGCGCTCGTCGCCGGGCTCATGACGATGTCCCTGGCCGCCTGCGGAGAAGACGAGGAGGCGCGCACGGAGGGCTTCACCGTCGGCCTGCTGCTCCCGAGCCGAGCGGTCCCCCGCTGGGAGCATTCCGACAAGCCGCTGATCGAGCAGCGGCTGAAGGAGCTGTGTCCCCCCTGCACCATGGAGTACGCCAACGCCCAGAACGACGCGACCAGGCAGCAGCAACAGATGATGTCCATGGTCACCAAGGGGGTCAAGGTCCTGATCGTCGACGCCGCAGACACCAGGGCGCTCCGCTCCTCGATCCAGCAGGCGCACACGGCGGGTGTCCCGGTCGTCGCCTATGACCGGCTCGCCGAAGGCCCGATCTCGGGCTACGTCAGTTTCGACGGCGCGCAGGTCGGCAGGCTCCAGGGCGAGGCGCTCCTGAAGGCCATGGGCGACAAGGCGAACGGCGGGAACGTCGTCATGATGAACGGCGATCCGACCAGCCCCAACGCGGCGTGGTTCAGGAGCGGCGCGCTGTCCGTCATCACGGACAAGGTGAAGATCGCCCGGTCGTACGACACCGTGGGCTGGAGCACGGAGAACGCCCACGCCAACATGTCCGCTGCCATAGCGGCCCTGGGCCCGAACCGGATCGACGGTGTCCTGGCGGCCAACGACGCCATAGCCGCAGGCGTCATCTCCGCTCTCAAGAGCGCCCGTGTCAAGAAGCTCCCTCCCGTCACCGGCCAGGACGCCGACCTCGACGCCGTGCAGCGCATCATCAAGGGCGAGCAGTACATGACGGTGTACAAGCCGTTCAGGACGGAAGCCGCCGCAGCTGCCGCCATGGCCGTCGCCCTGGGACGCGGCGACGATGTCCGCGACGTCGCCACGACGACGACCGACAGCCCCACCAACAAGCACATCCCGTCCGTCCTGCTCACTCCGAGCGCGGTGACGGTCGGCAACATCAAGCAGACGCTCGTCAAGGACGGCGTGTACACCATCGACCAGATCTGCACCAGGGAGCTCCAGCCCGCCTGCGACAAGGCCGGACTCGCTCAGTAGCGGGCAAAACTGCAGGTCCTGGCTCTGAACCGATGAGTTGGCGTACCAGAGCCACGGCTGTGCCTGGCCGACGGTCGTCATGGCCGTTCAAACCGGGCTGCCAGATCCTCGGGGAGGGCGACCCGATTGGTCCGGGTCACTTGGACGACTTCGATATCAGGGCGCTGCTTGAGGGCGTCGGTGAACGGGTCACTGTGCGCGTGGACTGTGGCGAGGATGTCGATGTCGGACTCGAACAGGCGCCGGACTGTGTCCTGGAACGCGGTGCACGCCAACTCCATACGTCCGAGCTCGTCGATCAGCACGAGATCTCCAGAAGCAGGATCCGCTGCCGCCGTCCTGAGCGACGGCAGCGCGAGCCGCTCCATGACGCCCAGATCGACCCCGTACCGGCCCACCCGCGGTGGACCCGGGAAGTCGACATGGGCGAACACGGCCCGCAGACCGCCCTCCAGTGTTTCCAGCGCGAATCCGCTCCGGGTACCGCCGTGCCGGATCTCCTCCGTGGTGAAGCCGACAGCCCTGCGGGTGCGCAGGAGTGCGGCCAATCGGCGGACAACGGTCGTTTTTCCCGTGCCGGGGCGTCCCTCGAGCAGGATTCTCGTCGGCATCTTGTGCTCCACATCAGGTCCGTCTTTACGGGTTCCCGGTGCGCTGGTCGGCGTACTCGGCCAATGGGGTGTTCGGCGCACCTGGGCCGGTGCCGACCGCGCTGTTCCGGGTAGGGCCGCCCGTATGACTGGAATTGAGCTCAGGAGCGGGGCGTTCGGCGACCATGCGGCGATCCCTCGACGCCACAGCGGGGAGGGCGACGACGTCTCGCCACCGCTGACCTGGTCGGCGGTGCCGGACGATACGTCGGAGTTGGTCCTGCTCTGCGAGGACCCTGACGCCCCGGGCGGGACGTTCCTGCACTGGTTGGTCACCGGTATCGACCCGGGGAGTCATGGTGCGACGGAGGGGGAGCCACCTCCCGGTGGCCAGGAGTGGCCCAACGGTTTCGGCCAGATGGGCTGGGGCGGTCCGATGCCTCCGCGGGGGCACGGGGCGCACCGCTACTTCTTCCGTTTGTGGGCCGTGTCGGAGCCGCTTCCCCTGCACGGCCAGCCGACAGCCGACGCGGTGCATCGTGCCGTGAAGGGGAGGGAGTTGGCGAGCGGCACGCTCGTGGGCACGTACCAACGCTGACCACCGTGGCGGACGTTGGTGGAGGTGCGCATGGGGGCGTGTGCGGCTGCGACAGGATCTCCGGACCAGCTCACCAGGTCTTACGGTCCTGGAACTGATGGCGCTGCTTGCCATTGCGGTCGCCGTTCTTCAGGTCCAGCCGCCGGCCCCACGGTGGGGGTGGCGGTGTGGTTGGCGTGGAGGAGTCTGCCCAGGGACCGCCGGCCACCTCGTCCGAGTTGAGCACGTCCTCACCGTAAAGATCGTGCAGCCAGTTGGTCTGGTAGATGGTGTCGAGGTAGCGCTCGCCGAGATCCGGGGCGACGGCCACGGCGGTGAGTTCGCGCGCGTCATGCTGGGCCAGCCAGCCCATGGCGCCGCTGACCACCGTGCCGGTGGAGCCGCCGAACAGGAATCCGCGCCTGGCCAGACGATGGCAGGCACGGATGGTGTCCGCCTCCTCGACGCGTATCACCTCATCCACATAGGAATCGTCGAGCAGCGGCGGGCGCATGCTCATCCCCAGGCCGGGGATCATCCGGCGTCCTGGGGTACCGCCGAAGGCCACCGAACCGACGCTGTCCAGTGCGATGATCCGTACTGGCCGGTGCCACTCCCGGAAGTAGCGCGCGCAGCCCATCAGGGTGCCGGTGGTGCCGGCCCCGAGGAACAGCACGTCCAGCTGTGGGAACTGGCGGGCGATCTCCGGGGCTGTCGTGCGGTAGTGCGCCTTCCAGTTGCTCGGATTGGTGTACTGGCTGAGCCACACGTATCGCTCATCGGAGGCGCACAGCGCGCGGACGTAGTCGAGCCGCGCGCCGAGGAAGCCGCCGTTGGCCTCCTGCCCGGCAATGATGTGCACCTGGCTGCCCAAGGCCTCCATCATCATCCTGGTCGACAGGTTGCAGCGGGAGTCCGTCACGCACAGGAACCGGTAGCCCTTGCTCGCCGCGATCATGCTCAGCGCCACACCGAGGTTTCCGGATGAGGACTCGACCAGGATCGATTCCGGCGTCAGGAATCCATCCTGCTCAGCGGTCTGCACCATCTCGGTCGCGGCCTTCAACTTGATCGAACCGGCGAAGTTGAAGCCCTCGCACTTCAGGAAGAGCGCGCGCCCGAAGATCGGCCGAAGGTCGACATAGAGCTCCTCTTCGTTGAAGTCGTGGGGAACGGATATGACGGGCACAAGGGTCTCCTCTGTCTGGAGCAGAGCACTTCGGAACGTCCATCCGGCCGTGGGCGGGCTTCTCGCTTGTGTGGGCGGGAGCGTGTGTCCAACCAAGCCGGACGGGGGCCTGCGGCAGCGGCCGCTGTCTCGTGCGCCCTGGCCTGCGGCGGCTTGACCGGTGATCTCTTCTGGGATGAGAGCTGGACAAGCCTCCTGGGCTTTCGGGTGGCTCATCCGTACCGGCTCAGTTCGTGGAAGAAGTCGTCGACGACGTGCAACTCTCCGCAGCGGACCACTTCGTCGTAGACGTACTTGCCCACCGCGAGGTCGAGCACCCCGAGGCCGAAGGGCGAGAACACCACGGGCCGGTCCGCCGGCACCGTCACCCGCCCGGCCATCACGTCGTCCAACGTGCCGTGCAGGAAGTCCCGGTTGCCCGTGAGCTGCTCGGCCAGATGCGGCGAGGTGTCGGCCTTCAGACAGTGCTCGATGTCATCGACGACGTTGGTCGAGGCGAGCAGGATCTGCGGCGCGAGGTCGCGCAGCGACACGTGCAGCACCAGCGGATTGTGGGCGAACCAGGACGGGTCGCTGACATGCGGCTCACCGGCGACGGTGGCGAAGACCACCAGGTCGCTGTTACGGATCAACTGCTCGGCGCTGTCGTGCACGGTGATCCGGCCGGTGGTGCCCGACTGCTCCAGATAGCACCGGAAGCCTGCCGCGCTGTCGGCGGACAGGTCGTGCACCCCGATGTCGTCGAACGACCAGCCGGTGCCGGTCAGGAAGGTGTGGATGTAGCGGGCGATCAAGCCCACCCCGAAGAACCCGACCCGGGTCGGGCGCGACCGGTCGCGGCTGAGCCAGTCGGCCGCCGACGCCGCCGACGCGGCCGTTCTGGTGGCGCTGATGATCGAACTTTCCAGACAGGCGAACGGGTAGCCGGTGTCATGGTCGTTGAGGATCAGCACGGCCGAGGCCCTCGGAATGCCGGCCGCTACGTTCTCCGGAAAGCTGGAGATCCACTTCAGGCCGTCCACCCGCACCTCCCCGCCGACCGAGGCGGGCAGCGCGATGATCCGGGAGGACGGGCGGTCGGGGAAACGCAGGAAGTACGACGGCGGGTTGACCGAATCACCGGCGCCGTGCACCCGGTAGGTGGCCTCGACCAACTCCACGACCTGTTTCTCGCGTCCGTGCAGTGCCCGCTGGACCTGGGCACCGGAGATCACCGCGAACGGCGGCACGGTGACCGGCGCGGGCATCGCGGATTCCTTTGGGGTGGAACTGATAGTGGTCATCCTGCGGTCACCTCGACGGTCGGCGAGCAGTCGGCCAGCTGCACCGGGTCGGCCATGGCGACGAGCACCTCGCGCGATCCCTCGAAGGGCTCCCTGCTGTGCGCGGTGCGGACGTTGTCGACGAGCATCAGGTCGCCGGCCTGCCACGGCTCGCGTGCGGTGTTGGCCTCGTAGACGCTGTTGAGCAGCTGCACGACGTCCTCGCCGATCGGGTCGCCGTTGCCGAAGCGGGTATTGAACGGCAGTCCGTCGGCGCCGTAGACGTCCAGCAAGTACTCGCGCACCTCGGGGGCCATGGTCCACTCGTTGAGGAACGCGATCTGGTTGAACCAGCAGCGTCGCCCGGTTCCCGGGTGACGCACCACGGCGCTGCGGCGCTGTCTGGTGCGCAGTCCACCGTCGGGCTGCCACTCGAACGTGATCGCGTTGGCGCGGCAGTAGCTCTCGACGGCGCCACGGTCCTCGGTGCCGAACGCCTCGGCGATGGACGCCCCGATCTCGTCGTTGTAGCTGCGGGTGAGCAGCCAGCCCTCCCGTTCGAACCGCTCGGTCACCTCGGCGGGCAGCGCGTCGAGCACGGTCGGTGAGTCGGCCACCCCGGTCGCTCCGCCTTCGGCTGGCGCGCTGAGACAGGCGAACATCATCAGGCCGGGGAACTCGAGCGTGTAGCTCAGTTCGTGGTGCATGCACATCGGCTGGTTCTGCGGCCACTTCGACGAGGAGTACACGCCGGGGGAGTAGGTCCGCCGGGGCGTGAAGGACTCCTTCTCGGTCATCAGGCCGGTGGCCAGCCTCGAGAAGACGGCGCCGGTCTCGGCCGCGTCGCGCAGCCCGAGGCCGCGGACCAGGACCGATCCGTGCTCGGCGACGACAGCGCGCAACGCGTCCCGGTGCTCGGCCGCCCAGTGCGGCGCGTCGCTGGCGGCCTCGGCCCGCAGGAGCGGTGGCTTGCCGGGTTTCAGTTCCGGGTTGACCAGCGACGCCGTGGATATGGACGACATCTTGATTCCCTTTCGGTTGCCACTCAGGAGGAAGTGAACAATTCGGCGGCGCGCAGCACGGCCTGCGCCGCCTCGGTCGGACGGGTACGCAGGAAGTAGTGGCCGCCGTCGGCGAGCTCGTGCAAGTCGACCTGCTCGGCGAGGAGTTGCCAGTCGCGGTACCGGCGCGGGTACTCCGCCGTGCTCGGGTCGTCTGCGGCAACGACCACGGTGACCGGCGCGGACAGCTTCAGCGCCGGTGGGCTGTCCAGGACATCGGCGAAATAACGGTGTGCGGCCACGCAGTCGTGCCGGTAGGCGGCACCGATGTGCTCGGTGTGCTGCGCGTCCAGCTCACCGAGCTCGGTGTACCCGCCGTCTGTGCTCAGCTGCGCGGCGATCTCGGCGTCGCTTCGCCCGGTCAGTTCGGTGATGGTGTTGCGCCGGTCGGCGGCGCTACCGAGCAGCTGCGCGCCGAGGAACACCCGCTGGACGTCCACCCCGCGCTCCTGCAGCCTTGTGGCCGTCTCCACGGCCAGTGCGGTGCCCGAGGAGTGGCCCCACAGCAGGACCCTGGTCAGGCCGCTCCGGACCATCTCGACGACGACCTGTTCGGCCACCTGTGTCATCGGCGCGAACGGCTCGCTCTCGGCGGCCACGTCGTGACCGGGCAGCTCGACGGCGTAGACCGCCGGGGCGTCGCTCGGCAGTGCCTGGGCCAGCGGCTGGAAGTTCACCGCGTTGCCGCCGGCGTAGGGGAAGCACACCAGGGCAGTGGCCTGTGCACCGTCTGCTCCCGACAGTGACTGGAGCAGCCGGGAGTGTCGCTCCGACCTGCCGTCGACCGGTACGGAGTGCCTCTGCGACCTGCCGTCGACCAGCCCGGCCAGGTCGGCGAGGATCGGGTGACGGGTGACGTCCTTGAGGGACACCGCACGGTCCAGTGTGATCGCCAGCTTCACTGCCGACAGCGACGTGCCGCCCCGGTCGAAGAAGTGGTCCCGCCGTCCGATCCGGTTCTGCGGGATGCCGAGCACCTTCGCCCATGCGGCCGCCAGTTGCTGTTCGGTCGGTGTGTTCGGCGCGTGGTAGTCGTCCTGGACGACATCGAGTTCTCCGGCGAGCGCCCGCAAGGCCTTCTTGTCGATCTTGCTGTTGGCTGTCAGCGGCAGGCTCTCCCGCCAGTGGAAAGCCGACGGGACCATGTACTCGGGCAGCGACTCACCGAGCCGCTCCAGCAGGACATCGACCTCAAGAGGCTGCCGACCGGAGTAGAACGCCACCAGGTACTTGCTCTGGTCGGCCCGCTCGGCGACCACCACCGCACCGTCGCGCACACCGGGCACCCGCAAGAGGGCGTTCTCGATCTCGCCGATCTCGATCCGGAAGCCACGAATCTTCACCTGGCTGTCCCGGCGGCCGAGGAACTCCAGCTTGCCTTCGGGATGCCAGCGGCCGTAGTCGCCGCCCCGGTAGAGCCGGGCGCCCTCACGGTGCGGATCGGCCAGGTAGGCCTCCCGGGTGCGCTCGGGGTCGTTGACGTATCCGCGACCGACGCAGACGCCGGAGAAGACGATCAGTCCGGGGGCGCCGAGCGGCACCGGGGTCAGGTGCTCGTCGACGACGTAGACGTGCACGTTGTTGACCGCGGGACCCAGCAGGACCCGGTCTCCGTCGGGCACGCGGTCCATGACCTCGTGGTTGGTGTCGTCCGAGGTCTCGGTCAGCCCGTAGGCGTTGACCAGCTTGATTTTGGGCTGGACGGCGAACCAGCGCTGCGTCAGCTCCTTCTTCAGCGCCTCGCCGGTGACCGACACGCACCGCAGATCCGGCAACTCGCGGGGGCGCTGTTGCAGACAGGACACGACGACGTCCAGATAGGAGGGCACGACCTGGAGGACAGCGACCCGGCCGTCGACGACCTTGTCGATGAACCGCTGGACATCCAGGATCACCTCCTGCTCCACCAGCAGGGTTTGACCCCCGACCAGGAGCGCGGACACCAGTTGCCACAGCGAGATGTCGAAGCACTGGGGTGCGGTCTGGGCCACCACCTGTCCCTCACCGATCTCCAGGTCGTCGATCTTGGCGTAGAGGTGGTTGAGCATGCCCGCGTGCTCGCACATCGCGCCCTTGGGCTCCCCGGTGGAGCCCGAGGTGAAGTAGATGTAGGCGAGCTGGTCCGGCGCGACACCGATGCCCGGATCACCGTCGGCGTGATCCTCCTCGTAGGCCGCGTCGATGAAGACCGTCCGGATCCCGGGCAGCGAGTCGAGCGCGTGATCGAGGGTGGCGGTGCTGCCGTGTTCGGTCAGCACGAGGGAGCACTCGGCACGCGCGAGCATGGTGGCGATGCGACCGGCCGGGAAATGCGGCTCGATGGGCAGGTACACGCCCCCGGCCTTGAAGACCGCCAGGACCGAGGCCAGCCAGTCCAGGTTGCGCTCGGTCACCACCGCGACCACGGCTTCCCGGCGCAGCCCCCGTGCCAGCAGAGCGCGTGCCAGCCGATTGGCCCGGGCGTTGAGCTCGTGATACGTCCATTGCCGCTCGCCGTGCACGGCCGCGACGGCGTCCGGGTGTGCCCTCACTCGCTGTTCGAACAGCTCGTGCAACCGACGGTCCGGCAGCTCCCGGCGCGGTCCGGCGAGTTCTTCGAGCTGGAAGTGGAGTTCCTCGGCGGAGAGCAGGCTCTGCCGCCCGTGTTCGGCTTCCGGATCGGCGGCGATCAGCGCGAGCGCGGCGACGTGGTAACCGGCGATCCGGGCAGCGCAGTCCGCGTCGAGCACGTCGGTCCGGTACCGCAGCCGCAGCACGAGTCGGCCGCCACTCTGCGAGAACCCCACCCACAGCACGGCGTCCTCGGCCACGTCACCGCCGACGCCGCTCGGATCGAAGACGGTCTCGAAGGGCGGTTCGGTCAGGCCCAGCTCGCGCCTGAGATCATCGACCGGAAAGTCCTTGTGCGACAGCAATTCGGACTCGACTTGATGGGTGTTCAGCAGGAGCGCCCGCCACGATTCGGGTTCCGCCGTCAGCCGGCAGGGCAACGGCCGGCCGCAGTCGGCGGCGACGTAGCCGGACACGACCTCGCGCTCACCGGACAGCGCGGCGAGCACCTTGGCGTGTGCGGCCAGCAGCACCGAGTTGAGCGGCACCGCCAGGTCGTCCGCCAGCCGGCGCAACGGTCCTACGACGTCTTCCGGGATCGTCGTCTCGTGGTCGGCGACACCCGTCACCGGATCGAGCGTCCACCGCGGTATCGCGGTGAATCCACCGGCGACGAGCTCACGGCGCCAGAACTCCCGGTCGGCTTCCACTTGCACTCCCATCGAATCTTCCCCCGCCACTCACGGCCGCCACGATGCTGTGGGCCGCTGATCTCGTATCTCCGTGGCGGGATTTCCGCCCCACCGAGCGTGCTCAGGGACTTCCTCGCCTTTCATGAGGAAGGAATCGGGGGCGAGTACTGCGCCGTCGCCCATCGTCACGCCGTAGTGGACGTGGGCGCCGACACCGAGGGTGCAGCCGACACCGATCGTGCTGTGGTCGGACTTGAAGGTGCCGTCCTCCTGCGAATGGCACTGGATCTTGCTGCCCGCATTGAGCGTGCAGTCGCTCCCGATGATGGTGAGCGTCCGCTCCGTCACATAGCAGCCGTCGTCGAAGACCCTGCTGCCGATCCGAACGCCCAGCATCCGCCACACCACGTTCTTGAAAGGGGTGCCGTTGAACACGTTGAGGTACTCGTCGGGCACCTTCCAGAGGCGCTCGTGCCACCAGAAGTACGGGTCGTAGATGGAACACAACTGCGGCCGCAGCGCGCGGAATGCCGCGATGCCGCGCTCCACCAGGACGAAGTAGACGGCGGTGAACACAAGGCTGAACACCAGGAACGTGGCGATCAGTACATGCCCGTAAGAATCGTAGAGATCGACATCAGCGAGGCCGAGCACCGTGAGGACGAACAAGTACAACCACCGCACGAGCAAGAAGAAGACCATCGAGCGGATGTTGTAGCGGTTCTTTGCGGCGAGGCTGCGGCGGAACTCGTCGCCGGTGCGGAGATGGTCGAACCGGGAGTCGCGCTCAACCGATCGGGGGATTTCGAAGCACGGCGAGCCGAGCAGGCCCACCCCCTCGCGTATCTCGCCGTCGAGCGGAATCATCACCTTCGTCGCAAGGAGGCAGTTCTCGCCCGTCCTGGCCCCTGAGGGATAGGCGATGTTGTTCCCGAGGAAGTTGTGTGGCCCGATCGAGGCCCGGGACACCCGAAAGGACGTACTCGAGAAGTCGGCGTTGATGATGGAAAGACCGTCAGCGACCATCGTTCCGCTGCCGACAGAGCACAGATACGGGGTCTCGTGTTGCACTTCCGTGCCGAAGTTCGACCCGGTCTGCTCGACCCGCGACAAGTCGTATCCGAGGCCGCGCAAATAGTGAACGATGTAGGAGCTGTCACCGAACAGCCATTTGAAGAATTTTATGTTGGTCATGCGCCCGATCGCGCGGTGCGTCGAGTAGTGAAAGCCGTACAGCGGATAGACCTTGTCCGGCTTGACGACCAGGTTCAGCAGACGCGGAACGGTGAACAACACGGCCAGGCCCACGACCACGAAGCCGAAGAACGCAATGAACGACAGGATCAGCGCGTCGATGTAGAGCTCCGGCGACGCGAACCCCACCGCGCCCGGACCCAGCCGGTTGTGCAACGCCGGAACCAGAGTCACCAGCATGTACGCGCCCCCGACAGTCAGCGGCACGTAGAGGAAGAACAGCTGAAGCACGGTGACGAGGCCGAAGCCGGCCCGGCGCAGCGTGCCGCACTTGGCCGACGCGATCCCCACGTAGTCGTGCTCCGTGGGCTGTGCCGGGGATCCGTGCCAGCGCCGGCCGTCCGGGACCGCCTGACCGCTGTGCAGCGAGGACGTGTGGCCGAGCTGCGCTCCGTCGCCCATCGAGGTGTCGATGTCGAGCACGGTCTTCTCGCCGATGAACACATCCCGGCCAAGGGTGACCCGGCCGGTCTGGATACGGCCGGCGTGCGCCCGGTAGCAGAGGAAGAACGAGTCTTTGCGGATCACGGTGCCGGCGCCGACCGTGAGCAAGTCGGTGCAGACCGGAACGTTGCGGGAGAGGATCGTGACGCCCTTGCCGATCCGTGCGCCCAGGGCCCGCAGGTACAGCACGTACAGGGGATTGCCGACGAAGAAGATCATCGGGTTGGCGTGGATCAGCACCTTGACGGTCCAGAAGCGCAGATAGGTCAGACCCCAGATCGGGAACTCGCGCGATGTCCACCGGCCGATGAGGAGCCATTTGGCCACGATCGGAAAGGTGCACAGACCGACGAAGGCGACGCCGCCGAAGACGAACGATCGCAGGTAGATGTCGATCACATCCGAGCCGGCGGAGACCCAGGTATAGCCTCGGTCGGCAACCAGTCCGGCGAGGAAGGAATATCCCAGGAAAAGCAGGCATTGCAGCGTTCCGCAGAGGACGTACCGCGGCGTGCTCGCCGGTGTCACTTCCTCGGTCGACGCCGGGACCGACGACTCGACAGGCGTGGGCGCGGCGTCCGCGAGCCCCGTCGCCAGGCTTCGGATCGTTGGGTGCCGGTAGATATCCTTCATCGACGCTGATGGGAGGTCCGCCCGTTTCCTGACCCGTGCACAGAAATGGGCCATCACCAACGAGTTGGCGCCGAGGTCATCGAAGAAGTGGCTGTCGACCGACACCCGCTCGACGTCCATGACGTCCGCCAGCACCTCGGCGAGGTTTCTCTCGATGCCGGTCTTCGGGCCGGTGTAGCTGCGCTTGTCGATCGCAGACTCATCCGGCCCGGGCGTCAGGACTTCGACGGATTTCTCCTCCATGCGAGCTCCTTGAGGAACTTTCGAGCGCCGTCGGCCTTTACGGTCGGCGTCCTGTACTCGCGCTCTTCGGTGACCGGAGCGGGTGATCCGGAAGTCATGAGGTGGATCTGTCGTCCGGTTCCAAAACCGTTGATCAGTCTCTGCTGTCCGCCGTCGGGCTGCCACTCGAACTCGAACGCGTGGGCGTGGCAGTAGCTCTCGACGGCGCCACGATGTCCGCATTGCCGGACGCCTGGCATCCGGCAATGCGGAGCGCTGGGCGGCCCGATTCAGGCTTCATCCGCGAGCCCGCACAGCGGGATGGCGATGAGCTGCGCACGGATCTGGCCTTACTGCATACGAGTGGCGTGCGCCTGATCCGGGAGGGAGCTGCGCTGAGGGCGCGCAACAGTCATCAGCGTTGTTGCCATCAAGGAACGAGATGGCTACGAGGTGAGGTCTCGCGACCCGCGGTGCGCAGTGCACCACCGCCGAGTCCGACTTGGCGACAGGGCCGGGCGGTGAGTCAGGCCACGAGCCGGAGGACGTCGGCCAGGCCCCGATTGCCGGTGCGCTGTTCGGCTGGGAGGATGTAGGCGCGCAGGCCGCAGGCGGTGGCGCCGCCGTCCCGTTGCGGGTTGTCGCCGACCATGAGGGTGGCGCGGGGATCGGCGCCGAGGTCCGCGCAGGCCTTTTGGAACAGCTGGGGGTCGGGCTTCTCCCAGCCCACCTCGCAGGAGATCACGCAGGTGTCGACCAGGTCCTCCAGTCCCGCGCGGGCGAGGTGGATCCGCAGGTCCCAGGCGAAGTCGCTCACAATTCCGATGCGCAGTCCGCGGGCGCGCAGGGCACGGAGCGTGGGCTCGGTGTCCGGATAGGGCAGCCAGGCGTCGGGTGCGGTGAGTTCCCGGTAGGCCGTCTCCTCCGCGCCTCGCAGGAAGTCCACGTGTTCCCACCAACCCCGCATGGCGAGGCGGTGCCGTGCGGGGGAGAGGTCGCGGCCCTCCTGGAGGGCGACGACGGCGGGCAGCCGGAAGGCGTCCCGCAACTGCCGTGCGATCCCGGCCATGGCGCCATCCTTGTCCAGTACGGCGGCACGGTCGGCGGCGGCGCCGACCCGGCGCAGCCACGTCTCCAGGTCGATCATCTGGAAGATCGTGTTGCTGAAGTCGAAGAGCACCGCCTCGACCTGCGGCACGGGAGCGGCCATCTCCGCGACGGTGGGGCGGTAGGCGCTGGGGGTTTCGAACAGGGCGTGTATCACAGGGAGTGGTCTCCGGGGTCGACTGCTTCGACGGGTACGCCGAATCCGCGGATGGCCGCGATCTCCGCGTCGGGTGTGCCGGTGTCGGTGACGACGGCCTCGTAGTCGGCCACCGTGCCGTACGCGTGTGTGGCGGTCTTGCCGAACTTCGAATGGTCTACGAGGAGAAGGGCCCGCTGGGCGGAGGCGAGCATGGCCTGCTTGACCTCGACGTACTCGCTCAGGGGGTGGAAGAGCTGGCCCGAGAGGACGGCGGTGGCCGACATCAGGGCGAGGTCGGCGCGGATGCGGGAGAGGGCGCGGGTGACCTCGAGGCCGGTGCAGGAGTTGAAGTCGGCGTGGTAGCGCCCGCCGAGCAGGGTGACGTCAACGCCCTGGGCGGACCCGAGACGCTGTGCCAGGCCGACCGAGTTGGTGACGACGGTGAGCTGGTCGAGCTGGGCGAGGGCTGGGGCCAGGGGGAACAGGGTGGTGGAGTCGTCCATGAGTACCGTGCTGCCTGGCCTGATGTGGCCGAGGACGGCGTGGCACAGGGCCTCCTTGGCCGAGATGCCGCTGCTTTCGCGGAAACGGGTCGCCGTTTCCATGGTGACCGCGGGGAAGGGGACGGCCCGGCCGCGTTCCTTGCGGAGCAGGGAACGCTGGGCCAGGTCGTCGAGGTCGCGGTGCATCGTCATCAGGCTGACGCCGAAATCGCCAACGCCGCCCGCCTGCTCGGCGAGGAAGACCTGCGCGGCACCCTCACCCCCGGCCGCCTCGCCGACCTCACCATCTGGGACCAGGACCCCGCCCACTGCCCCAGCGGCACCCTGCGCGACCTCAACCCCACCCACACCATCGTCGGCGGCCTCCTCGTCACACCCGCCGTCGCCCGGTAGGAGACCGCGCACCGCAGATGGAAGAAACGCGCGACTCGCCCGGCACGCAACAACCACAGCGACCGGGCGAACAGCGCCTGTCTGCCGTCGGCGAATCAGCACGCCGCTCTCGGGAGGGCTGCTGTGGAAAGCCAGACTGACATCCCGCTCGGCTGACCGCGACCCTGCCGCACTCAGATCCGAGCGGACCTTCCCGCCCGCACCCGCCTGGTCACCGGACGGCCACCGGATCAAAGCGGAACTCGACTACAGCCGCGGACCGGCTGCACGCCCGGTCGCTGCTGCGCACGCATCCGGCCACCGGCGCGGCGATCGCCGTCCACGGCGCGGGGATCTTCGCCCAGGCCGTGGCCATGGCGATGCCAGCACTCCTTGCGACACAGATGGACGCGGGCTCCGGGGCGTACGGCCTGGTGCTGGCCACCACCGGCGCCGGGGCGCTGGCCGGGAACGTCGTCGCGGGCAACGTGCGGCTCCCGCACCGGCTGCCGGTGACGTACTGCCTGCTGTGGGCCTTGTCCGGACTGATGCTCGCGGTCACCGGCTTGGCCGGGAGCATGCCGGTCCTGCTCGCCGTCTCCGCGGCCTCCGGGGTGGTGTCCCCGTTCCTGGGCGTCGCCTTGCAGACCCACCTGTCGGCGTTTCCGCCAGCGGCACGTCGGCGGCTGATGGCCGTCGACCTGACCGTGATCCGTGCCGCAGGCACCACCTCGATGCTGGTGATCCCCATCGTGGCGGCGAGTTCGCCGGTTGCGGGTTTCTGGGTGGGTGGTCTGGTGACCGTGGCAGTGGCGGTCATCGGTGCCGGGGCCGCAAGCTGGTGGTCCAGGGACGAAGGGGCCGGGCCCGCCGCGTACTCGGTGTCGGTGAGCAGGCGGGAGTCGAGCAGCTCCAGCAGGCCGTCGCGGTCGAGGCCGGGTGAGGTGAACGTCAGGTACTGGCAGCGGTCGCCACGTTCGAGGTGCCAGTCCAGCGAGGCGGCCACCCGGCGCTCGGGCGGCACCATCTCCCACGCAGCGTCGGGCAGCGCGGCCAGCCAGGGACCTGACGACTCCACGCAGAGGGCGCCGCCAGCGGCGTCCCAGGCCAGCAGGGTGTCGGGGCGGTCGGCGAGCCAGAAGCGGCCGCGGCTGCGGGCGGCGGCACAGGCCAGGTCCTCCAGCGCCGCGTAGAGCCGCTGTGGGTGGAACGGGCGGTCGCGGTGCCAGGCGAGGGTGACGACGCCGTGCTCGTCTGCCTCCTGCGGCAGGAGGGCGTACGACGGGTGCTGCCGAGCGGCGGCCGCCGCGAGGTCGAAGCCGGCCTGCAGGGCAGGGCCGAGGGTGCCCTCACCGACTGGGCAGCGGCACGGCGCCAGTGCGGTGTTCAACGGCTCCCGCTCCGGCTCGAACCCGTACGGCACAGTCACCGTCGCGCGCGGAGGGGTCACGATGCCGCCCTGGCTGACGGTGTAGACGCGGATGGTGAGCTTGGCGCCTCGTGGGTCCAGGGGCGGGGCGGCACCGTTCGTCATGTCGACGTTCCCTCTCTCAGGTGTGAGCGTTGGCCATGTCCTCGAACCGGTTGCGCGGTGTCGCGGGGGCTGATCAGTCGCTCCGGCGTTCGCCACCCGAGCCGAGGTCTCGGAGACTTGGCGTCGTCGCGCGGCGTCGTGACGCTGACCGTTGGACGCTGCTCTGACCTGCTGTCATCCGTTCCCTCGGAGGGGTCGTTGAGTGCTCCTACGGTTCCAAGCAAGGCAGTTGGCGTCACGGGCGGCCGTGACCAACTTTTCTGGACACTCACCATTCCGATGACCCGGGACAACTGACATCAGTGGCTGGCTGGTTGGTCGGATAAACCGGAACCCCGGTTCACGGTCCCTCAGATGAGCGACGACGCCGCTACCGTGAGTCCACGACGTCGTGCAGGGAGCTTGCCGATGAACGCCCCGATGAAGCCCGGTTCGAAGGCGCAGCGAGACGCCCTCCGCCACAGCATGATCATCGCCGGATGTGCGGTCGCGGACATTGCCGTCGAGATGCGCGCTCGCTTCCGGATGCGCCCGCGGGAGGCCTGGCGGCACGCCCACGGTTGGACGCTCCAGGAGACGGCGGATCGCATCACCGAGGCGAGCAACGGACGCCCCGGCGAAGCGGTCGCTGCCGACGCGTCCCTCGTCGGCAAATGGGAGAAGTGGCCGGGCCCTTCTTCCCGTCGGCCGGGCCTGTCCGCGCTGTTCGCGATGGCCGATGCCTTCGAATGCCGAGTCGAGGACCTCCTGGATCTCGATGACCGGAGCGCTCTTCCCGATGCCGACTTACGTGTAGTGAGCCGCCGGCCGACGGATGCTGAACATGTCCCGCACGCCGTCACAGCTTCGCCGGTCGCCCCGGTACCCGAGCCAACGGGTACCGATCTGGTGCGTCGTGCCGCCGACGAGTCCGCCACGTGGGCGCAGTGGGCAGAAGCCTCGAACGTCGGCGACATCGCGCTCGAACAGCTGATGGCGGAGACACGGGCTCTTGCTTCCGACTACCTCACCTTGGATCCCGTTGAACTCTTCGTCCGGACGCGGTCCTTGCGCGATCGCGTGTTCAAGCTGCTCGAAGGCCGTCAGTACCCGCGCCAATCGACTGACCTCTTTGTCTCTGCCGGCTACTTGTGCGGACTGCTGGCGTGGATGTCTTCGGACTTGGGCCAGCTGCGGGATGCAGACACGCAGGGGCGCGCCGCGTGGCTATGCGCGGAACTTGCAGGGCACAACGTCTTGGGTGCCTGGGTTCTCTCCACTCGGTCCAAGGTGGCGATCTGGGACCGGCGCTTCCGTGACGCGATCAACTACGCACGGCGTGGCGCCTCTTATCGGACTACGGGTACGGTCGCAGTGCTCCTGGCCTGTCAGGAGGCCGATGGCTGGTCCGAGCTTGGCGCTCGGGACGAGGCTTTGGCGGCCCTAGCGCGCGCTGCGGAGGCGCGGGACGCCATCACCGGCGAAGACGACATCGGAGGCATCTTCGCGTGCCAGCCGGCCCGGCAAGAGAACTACGCATCGGCCGCCCCGCCGATGCATTGCGAGCGGCGGACGATGCGCTCTCCCTTCTGACGGCTCAGCCCGTGCGTGCGTACGGCACCGAAGCGCAGATCCACATCAGCAAGGCAGCGGCCCATCTCGCTGGCGGCGAGGCCGAAGGTGCGCTGGAAGCGCTTGCGCCGGTGCTCGCGCTCCCGCCCGACCACCGTCTCGCGCCCGTCACCCGGCGCCTGGGCGAACTGCCCGTCGACGCCGCCCGCACATACTCCGGTTGTTGCTTGTCGTCTGGCTTGTCGCTTGTCGGCTCGCAGGTCAGAGCCAGTATTAAGCGGTCCGTGCAAGGTGCTGGCTCTGTATGGGTGGGAAGGCGACAAGCGACAAGCACCGGATGTTGCCAGGGCTCAGGTCCGGCGGGTTCATATGGCGTCAGGTCTGTCAGACGCGTCTGACGCGTCAGGGCCGTCAACCGGACGGTCCACGGCGCGCCTGAGGGCGGCAATCCAGGGCGGGGGACTCATGCCGCACGGCCTGGAATGCCGTCCTGAGGGCCTTCCAAGGAGCAGACGGCCGCAGCGGGCAAGCCCCGCCGGGCTGCTCCGGGCCGTGAGGGCATCCCAAGGCTTTTCAGCAGGGGGCGGACCGGCTGAGCGCACCCGCATCCTGCCCGCCTGAACAGCCGTCCTAGATGTATTGCCCAGTGAGGTTGGGGACGCGGCTGGCGGGTGGTTGGCCTTTCAGCGCAGTGTGTCCGCGGTGGTGATTGTAGGTGTGCGGCCACTGCGGGAAGGCGTCGCGTCGTTCCTGTTCCCTGTGGTAGATGCGGGCGTAGGCTCATTCGTCGAGCAGGGTGCGGTTGAGGCGTTCGACCTTGCCATTGGTCTGGGGCCGGTAGGGCCGGGTTCGCTTATGGGCGATCCCGGCCGCCTCGAGCGTGGCATGCCAGTCGAATGAGCGGTAGCAGGAGCCGTTGTCGGTCAGCACGCGTTCGACGGTGATCCCCGCGCTGGTGAAGAACGCCTGGGCCCGTGTCCAGAAGGCGGTGGCGGTCTCCTTCTTCTCGTCCGCGTGGATCTCGCTGTAGGCGAGGCGGGAGTGGTCGTCGACGGCGGTGTGGATGTAGCTGTAGCTGGCGTGCGGCCGCTTCTTGCGGCCTGCCTGTCGGCCGAGGACCTTGTGTCCGCCGCCGTCGGGGATGTTGCCGAGCTTCTTGATGTCGACGTGCACCAGTTCGCCTGGCCGGTCGCGTTCGTAGCGGCGTATCGGGTGGCCGGTGGCGCGGTCCAGGTGGGACAGACGGGCCAGACCGTAGCGGGCGAGGACGCGGTGCACGGTGGACGGCGCGAGCCGCAGCAGGCCTGCGATGCGGGCTGGGCCCCACCGGCGCAGGACACGGACTTTGATGATCCGTCGTTCGGTGCGGGTCGCGGTCCGCCGTGGGCTGGCGTGCGGGCGGGAGGAGAGATCCCTCATCCCGGCCCCGCCGAAAGCCCGGTAGCGGGTGGCCCACCGCTGGGCAGTGGTGGGAGAGACCTGGAAACGCTCAACCGCGCGACGCAGGGTCCAGCCGTCATCGACGACGCAGCGGGCCAGACGCAGACGGCCGGTCTCGGTCAGGGGTGCATTACGGTGTGGCACGAGGGCCTCTCTGGTCGCCGGTGCAGATGTCGCAATCCACACCAGGCCAGAAGGCCCTCACTCATTTCAAGATCCCTCAGCCGAGACCTGTATCATCCGTCCACAACCTCCTTGGACAGAACACCTAGCCCGCGCGTCGTCCGCCGCTCATTACAGGATCAGTGGCTTCTCCGGGGCGAGATGATTGGCGATCGACACCAGGAGCGCGGTGCTGAAGTTCTTGGCGGTGTCGCTGCCCATTCCCTGCGTCGCGGCCGTCGCGATCGCGATCTTCCTGGAGGGCAGATAGGCGACCGATCCCTGGTAGCCGGCGAACGACGGATTCTGCAGGAGCCAGGTGTTCTGCACGGCCAGCCCCAGGGCGTAGGACGTCCTCGGCGTCACCTTGGCGACGGGGGTGATCTGCACCTTGTGCGACTCGGGCGTGAGCAGCTTCCCCTCGCCCCACGCTGCCACCGACTTCCCCATGTCCTCCAGCGTGCCCGTCATGACCGCTCCCGGGGCCAGCGTCCATGACGGGTCCCAGTAGGTGGCGTCCTCGAACACATCCCGCTCGTTGTCGAAGGAGTGCAGCACCGGGGCGGGGATCTCGGCCGTGGACGGGTTGTCGGTTCCGGTCAGACCGAGGGGCTTCAGGATTCCCTCGCGCATCACTTCCGCAAGGGGCCTCTTCCTGACCTTGGAGATGATGTCGCCCAGGATCACCCAGTTGGCATGCGAGTAGGCGAACCCCGACCCGGGCGGTTTCTGGAGGGGTTTGGAGAAGGAGAAGCCCAGCAGTGCCTCCGGCGTCCAGTGCCGGAAGGGATTCTTGTAGAGCGCGGCGATGAACTCGGGGTTCTGGACGTAGTCCGCGTAGCCGGAAGTGCTGGAGGCCACCATCTTCAGGGTGATGTCCTTCGCGTGCGGCAGGTCGGGTAGCCACCGGGAGATCTTGTCGTCGAGCCGGACCGCGCCCTCGTCGACGAGCTTGAGCAGTTCGGTCGTCAGATACGGAATGGCGACCGCGCCGATCCGCAGGTGCATGTCGGTCGTCGCGGGGATGCCCGTCATCGTCTCTCCGGAAGCGACGCTCGTGACCTTCTCCCCGTCGATCCAGACCCCGGCCATGGCTGCGGTGAGCTTGTACTTCTTCAGGGAGTCGGCGACCTGCTTCTTGATGAAGGCCTCGCTGTCGGCGGGAATGCAGCTGCCGCCCTTGGAGATCTGGTCGGGCGTGCAGGCCTTCGGCGCGCTCTCGGCCTTCGTGGCCACCGTGGCGACACAGCCCGTGAGCGAAGCGCCCAGAAGCCCCAGGGTCAGCGGCAGGCATATGAGGGCGGTTCTTGCGGTTTGACGCGTGGCTTCGGGTCGACGCACGGCGGAGCCTCCATACGGGTCGAAGGCTGCGATTCCCCCACGTCGCACCTGCGGGCTTCGTTCCGGATGCTAGCCGCCGGTACCGGCCGTCGCGCTCCGGGCGACCCCGTTCGGGTGAGGCGGCTTCGCGGGATCGTGAGGCCGCCCCGGCCGTGGCAGTGCCCTGTCCCGGGACGCGTGTCGGGATTCGACCGGCCTTCTTCACGTCGAGGTGTGCCATTCCGCTACGGCGAGACCGCCGAGTCCCACCAAGAAGCCGTCACCCACGCGTCGCTCCCGATGTGGGCGTGACAGTTTGACGACAACTCCTAGGCCTGTCCTAGAGAGTTGAGGGAAAACAGCGTCCGCAGCGTCCGGTGGGCGAGCATCACCCCGCCTCACCTGCACCATTCGTGCGGACGCTAAACAAAACGTTTAGCGTCCGCCAGCGTCCGGCCACCCTAAGCTACTAAGAGCCGCTTTCCGCAGGTCAGGGCGGCTCTTAGTAGAGGCGGGGTTGCGGACGCTGCGGACGCTGGCACACGAGCCGGGTGACGCTCGCCGCATTGCTCGTCCTGCTCCTGCTGCCGATCTCGCAGGGGCACGAGTGGGGCTGGTCCTCCGGGCGCACCATCGGCCTGTTCGCCCACCGGCCCGTCCTCTTCACGAACCTCGCCGGTCTGTTCCTCGGCTTCGCGATGTTCGCCCAGTTCATCGGCGTGGCGTACTTGGTGCAGATGCCGAAGGAACTCGCCGGGTACGGGTTCGGGGCCTCGGTGCTGCGTGCCTGCGTCGAGTACCTGCTGCCGACCACGGTCGTATCGCTGTTCGCCGCGCAGTTCGGCGGGCTTCTGGTCGGGCGGATCGGGGCACGGTTCACCCTCGCGACAGGTGCCGTGTTCGGTGTGCTCGGCTTCGTCTGGCAGACCGCGGCGCACGACTCGTCCGCCTCGGTGATCCTCGCGGGCCTGATCGGTGTGGCCATCAGCTTCGGGTACGCGGCCATGCCCGCGCTCACCGTGGCGAGCGTTCCCCACCATCAGACCGGCATCGCCAACGGCCTCAACTCCATCTCCCGCTCCGTCGGCAGCGCGATCGCCAGCGCGGTGATCACTTCGTTGCTGGCGTCCAAGACCATGGAGAACTTGCCGGTGGGCGCGCCCGCGCTGCCCGCCGAGAGCCAGTTCACCCTCAGTTTCGGGATCGCCGGTGTCGCGTTCGTGCTGATCGTGGCCGTAGCGCTGTGGGGCCTGACCAGGGGTGCGACTCACGAGTACACGTTCGAGGGGAAGGGTGTGGCGGAAGCGGAACCGGTGGTCGAAGAAGCGGGGGAGACGCAAGCCGTCACGACCGGGAAGGTGCAAGCCGCCACGAGCTGACCTGCCCTCCTGAATCTGGCGCTCGCCTTGCTCGATGAGGATCTGGCGCTCGCCTTGCTCGATGGAAACCGATCGGTTTACTCTTGTGGAGACAGGTAAACCGATCGGTTTCTATCTCGGGAGAAGTCCCATGACATCCATCGAAGGCTCAGTCGCCTTGGTCACCGGCGGCAGCCGCGGCATCGGGCGGGCGCTGGTGCAGGCCCTGTACGAGCGCGGCGCGAAGAAGGTGTACGCCACCGCGCGCGACCCGCGGACCGTCACGCACCCCGACGCGGTGCCGCTGGCGCTGGAAGTGAGTGACCCTGCCTCCGTAGCCGCGGCCGCCGAGCAGGCACAGGACGTCACCGTCCTGATCAACAACGCGGGCGCGTCCGTGAACGCGAACTTCCTGGACTCACCCGTGGAGGACGTCCGCCGCGAGTTCGAGACGAACTTCTACGGCCCGCTCCTCGTCACCCGCGCCTTCGTCCCGATCATCGAGCGCAACGGCGGCGGCCACATCCTCAACGTCCACTCGGTGCTGTCGTGGATCGGCATCCTGGGCTCCTACAGCGCCTCCAAGGCCGCCTTCTGGTCGCAGACCAACTCCCTGCGCCTCGACCTGAAGCCGCGCGGCATCGAGGTCACCGGACTCCATGTCGGCTATGTCGACACGGACATGGCCGCACACGTCGACGCGCCGAAGTCCACGCCCGAAAGCGTGGCCGCCCAGGCCCTCGACGGCATCCAGTCCGGCGCTTTCGAGGTACTGGCCGACGACCTCACCCGGCAGGTCAAGGCCTCACTGTCCCAGGACCTGGCCGTGATGTATCCGCAGCTGGTCGCATAAGCCCGCTCAGACCGGCAGCAGGCGGCCGATCAACTCGCCAAGCTGCCGGGCGTTGCGGCACTCGTGCATCTCGACGAGTTCGGCGTACGAGGGTGCGGCGGAGTCGCCCGTGCCCCACTGGGAGTACGACTCGGGGTTCAACCAGTAGACGCGGCGGGCCCGTTCGGCAAGGCTCCGCACGGCCGGCAGATTCGGGTCGCTCATGTTCGTACGGGCGTCGCCGAGGACGAACACGGTCGTACGCGCACCCACCGCGTCGGCGTACCGCTCGGCGAACTCGCCGAACGCCACGCCATAGTCACTGCTGCCGTGCCAGCCCGTCAGCGTCGCCTCCGACCGGATCCGGGCGCCGAGTCCCTCCGGGTCGGCCGCGCCGTGCACCAGCAGCCCGGTCACCTCGTCGATCCGGTTGACGAAGGCGAACACCCGCACCTTGCTGAACTGGTCGTGCAGCGCCTGCACCAGCAGCATCGTGAAGTCCGAGAAACCGGACACCGAGCCCGACACATCGCACAGCAGCACCAGTTCGGGCCGGACCGGGCGGCGCCGGCGCAGCACGGGCCGCATCGGCACCCCGCCCGTCGACAGCGACCCGCGCAGGGTCCGCCGCAGGTCGATGGTGCCGCGCGCCGCACGCCGGCGGCGCGCGGCCAGGCGGGTGGCCAGCTTGCGCGCGAGCGGCTGAACCACCCTGCGCAGCTCGGCGAGTTGGTCGCGTCCGGCGAACAGGAAGTCCACTCGGTCGGCGGCCGGGGCCACCGCCCGCCGTGCGATCTCGTCCCGGCCGCGCCGCTCGGCGACCCGGCGCCGCGCCTCCGTGGCGACCAGCGCACGGAAGGCCTCGATACGCTGCCGGATTTCGTCCTCGAGCAGCCGGTCGGTGAACCCGGTCGTCCCGCCCTGTGCGCGGACGGTGTCGCGCACGCGCGCCATCAGCGTCTGCGGACGGAGCCGGTCGAGCGTCTGGTACGACGACCAGCCGTCCGAGCCCGGCGACGACCCGTATCCGCCGAAGCCGTCCACCGCCTCGACCGCCAACTGGGCCAACATCTGCTGGTCGCCCGCGGTGAGCGCGGCCGCGAGCCGGTCCCGCAGATCCTCCCGGTCGGCGGGCGCTTCGCTGTCCGGCGCCCCGACGCGGCGCGGAAAGTACACGTCGAAGACCGGATCGAACACACGTCGCTGCCCCGTGCTGTGCAGCAGCGTGGCGGCCAGCCCCTCGCGCAGCCGCTCCCGGTCCGCCAGGCCGAGCGCCTCCAGCGCCTGCGCGGCGTCCACGGTCTCGCCCGTGCCGATCCGGACGCCGTGCGAGCGCAGCGCCCCGACCAGGCCCGTCAGCCGCTCCGCGACACTCGCAGCCGGCGCGGGAGCGCTCACAGAGCGTCCAGGTCGAGCTTGGCCGCCGCCTTGAGGACGTCGTCCTGATGCTTGAGGATCACGCCGAGGCTGTCGCGTATGACTGTCTCGTCGAGGGTGTCGGCCCCGAGTGCGAGCAGCGTGCGCGCCCAGTCGATGGTCTCGGCGACCGACGGGACCTTCCGCAGATCCATCTCGCGCAGCGCACCCACCACCCGCACCACGGACTGCGTGAGTGCTTCGTCCAGGCCCGGCACCTTCAGCCGTACGATGCGACGCTCCAACTCCTCCTCCGGGAAGCCGATGTGGAGGAAGAGGCAGCGCCGGCGCAGCGCCTCGGACAGCTCGCGGCTGGCGTTCGAGGTGAGCACCACGAAGGGGCGGCTGGTCGCGGTGATCGTACCCAACTCGGGGACGGTGACCTGGAAGTCGCTGAGCACTTCGAGCAGCAGGCCCTCCACCTCGACGTCTGCCTTGTCGGTCTCGTCGATCAGCAGCACCTTCGGGTCGTCGCCGCGGATGGCGGTCAGCAGCGGCCGCGCGAGCAGGAACTCCTCACTGAAGATGTCCGTGCGCGCCTCGTCCCACGTCTCGTCCCGGCCCGCGCTGATGCGCAGCAGTTGCTTGGCGTGGTTCCACTCGTACAACGCCCGTGACTCGTCGACCCCTTCGTAGCACTGCAGCCTGACCAGCCGTGCTCCGGCGACCTGCGCGACGGCCTTGGCGAGTTCCGTCTTGCCGACCCCTGCGGGGCCCTCCACCAGGAGCGGCTTGCCGAGGCGGTCGGCCAGGAAGATCGTCGTGGCGACCGCGGGCGACGCCAGATAACCCGTCTCGGCGAGGCGTACGGAGACATCGTCGACGGATGTGAAGAGCAACGGAGCCTCCAGCGCGGCGCAGGCGAGATCGGACACACTATCTAAGCGCTTGTTCACTCTGCCTGTCACGTGTGACGACGCCCACCCAAGACGGTATACCGATCGGTTTCCTTGCCTCTTCCTGCGAGGTAACCTGACCCCATGGCCACGACAGACAAGGCGTCCACGAGGGACCGGCTGCTGGACGCGGCGGCCGAACTCACCTACCGCCAAGGCGTCTCCATCGGCATCGACGCGCTGTGCCGGTCGGCCGGCGTCTCGAAGCGGTCGATGTACCAGCTCTTCGACAGCAAGGACGACCTCCTGGCGGCGAGCCTGGAGCGACGGATCCCGTTGTACGAGGAGCAGCTCACGCCCGGTCCGCAGGATCCCGCCACGCCGCGCGAGCGCATCCTGGGCGTCTTCGAGCGGCTGGAGAAGTTCTCGGCGCAGCCCGAGTACCGCGGCTGCCCCTTCCTCGCGGCGCTGGTCGAACTCAAGGACCCCGAGCACCCGGCGAGCGCGGTCGCCGGTGGCGCCAAGCAGCGCCTGAAAGAGATGTTCCGCACCGAGGCCGAGCTCGGTGGTGCGCGTGACCCGGAGTTCCTCGCCCGGCAGTTGATGCTGCTCTTCGACGGCGCGAGTGCCCGCGCCGGCGCCCGGATCGAGACGCTGGACGGGCTTACCACGACGACCGCGACAGTGCTGCTGGACGCGGCGGGCGTCGAGTAGTCCCTCGAAGTGGTCGAGTAGTCCCGCGAATTGGTCGCGCAGTCGGCGAATTGGTCGCGCAGGGTGCGGCCCCACGCCCACCGGATTGCTCACCGCGCGCATGGCGGACACCTGTTCACGACACGGGCCCGGAGGGAGACTGACCCCGCAGCCCGCCGTCGCAGGAGGCCGTCATGCCCGACCTGTCCGTCCTCGCCGCTTTGATGTCCGGCCTACGCAGTGGTGCGATCGAAGTCGTCGACCTCACCTCCCCGTTGTCGCCGTCCACTCCGGTGATCCAACTGCCGGCCGAGTTCGGTCAGACGGCGGTGTTCGAACTGGAGGAGATCAGCAGGTACGACGACCGGGGTCCGGCCTGGTACTGGAACAACTTCCGCAGCGGTGAGCACACCGGCACGCACTTCGACGCCCCGAACCACTGGGTGACCGGGAAGGACCTCGCGGACGTCGCGTCCGTGCCGGCGCGCCGCCTGATCGCACCCGCCGCCGTGCTGGACTTCACCGCCGAAGCGCAGGAGGACCCGGACTTCCTCGTCGAGGTGGACCACGTGAAGGCGTGGGAGGCGGAGCACGGGCCGTTGCCCGACGGCGGCTGGCTGCTGTTGCGCACCGGCTGGGACGCCCGCTCGCACACGCAGGAGGAGTTCCTCAACGCCGACGAGAACGGCCCGCACACCCCTGGTCTGTCACCGGAATGCGCGCGGTGGCTGGGGGAGGAGTCGCCGGTGATCGGCCTCGGCGTGGAGACGGTGGGCACCGACGCCGGACGTGCGCATTCCTTCGACCCGGCCTTCCCGTGTCACTCGTATCTCATGGGCAGTGACAAGTACGGGCTGACGCAGTTGCAGAACCTTGCGGCGCTGCCGCCGACGGGCTCCGTCGTCATCGCGGGGCCGCTGCCCATCGTCACCGGGTCCGGGGCTCCCGCCCGGGTGCTCGCCCTGGTGGAGCGGTCGTGAAGGTCGCCGAAGCCGTCGGCCGGGCGCTGTCCGCGGCCGGGGTCGACCATGTATTCGGCGTGGTCGGGTCGGGCAACTTCCACCTGACCAACGCCATGGTGGCGGCGGGTTCACGGTTCGTCGCCGCACGCCACGAGGGCGGTGCGGCGACGATGGCCGACGCCTACGCCCGGATGAGCGGCAAGGTGGCCGCGCTGAGCGTGCATCAGGGACCGGGCCTGACGAACGCGATGACCGGTATCGCCGAGGCGGCCAAGAGCCGTACGCCGCTGCTCGTACTGGCCGCCGAGGTGACCGAGCCGAGGTCCAACTTCCACATCGACCAAGAGGCATTGGCGCGAGCGGTGGGCGCGGTCACGGCACGCGTGACGGCGGCGGAGGACGCCCTCGAGCAGGCCTGCGCGGCCGTACGAAGGGCCCTGCACGAACGGCGGACCGTGCTGCTGAACCTGCCGTTGGACGTGCAGGCCCTGGAGGTGGGAGACGATGCTCCGGTCCTGGCCGCGCCGCCGCCCGCACGGGCCGCGGCCGAGCCGAAGGCGGCCGAAGCGGCAGCGTTGGTAGGGATGTTGGAGGAGTCACGGCGGCCGGTCTTCGTGGCGGGCAGGGGATCGAGGACGCCCGGCAGCCGGGACGCGCTCGCGGCGCTCGCCGATCGTTACGGTGCGCTGCTGGCGACCTCGGCCGTCGCCCGCGGACTGTTCCGGGGCGATCCCTGGTCGCTCGATGTGTCCGGAGGGTTCGCCTCGCCCCTGGCGGCTGAGCTGATCCAGGGGGCCGACCTGATCGTAGGCTGGGGCTGCGCGCTGAACATGTGGACCATGCGGCACGGCCGGCTGATCGGTCCGGACGCGACCGTCGTACAGGTCGATGACGACGCGTCGGCACTCGGCGCGCACCGAGAGCTGCACCTCGGCGTCACCGGCGACGTGGAGCTGACGGCGCGCCGCGCCCTCGAGATGGCCGGTGGGCACCGCGACGGCTACCGGACCGCCGACATCGCAGCGGCCATCGCCGCACGGGTGCGCTGGCGGGACGAACCGTACGAGGACGAGAGCAGCCGTGAGCGGATCGACCCGCGGACGCTGAGCATCGTCCTCGACGACATCCTCCCCGCCGAGCGGGTGGTCGGCGTGGACTCCGGCAACTTCATGGGCTACCCGAGCATGTACCTGTCGGTGCCGGACCAGGACGGGTTCTGCTTCACCCAGGCGTTCCAGTCGATCGGCCTGGGGCTGGCGACCGCGATCGGTGCGGCGCTGGCGCAGCCGCAACGGCTTCCCGTGGCCGCGCTCGGTGACGGCGGTGCGCTGATGAGCGCCGTCGAACTCGACACGGTACGCCGGCTCGGGCTGCCGATGGCGGTCGTCGTCTACAACGACGACGCGTACGGCGCGGAGGTGCACCACTTCGGGCCCGACGGACATCCCCTCGATTCGGTCACGTTCCCGCCGACGGACATCGCCGCCGTGGCCCGCGGCTACGGCTTCGAGGCGGTGACCGTGCGCACGCGCGCGGATCTGAAGGCCGTGGAGGACTGGGTCGCCGGACCGCGGTCCGTGCCGTTGCTCATCGACGCCAAGGTCGCCGGTGACCGCGGTGCCTGGTGGCTGGAGGAGGCGTTCCGTGGTCACTGAGTCCCTGGGGGGAGGGGCGTAGGACCGGCGGGATCTGCTTCTGAGCCCAGAAGTGCGAGAGGCGGCAAGGTTCGGGCAGGTCACTGGGTGGTGAGGACCATCCGGAAGCGGGCGGTGCCGGAGAGCATTTTTTGGTAGGCCTCGCCGGCTTGGTTGAGGGGCATGATCTCGGTCATGGGGCGGATGTTGTGCAGGGCGCTGAACGCCATGGTGTCCTGAACGTCCTGTGCGGTGCCGGAAGGGTGGCCGTAGACGGTTCTGCCGCGCATGAGCAGCTGGACCGGGCTGATGCCCAGGGGTTCGGGAGCCGCTCCGATGGCCACCAGCTCGCCGCGGTGGGAAAGCCCGTCCACGGTTGCTGTGATGGCGTCGGAGTTGCCCGCGGTGGCCAGTACGACCTTGGCGCCGCCGAGGGATTGCAGTGCGTCCGCGACGGGAGTGCCGGCCGTGCTGTCGATGTAGTGGTGGGCGCCGAGCTGCTTGACGAAGTCGGCTTTGTCGGCTCCGCGGGCGATCGCCACGGTTTCGAAGCCCATCGCGGCCGCGTACTGAACTCCCAGGTGGCCGAGGCCGCCGATGCCGAGCACGGCGACGAGGTCGCCGGGCCGGGCGACACTGCGCCGCAGTCCGTTGTACGTGGTCACACCCGCGCAGGCCATGGGCCCGGCGTCACTTGCCGCCAGTGCGTCGGGAATGCGGGCCAGGGCGTCTACCGGCGCGATCATTGTTTCGGCGAAGCCCCCGTCGTATGCCCATCCGGGCACCTTCAGGTTCTCGCAGACGATGAAGTCGCCCTGCCGGCAGGGCGTGCAGTAGCCGCAGCTGCCTCCGAACCAGCCGACCGCCACCCGGTCGCCCACCTGCCAGCCTTGGTCGCGTGCTCCCTCGCCGAGTTCATCGATCCGCCCGGCGATCTCGTGGCCGGGGACCAGCGGGAATTGGACGCCTGGCAGTCCGGCGTTGACGAAGAAGGCGTCGCTGTGGCAGATCCCGCAGGCTTCCACGGCGATCCGTACGTGGCCGGGGCCCGGCTGCGGCACCTCACGCTCGGCGATCTCGAACGGCCCGCCGGCCGTGACCACCTGCGCGACTCGATAGGTATTCATCTGTGTCTCCGGGATGAGTACGAAAGCCCTTGAACCAGCACATCAGCTCTGGGCCGATCACGCGCGCCGAGCGGAAGGGCCGAGCACGCGCGCGGAGCGGACGAGATGAGGGATGAGCTCGGTCGTCCAGTGAGGGGAGGACGTCGCGCGTGACGCCGCAGTCGCTCGTTGGCCTGCGTTGTTGCTGTCCTGCGCGGCACGGCAACGAGGTGTGCCCCGCCGCAGGCGCGGCGGGGCACAGGGTCGGGATCTTCACAGGCCTTGACGGGCCTTCTCCCTCCGGTGTTCTTTCCCAGCACTCAGTTGACGATGACGTCTCCGCCCGGGTCGGGTCCGGGTCCGGAGTGGAGGTCTTGCTACCGGTACTGTCGGTGTCCGGGTCGATGCTGTCCGTGCCGGGGTCGCGGTAAGTGGGGTGTCCGGCGTGAAGGGCTCGCTACCGGTGCTGTCCGTGCCCGTCCCGCCCCAGGAACTTGTCTGTGGGGGAGTCCGTCGACCGGGTTCGGCGGCTCGGTGAGGCCGGGATGGCCGTGGTGGGCGCCGGACCGGCTGCGTGAGTCGGATCGACGGGCGCTGCCAGCTCGGAAACGGCGGACCGATCGACGTGGTTGGTGATTGCCGCCTATGCCCAGCTCACCAGGCTGCCTGCCGCTGCCATCGGCCGTCGCTTCCCATGCCGTTGACCATGCTGTCCACTAGGGCCTGTCCGAGGGAACCGGGTAGGAGCTGGTCCGGTGACGGCTGCGGAATTCGGCCAGCAGCTCGTCGGTCGCCTCGGCCCCGGCGCTCACGGCGGCGTGGACGTCGCGGAAGTAGTTTTCGTAGCCGGCGGGGGTGTAGAGGCACAGGGCGCGTGCGGGGACCGGGCCCGCGTTGCGGAAGCCGTGCGGGGTGCCGCGGGTGGCGGCGAGCAGATGTCCTGGTCCGGCCGTCACCTCGCCGTCTCCGGTGTGCAGCGTCAAATCGCCCTCAAGAACGTAGAAGTACTCGTCGTGTCCGTCGTGCACGTGTGGCCTGGCACCGATGGTGCCGGGGGCGAGGCTGAACTCCTCGAAGGCGAAGTGCCCGCCCGTGTGCTCGCCGGTGAGCCGGAAGAAGTGCGCGACACCGGCGACGTCGATGAGTTCACCGTCCTGGGGGCGGCGCAGCAGCGGACGGGCGGGAGTGTGGGCCTGATGATCGGTCATGGGGGCATTGTGGCCTAGAGACTGACCGGCGAGTCATGAGCGGAGCCAGAGGCGGGGCCGCGTGCGGGGGTGGCCTGCGCACGGATTCCAACTCAGGTTGAGGTTCGGTCTTGGAGGACGAGACGCTGCTGACCGATGTATCGGATCCGGTCTATCGGATTCGGTCGCGGACTTCCCGAACTTCGGCGAGGCCACTCGGCCAGGGCAGGAACAAGAGTGCGGCCGTGGGCTCCTCGTCGTCCGATGCCTCGGCGGCCCACACATCAGCGGGGAGCGGGCGCATCCTCCGCGTCGCCGGGCGGTGTCAGTTCGGCGACGCGGAACCTGCCACGAGTTGGAGCAGGTCGCGCAGCGTCTCGCGCTGTCGGTCGTCCAGGGCGTGGAGCGGCTGGGTGGCGAACGGCATCCGGGTGCGCAGGTCGGCAGCCACGCGCAGGCCGGTCTCAGTGGCGGCGACCAGCTTGACCCGGCGGTCATCGGGCGCGGGGTGCCGTTCGACCAGTCCGCGGCCTTCCAGTCGGTCAATGATCGTGGTGACGTTGGACGGCTCGGCATGCAGGTACTCGGCGATCCGGCGCATGGGCACCGGCTCCTCTGCCGCGAGCAGCGCCTTGGCCTGCAGCGGGGTGAGCTCGTGCTCGGCCGCCGCCTGTTCCGACTCCCGGGCGTACCGGCGGTTGATCGCGGCGAATAGGGCGACGATCTGGCGGGTGATGTCATCGGGTCGGTGGGCCATCGCTCCACTCTAGTGATTGGCTTGACAGTGACAGATATGGGTCACCATAGTTATGGAGAATATTAGTCATTGACCATAACTATTTGCTCGGGAGCGAGACCGACGATGGCCACCGGAACCCCGGCTCCAGAGAAAACCGTCCTGATCACCGGCACCTCCTCGGGCATCGGCCTGGCCGCTGCCATTGCCGCGGCCCAGGCCGGCTGGAACACTGTCGCGACCATGCGCGACACCTCCCGGGCCGATGCCCTGCTCGCCGCCGCCGACGCGGCCGGAGTGGCCGGACGGATCCAGGTACGGCAGCTGGACGTCACCGACCCGGACTCCGTGGAGGCCGCCGTCGCAGGCATGATCGCCGAGCACGGGCGCCTGGACGCCGTGGTCAACAACGCGGGGGCCGGGCACCTGGGCACCCTCGAACAGGAGACGATCGCCGACGTCCGCCAGGTACTGGAGGTCAACTTCTTCGGCGTACTGCATGTCACCAAGGCCGCACTGCTGCACCTGCGCGCGACCGGTGGGCGGGTGGTGACCGTCACCAGCGTCGGCGGCGTCGTCGGCCAGCCGTTCAATGAGGCGTACTGCGCCGCCAAGTTCGCGGTCGAGGGCTTCATGGAGTCGCTCGCGCCGGTCGCCGCGACCACCGGAGTGAGCGTCACCGTGGTCGAACCGGGCGCGGTGGCGAGCGAGTTCGTCAGCAACGTCGGCTTCGATCCGGCCGTGATCGATGCCGCAGGCCCGTACGCGCCCGCTCTGCGTGCCTACATCGAGCGGACCCGGAACACTTTCGCCAACGCCGCACAGTCCCCGGCGGACGCCGCCGCACCGATCATCGAGGCGCTCAGCGGGGACCGGCCCGCCTTCCGGATCCAGACCTCGGAGGCGGCCCGCGCCTTCGTCGGCACCAAGCTCGGCGACCTCGACGGCTCGTCCGTCCTGGCCCTGACTCGCAGCTGGGTCGCCTGACCCCGCAACCCAGGAGGACGACCCATCATGAGTACACACCGACCGGCACATCCCACGACGGCGCTCGACCATCGGGAGTCCGTCGCGGCCGAGACCGCCGCGTTCGTGGCAGCGGTCCAGGGCGCCGATCCGACGACCCCGGTCCCGTCCTGTCCCGGATGGAACCTGGCCGATCTGGTAAGGCACACCGGCAGTGTGCAGCGCTGGTTCGCCGTGCTGTTGCGAAAGGAGATCCAGCAGCCGCCGACGAGCAGGGACGTTGACCTGCAGCTCCCGCCGCGGCCGGAGGACTATCCCGCCTGGCTGGCCGCGAGCGCGGTCGAGGCCGCCGGGGCGTTCGCGGCCACCGCCCCGGACACCCCGATGTGGGCCTGGGGAGCCGACCAGCACGCCCGGTTCTGGGCCCGCCGGATGTTGTACGAGACGCTGGTGCACCGGGTGGACGCCGAACTCGCCCTCGGACGGCGGCCGATGGTCGACCGCGCGCTGGCGGTGGACGGTGTGGACGAGTTCTTGGTCAACCTGCCTTTTGCGGCCTTCTTCGCACCGGACACGGCACAGCTGCGCGGGACCGGCCAGACCATCCGCTTCCGCTGCATCGACGGCGGAGACGACTGGCTGGTCCGTCTTGAGCCGGACCGCTTCGGCATCGCAACGGATGGCCCTGCCCGGGAGACCGCCGCCGACGCCACCCTCCGCGGCGCCGCGGCCGACCTCCTGCTCTTGCTCTACGGCCGACTGGACCCTATGGACGACCGCTTCGAACGCCACGGGAACCCCGCCCTGCTGGACCGCTGGTTCGCCAACTCCGCGTTCTGAGCCGACCCTGCCGGAGCGGTCAGAAGCACGTGGTGCCACCGGCCCGCCCGGCCATGCCCGATGAGGACGACAAGGAGTGGTGAACTGTGAGGTCTGGTTGCCCAGGCTGCCGATGCCCAGGTAGATGACGTCGGCGCGGTGGCCGCGCAGGGCGCCGGGGCGGCAGTTGGCACTGGCGTGCAGCAGCAGACGACCGCGGGGGTGGCTGATGAGAACGGAGTAGGCGGTGCCGGTCTTCCACGCACGAGCACGGGCTGGAGGGACCAGCGGCTCATCGACGGTGCCGGGCAGCGATCGCCAAGGCTGTGCACTGAGTCCAGAAACGTCAGCGCGAAGCTGCCGTAGGTGAGGGTGTCGCCGTGGCCGACCACTCGCAGCTGCGGCTCGGGCGCTGCTGGTGCCCGCCCCGGCCACGCGAGACCGGGCCGTGAGACGTACCGGGGACCTCCGTCGGATGACCTCCGTCAGTCGACCGGCCATGTGTGGACCGGGGCGTTGAGGTGCATGTAGTCGATGTACTGCTGCGTCATCCGCCGTAGGGCCTCGTGACGGCCGGCATGGGTGGAGTCGTCGATGTGGTGGAACATCTCCTTCTGCCAGACCGCTCCGTTGCGTCCGGTGACGCACCGCTGCTCGATGATGCCGAGCAGCGGCTCCCGCCAGGCTTCGTCCATGCCGGAGTGCTCCAGGCCCTGGTGCGCCAGCGGCAGCAGACGCCGCAGGACGAGTTCGGGCACCGGCACCTCGCCCATCCCCGGCCAGTACAGCCGCGCATCGATGCCGTGCCGCGCCGCCGTGTGCAGGTTGTCCTCGGCGGCCGAGAAGGACATCCGTGACCACACGGGCCGGTCTTCCCCCACCAGGGCTCGGGTGAGCCCGTAATAGAAGGCGCCGTTGGCGAGGGTGTCGGCGACGGTCGGGCCGGCGGGCAGCACACGGTTTTCCACCCGCAGGTGAGGTCTGTCGTGGGCGATGGCGTAGACCGGGCGGTTCCAGCGGTAGATGGTGCCGTTGTGCAGGGTGAGCTCGGCCAGCTCGGGGATGTCGCCGCGGTCCAGCGTCTCCGCGGGATCCTGCTTGTCGCACAGGGGCAGCAGCGCGGGGAAGTAGCGCACGTTCTCCTCGAAGAGGTCGAAGACGCTGTTGATCCACCGCTCTCCGAACCACACTCTGGGCCGCACCCCCTGCACCTTGATCTCCTGTGGGCGGGTGTCGGTGGCCTGCTCGAACAGCGGGATCCGGGTTTCGTGCGACAGCTCCTTGCCGAACAGGAACGGCGAATTGGCCGCCAGCGCGACCTGGACCCCGGCGATCGCCTGCGCGGCGTTCCAGTAATCGGCGAACTCCTCCGGGGACACCTGGAGGTGGAACTGAGTGCTGGTGCACGCGGCCTCGGGAGTGATCGTGTCCGCGTAGGTCCGCAACCGATCGACCCCGTCCACCTCGATGAGCAGGTCTTCGCCCCGAGCCGCGAAGACCTGCTCGTTGATCAGGCGGTAGCGCGAGTTCTCCGACAGCGCCGTCTCGCCGACGTCCTCCTCCCGCAGGGTAGGCAGAATTCCGATCATGATCAGATGTGTGTCGACCGACCTGGCGCGTTGCTCCGCGTGATTCAGCGCGGCGCGTATCTCGGACTCCCAGGCGTCGGGGCCGCCCGCCGTCAGACGTCGGGGCGGAATGTTGATCTCGAGGTTGAACCGGCCCAGCTCGGTGGACCAGGCCGGGTCCGCGATCGCCTCGAGCACATCGTTGTTGCGCATCGTCGGCTCTGCCGCGGCGTCGACCAGGTTCAGCTCGATCTCCAGCCCCACCTGGGGCCGCTCCGACTCGAACCGTGACTCGCGCAGCATCAGCGCGAAGGCGTCGAGGCACCCCTGCATCTTGATCCGGTACCGGCGGCGGTCCTCGCGGGTGAAGACCAGCGCCGGGACGTCCCGTCCCATCGGCCCTCCCGGATTTCCCTCCTCGGACACCCCTCAACCCCAGCGTCGCACCACCGGGCGGCCCTGACCAGGCGGGACGGGGATCGCCGTACGGGCTGATCGCCAGGGCCATGGCCGGGCGACGGGACCTGAACGGCTGTTGCACCAGGTCCGACGCCGCCGCCGAAAACGACCGGTGAGATCGACGGGGACATCACGGTCGACTCCACCAGCGTGCGTGCGTACCAACATGCGGGCGGCACGCGCACTGATCCGCCGCCGGCCCCGGCGTCGAACGCTTTTTGCGAGAAGCCACGGCCGTGCTCCACGTCCTGAGCGGAGAAGCTGCGACCTTCGGGACTCCGGGACGAGAAACCGTGTATGCGGCTCGGCTCGGAGAACGCGGAACCCCGGCTGGACGGGGGAGGCCAGCCGGGGCCGCGGGTAGTGACGGGCGGAGCGGTGGTCGTCTCTCGGCGAAGGGCCCACAGGGCTTCCGCCGGACGACTGTCCCCATGGGGCTAGGGGGAGGCCTGGGGATACTGTCCCCTCCGCAGCCACGTATAGGTGAACGGTCAACCGACATCGGTTGTTCCCTGCCTACGCGCCGGCCGTTGTGAGGTGGGGCATGCCGCCTTGTGGCATGGGATCAGTCGATGAAGTCGGCGACGAGGGTGGCGAATTCGTCGGGGGTGGCCAGGCGGATGCCGAGGTCTTCGGCCTTGGCGCGCTTGGATCCGGCGCCCTCTCCGGCGACGACCAGGGTGGTCTTCTTGGAGACGCTGGAGGAGGCGCGGCCGCCCGCGCGTTCGATGAGTTCGTTCATCTGGTTGCGGCTGAGCTTTTCCAGTGTTCCGGTCATCGCGCCGGTGACGACGACCGTCATCCCGGCGAGCGGCCCACCCATCGGCTCTGCGGTTTCTCCGCTGCTGTCGGCGTCGCCCGCAGTAGTGACTGGCGGGGTGGCGCCGGGTTCGGTCATGTTCACCCCGGCCGCGGCGAGTTTGTCGATGAGCGGGGCGAGTTCGGCGAGTTCGGCGACGATGGACGGCGCCTTCTCGGTGCCGATGCCCTCGACCTGCTGCATCGCTTCGGCATTGGCCGCGCGGATGGTGTCCATGGTCGCGAAGTGCCGGGCGATGCGGCGGGACATGGAGCGGCCGGTGCCACGGACGCCGAGCGCGCACAGCACCCGCGACAGCGGCTGCGCCTTGGCGGTGGTGATGGCGCTGAGGAGGTTGTCGGTGCTGGTTTCCCCCATGCGTTCCAGGCCCAGGAGTTGGTCGCGGGTGAGGGTGAACAGGTCGGCGAGATCGGCGACCAGACCGGCCTCGACGAGCTGGACGACGCGGGTGTGGCCGAGGCCCTCGATGTCGAGTTGGTCGCGGCCGGTGGCGTAGGAGAGGGCGGCGACCAGGTGGCAGTTGCGGCCGTTCTCGCAGCGCCAGCGCTGCTCGCTGGTGTCGATGTCGGAGCCGCAGCGCGGGCACACGTCGGGGAAGGCGATCGGCTGCTCGTCGCCGGCGCGCAGGTGGGCGACGGGGGCTTCGATGCGGGGGATGACGTCGCCGGCGCGGTGGACCATGACGTGGTCGCCCAGACGCAGGTCGCGGCGGGTGATGTCGGCCGGGTTGTGGAGGGTGGCGTAGGTGATGGTGGAGCCGTCGATCTCGACGGGTTCGAGGACGGCGCGCGGGGCGATGATGCCGGTGCGGCCGACGTTCCACTCCACCTCCAGTAGCCGGGTGATCTTCTCCACGGCGGGCAGCTTGTAGGCGATCGCCCAGCGCGGGGCGCGCGATCCGGATCCGGCGGCCTGCTGGTCGGCGGCCAGGTCGGCCTTGATGACGATCCCGTCGATCCCGAACGGCAACTGGGCCCGCAGCGCGGCGATCTCCTGCACGCGCGCGAGGACCTGCTCGGCCGTGCCGGCGGTGCTGCCGGGTACGGCGGTGGTGGCGGTGGTGTGCACGCCGAGCTCGGCGGCCTGCGCCATCAGGTCGCTGTGCGCGCTCTCGCCCAGCCGGGCCGCGAGCACTGTCTCCGTGTCGGGCAGGGGGAGCAGGCCATAACCGAAGAACGTCATCGGCACTGTGTAGGCGCGGTCCTTGGCGCGCAGCGTGCCCGCCGCGGCGTTACGCGCGTTGGCGAACGGCTGCCCACCGTGCGCGGTGCGGACCTCGTTGGCATGCTCGAACTGGGCGGTGGTCATCAGGACTTCGCCGCGCACCTCCACCGTGACCGGCTCGGCCAGCTCCCGCGGCAGGCCCTCGACGGTGCCGATCGCATGCGAGACGTCCTCCCCGGCCGTCCCGTCGCCACGCGTGACCAGCCGGGTGAGGCGGCCGCGGGTGTAGCGGGCGGCGATCGCAAGTCCGTCCAACTTCGGCTCCACGCTGAATCGTTCCGCCTCGTGGCCGATGCGGCGGGCCAGGGAGGCGGTCCAGGCGGTGAACTCCTCGGGCGAGAACACGTTGTCCAGGCTCAGCATCGCCACCGTGTGCGGGACATCGCCCTCGACGGCGCCGCCGGCGACCTTCCCGGTCGGCGAGTCGGGCAGCACCTCGTCGGGGTGATCGGCCTCCCACACCGCAATCCCTCGTATCAGCCGGTCGTAGGAGTCGTCATCCAGCACCGACGTGCCGCCCGCGTAGTAGGCGGCCGACGCCTTCACCGCATCTTCGACCGCCTGCGCGTAGGCGGCGGCATCCACGATCACTGCAGCAGGTGTTGTCATGCCCGCCATCCTGCCTGCCACCACTGACAACGCCCCGGCGCGAGCGAGCGGTTGTCCTCGCCGGGTCGCAGGTGTCGGAGGCGCCTCGCACCGCTCGTTCGACGCGCGGGCTTTGGTGGCGGTTCAGCTCATGCCTCGTCAGGGCCTGCTCCAGGACTACCTCAGGGCCTTCGGCCTCGCGGGGGAGCTACTCCAAGCGGACCTTCCTGCGCGACGCCGTCGCTGCCCGGCCGCGTCCCGCCGCACTGATCCCGTACCCCGTCCCCGGCCGCCTGCAGCGACGGCCCAAGCGGCGGCGATCACCACCCTCTCGCCCGGCGGCCGAAACCCCACCCGCCTCACAGGTATCAACCTCGGCGTTTCGGCCATCGACCGCTGCGGAGATGTCCTGGCGGCGCAAGGTCGATGGCTTCTGCATGAGCCGTGGATCGCTCCGCCATGCGGATCAACTCCGGTCTCAAACACGTGTGTTCGATATCGAGGCATAGGTCGTTGACGTCGATGCCACCCCGGCAATACCCAACGCGATCGACGATGGAGCTCAGTTGACCTCTGCAGACACCCAGGAGCCGACTTCAGGATCGGTTCCCCCACCTCCGACCCGCTGAGACCAGGTACTCGGGCGAATACTCCGTGAATCCGCTAAGGACTCCTAACAAAAGTGGTGGGCTTGACCTGGTCAGAGGTCGGTGTCGTGCACGAGGCCGCCGGGTAGCGGGACGCGGTCAGCCGCGTAATCGCACGCGATAAACCTGGCGACGTCGGCGATCATCCCCGGGATACTGGTCGCCCATGGATGAGGTCAAAGTCGTCGTCGCCCATTCCGAGCGCGCGACTCTGCGCGTCGGTGACGTGTTCTTGAAGGTGGACGCCGATCAGGCGCGCATCGACGTCGAGGTCGAGGCGATGTCCCTCGCGCCGGTCCCGACCCCGGAGGTCCTGTGGCGCAAGCCGCCCGTGCTCGCGATCGCCGCACTCCCGGGGACGACGCTTGGGCGCCTCGGCGGGCCGTCGACCGGGTCGCCGGCGGCGTGGGCCGCGGCGGGCGCCGCCATCCGGAAGCTGCACGAAGCGCCCCTGCCGCCCCTGCCGGGCCGGGCCGGCCGGAGCATCGTCGCGCTGGTGGCGGAACTCGACGACGAGTGCGATTTGCTCGTGACGAACGGTGTCCTGCCCGCTGACCTGGTCACCCGCAACCGCCAGGTCGCCGAGGCCGCGCTCCGGCCGTGGACTCCGGCGTTCACACACGGCGACCTGCAGATCGCGCACGTCTTCGTCGACGGCGACGAGGTCACCGGCATCATCGACTGGTCCGAGGCGGGCCAGGGTGATGCCCTGTACGACCTCGCCACCTTCACGCTCGGACACGAGGAGCACCTCGACGACGTCGTCGCCGGCTATGGCACCGACATCGACCTCGACGTGATCCACGCGTGGTGGTCGTTGCGAAGCCTGCTGGTGGTTCGCTGGCTGATCGAGCACGGCTTCGACCCGTTCGCGCCAGGCTGTGAGGTCGACGTGCTGAGATCCCGGATGTGAGGCTGCGCGGGCCCGACTGCTACGTATGCGTTCTGACGCATCGAGCAGGCCATCCCCTGGGGCGATCGCCCGCCCTCACTCTCGACAAAGTGCGGTGCGCAGTCCTCGCCAGCAGATGACGGCGCAGCCAAGGGTGACGAACGCGTGGTGGATGTCGTCGCGGATCTCCCAGCGGATACGCAGGCGGCGGAACCAGTGCAGCAGCGCGATCGCTCCTTCCACGACCCAGCGGTACACGCCCAGGCCGGAGCCGTGCCCGGTGCCGCTCCACTCGAAGCCGGGGCCGCTTCGCCTTCGACAACCCGATCAACCGGATCGTCATCGAGTGGCAGTGAGGTGGACGCCAGCCAGATAGTTCGGCGGTTCCCGCTGGTCGCCCGTCCCCGGCCCGCCTGTCTGCCGCTGGTCGAGCGGGTCCGGGAGATCGGCGCCCTAGCACGAGATGCTGAACGCGATGGCCGCTTGGCGCTGGCCACTGCGGCGTTCAACAAAGCCGCGCTGCTCGCGAGCGACTGCGACCTGCCCGAGCTGGCCCGCACCCTGTGCTGGCGACTTTCCGAGGCGTACCTGCGCACCCAGCCACTGGGTGCGCAGGTCGCTCGATACGGGCTGGAACCCCTCGTCAACTTAGCTCGGCTGCTGTGTATCCGTTCCGGCAACGGGGAAGCCGCATACGACCTCCTGGACACTCTGTTCCAAGCGGTGAAGTCCCGGTCGGATGCTGTGATCGACGGGCTAACGGTGTCTTTCGAGCACATCAGCGGGTCAGAGGACGATCACCGAGAGCTGCAGCAGTGGCTTTGGGCCGTACTGCTGGCCGATGGTGCCCGCGCCCTAGCCAGCGCCGGCCGCTGGACGGATGCGCTCGCCCAGCTCCAGCGGCACAAAGGGATTGGCAAGCGGATGCTCGACGGCCGCCAGGTCGCGGTGATCGCCATGGTCACGGCAGGCCATGCCTTCGAAGCCGTCACCTTCCTGGCGGAGACCGTCGCTGGCGAACCGTGGGAGAATGCCGTGACGGCCTGCCTGAACGTGATGTCCCGACGGCAGGCCGCCATGTCGGTCGGTGGGGATCTCGCCACTATGCTGGACTGCTATCAACAACTCGACCGCACAGCGGAGTTGGCCGTCTTTCACACCCGGTTGGGCCTCTCCGTCATCGACGTTGCCGACGGTGTCGACCAGTCGGCTGCGCATCGAGTCGCGGCGGAACTCGTTGGTCAGACGGTGGCTTCGGGAGATGGGTACGCGGCCCGCGACGTGCTGGCCCACACAGGCTGCTCCACGCTTCTGACGAGTCTCCAGGCCCAACAGCTCGGTCGGGCGGTGGAAGCCAGCGCGCTCGGCCGAGGCGGCATACCCGCACAACTGCGAACTGACTTGATGACTGCACTCGACACCAGCGAGGGAGTGCTCGGGCGCACGTTGGCCGCCACATCCGGTACCTCATAGTGTCCTGCGCCGGAGATCCGTCGGCAGAACCGGGCGAGGCAGCCGAGGATTTCTTCGGCTGTCTTGGTCCAGATGAAGGGCTTGGGGTCTTCGTTCCAGTTCTTGACCCATGCGCGGATGTCGGCTTCGAGGGCCTGGACGTTCTTGTGTGCGCCGCGGCGGATCATCTGGTCAGCGAGGAAGTCGAACCACCGCTCGACCTGGTTGATCCAGGAGGAGCTGGTCGGGGTGAAGTGCATGTGGAACCTGGGGAGTTTGGCCAGCCACGTCTTGATCGCGGGGGTCTTGTGCGTGCCAAGAGGGATCGACGAGCCGGAGCAGCACCCCAGCCGGCTGCCGGGCTCCGTAGGATTGACGGGCCCGGCCAGCGGGATCGGAACGGTGGGTGTGAGGTGGCCACAGGAGGTGATCTCGGCCCACGAGGAGGCGTCAGGTCACCGCAGACCGAGACCACCACCTGCAACCACCTCACACCCCGGCTATCCCTGGTTATGCGACAGCCGCCTGGTCGCCGAGCAGCAGGCCGGCCAACTCCTCCTGGATACCGGCGTATGCCGGGTGGCTGCTGATCGTCGCGCGGTCCCGAGGGCGCGGGATCGGCACCGGGATGATCGTTTGCACCGACGGCTGCGGCGGATTGGACATGACCACGACCCGGTCGGCGAGCAGAATCGCCTCGTCGAGCCCGTGCGTGACCATGAGCACCTTCTCGGTCTCCGACTCGTTGCCCCACAACTCGACAAGCTGCTGCTGCAGGCGCGAGCGTGTGAGCGCGTCCAGCGCTCCGAACGGCTCGTCAAGCAGCAGGGTGCGGGGTCCCACGGCGAAGGCCCTGGCGACCGCGGCGCGTTGGGCCATGCCACCCGAGACCTGACCGGGGCGCTTGTCGCGGTGCTCCCACAACCCGACCGCGGTCAGATACCGCTCCACCATCTCGTCGGCCTTGGCGCGTGACCAGTCCGGCCGTGCCGCCCGGACGGCCTCGCGCACATTGGCGAGCAGGCTCAACCGGGGCAGCAGGGAGTAGTTCTGGAACACCATCGCCCGCTCGGGCCCCGGCCTCGTGACCGGCTTGCCGTCCACGACGATCTCACCCTCATCGGGACGGACCAGGCCGCCGACCATGTTGAGCAGCGTGGACTTGCCGCAGCCCGAGTGCCCGATGAAGGAGACGAACTCCCCTTCCTTAACGGTCAGGTCCACACCCCGCAGAACGTGCTGCGCGGGCGCTCCCCTCCGCTTGAACGTCTTGTGCAGTCCGCGGATCTCGACTGTCACGACTGAACCTCCTCGATGGCGACCTTGCGCGAGAGCCGTACGAGGATCGCGTCAAGGATCAGGCCGACAAGACCGATGAGGACGATCGCGGCGACGACCGAGCTGAGGTCCCCGGCGTTGTACGAGTCCCAGACGAAGAACCCGATGCCCGAGTTGCCGGACAGCATCTCCACCGCAACGATGACCATCCAGGCGATGCCCATCGACAGCCGCAGACCCGTGATGATCGACGGCAGGGCGTTGGGTATGAGCACATGCCTCATATAGGCAAGGCGGCCGAAGCGGAAGACCCGAGCGACGTTGCGGTGATCCTGCGGGATCTGTGCCGCGCCGGCCGCGGTGTTGATCAGCGTGGGCCACAGCGCCGTAATGAAGATGACGAACACCGAGGCCTGGGACGCGTCCTTGAACACGGCCAGCCAGATCGGGAACCAGGCCAGCGGCGATACGGGTCGCAGGACTTGGATCACCGGGTTGAAAGCGAGCCAGGCCCGGCGGCTCGCGCCGATCAGCACGCCCGCCAGCACACCGACCACGGCGGCCAGCGCGAAGCCGGTGAACACGCGCTGCAGCGACGTGCCCAGATGGAGGCCGACACCCTTGTCGTTCGGGCCGTTGTCGTAGAACGGATCGGACAGCAGGTCGATCAGGGTCCGGGCCCCGTCGAGCGGGGCCGGGACGTCGGTCGAGCGGGATGCGGCCAGCTGCCAGAGCAGCACGACGGCCGTGGTACCGAGCACGGCCCATCCGAAGCCGCGGGCCAGCTCGGCGAGTCGGCCACCCCAGGCGCCTGTTGCGGGCGCCCGGGAGGTAGGGGGGCCAGGCGGCCCCGGCTGGGCGTCGGTCGCCACAGCCGGTTCCGACTGATCCGTAGGCGTCAGGGAACGGGTCACTTTCGCTTCGCCTCCTCCTTCGGCTTTGTGGGGTCGAAGGTCGTGCCGTCGAGCTTCACGTGGAACGGGCTCATGTCGTCTCCCGGGACGTCGATGCCCTCCTTCTTCGCGACCTCCTCGTACAGGTCGCGCAGGATGATCTCGTCAGCGATCTTGGTGTAGGGCAGGTCGCCCTTCACGAGCCCGAAACGCTGGTACTGGCTCAGGAACCAGATCGCGTGCCCGCGCCGCGGCGCGGAGGTCTTGCCGTCGCGGAAGAACATCATCTGGTCGCCGCTGAACTTCTTCTCGCCCAGGTCTGCGCCCAGCTCGTAGGTGCCGAGCAGTCGGCCCTCGATGTCCTTCGGCGGTGCCTTGACATACTGCGGGGAGCCGATCGTCTTGGCGGCCTTGGCGCGGTTGTCCAGGTCGTCGAGCCACTTGGCGGCCTTGAGGACCGCCGCCATGACGTCGGCCAGGACGTCCTTCTTCTGCGTGGCGAACTTGGCGTTCGTCACCAGGGCCTTCTCGGGGTGGTGCTGCCAGATGTCCTGGGTGGTGATGTGGGTGAAGCCGATGTCCTGCTGGACGGCGACGGCGTTCCAGGGCTCGCCGACGCAGTAGCCGTCCATGTTGCCGACCTTCATATTGGCGACCATCTGCGGCGGCGGGATCGGAACGATCTTCACTTTCGACTGATCGGCCTTGGTGGCCTTGAGCCAGTACCGCAGCCAGGTGTCGTGAGTACCGCCGGGGAAGGTCATGGCCAGGGTCGGCGCCTTCTTCTCCAGCAGCGCCTTGGCGGCCTTCAGGTCCGCGTAACCGGCGTCGGCGAAGTCCTTCTTGAGGGTGATGGCCTGGCCGTTGTTGTTGAGCACCATGGCGATCTTGAGGTCGGTGGAACCCGTACCCGCGATCTTTGAGGCGACGGACAAGGGGAGGCTGAAGAGGGCATGGGCGGCGTCGATCTGCCCGTTGAGCAGATTGTCCCGAGTTGCGGGCCACGAGGCCTGCTTGATCAGTTCGACATCGAGGTCACGCTCTGCGAAGTAACCGAGTTCTTTCGCCATCACCAGGGGCGCACAGTCGGTCAGCGCGATGAACCCAAGGCGCACTTTTCGGCCGGGCTTGGCTGAGGGGGACTTCTTGTCGGCCGAGCCGCAGGCGGTGAGGGCGGCGGTGCCGAGCGATGCGGTAAGGGCGGCTGTTCCAGAGAGGCGAAGGAAGCCTCTGCGCCCGAGGTTGTTCTCCATGGCGAGGAACGTATGGCTGCATGGAGACAACGAAATTGCGCGTGTGTCAAGGGTGTAAATCACGCTACTCGCTTGAGGATGTGAAGGCGATGTGAGTGACGCGAAACAAGTCGGGCATCTGGCATCTGGCGTGTGGCTGGGCGACATGAACGGTGTTTGTGACCGGAGGCCGCGAGCCCCGCCTCCATCTCGGCGCCACCGGCTCCCGATCAGCTCACCCCCCCACTCCAAGCCGACTCACCCACCGGCTCTCCGCCGCAAGAATCCGGCCGTGCTGCGTGCCCGCGCCCTGGCAGACCGTGAAAGCCCATCTCGTGCTCGCAGGCAGACTGCGCAACTCCTCCTCCTGCTCCTCGGCGTTACGCGTACCGCTCGGGCAGGACTTCCAGTAGGTGCCTCCACTGACGCTGGCCCGCGCGCACGCACGTGCACCCGCAGTTGGAATCCGACGGGTTCCTGGATTCTGGAAGGGCTCATCTAGCGAACCCGTAGGCTGCTGACGGCCAGCGAGCCCATCGGCCGTCGGGTTCAAGGTTGAGGAGTGCCCTCCCCGCCCCCTCCAGCCAGGCCGGCGCTGGCAGCTGCGGGCGCACGGCCGCCCACTCCGCGTCCGTCATGTCCGAGGGATACCGCTGTACCCGGTCCGGGTGATCAGCCGCGTTCCCGTACGCATGCGCGAGACAATCGCACGACCCGACGGACGAGTTGAATCTGGGCAGGCGCGGGCGAGTGCAACAACGACAACAGATCCTCCTGGAAGTGCTCCGATCGGTTCGCACCCCCGAGCTGCCAAGAGGCCCTGCCTTCATGCACCCGGTCCCAGAAGATCACCCGACCAGGAACCCTGTTCGACCCTCACGTTCCAAGATCGGTTGAGATACGGCTTCTTACGGCAGGTCGCCTGTCTTGGGAGCCACCAAGAAGCGCCTGGTGACGTAGCCTTCAGCGCCTGTCACGGGGTCGTGCTGATGACGGCCCTGGGAAAGCTGAGCCGGAAGATTTACAGCGGGCTGGTTACGCACCCTCTGACCAGCCAATCCGCCGACCGTAGTTCCCTCCGGGGGAGGCATGGGGGACTCGGTGATCTGGACGCTCCTGAGCGGCGAGCACCGCTTTAGGAGAGCAGCTGAATCCGTGGGCCATGGCTCCTACCTGCTTCTTTCGTCTCCAGGATGCCATCTGCAGCTCCTGTGAGTGCAGGTTTCGTCTTTGGTTCACGGCCAGATTCACGGCCACTGAGCTTTTCGGTTCGGGGTGACGTCATGCGAGCGGATTGTGGCCGTTCGCGTCGCGCTCCGCCTGGCACGGGGACCGGTATGGCCGCATTGCCTCAGCCGCCTGGCGGCGGGATACATTTCTGGCGACCTGTCAGGCGATGATCACGTGGTCCTTTACCTGGCCGGGGAAGACGGTGCCGCGCCCTGGTTGTGGCCGGTCAACGATGATGACGATGTGATCGGCAGCCATGCGCTGCACGGTACCCAGGAGATGCTGGCTGAACTCGTTGGTCTCGACCGGAGCGATCACCTGACGCGCGCCCTGATGACGCGCCCAGACAAGTCCCTGGATGAGCCAGGACACGTGACCTTGGCCGCCGGGCCCGAGTACCTTCACCGACAGCAGCCTGATCCGGGGCTCTGCCGCGTGGACGGATTCGAGCAGGTTGAGGGCCCGTGCCGTACCGTCGGCCGTGTCACCTGCGTCGCCCTCTCCGGTGAAGTCTGCGGCGTTGGCGAGGTGCGCGGCGATCCTCGGGTGGTTGAGGTCCAGTCCGGTGCCGAGCACCGCCACCAGGAGACCAGTGGCCGTCGCGGCCGGGAAGCCGACCGATGCCGAGGCAGGGGTTGTGCGGCGAGTGGCTGTCGGTCGAGGGAGCGTGCTCGGGGTGAGCCGCACGGCGGCCGCTTTGAGGCGTTGCAGTAGGTCGATGACGTGCTCGTGGAGGCCACAGCCGTCTGGCAAGGAAACGTCCAGGAATGGCAGGTCCACAAATCTGTGGGCCAGCATCAGCCCCCTGTGCTCGTCCTCGCTCGCTACACGCAGTAGGGGCCCAAGGGCCCCATCCACGCTGTCCTGCTGGCCGTTGCGTGCTCGTACGGCCGCGACCGTGAGAAGAGTGTCAACATTTGCTAGCCAGTCTGCTCGGTCGCGGCCCGCGATGCCTTCGTCATTGACCCCGCCTTGGCGGTCGAGCGCCTGCTGTGCTTGCTCCTGTGCCCTCTCGATGTCGTCCCGCAACAGGCCAAGGAAGGCACGTCCGACGGCGATCTGAGGTGTTTTGAGCGTCGTGACCGTCTGACCAGACCGTGGGTGCTGCCGGATATGCACCGAGAACTCTGCCGCTGAGTTCAGCAGTGTCTCTGCACCATCCAGATCGTGCATGGTGATGCGGGCGTAGGCCTGGTACGCCAGCGCGGCCTCGCGGCGGCGCCGGTCCCATCTCTCCCACTGCGCTGCCGCCGCGGCGAAGTACTCACCGGCTCGGGCGTGCTCGCCGGTGCGCAGGCGGAGCAGGGCCGAGATCTCGTGCGCTTCGGCTGCGGCGGAGCCGCTCACCGCGCGCAGGCGTGCCGTGAGCGGGGCGATGCGGTCGGCCAGTCGTCCAGCCTCCTGCGCCTGGGCGAACAGCAGTACGCGTTCGACCGCATCGCGCACGCCCAGTGCGAGTCGAACAGCCTCTTGCTCTGTTACTGGCGGGCACTTGCCGGAACGCAACACGTTCCGCAGCGCAGTGTGGGCGGGGGCTGCGTTGCGCTGCTGGTCGGTTGAAAACCCTAGCAGCGCTTCCCTCATCACGGTGTCGCCCTCGTCCATTAGCGCGAGGACACCGGCCGCCGAGAACCGCTCGCCGCTGGTGTCCAGCTGGTTCGAGGCCGCGGCGTACCTGCGTACCAATCGCCGTGCATGTCGCGGTCGGCCGGCGAAGTACGCGCAGATCGCCTGGTTGTACCAGGACGCCGTATAGGCCGGGTCGAGGCTTGCGGCATACGCGCTGGCCTTCTCCGCGATGGCGAAGTTGTTCCGGTAGAAGGCGCGGACAGCACATGCCTGGAGGGATAGGAAGTGACGGTTGGAGGTGCGGGCGGCCGCGACGAAATCCTCCAGTGCACGGGGATCTCCTTGCCTCTCCCGCAATACGCCGCGCAGCACCAAGGCGTCCGCGTCGCGAGGCCGTTGCGCGAGTAGCGCCGCCAGGTGTGTGCCGGCCTCGTCCTCCCGACCTGCACTGAGGAGCAGCAGCCGGGCCAGTTGCAGTCGGAGATCGATGTCCTCGGGGTCCTCGGGATCGTCCGCCAGTGCGCCTGTCGCCAGTTCCTCGGCACGGTCGTACGCCTGGAGCTGTGTCGCGATGCGGATGCGCAAGGCGATGGCTCGCAGGGCCGTTTCCGGGTGGGCCTGGGCCTGTTCGGCGTATTCATCGGCGAGTTCCACGGATCCGGCGGCCATGAAGTGCTCGGCGTAGGTGAGCCGGAACTGCGGGATTGTCAGTGGGGTGAGGTCGGGAAAGCTCGCCAGCGGCCCGCGCTGGGCAATGTTCAGTGCGCCTGGCGAGCGAGTGGCCGAGACATACGTATTGATGTCAACGGTACCTATCGATATGACTGAGGGCGACTCAGCTGGCCACCACCGGGCCGTGCGCCCCCTGTTGCCCGCAGTGGCGACGAAGTTGCCATGAAGGTGCTTGACGTCTATGAACGACTCAATGGCCTCTTCGACCCTGCGTGCCAGGTCCGGATGGCCGGTCAGATCCACGCCCCCGGCCATGAAGACGAAGCCGATATCGACCGGGAGCAGGCTCTCCAAAGCGGCGAGCAGATCGGGAGGGCTGATGAGCCCCTGGGGACCGCGGAATGCCTTGACCACGACGAGCTGACAGCCGGGGTCGTACAGAACCTGCCGGATAGCCTGCACGGTTCCGTGACCACAGATGTCTTCGGCCCCTTCCCCGGTGACGTCGCGGGGATCCTCCGCGAGGCGTCCGGCCAGGAGCGGATGGTCACGCAATACGCCTGAGTCGATCACAGCCACGCGGACGGATTGGACATGGTGAATCGGCATGATCGGACAGGGATACGGCGTGCACGCGGCTGCCCGTTGCATGTCGGGGGAGTCCGGCCACTCGCTTCGAGCGCTTCGCCATCGCGCGTCACCCTCCTGAATCTGCTGTGCCAGGGTGGAGTAGGTGGGCACGAGGTACCCGCCGTTCTCATCGCGCACGTAGTGCAGCGCCAGGTCGGTACTGTGCAGGCCCGGCGAAGCTGGCGGTGCCCCGGGGGCCTGCTGGAGCTCCGCCCGCAGGTGGGCCAGGAGTTGAGCGGTCTCCTTCAGTCCGGTCACTGTCCACTCCTGTGCGACTGATCGTCGTTGCCCTCCTGAAGTACGCCGATCTGCGCGGGAGGCGCGAGCCGGAGCCGGAGTTGCGCGATGTCCCGCGTCTGCCTTCCGTCGAGCAGGAGGCGGACGACCGCGGTACCGGCCAGCGGTGTTTCCGAGCCGATGGTGATCGGGATGGTCAGCGACTCCCGGGCGGCGAGCGTGTGCCCCACGAAGTACTGGTAGCGGGACTTCGCCTGATCAAAACGCAGTTGAACGAGCTCCAAGGTCACCCAAGGGGAGTGAGGTTCTCCTTCGACGGCGGGGATCGCATCAGCCACGACTTCTTCTCGGGCGATCTGGCGAACGAGGGCTTCCACGGAGGCGGGAGGCACGGGTTGCCGGAGCCGGTAGTACACCGTCCGGTCGTGCACGCGCTCGATGATTAACTCGAAGTCGGCGGCCACCGTCCGATGGGCCTCGTCTCCTGCCCCCTCACGGAAGGAGACGGCAATGCGAGGCGAGGGCTGTGCCCGTGGGGGCGCACCGGACCGAGTGCCCGCGTTTGTGCCTTCCTCAAGCGCGCCGAATACCCATTCCACCTCGTTGATGGAAATACTTCGGTCAAGGGTGTTTGTGACGTCGATGCGCAGAGAAGGCTGTGTCGAGGCACCAGGGAGAGCGCCAGCCGGATAGGCCTCCAACGCCTCGGTCGGCTCCAGCACGTATTCGCGCCTGCGGTGTCTCTTCAACCGGTAGTACGGCGTTTCGGCCAGCCACAGCCGACCCGCCACCCTCGGGCTGCGGTCACGGTGTAGTTTCACCCATGCGGACACACCAGTGCCCGCAGCCAGCACGGTGATAACGATGCCCACCACGATGGTTACAGTGCTGTCCGACGTCATGACTCCCCCGCATTGCCCGACCCCCGCCCGGACGACCGAAACGGCGTCCGTTGTCCTCCGGAAATTCGTGTCCCGTTGATACCGGGTGGACTGCCGAATTATCTCGAGTAGACCAGCTCACGACCAGGGGTCTGCTGGTGCTCGCCCGATGCAGATCAGCAAACTCTGCATGACAATTTTCTCACTGTTGCACTGGTTGCTCAATTTATGCCAGGCGGATTCCACCGGTCATCGCAACACGTGATCGTTTCGAGCCTGGACGCTGGGCAGGACTTGACCGTCGGTAATCTGGACGCGAGCGGCCATCGCGTGGCCGTCGCACACCACGTACCGGTAGCCGCCCGTTGCCTGGACGGTGTGGGTGGCCGGCTCTGGGCAGGGCGCGTCCAGCCGGTCGTACGGCCAGGAGCTGACCGCCATCGTCGACGCCGCGCTGCCCGTCGCCCGCATACCGCCGACGTCCTCGCCCAGGACAGCAAGAAGATCCCGTGCTCGGCGAGTTCGTCCTGCGGCTGGTCGGCTCCAACGTGTGCACCGAGGACTCCATCACCGGCTTGGTCAGTACCGGATGGAAGAAGACACACTCGTCCGCAACCGGAGCGTGGCCCAGGCCCGGTACGACCGGTATCTGGAACTGATCTCCTAGGAGCGCACGTAGGTAGGCCCAGGTGGTTGATGCTCGGCTTTCCAGCTCCTGACCCCTGAGCTACGAAGTCACAGTGACGATCGCAAGTGATCCCGCCCGGCGCTGCCGACGGCAGCTTGGGTGCGAGAGCGCCCCACGGCCGTCCTGATCTGTCAGACGCGACGCCATGGCCATGCACCTCGAACGGTGATCGCCTCGTCGTGCGGCCTCACGGAGGCAACGTCGGAACGCCCGCCATGGACGCGCCAGTGGCTACCCCATCACCCTCACTGCGCATCACGACGTCCTGATCTTCCGCGTTCCCCACGAGACAGCCGCGACTGCAATCGTCCGGCCGCCACAATTGCCGCCGCGCGACCGCGCAGTTGGCCGGCCAGACCGCCACGCGCTGTCGGGGGAGGCGGCGTAAATCAGTAGCGGCGACGGCATTGCAGCCCCGTACCGCGGTAAACGAGTGGCCAACTCGTATCCCCCTCATAGTGTTCGCACCCTTTTCCCGCATGCACGGCACCAGAGTCTTGGAGGTTTCCGATGACGGAGTGACCGGGAACCGGCCGTCGGCCGACGCAGTAGAGACGGCCGATCCCCTCAGTGCGAAACGCAAGACGCTCTACGACTGGGCCAGCACGTGGGACGTGGAGCACCGAGGCCCGGAGCCGCACTGAAAGGGCGGCCGGACGCTGCGCTACCGGGAGTCGGATGTCGACCAGTACATCGAATCTCAGCCGCGCGCTGACTGACGCACAAGAAGTCCAGATGCCAGGAGGCCGACGCGTTGGCGAAGGAGGAAGCGTACGACCACTGGAACAGGTCTGGACCGATGCAAGGAGAACTGGACTTCGGAGTACCCCGGGCCTGTCCCAAGGGCTGATCACAGTGGTGGGACTCGTCGGTGCAACGTGAGCAGCGGGCAAATAGAGCCCGGAAATGTGAAGAGGGGCGGTTTGGCCGATGGGTGATGTGTTCTCTCTTCAGAGGCCCGCCGCGAGTCGGCTCTTCGACCTCGACGCGCGGATTCGTACCCTGTGTGCTCTCTTGTTCGACGCCGCCTTCTGCCGCTGTGCGTATCGCGGCTGTCCCTGCACTGCGAGCCGGGCGACGCTCACCAGCGAGGTCCTCCGGCCCGGTGCCGGCGCCGCAGCGCCCTGGAGTTGCCACGACTTCCGGTGGGTTGCGCGCGACCTTGAAGCTTGACCGCTGGGATCCTCCAAGTATCGACCGCCTGATCATCATGAGGCGGCCGTCTGCAGCGCGCAGGGCATATTGACGTGAGGTGGATACCGCGCGCCGTGCGCACGCATGCCGTGATCCTGTACCACATGGTCCCAGGTGACGGTCGCCCCGCCGTCACCACTCTGATCACCCTCGACCTCGACGGCATCACCGACTGGCGCCAGATGACCGGCAAGCAGCCGGTTCCGGCCGAACTCCTCGTCAACGACGAGGAGTTGCGCCAGATCCTCCAACGAGCAGTGGACGAAACGAACAGACTCTTCTCCCGGCCGGAGCCAATCCGCCGCTTCGCCATCCTGCCGGTGGACTTCACGGAGGAGGCGGGCCACCTGACCCCGTCGATGAAGCTGCGCCGGGAGGCGGTTCATGCGGGACTTCGGGCAGAAGGGGAGGAGCCGTACGACCGGCGAGCCGCGCGGGGCAACGGGGACACGCCGGGTGGGCTGTGCGGGCTCAGGCGTGTCCCCGCCGCGCGCTCGGCTCAGGCGCGAGGTCGCATCAGAACCGCTTGTTCACCGTCAGCCGCAGTGGACGTCCGTCCACTGGTCGCCCACCGCTCTGCCGTTGTTGGGAGCCGTCACCCAGCCGCTGACCGTGACGCAGTGCCCGTCCATGCTGGTCAGGCTGACCGGGCCGGCGTATTCGTAGAAGTAGTCTTCCTGCTTCTTGAATCGGTCGCCCTGCCGGATGGTGACCTTGAGCAGGTGTCTCTGCCCGTAGTACTTCCGCGCGACGTTGACCACACAGTTGGTGCCACCGTTGGCGCTCGAGTAGAACAGGTGGAGCGTGCCCCACACGGCCCCGTCGGTGTCCTTGATGTTGTACGTGTCGATCTCGGAGCCGGCGCATCCATAGGCACCCTGCGCCGCTGCCGAAGCGGTGGGCGCGGCAGCCAGGCCCAGTCCTGCGGTCGCGGCGAGCGAAACCAGGCCGATCAGCAATTTCCGCGCAGTGCGTCCTTTCGATGGGGTAATGCAAGCGAGCGCGCCAAATGAATCATGCGGTGCGGAGCGCGTGCATCTGATCCCCGGGAACTGGCGTCATCGCGCCACGCCGCTGTCGAGGCAAGCACTCCGCAGGCGCTCAGCCGGTGACGTCTTCAGCCCGGGGCGTGGACTGTGCGGGCTCCAGGGCAGCCGGCAGCGGTGTAGAAGGCGGACGAGCCCTGCCTGGTGCGATGAACGCGTTTCTTGGCGACCAGCACTTCTTGGCGCGTGCGCACGAGTTCGACTTTGATGCTGCGGTCGGTGTGAGCCTCCGCGAGCGCGGAAGGAAAATGGGTGATGAGCCTGGCGTCTACGTACGGGTGGTTCCGGGTGGCTCTCCGCCGACCGGAACTGCAGCCGCGGCCGTCACACGTCTCGCTGTCGCCGATGCGCTTGCCGCTGTCGCCCTTGGCACCACTCAGCTTCGGAAACCGGAGCCGCCGCGGGTGGTGCACGTGAACGAGCCGCCGGACCCACAAATGCGGTGGGGAATGCCCGAAGATGATCAGTGAGCGGGTGCGCGAGCATCCGCCTGATTGCCTGGGCATTCCCCGCCGACTGGAACATCGCCGCCCGCCTGCGGCGGCACAATGTCCGCGCCGACCCGAAGTCCGACTTCGCCTGCGACTCACCGATCCGTCAGGGGACGGCATGCCCGGTCGAAGCAGACTGACGGGCCCTAGCTGATGCCGACGCCGCGCGTGAACGGCGCGAAGGTGTGGCTGAAGTACCAGGTGTCCTGGGCGATCCCGGAGCAGGAGTTGGCGCCGGCGGTGCCTACGCAGCCGCCGTTGTCGCGCTGGAGTGCCCAGAAGGAGAGTGTGTTGATCCCCTTGGCGACGGCCCAGTTTTTCACCGTGACGGCGTCCTCGGTGGTGAAGGTCTCCTCGGGGCCGTAGTCGTCGATGCCGGGCATCTCGGTGATTCCGATCATGCTCCACAGCTTCGACGGGCTCTTCTTCGGGTAGAGGGTCGCCAGTTGAGCGTGCAGGCCCGCGGCGGCCGTCTCGGTGTCGGCTGCCATGTCATGGGTGGCGCCGTCCCAGTAGTCGAACGTCATGATGTTGACGACGTCCACGCGTGCGCCGTTGTCCACGGCGTTCTGCAGCAGGGCCACACCACTCGGCGCGAGGCCGGTGGCGGTCGTCGGCAAGGTGTAGGAGAACTGCACGCAGTGGCCAGTGCGTTGGGCCCAGCGCTGGACCTTGGCGATGGCCTTGTTACGGCGGTCTGTCCCAGCGGTGTTGTTGATGGAGTCGGCCTCGATGTCGAGGTCGATCCGGGTGACGCCGTAGGTGGTGACGAGGCTTTCGTACACCTTGGCGATGGAGTCGACGCTGGTGCAGCTGTCGGCCAGCTCGGTGCCGGTGGTGTCGGCGCTGTAGCCGCCGAAGGACGGGACGACGTTGCCGCCGCGTGCCTGGATCGTGGCGATGTCGCTGCCGAAGGTCGTCTTGGCGATCGGCTGGGTGGATTCGCCATTCCAGTAGGCGGTGCACGAGCCTGCTGCGGCTGTCTGGAGAAACGCCATGGTGAGGTACTTGTTGCCCGACTCGGCGGCGAGCGTGGCCGGGCTTTCGCCGGTCCATGCCTCGAAGTACGGCGCCGCCACGTGGGCGGGCATGGGCTTCGCGGAGTACGAGGGTGTCGACTGCACGGCGAGCGCGTCACCTCCCCCGAGGGCAACCAGCCCGGCTGACAGGGCGGTCGCGGTCATGCAGGACAGAAAGGCGCGAAAAGGATCAGGTCGTCTCATTGACGCTCCCATGGTGAAAAGAGCAGGCAGGGACAGAGGAAAGACAGAACGGAGGGATGTCCGCCGGGTCGGTACGCGTGGGCGAACTCCCCCTGACCAGGGGCGAACAGCGACCATCGTTGGACTAGACCAATCATCTGTCAAGGTTCTTTACAATTAACTGACTCGAGTTGATGTCGGAGGCCTGCCCGTGCGGTTGTGGTTCCGGGGCGGTCCAGCGGCCGCGCAGCCCGTCCGTGCCCGGTGCGGCGTGGCGGATCTCGATCGCACCGACGCAAGGGGCTACGGGTATCGCCCGACGATTTGCCGCTAGGCCTGAGGTCCACTGCCTCGAAGTCCCGCTCGCCGGAGGAAACTTGAGTAGTCGCCGACTCATGACACTCGACAACGCCGTTGGCTCCGCCGCCGGAACGGCAAGCCGAGGGCTTTCGCGTGTGACCACGCCGAGTCGGCCTGACCGCGACCGCCAACTGCGTGGCTCAGAGCGCGGTCTCACCGCCCAGGGGCTCCGGCCCGACTAACCCGGAGAGTCCGCATAGTCGCGCCCATGGTCATCAGATGCGTCCGACGGATCCGGTGCTCCTGGCCTGGCTCTATTCCGCCCCCCGCCGGGCGTGGTGCTCTCGCAGTCTTCTCGACCGCGACCAGGAGTAGTGCCACATCAGGCAACGTTCGCCCTCAAGTCCGCTTGATCTGGAACCGTGTCAGTCATTCTCCAGCGACCTTCGCGGTTCGTGTCGCCGCGCGAACCTGGCACAAGCAGCGTCGTGGGCGCTGCGCAGAAGCTGCACGACCGTGTCCGTTGTCCTCTCACCAGGATTGACGACAGTGATCCAGCCGAGTGCCCCGTATACCGGGTGCGGCATCACGCTGTCGGCGGCTGCGTAGTCGCGAGGTCGGGTGAGGCTGCGCGGTTCCTCCCCCGTGAGCTCCCGGAACGTCGCACGGTCGGCGTGGATGTTCACGCGCCAGCGGCCCGGAGGGTCAAGGTCGGAAGCGGCGTCGTCGGGGTAGTTCTTGATGACGATCGTCCCGTAAGGCTGGACGTTCTGAGGCAGCTGACCGTCGGGGGCGTAGTAGAAGAACGCATCCCCCCACGCGAACTCGGGGAAGTCGCCGCCCGGCTCCGGGACAACCACGAGCGCGCCGGCGAAGCCTCGCACGGTCGCGATGATCTGTTCCATACTCATGGTTCAAGCATCACCTTCAAGTGCTTATGTGGGGTTGGCCGATGGGCGAGCTGGTGAGCGGTTCGCAACGGGTACCGCTCCGAACCGCCGATGTCGCCATAGAGTCGGGGTACTCGGTGCAACAGGTTCGCGACCTGGAGCGGCTGGGAGTCATTCCCCCAGCCGTTCGATCGAGCAACGGTTACCGTTCCTACACACCGCTGCACGTACACGCCCTTCGCGCCTACCGAGGACTCGCAGGTGCTGTTGGCCCTGTCACAGCCCGGCAGATGCTCGCAGAACTGCGTACAAAGACGATCGCGGAGGCAGCCTCAGCGATCAACACGGTCCATGTTCGGCTCGCGCAGGAACGAGAGGAGGCCCTGCGCGCTCAACAAGCGTTGCGTGCGATCCAGGCCGAAGCGAACACACCCGAGTTCGAGCAAGAGAGTGACGCGATGACGATCACAGAGCTCGGCGGAGCGCTCAATGTACGTCCCTCCACCCTGCGGTTCTGGGAGGAGGAAGGGCTCGTCACCCCCGAGCGAGTGACGTCACTGCAGGCACGCCGGTACGGACTTTCAGCCGCCAGAGCGGCCCGAATCGTTGCGGCCCTCCGCGGCACCGGTTACAGCATTCCCGCAGTGCGCGAGATCATGGGCTCCCTGCACCAACTCGACGGCCTGGGAGAGACCCAACGCATCCTGCAACAACGTCTTGACCAGATCGCCACACGGACCGTGGCGCTACTCCGAGCGGGCGCAGACCTGGCAGCCGTCGTTACGGCCGCCCAGGAACCGACGACCACCTAGTCCGTATCAGGCAACGTTTGCCCTGGCGGTGCGCAGGTAGCGGCAGAACTCCAGGAACTTCGACCGGTTCTTGGTCTTCTTGATGTGGCCGTAGAGCTGGTCCTTGGCCAGGTCAAAGGCGGCGAGCAGGTGCCCGACCCCGTGCGGGCGGTTGTAGGTCGCGCGCCGCCCGGGCCTGGGCTCGCGGTCGGGATCCTTGCCCTTGCTGCCACGCTCGGCCCACTGCCGGCCCGGATGCGGCTGGAGGTTGAGCGGGCCGAACTCGTCCAGGCACAACACCACTTCCGGCTCGTCTTCGTCGGGTATGACTTCGCCGTCAGCGATCGCGTACAGGTGCTCGACCCGTGCCTTCTTGGCCGCGTAGTCCGGGTCGCGGGAGGTCTTTCAGGTCTTCACGCGTTGAAAGGAGACGCCTTCCTCGCGGAGCAGGATGCGCAGACCCTCGTGGCTAATGTCGTCGACCACCCCCTCGACAACCAGGAAGCCCGCCAGCTTGACCAGGCTCCAGGTCGAAAACGGCACGCCGTGTTCGGCCGGCTTGGACTTGACGATCTTCTTGATCTCGCGGCGTTCGGGCAGCGTGAAGATCCTCGGACGGCCGCCTTTGTATTTTGGGTGGAGCGAATCGAAGCCGTCGGTATTGAAGTTGTGGATCACGTCCCGGACCCGGTCCGTGCTGGTGAACGTCACCTCGGCGAATTTCGTCACGGCCATGCCCTGTGCAGGCAGCAGCACCATCTGCGCCCGCGGCCAGGTCACCACCGACCCGGTACCACGACGGATGATCCGCAGTAGCCGTCTGCCCTCGTCATCGTCGATCTCACGGATGCGTACTCGTTCTGCCACCCGCACAGCCTCACGGCCAAGCGCCACCCGCGACGGAACCCGGGCGGCGCGTCACATCACATGAGGGCAAACGTTGCCTGATACGGCACTGGTTGGCGAGGTGAGCATTGCGGCTGGTGAGTTGATCTCTGTTTGGCGACGGTACCTGCGGATGTCGTTGCAGCGTGCATAGGATCCCCGGCATGGCACTGCGACCTGTTCTGGTGAACATAAAGGCTCTTGATGACTCGGCGGTCGGCGGGTTCTGGGCGGAGGCGCTCGGCTGGAGTGTTTCCGGCTCGGAACCCGGCGCGACCGCCGTCAAACCCGCTGGCTTCGACTGGCTGGACCCGGTCGGCGTCTGCGTCGACGTCATCGCCGTCCCGGAACCCAAGACAGCAGCAAAGAACCGTGTGCACGTCGATCTCGCCACTACCTCTGCGGCCCATCAGGCGGAGTTGGTCGAGCGTCTCCAGGCTCTCGGTGCGACGCCCGCCCACGTGGGCCAGGGCGACGTGCCGTGGACGGTCCTCGCCGACCCGGAGGGCAACGAGTTCTGCGTGCTCGAGCCGCGGGAGATCTACCGGGACACCGGGCCGATCGCCCGGGTGGTGGTCGACTGCGCGGATCCGCAGGCCATGGCCCGGTTCTGGGACGAGGCGCTGGACTGGCCCCTGCACGAGGTGACTGACGATCATGCGGTGTTGCGCTCCGCCAAGGGTGTCGGCCCGTATCTCGAGTACCTCCGCACCGGCGTGAAGACCGTGCCGGACCGCGTCCATCTTGACCTGGTGCCGGACCCCGGTGACGACAAAGCAGCGGAGGTGGCCCGGCTGCGGGCCCTCGGCGCCACCGATCTCGACCTCGGCCAGGGCGACGTCCCATGGACGTGCCTGGCCGACCCGGAGGGCCACGAGTTCTGCGTCCTTGCCCGGTCCTGATGCGGGGCCTTAACGACACCCCGACATGTGAGCCCTGTCTGCTTATGCGCCATGACGCCGGGTGGGTTGGGCTGCGGCATCTGGGTCGATTCGGGCGGCGAGAGCTTGCGTGTACGGGGCGAGATCAGGTCGCTCGCCAACCACAACGCTCAACTCGCCGACTGAAGTGCCCAGTCACAGCTCATGACCGCCCGGAATGAGGATGGTTCAAGGCACGGGTCAACTCCCTTTGGCGGTTCGAGCTGCTTCGAGTTCCTCCGTCCGTTCCTCAAGCTCACCGCGTTTCTCGGCAAGCTCCTGTTCCAACATGACGACGCGCCGCTGAAGTTGGTCGATGTCCGGTGAGGCCCCGAGCCCGGACTCGCTCCATGCCTGCTCGCCAAGCTGCTCAGAGAGCCGCTTCTCCAACTGACGTACTCGCGCGGCGAGACGGGTGTTCCGCTCCAGCGCGTTGGCGAGGTCGGCCTGCAAGGAGGCTCGACTCACGGCAGCAAGTCGTCCTTCCTCGACGGGCGTGTTGGCAGCGGCGTGAATGCGTTCGAGCAGGTCACGGTGACGGTGATGGCCTGCTGGATCTGGGCCCGGTCCTCGTCGGTGAGGTCGCCGAGCTCCTCTCGGACCCGTTTGACCAGGCGACGCACTCAGCTGATCTCGTCGTCCGAGGGCAGCGTCTCGCCCTTGGCCCAGCCATCCAAGCGATTCCGTGCCCGTCCAACCCGCCTTGCGGTCGCCGACCAGGGGCCACCGCGAGGAGCACACCGACCCGTTGCCCCCCTCCGCGCCGGTGGCCTTATCCGGAGAGCCCTACTCCCACACACGGCTACCGCGACGTCGACGGCACGGGCTCAAGCAACCGGGTCACCGGCGTCGCCAAGACCCCGATCGCCCGCGAGACGCACTCATTCATCAGCGGCGACGACCTCGGCTCAGCAATCCGGCTACGCCCCCAAGAGCGCCCCTACCCCGCCGCGGACGAAACACCGGCCAACCCGCGCTCATGACCGGACAGGATCGCCGAACACTCAACCGTCGTTCCGGGGAGGGTGCGTCACAGGGCATCACAGACCCGCCCGGACGGGGGGTCAGGAGACCCGTTCGAGACGACCTCGGGGGCGTCTTGCCCGGCGGGTACCGCTCCGGCGCCGGAGACCCCGGCCAAGTAGGCCGTAGGTACTGAGAGCCGTGGCACCGGCTATCCGCACGGTGCTGCGGTCGACGCTCTCCGTCGCAGCGAACGGCACGTCGAAAATCAGGGGCCGCCTGAACCGGCCGACTCCACGCTGTACGCCATGGAAGAACCGCAACGCAGGATCCGTGCGGCCCACTCGGAATCCACGATCACCGTCTACCAGGCGTGCTCCCCGGAAATGGGCCTGCCCACCGTCCGCGACGACCGTTTCCCCGCCGCATGGAAGCGGGACAGGATGACGTGGGTCATCAAGGCGCGTTCACAGCCTTTTCCCTGGAGTGCGCCCGCTGAGCTGCCGGGCGCGCTGCTCCAGTTCGAGTCGTAGCCCCCAAGCAGCCACTCTGGGCCGCCCCAGTCGCACTTGCCGCGGAGGAGGCACTCCCAGTCCCCGCTCGGTCTCTGTCAGAAGTGGCCGACCCCTGCAAGGGAAAGGTCTACCCGTGAACCAGTACTCAAGGCAGGATCTGAAACCCGGCTCGACGCCGGGTTCTCTTCGGCTCTGTGGTTCAGTCGGTGTCGTCGCCGCACTTCGGCTCGGCGAGCCTGTCCTGCCGAGCCGTTCGTGTCGGCGGGGACGGCTGGGTGCCGTCCTTGGCGACCGGCTGGAAGTAGTGGTCCAGCGCCCAGGCGGCCACGTGGGTGCCGGCCCGGCAGCCGGCTACGTCCGCCGTGCGGGAGTGGACGCCGCCCCACACACGGGCGTCGACGACATCCCGGTTGAGGTCGTCGGCGGACCCGTAGAACCGCGTGGTGCCGGTGACCTCGGAGGAGAAGTAGAGGTCGATGCGCGAGGTGCCGAGGGCGCCGGTCAGGGCGCGTGCCACGGCAGCGGCGACGGTCGTATGGCCGGCGATGTAGTCCGGGTGCGGTGGGGTGAGGAGCAGCGGCTCCCAGGCCGGGTCTGCCGTCGTCGCGGGGTTGCCGTCGGTGTCGGCGAGGCGGATGGCGGTGATCGGCCGCCAGGCGCCGTAGTGGAGCTTGGCGTCCCATGCGGTGACGACGGCGTCGGTCGCCGACGCGTTCACCGCGGCGAACAGCCGGGCCGTCTCGGCGATGCCGAGCCGGTGCCGGGCGGCGTGGTCTCGTACGGCTGTCTGGACCTGTGCGACCAGGTTGCCGCTGAAGAAGAGGACGGTCTCGGTCTGCTGCGCGCTCCTGCCCGAGCCGGTCTTCGCGCCCATGGCCTTCAGCTCCTGAAAATCCTCGGCGTAAGCGGTCGAGGAGAGGGCGGGTGGTCCGCCGGGACGGAACTGCTGCGGGGAGGCGAGCAGGAGCGGGCGGAGCCTTGCGAGCCAGGTGTCGATGAAGGGCTGGAACGCGGGCGGGGTGGGCCGCCAGACCCCCGGTGCCGGGGAAGCGGTGAAAGGAACGTCCGCGAACCGGCCGTCCCCTTCCCGGAGTTCGATGATGCGGGCGGCAGCGCGCCTTCCGTAGTCCACGCCCCGGTCTCTGGCCTGACCGGCCGGAAGAGCGGCGAGCGAGTCCGCGTAGGCAGCGTCGAGCCGCTCCTTGAACGCAGGGAAGCAGGTGAGCAGCACGTGGTGGGCCGCAGTGGCGGCGGCCGCCGCGGAGGATGCCTTGGCCGGACCGCGCTCGCGCCATTTGTACAGGGCGTAGCCGCCTTCGATCCCCACCACGGCGTTGTACACGGCGACGGAGACGAACCCCTCCCAGATCGCTACCTGCCCGGAGGGGCGTGGGCCAAGGCTGGTCTTGATCGTGTCGGTGGCGATGGCGTTCCACTCGCGGACCACGGCTGCCGGGACCGCCGCCGTCCGGGTGTCCGCGTCGGGGGGACTTGTCGCGGCGGTGAGCGTCACGAGAGCGATGGCCGTGACTGCGCAGATGAATCCCCGGACACGTGAACGCGGAGGAACGGGAAGAGGGGGCTCTTGATACACAGCGTCCTCCATGGAGTTGAGTGCCCAAGGCTTAGCAACGGCCCACTGCGCGAGCAAGACAACTCGCCGCGAACCGGGCAGGCCTAGGGCTCCCTCGAACGCCTCACCGCCCGCTACGAGGAGATCACCGCCGGACGGACCCTGCACCCACCCCGGGCCCCGGCGAACCGCGCTGCAAGGGGCAGGGTCGCGAACCTGCTCGCCGGCCTCGACACCGAACGCGACCAGGTGCTCCCGTTCGCCTTCGACTGGCGGGTGCCCTTCGACAACAACAGCGAACAGGCTATCCGGATGGCCAAGGTCCAGCAGAAGGCCGCCTGGCAGCATCCGGTCAAGCGATCATGCTTGGTCGGGCAGCTGGATCACGCGGTCGTGGAACCCGGCTGCGTTGAGGGCTCAACAGCGCCAGGTTCACGGACTGACACGCCATCACACGCCAACGAGCCCCCTCCCGGGCGGGAAGGGGCTGAGAGGCCACGCGGTCACGCGGTCACGCACAAGCCTGGAACGGACCTCAGACCCACTCCACCTCGGAGACGATGTGCGGGGAGCGCCAGGGCCCGGCAGCGGCGTCCGAGAGGACACCATCGGCGTCGGCGGGCGAGGGCTAGACTCACCGACCGCAGCCAGCGCAGCCGCCACCTCCTCGCTCACCCCCGCCAGCGCCTCAATTACGCGATCGGGTGCCTCGCCCACATCTGCCGAAGAGCTGCGCGCTGCCGCAGGAGGTCCCCGATCCGTTGGACGTGCTCCGGGTCGATGGGTTGGTGTCGAAGGGTCTGTGAGCAAGGCTTGACATGGATCAAGCCGTCGTTCCTGTGGATGATGTACCGCTGCGGCTGGGGCACGAAGCCGGGGCAGGAGACGGTTCTTGCTGTCGAGATCGCTCGCGACGGCTTCGAGTGGGCGCTGCGCAACGCGTGCCTGTCGAGTTACGCACGTGGGTTGCACTCCGACCGCAGCACCTGGCAAGGCCAGTTGAAGCGTTCGCCGGCCCGCGTCCAGTGGGACCCTGAGCGCGATCTGCACCTGCAGCCCCTGCCCTACCGCTCGCTGCAACTCGGGCTCTCCGGTGAGGCCGTAGAGCGTTACGCGGACGAGTGGACGGTCTCGATCAGCGACGTGACTCCGCTCGCCCGCGAGATCCACGCACTTTTCAGCAGCGGCGACCTGGACTCCGCGACCCGACTGCTGCCCAAGGAGCAGTCTTACCCCGTCGAGGACGAACTGATCGCCCACCTACGCCCGTGACCGGGCACGCTCGTCGAAAGGCCGGCATCGCTCCGGCTCCCGAGGCCGAGAAGGATGAGATCCCGTCCTTCCGCCCGACGGGTGTGGCGCAGTCGCCCGATCGGCGTCCACACGCGCTCTCGTGCCGGTCGCTCCGCCGGCCGAGGTGACCGACAGGAGCGCCCAACAGACCTGCCGGGCTGAGAAATTCGATTGCCCCTGACGGGCCGATACGCGCTAATACGGCGCATGGTCGATATTCAGGGCTCATACGATGATCTGTTCACCGCAGTGCCGAGTGCGCTGGCCGGATTGCTGGACGACGGAGACGCGGGTGCCTCGGTTGCGGTCTTCGTGGACGGCGAGCCGGTGGTGGACGTCTGGGGTGGGTTCACCGACGCGGACCGCACGATCCCGTGGCAGCGGGACACGATCACCAATGTCTGGTCCGTCACCAAGACGATGACGGCGCTGTGCGCGCTGGTCCTGGCCGACCGTGGCGACCTCGATCTGGCCGCACCGGTCGGCCGGTACTGGCCTGAGTTCGCCACGACAGGCAAGGAAAACGTGCTGGTGCGACACCTGCTCGCGCACACCGCGGGCCTGCCCGACTGGGACGGGCCGGTCGAGGAGCTCTACGACTGGCCGTCCGCCACGGCACGTCTGGCCGCGCAGGCTCCGCAATGGGAACCGGGAAGCGCGGCCGGATACCACTCGCTCACTCAGGGGTTTCTCGTGGGCGAGGTCGTACGCCGGATCACCGGCCGAAGCCTGGGCGAGTTCTTCGCAGAGGAGGTGGCCGGACTGCTGGGTGCCGACTTCCACATCGGACTGCCTGCCGAGCACGACCACCGGGTGGCGCTCACGGTCCCGCCGCCGTCCCTGGACGAGGACTATGCCGCGAGCGCGCCCGGCAGCAGCGCGTCCCCTTCCGCCGGCACCGCGGTACGGGTCCGTGACGGGAACAACGTGGCCTGGCGTCGCGCACAGATCCCCGCGGCGAGCGGCTTCGGCAACGCCCGCTCGGTCGCCCTCGTGCAGTCGGTGATGGCCTGCGGAGGAACAGTGCGTGGGGTGCGACTGCTGTCGCAGGCGGGCTGTGACCGTGCAAGGGAGGAGCAGTTCAGCGGCGAGGACCGCATCCTGGGCATGCCGGTCCGTTACGGGCTGGGCTACGGGCTGTTCGGCAACGCCTTTGGGTGGGGCGGTTGGGGCGGATCAATCGTCATGATCGATCCCGAGGGCCGTATGGCGGTGGCGTACGTGACCAATCAGATGCGCGAACCCGCGGACGACAACCGGGGATTGGAGCTTGTGATGGCCGCCTACGACGGGCTCAAGGGCCTGCGGGCTTGATCCAACGGGTCACATAGCAGTACAGGCTCGCCGGTGCGAAAGGCGCAGCCCGGTGGCCGTAGAAGTCATAGCCGCGCAAGCCAATGTCTCGCCACTGCTCCAACGCAGACCGCGGCAGCCACTTCATCTGCCGCCGAGTCGAGCCGGCTGGCCGCAGGGGGTCCCTGCGGGTCGGGCCGTATCCCGAGGGCCGCGGCGTGTCCTTGTCGGCCCGGATCGTCGCGATCGGATTGACGATCCCGAAGCGCCCGTTGGCCCACTTGTAGAACGTGTTCAGACCGGCGCGGTCGGTGTCGAAGGACGTGGCCCTGATGCGTTCCTCGTTGCGCTGGTCGGCGATCCGCCGGTCCTTGAAGGCGTTTACGTGCCGTACGGTGGCGTGATCCCACGCGACGCCGATCGCTTCCAAGAAGTCCAGCCAGACGATCAACGGGTACGCGTAACGGCGCCAGGTACCCGGCTCTTCGTCCGCCATGGTGCCCTCGCGGAAGAAGAGATTGATTCGCCAGTCTGGCCACCCCGAAGGCGGAAGAATTACCGGGTTCCATGCCTGGCTCCATTCGCTATCGCTCGGGAACGTATGTCCCCGAACCGACCTATGTCAGGGTCATCCGTGACAGGAGATGGGATGGTCAGATCGTGGAAGTCGACGGTCCAGCGCTCCAGGTCGTTCACTTGCCAGCTCCGCGAAGGACATGATCAATCCGACACGTGCCGACAGCTTGGAGAACTGGCGGAACCGTGGAGCCCGGTGAATCCCTCACTCGCACCGTCGTGCGCGAGGTGCGCGAGGAGACTGGCTGCACCGTGCGCGAGGAAGACGTTGGCGCCTGGAACGGGGAAGCTGACGATCAGCCTGGCGAGCCCGTGGGCAACTGGCGGTGGTGGCCGCTCGACCGGCTCCCGAACGGGCTGTTCATCCCGAGCGCCCAGTGCCTGACCGCCTGGCGCCCCGACCTGCCGATCGACCATCCGCGCGCCCTGTTCTACCCGCTCAACGCGGGCAGGAGCACGCCGGCCCGTGCCGAACGCGGGTAATGCGTGAGGTGTTCTATGTCGTGATCTGCGCGACCTACGGACATCGTCTCGCGGCTCGAGATCCCACGACGCGCGGCGATCATGTGCGGATCGCGCTGGAGAAGGGGGTGCAAGAACGCGACGGTGTTGCCGGTCGCGCGCCCGACACGGCTGGCCAAGCGCCACGCGGTCACTGCGACGAGCGCCGCGTCGAATACATCGCGGTGCTGCGGGCGAAGGCATGCTGCCGTCGGCTCCGAGCGATCCTCTCAGCCAACACCTCCGGTCCGGCCGGCGCCGTCTTCGGCGGCACACTTCCACGGGAACTCCCGCGAACTCCCAGTCAGGAGCGGGAGGTTCCACCGCACGACACAGGGCCCCGACCAGGGCATACGCCCATGTCAGAGCCCCAGCGGCAGACGAGTCGGGCTGAACGCCGGGTATTGCCCCGCTCAGGGAGTGATCACGCTCTGACCTGTATGTTTACGGGTATCCGGCGGCTGGTCTTGCCCGCTGGGACTTCTCAGGGTCTTTCGGCCGAGGTCCGTGAACCACGCCTCGATGGCGGACAAGCCGCGAGCGCCGGCCTGCGGCATGAAGTGCGTGGCCTGTGCCGCACCGTCCGCTCACGCATTGCTCACGCAAGGGCACCTGTTGATCACGGTTTCCCTCTGCCACGAGCCTGGACTGACTTCACGACGAAATAGGGCCGCGGCGAGGCGCTGGGCTGCGACCCACGGGGGCCGCAATGGCATCTCCAGCGTGCGCTGTCCGACATGCCTCGTCGGCGGCACACTGGAGACGACGGGGCGGCCGCCGGGCAGCCTCCGGGCGGGCCGAGGGGCCGCAACCTCCAGTCAGCCTTCCGGCCGGTCGGCCGGTGGCGGATCAGTACGGCGGGAGCGGAGATGGCTGAGGCTTCCGGAGCGGCCACGCGGGACGGACCTACGAGCGTGGCCTGCCAGATGGACGAGACCGGGTTGCGCCGCCTGCTCGCCGGTCTCACTGCGGTCCGGGACGGCGATTTCCGCACCCGGATTCCCGAAGACGGCGACGGGCTGCTCGGCGAGATCGCCACCGTCTTCAACGGCATGCTGGACCAGCTGTCACGGTTCACCTCCGAGGTGACCAGGGTGGCCCGCGAGGTCGGCAGCGAGGGCCGCCTCGGCGGGCAGGCCCGGGTGCCGGACGTGTCGGGGTCGTGGAAGGACCTCACCGAGTCGGTGAACGCCATGGCGGGGAACCTCACCACTCAGGTGCGGAACATCGCGCAGGTGGCCACCGCCGTGGCATGCGGCGACCTCTCCCAGAAAATCACCGTGGACGCTCGCGGGGAGATCCTGGAGCTCAAGGAGACCATCAACACGATGGTCGACCAGCTTTCGGCGTTTGCCGACGAGGTGACCAGGGTGGCCCGCGAGGTGGGCACCGAGGGCAACCTCGGCGGTCAGGCCACCGTCCGCGGGGTCTCCGGCACCTGGAAGGACCTCACCGACAACGTCAATGTCATGGCGTCCAATCTCACCGGCCAGGTGCGGAACATCGCGCAGGTGGCCACCGCCGTTGCCCGGGGCGACCTCTCCCAGCGGATCGTCGTCGAGGCCAAGGGGGAGGTCGCCGCCCTCGCCGGGGTCATCAACACCATGGTCGACACCCTGTCCGCGTTCGCCGACGAGGTGACCAGGGTGGCCTCCGAGGTGGGCACCGACGGCAACCTCGGCGGCCAGGCCCGGGTGCCACATGTGGCGGGTACCTGGAAGGACCTCACGGACAGCGTCAACTCCATGGCGAACAACCTGACCGGCCAGGTCCGCAACATCGCCCAGGTCACCACCGCCGTCGCGGGCGGCGACCTCACCCGCAAGATAGACGTGGACGCCCGCGGGGAGATCCTGGAACTCAAGACCACCATCAACACCATGGTCGACCAGCTGTCCTCCTTCGCCGCGGAGGTGACCCGGGTGGCCCGCGAGGTCGGCAGCGAGGGCCGCCTCGGCGGGCAGGCCGAAGTGGAGGGCGTCTCGGGCACCTGGAAGCGGCTCACCGAGAACGTCAACGAGCTGGCCGGCAACCTCACCCTGCAGGTCCGCGCGATCGCCGAGGTCACCAGTGCAGTGGCCGAGGGCGACCTCACCCGCTCCATCACCGTGGACGCCTCCGGAGAGGTCGCCGAGCTCAAGGACAACATCAACGCCATGGTGAAGTCGCTGCGTCAGACCACCCAGGCCAACCAGGAGCAGGACTGGCTCAAGACCAACCTGGCCCGGATCTCCGGCCTGATACAGGGCCGCCGTGATCTCGCCGACGTCGCCAGGCTGATCTTGGACGAGCTGGTGCCGCTGGTCTCCGCCCAGTACGGCGCCTTCTTCCTCGCCGAGGACACCCACGAGGGCGTGCAGCTGTGCCTCATCGACTCCTACGGGCGTCCCGAGGGCTCCCGCCGCCCCACGCGGTTCCGGCTCGGCGAGTCGCTGGTGGGTCAGGCCGCCCGCAGCCGACGCACCATTGCGGTGGACGACGTCCCAGCCGATTACGTCACCGTCTCCTGCGGTCTCGGCGGTGCGGCCCCCGCCAGCCTGGTCGTGCTGCCCGTCATGGCGGAAGAGCAGGTGCTCGGCGTCATCGAGCTGGCCTCCACCGGCCGCTTCACCCCGGTGCACCGGGACTTCCTGGACCAGCTGATGGAGACCGTCGGCGTCAACGTCAACATCATCATCGCCAACGCCCGCACCGACGAGCTCCTGGTCGAGTCCCAGCGCCTCGCGGGCGAGCTTCAGGCCCGTTCGGAGGAACTCCAGGTCCGCCAGGAGGAATTGCAGCACTCCAACGCCGAGCTGGAGGAGAAGGCCGCGCTGCTGGCCAGTCAGAACCGCGACATCGAGACGAAGAACCTGGAGATCGAGCAGGCGCGGCAGGAGCTCGAGGCCCGGGCCCGGGAGCTCGCCCGTGCCTCCAAGTACAAGTCGGAGTTCCTGGCCAACATGAGCCACGAGCTGCGGACACCGCTCAACAGCCTGCTCATCCTCGCCCAGTTGCTGGCCCAGAACCCCAGCCGCAATCTCACCCCGAAGCAGGTGGAGTACGCGGAAGTCATCCACTCCGCCGGCTCCGACCTGCTCCAGCTGATCAACGACATCCTCGACCTGTCCAAGGTCGAGGCGGGGAAGATGGACATCAGCCCCGAGCGCTTCCGGCTGCGTCAGCTGCTGGACTACCTGGAGGCCGCCTTCCGCCCCCTGACCTCCCAGAAAGGACTGGAGTTCCGGGTCGTCACGGCACCCGGAGTCCCGTCCGAACTGGTCACCGACGAGGCCCGGCTGCACCAGGTGCTCCGCAACCTGCTCTCCAACGCGGTGAAGTTCACCGAGGCAGGCCATGTCGAGCTGCGGATCGAACCCGTCGACACGGCTGCCGCCGACCTGCCCGACTCCGTCCGTCGCGGCAGCCCCGCCCTGGCCTTCCGGGTCAGCGACACCGGCATCGGCATCTCGGACCAGCACCTGGAGAGCATCTTCGGGGCCTTCCAGCAGGCCGATGGCACCACCAGCCGCAAGTACGGAGGATCCGGCCTGGGCCTGTCCATCTGCCGGGAGATCGCCTACCTGCTCGGCGGCTCCATCCATGCCCGGAGCACCCAGGGCGAGGGCAGCTGCTTCACCCTGTACCTGCCGACCGTGCACCCCGCCGTCCAGAACACCGCGGCCTCACCGGCACCCGCCGCAGCCCCTGCGGCGGCAGTGCCCCGCGACCGCCGCGGCATCGCACCCGGCGGCCTGGGACACCCCGGCGAAGCCGGCCTCGCCGCGGACACCCACAGCGTGCCACCCGCAGGGCGCCGCGTGCTGGTCGTCGAGGCCAGGCCGCGAGGGCTGCTGTCCCTGCTGACCGAGAGCGCCGTCGCCGACCTGCCCGGGGTCCTCTCGCCTGTTCGGGTGGACACCGCCGCCGATCCCGGGGAGGCGGCGGCCGCACTGGCCGGCTGGACCCACCACTGCGCAGTGGTGGACTGCGGCCTGCCCTGCGAGGGTGCGGGCGAACTGCTGCATCTCCTCGACGCCGACCCGGCCCTGCGCCACGTCCCCGTCCTGGTCCACTGCGGCCACCCGGCGCCCTCGGCCGAGGAGCACCGACTCCGGGTCCGGGCCGGAGCCCAGCCGCTCGAAGTGCTCACCAGTCTGGACGAGCTGCGCGAACGCATCGTGCTGCACCTGACCGCCGAGCGCCCCGGTGAGGCCCTGCCACTGGTCCACACCCCGGAGACCGAGCCGGAGGCCGCTCCCCAGGAGGCCGATCCGCTGGCCGACCGCACCGTACTGATCGTCGACGACGATGCCCGGAACGTCTTCGCCCTTACCGGCATCCTGGAGCTGCACGGCATGCGCGTCGTGCACGCCGAGAACGGCCGCGAAGGCCTGGAGGCACTGGCCGACGAGGACATCGACCTGATCCTGATGGACGTGATGATGCCGGCGATGGACGGCTACGCAGCCACCGCGGCGATCCGCGCCATGCCCGGGCGTCGCCGTATGCCGATCATCGCGGTCACCGCCAAGGCCATGGCCGGTGACCGGGAGAAGTGTCTGGCCGCCGGGGCCGACGACTACGTGCCCAAGCCGGTCGAAGCGCAGCAGCTGGTGCACTGTATGCGCCGCTGGCTCGACCTGTGATGTGCTTGGGGTGGGGACCGGGCGAGCAGCCGCCCGCCGGATCCCCGGGCCGAGGAGCAACCCTCATGGTGGAGCAGCAGCGCGAGCCCACGCGGCAGCGGCCCCCTTCCGAACCGGCCGTGCGTCCTGCACGCCATGGTGAGGCCGGAGCGCCCGGGCTGGCGGCCACGGTTGACCGGCTGAGCACCGAGATTCGAGCCCTGCGGGAGGACCGCGAGGCCCAGGTGCTGGTGGCGCTCGCCGAGGGTGTCCTGGTGGAACGGCTGAACTGCGCTCCCGCCGAAGCCGCGCGGCAGCTGCAAAGGCTCGCCTCCGACGCCCGGATGGCCCTGCCCGAGCTGGCCGCCGACATTGTCAACGAGGCCGCCTCGGACGCCACCGCCGACGCGGTCGTGGAAGCCCGTGCCGCGCAGTCCACGCCCGGCACCGGCCGGACGGCAGACGGAGCTGCGGGCCCGCAGCACGGAGGGGCCGCCCTGCGGCTGCGTACGGCGGAGGCCGCCGCCATCCTGGCCGGTGACGACACCCAGGCACTCGCGCGCGCCCTCCTCGACCGGGCCTTGGGGCCATTGGGCGCCACCGCCGCCGCCGTGTGGTCGGCCGCTCCCGACGGCTCCCTCACCCTGGCGGGAGAAGCAGGGTTCGGCCCCGCCGAGGCCGCCCGCTGGCGCTATGTCCCGCCCGGGCTCGGCACCCCGGCCCAGCAGGCCATCACCGAGGACCGAACGCTGTGGATCACCGAGTCCGGCGACGCGCTGCCGCCCACCATCGGCGGCGGCAGCGTCGGCACGCGGGCCGTCGTGCCTACTCAAGGCGGCGGTCAGCGGGTGGGAGTACTGGAGGTCCACTGGCCAGGCCCCCACCCCGCGCTCGCCCTTCAGCGGCAGCTGGACGCCCTGGCCCAGCTGTGCGCCCTGTCTCTCTCCGACCACGGCGTGGAGTCGGGCAGCCCGCCCGGCGGTGCTGCCGCCTGGCTCGTCGGACTGCTCGACGGCCTGCTGGACTCCGCCGCCCTGCTGCGGCCGTTGCGGGACCGCGACGGCCGGATCGCCGACTTCATGATCGAGCACACCAACGAGCGCTTCACTGACCCGGCCGGTCGTCCCCGTGGCTCGATGACCGGGCTGCCACTCCTGGAGGCGTACCCGCTGTTCGCTGCGGAAGGCGGGCTGTTCGAGCGGATCAAGCAGGTGCACAGCACCGGGGCCCCGTATCGCAGCCAGAGCACGGTGCTCAGGTTCCCCGACAGCCCGGCGCCACGGGCCGTGGTCGCTGCCGTGGGGCTGGCCCGCTTCGGCGATGTGGTGCTGCTCAGCTGGCGGCTCCCAGAGCGCGACGCCTGGCTGGCCGACCTGCTGAAACACGCCCAGCGGCTCAGCCAGATCGGCGCCTTCGAAGAGAACCTGACCACCGGTGAGATCACCTGGACCGAGCAGCTGTCCGCACTGTACGGGCTGCCGCCCGGCGCGGCCCCGGTGCCGCTGCACCAGCTCTCCGGACATGCGCACCCCGACGACACCAGCGCCGTGGGGCGCTTCCTGCGCACCGTGCTGCACCAGCGGGAGGAGAGCGCGATCACCTTCCGGCTGCGGCGCGCCGACGGGGTGGTCCGCCACCTGCGGGTGGTCGCCGAACCCCTCTGCGACGCCTCCGGGCTCCTGGTCGCAGTACGCGGCGCCTACCAGGACATCTCTCCCCACCGCTGGACCGAGGTCGCGCTGGCCGCCACCCGGGACCGGCTGGCTGGTGCCGAGCAGCAGGCCGCGGAGCGTCACCGCCTGGCCCGGCAGCTGCAGCGGGCGATCATGCCCCCGATGGAACACCCGGTGTACAGGGCGGGACTGCGGGTCGCCGTGCGCTACCGCCCGGCGGAGGAGGACCAGCGGGTCGGCGGAGACTGGTACGACGCCGTCGTACTGCCCGATGGCCGGGTGCTGCTCACGGTCGGCGACATCGCCGGCCACGGCATCGGTGCCGCGACGGGCATGGTCGTCCTGCGCAACGCCCTGCGCGGCCTGGCCATCACCGGTGCGGGGCCGGGTCGGCTGCTCTCCTGGCTGAACAGCGTCGCCTGCTGCCTCACCGAGCAGGTCACCGCGACAGTCGTCTGCGGCCTGTTCGATCCCGCTGCCCGAACCCTGTGCTGGGCCAATGCAGGACACATGCCCCCGATCCTCGTAAGCCGCGGGAAGGCCGAAGCGCTCACGCCGCCGGACGGCGTGCTGCTGGGCGCTGTCAACGCCGCCTCGTACGTGGAGACCAGGCACGAGCTGCAGCGGCAGGACATCCTGCTGATGTACACCGACGGCCTGATCGAGCGCCGCGACAGCAGCATGGAGCAAGCCCTCGGACAGCTCCTCGCCGCCGCCAGCCGCCCGGTGGACGATCTCGAGGACTATCTGGACCATCTGCTGTCCTGTGACATCGCTGACACCGACGACGACACCTGCCTGATCGCCGTTCAACCGACCTGAGCGCCGTGCTACCAGCGACCGACAGCCCGGCCCGGCGCCCGGCGGTGCCGCGTCCGCTGAGCAAAAAGCCCACTCAAACACCATCTGAGCTGGGCTTCGGTGGAGCCGCCGTCGCCTCGGGCTTGGTCGCCCGCAAGGCGACCGACGGTCAACCGATGAGGGCACATGGCGACGCACTCGCGCATGACGGAGTGCGTCGCCGCTGCCGTACTCAGGGCCCGGCCACCGTTCTCGTCGGCGGAGCAGGGCGTGTGCCGCGCTCGCCTCAAAGTGGCCCGTCTGATGTCTCGGGGGAGGATTGCAGGGGGACCTGCGGGTGGCTTCGCTAGGGCAGTGTCACGAAGGGCGACAGGAAGGCCCGCGCTCCGGGGGTGTCCAGGCGGTAGGAGACGTTCGTGGCATAGCAGGGTGTGTCGCCGGTGATGGTGGTGGCGGCGAGGATGTTCTTGCCGCCGATGACGGCGAAGTTGGGCCCGCCCGAGTCGCCGTAGCAGGCGCCGCCGTTGCCCTGCGGTGCGGTCATGGCGAGACGTACCCAGGCGTCGTTGAGGGCGTCGAATGTGACGGGTGCCTTCATGCGGACGCCGCCGCCGGGGTGGGTCTGGCCGCCGGGTCCGTTGACGGCTTCCTGAGTGCCGTATCCGGCGACGAACCAGTCCGTGGAGTTGAGTCCTTGAGGGCCGAGTGCGCCGAACTGGTTGGCGGTCGGCAGGGTAGCCGGGGTGAAGGTCCAGCGGGCCTTGACCTTGGCCGCCGGCAGTTCGATCACGGAGATGTCGTGCGGGTCGGAGGCGGGGCCAGGGTAGTCGGGGTGGCTGTGGGCGGTGCCTTGGACGGCGACGGCGTCGGCGATGGCGGCCGGGTCGCCGGGGTGCTTCTTGGCGGCGGCGTCGAGCCCGGCCTGCACGTCCTGGTCGAGCGAGACGTAGAACTTGACGTTGTCCGGCCAGTCGGTGGTGCAGTGCGCGGCCGTCAGGAAGGTGTTCGTGTCGATCATGGTGCCGGAGCAGACCCAGTCGACGCGGTCCGGGGTTGCCGGGTTGTCGTCGCTGTCCCAGGTGGCAACGAGGGCGCCGACCTCGGTGCGCTCGGGCGCGGGTGTCGCGTTGTAGGAGTTGATCGCGGACGAGGGCACTGCGGTGGCGAGCACGGCGGCGCAGGCGGCTGCGGTGACGGCGGTGGCGCGGGCCACGGTGGTGGCGCGTACGGCACGTACGGTGGTCAAGAGAACCCCTTCGGTGGGTGGGACGGGTGTTCCCCTGTGGGGGTGGAGAGCAGCGCTCAGTGAAGCGTGTGGGGCGGGCCTCGGCAAGAGTGCCGACTGATCCTCGCGGGGGGTGGGACGGGGTGCCTCGCGGCAAGCACGCGCTCCTCGTCACTGCTGGGCTGCGGGCGGAAAACCCGGTCTGACGGAGCAGGCCGGGGTCGGGGCGTTCCTCGCTGACTTCTCCGGGTTGCCCGCCGAGGCCTACCCGTGTGGTTCAATATTGAATTATGTTGCTGGTGCACAAGGAGGTCGCACCATGGCGGAGCTCGGCCTGACGGAGACGGTTGGGATCCTGCGGCAGCCGGGTGTGCGGCCGCGCCGAAGCAGTTTTGGCCTGGGCTGGGAGCAGCTGTATCTCTCGGCGCAGGAGGAGCAGCCCTACCGCGCGGAGTTCGGCCCGGCTCCCACGCATCTGCTGATCCTGCACCTCAGCGGGCCCGTCACCGTGCGCCGGGGAAAGGGCAGCGGCGTACGGTCGCGGGCCGTGCCCGCCGGTGGGCTCTTCCTGCAGCCGGCCGGCCGCACCCTGGACGTCGAGCTCGGCGACCGGCTCGACACGATCCATGCGTACCTCACGGACGAGGCGCTGCGCGACGCCAACGACGGCCGGTCGGTCGAGCTCTCCGAGGAGCTCGGCGCCACGGATCCGCTCGTCGAGCAGCTCGTCCTGGCGTTGGAGGGCGCGGTGCGGCACTGGGAGCCGTCCGCGCGCACGTACACCGACCACCTGACCGGGATGCTCGCCGCGCAGCTCGCCCGGCGGCACCGCGCCGGGGCGCTCGAGCCGGAGCCGACGGGGGGCGGGCTCTCCACCCGGCAGCTGAACGCCGTACGCGACCTCATGGAGCAGCGTCTGGCCGAACCGCTGCCGATCGCGGACCTTGCCGCGGCGGCCGCGCTGAGCGTCAGTCAGTTCACGCGGCAGTTCCGGGCGAGTACCGGTCAGTCGCCGCACCAGTTCCTGCTCGGGCTGCGGCTGGAGCAGGCCTGCCGGCTGCTGCGCACCCAGACCTCTCCGATCGCCGAGATCGCGGTCGAGTGCGGTTTCTCTCACCAGGAACACCTCACGCGCGTGATGCGCAACCGCCTGGGCACGACCCCGGCGGCCCTGCGCCGCGCGGGCTGACGCGCCCGCCGCTGGGCGGCTGCTCGTGCGGTGACTCCTGTGCCGCGGTGAGGCATGGGCGCTCGCGCTCTCCGCTCGCGCGTTTTGTGCAGCAAAGCGACCCGAACGTGCAGGCGTTCACGCGTACGTAACTTCCATACTCGGTGGCCAAGCAGCCCGGACAACACGGCTGACATGAACCACCGACATGCGAAGGCGGAACGCGATGCGGACTTTCGTCTACACCTCCCGGCCGTCCCGGGTCGTCTTCGGGGCCGGCACCGTCGGACGGCTGCGCGAGGAGGTCGAGCGGCTCGGCCGCTCCCGGGTGCTGCTCCTGTCCAGCTCGCACCCGGCACAGGCCTCCGCCCGCGTCCGCGAGGCGCTCGGCGACCTGCTGGCCGCGGAGTTCGACGGTGCGGTGATGCACACGCCGGTGGAGGTGACCGAGCGGGCGCTGGAGCTGCTGCGGGACGCGCACGCCGACTGTCTCGTGTCGGTCGGCGGCGGCTCCACGACGGGCCTGTCGAAGGCCCTCGCGCTGCGCACCGGCCTGCCCCAGGTCGTCCTGCCGACCACGTACGCCGGCTCCGAGGTGACCCCCGTGCTCGGCGAGACCCGCGACGGCCAGAAGGTCACCCAGTCCTCCCCGGCGATCCTGCCGGAGACCGTCGTCTACGACGTCGACTTCACGTCAACCTTGCCCCTGGCCCTGTCGGTCACAAGCAGCATCAACGCGCTCGCGCACGCCGTGGAGGCGCTGTACTCCGCCGACGCCAACCCGGTCACCGACCAGCAGGCCCTCGACGCGATCTCCCGTATCGCCCGCGCGCTGCCCCGACTCGCCGCCGATCCGGGTGATGCGGACGCGCGCGTCGATCTGCTGCACGCGGCCTGGCTCGCCGGCACGTGTCTGGCCACGGTCGGCATGGGCCTGCACCACAAGCTGTGCCACACGCTCGGCGGCAGCTTCGACCTGCCGCACGCCGAGACGCACACCGTCGTCCTGCCGCACGCCATGGCCTACAACGCGCCCGCGGCTCCGGACGCCATGCGCCGTATCGCCGAGGCCCTCGGCGCACCCGACGCCCCGGGCGGCGTGTACGACCTGGTCGCCTCCCTGGGCGGGCCCACCTCGCTGCGCGATCTCGGCATGCCGGCCTCCAGCCTTGAGCACGCGAGTGAGCTGGCCACCAAGACGCCGTACCCAAACCCGCGCGAGGTGACCTCCAAGGGCATCGCGGGCCTGCTGGACGACGCCTGGCACGGACGCCGACCGGCCCCCATGGCACCTCAACTCCCTTCCCCCGACCCCAAGTTGGCACGCCTGACCGAACAGGTCGTTGCCAGCCTCGCCCAGGCCCCCGATCCCCGCGTACGGGAGCTCCTGTCGGACCTCGTCCGCCATCTGCACACCTTCGTCGCCGCCAACGACGTCACCGAGTCCGAATGGCAGTACGCGATCGACTTCCTGACCCGCACCGGGCAGCTGTGCAGCCCGACCCGGCAGGAGTTCGTCCTGCTCTCGGACACCCTCGGCGTCTCCAGCGCCGTGGACCTGCTGACCAACTCGCGTACGCCCACCACCACTCCGTCCGCCGTCCTTGGCCCCTTCTACGTCGAGGGCCCGCCCGAGACCGCGCACGGCAGCGACATCGCCGCGGGGCTGCCCGGCACCCCGCTCTGGGTGGACGTGCGCATCACGGACACGGATGACGCGCCCGTCAAGGACGCCGTCGTCGACGTGTGGCAGTCCAACGAGGACGGCTTCTACGACGTCCAACTCCCGGATCTGGAGGGGCCGGTGCTCCGCGCCCGGCTGCGCACCGATGCCGAGGGACGGCTCACCTTCTGGTCGATCCTCCCCTCGGAGTACCCCATCCCCGACGACGGGACGGTCGGGGGGATGCTCGCCGCGGTCGGCCGCCACCCCTACCGGGCACCTCACCTCCACTTCATGATCGACGCGCCCGGTCACCGCAGGCTCGTCACCCAGCTGTTCGTGTCGGGCGGCGCCTACCTGGACAGCGACACCGTCTTCGGGGTCAAGGACGAACTCGTCGTCGACTTCACACCCCACAGCGGCCCCGCCCCGGGCGGCCGCCGCGTCGACGGCGACTGGCGCCGCCTCGACTACACCTTCCGCATCGCCCCCCAGGCCGACTGACCGAGGAGCGCCTCATGACACGTACAGACACCTACGACACCGACGTCCTCGTTGTCGGCAGCGGCCCCGCCGGCGGCTCCGCGGCCCTGCTGCTCGCCACATACGGGATACGCACCCTGCTGGTGACGAAGTACGGCTGGCTCGCCAACACGCCACGTGCACACATCACCAACCAGCGCACCATGGAGGTCCTGCGCGACCTCGGCGTCGAGGCAGAGGCTTTGGCCGCCGGCAGCCCGTCCCACCTCATGGGCGACACGGTCCTGTGCACCTCGCTCACCGGCGAGGAAATCGGCCGGATCCGCAGCTGGGGCACGGGGCCCGGCTCGGCCACCGAGTACGCCTCGAAGAGCCCGTGCCAGATGATCGACCTGCCGCAGACATATCTGGAACCGATCCTCGTCAACAACGCCGCGGTCCGCGGCGCCAAGGTCCGCTTCGACACCGAGTTCCTGAGCCTCACCCAGGACGAGGACGGCGTCACCGCGCTGCTGCGCGACCGGGTCCGCGGCGACGAATTCACCGTACGGGCACGCTACTTGATCGGCGCGGACGGCGGGCGCAGCACGGTCGCCGAGCAGATCGGGCTCCCCATCGACGGGCGCATGGGCAAGGCCGGCTCCATGAACGTCGTCTTCAAGGCCGACCTGTCCCGCTACTGCGCCCACCGGCCCAGCGTCCTGTACTGGGTACTGCGGCCCGGCGCCGAGACCGGCGGCATCGGCATGGGCCTCGTCCGGATGGTACGGCCGTGGAACGAGTGGCTCCTGGTGTGGGGATACGACATCGAGCAGCCGCCGCCGGACGTGGACGAGGAATCCGCACGGCAGATCGTGCGCGACCTCATCGGCGACCCGGAGCTGCCCGTCGAGATCACGTCGACCTCACTGTGGACCGTCAACCACAGCTACGCCACGGCATATTCGTCGGGCCGGGTCTTCTGTGCGGGCGACGCCGTGCACCGTCATCCGCCGTCCAACGGGCTCGGCTCCAACACCTCGGTCCAGGACGCGTACAACCTCGCCTGGAAGCTGGCCATGGTGATCCGCGGCGAGGCGGGAGCCGCGCTGCTCGACACCTACACGGCCGAACGGGCCCCCGTCGGGCGGCAGATCGTGGAGCGGGCCAACCTCAGCCGCGACCAGTTCGGCCCCATCTTCGCGGCACTCGGCGTCGGCGGCGGCCTCGATGAGGAAGCCATCGCCGAGGGGCTCGCGGCCACGCGCGCGAAGACCACCGAGGGCGCCAAGCGGCGCGGCCTGCTCGAAGAGGCCATCCAGCTCAAGAACTACGAGTTCAACGCGCACGGCGTCGAGATGAATCAGCGCTACGCGTCGGCCGCGGTCCTCGCCGACGGCTCTCCGACCGAGGCCTGGGAGAACGATCCCGAGCTGATCCACCAGCCGACGACACGGCCCGGCGCCAAAGTTCCGCACGCCTGGCTCGTCGACGCACAGGGACAGCGGATCTCCACACTCGACGTCGTCGGCAAGGGCAGCTTCACCCTGGTGACCGGTCTGTCGGGCGTCGTGTGGGATACGGCCGCGAAGGCCTGTCGGGACGAACTCGGCGTCCCGCTGAGGCTGGTGCGCATCGGCGCCGAGGACTCCCGTGACGCGTACGGCGAATGGAGCCGCGTCTGCGACATCGCCGAGGACGGTGCGCTCCTTGTCCGCCCGGACGGTCATGTCGCCTGGCGCCGGACCGCGGCCCCCGAGACCGCGGCGTCGGCGCAGGACGAACTGCTGGCCGCCCTGCGGCACGTGCTGCAGCGATAGGGGAAGCGATGGACAAGCAGGTGGCCACGGCCCAGGAGGCTCTGGCGGACGTGACGGACGGACAGTCGTTCGCTGTCGGCGGCTTCGGGCTCAGCGGCGTCCCGGACACCCTGATCAACGCCCTGTACACCACCGGGGTCTGCGGGTTGAGCGTCGTCTCCAACAACTGCGGCGTCGACGGCCGTGGCCTCGGCATCCTGCTGGCCGCGGGCCGCATCGCCCGGGTCACCGGCTCGTACGTGGGCAACAACAAGGAGTTCGCCCGCCAGTACCTCGCGGGCGAACTCGAGGTCGAGCTGACCCCACAGGGCACCCTCGCCGAGCGGCTGCGCGCGGGCGGCAGCGGCATCCCCGCCTTCTTCACCCCGGCCGGTGTGGGGACACAGGTCGCCGAGGGCGGGCTGCCCTGGCGGTACGCCGCCGACGGCAGCGTGGCGGTGGCGTCGCCGCCCAAGGAGGTGCGGGACTTCGACGGCACGCCGTACGTGCTGGAACGCGGCATCACCACCGACTACGCCCTGGTCCGGGCCGCGCGCGGGGACCGGCACGGCAACCTCGTCTTCAACCGCGCGGCACGCAACTTCAATCCGCTCGCCGCGATGGCCGGACGGATCACCGTGGCCGAGGTGGAGGAGCTGGTCGAGCCGGGAGTGCTGGATCCCGACGAGGTCCATCTGCCGGGCGTGTTCGTGCAGCGTGTCGTGGCGCTCACACCGGAGCAGGCGGCCGACAAGCCCATCGAGCGCAGGACGGTACGACAGCAATGAACCCGCACAGGGCCACAGAGATGAACTCGAACAGGGCCACAGAAATGAACCTGAGCAGGGCCACAGAGCAGAAGGCGGCGTGCACGTCATGAGCTGGAGCAGACACGAGATGGCAGCACGGGCCGCGCGTGAGCTGCGCGACGGCGACTACGTGAACCTCGGGATCGGACTGCCCACGCTGGTCGCCGACTTCCTGCCGCCGGGCGTGGATGTCGTGCTGCACTCCGAGAACGGGCTCCTTGGCATCGGCCCCTACCCGGCGCCGGACGAAGTCGACGCCGACCTGATCAACGCCGGCAAGGAGACCGTGACCGCAAGGCCGGGCGCGTCGTTCTTCGACTCCTCGCTCTCCTTCGGCATGATCCGCGGAGGCCACATCGACACCGCGGTCCTCGGCGCGATGCAGGTCTCGGTCCGCGGCGACCTGGCCAACTGGGCCATCCCCGGCAAGATGATCAAGGGTATGGGCGGCGCGATGGACCTCGTCCACGGAGCGCGCCGCGTCGTGGTCGTGATGGACCACACGGCCAAGGACGGCAGCCCGAAGATCGTCGAGGAATGCACTCTGCCCCTCACGGGCCGCGCGTGCGTGGACCGGATCATCACAGACCTGTGCGTCCTCGATGTCACCGCCCACGGACTCACGCTGGTCGAGACGGCACCCGGCGTGAGTGCGGCCGAGGTCCTCGCCCTCACGCCGGGTGCCGTCGACCTCCCCTCCCAGACGAGTACGTGAAGGAGCCCCTGATGATCGAGCGACCCCGCGACGTCTACATCGTCGACGCCGTCCGCACCCCCTTCGGCCGATACGGCGGCGCCCTGTCCGGCGTACGTCCCGACGACCTCGCGGCCGGCGTCCTACGCAGCCTCCTTGACCGCAGCCCGGAACTCGACCCGGCACGCATCGACGACGTGCTGCTCGGCAACACCAACGGCGCCGGCGAGGAGAACCGCGACGTGGCCAGAATGGCCGTACTGCTGGCGGGACTTCCCGTCAGCGTGCCCGGCGCCACGGTCAACCGGCTCTGCGGCTCCGGCATGGAGGCCGTCATCCAGGCGGCCCGCGCCGTCGCGCTCGGCGACGCGTCCATCGCGATCGCGGGCGGCGTCGAGTCCATGAGCCGCGCGCCCTGGGTACTGCCGAAGCCGGACCGGGCCTACCCCGCCAAGGACCAGCAGCTGTACTCGACGACACTCGGCTGGCGGATGGTCAACCCGCGCATGCCCCAGGAGTGGACGATCCCGCTGGGCAACAGCGCCGAACTGGTCGGAGCCAAGCACGGCATCACCCGCGAGGCCCAGGACGCGTTCGCGCTCGCGAGCCACCGCAACGCCGCCCGCGCCTGGCGGGATGGCCTGTACGACGCCGAGACCGTCCCCGTCGAGGGCGTCGAGCTGCCGCGCGACGAAGGCATCCGCGACAACACCTCTCTGGACGCTCTTGCGCGGCTCAAGCCGGCCTTCGCCCAGGACGGCACCGTGACCGCGGGCAACGCGTCACCGCTCAACGACGGCGCCGCCGCGCTCCTGCTCGCCGACGAGGAGGGCCTCGCGGCGATCGGCCGCGAACCGCTGGCACGGGTGCGGGCCGCGTCGGTGACCGGCATCGAGCCGCAGTACTTCGGCCTCGGCCCGGTGGACGCGATCCGTAAGGTGCTGGCCAAGGCGGGAGTGGACGCGGCCGACCTGCACACGGTGGAGCTGAACGAGGCCTATGCGGCGCAGGTGTTGAGCTGCCTCGCCGCCCTGCCCGAAATCGACCCCGCCGTCGTCAATCCGCGCGGCGGCGCGATCGCGATCGGCCATCCGCTGGGCGCGTCGGGCGCGCGGATCACCGCAGCCGTGGCCCACCAGCTTGCCTCGGCGGGCTCCGGGACGGGCCTGGCGGCCCTGTGCATCGGCGTGGGTCAGGCCCTGGCACTGATCCTGGAACGCTGACGAAGCCGTATCGCTTCTGTCTCTGTCCCCGCCGCTTGAGCTGACATCTTGAGCGCAGGTGCCTCCCTTCGCCTGAGCAGGCGGACATGTGCGAGGAGTACGGGGATGTCTGCCGGGCGGTGTGGAACACCGCCCTTGAGCGGCGCAGGCAGTACCGGCGGCGGGGCGGGTGGACGACTACGCCCCGCAGTGTGCCGAGCCGGCGGAGGCCAAGCGTGAGCACCCGTGGCTGAAGGCCGCGCCGTCGCATGCGTGCAGCAGACGTTGAAGGACCTGGACCGGGCTTGCCGGGAACACTGACGGCAGCCGGCCAACGTCTCTCGCACCACATCCCGCAGCTTCGGCTGCCCTCACGCACAGTCGCCGCTCGTATCACGGCTGGCCAGCACACGACCTGCGCCGCCGCGGGCGCTGCCCCAGCGACACCAGCCCCAGGCTCTTCCCCGGCGCACTGCCAGGACGTCCGATCAGCACGTCGATGCTCGCCCGACAACTCACCCGCCTCGGCATCACCGTCCGCCCGGCGCGGAACACCGCCCTGATGAACTGGCGGCAGAACTCCCCACGGTCGTCTGCAGCCGCCTCCTCGGCCTGAGCATCGAAGCCGCCGGACGCGAACCTCCGGTGCCCACCAGGCGGCATACGCGGCCGACCTCGCCCGCCGACAGTTCAGGATTTCCTGAATTCAAGAGCACCCGCCTGTCGAACCACCTGGCGTGCCTGCGCGACTGCGGCCTGGTCGTCACCGCGCCGGACGGCCGGCGCACCCGTTACGAACTCGCCGACCAACACCCGGGACACGCCCTGGACGACCTGCGCGCCGTGGTGATCGCCGTCGAGGCCGACCGCACTTGCGCTCATGCCGAGGAGAAGGGGTGCTGCTGAATGACTGCGACGCCCCAGCCCGGCCCGCCGTGACACACTGTCCCGGCGCATACGGCTGCTGGTCGCCGCGACCATCACCTACACCGCGCGACCATCACCTACAACGTCATTGAGGCGATCGTCGCCATCACCGCGGGTACCATCGCCTCCTCCACCGCGCTGATCGGCCTCGGCCTCGACTCCGTCGTCGAGGTCTCCTCCGCCGCAGCCGTCGCCTGGCAGTTCTCCGCCCGCGTCCACGCCACCCGTGAAGCCAGGGAGAAGCGCACGCTGCGGATCATCGCCATCTCCTTCTTCGCCCTCGCGCTCTACGTGACCATCGCCTCCATCCGAGCCCTGACCGGCACGGGCGAATCCGACCAATCGGTTCCCAGCGTCGTGCTGCCGCCCTCTCCCTGGTGGTCATGCCCTTCCTGTCCGCTGCACAACGCCGCGCCGACCGCGAACTCGGCCCCGCCTCCGCCGCAGCTGATTCCAAGCAGACCATGCTGTGCACCTACCTCTCCGCTGTGCTGCTGACTCGGCCTGCTCACCAACCTCGCCCTCGGCTGGTCCCGGGCCGACCCGATCGCCGCCCTGGTCATCGCCGCCGTCGCGGCCAAGGAAGGCCGCGACTCCTGGCGCGGTGACTCCTGCTGCCCTGCGCTGTCCACCGCATCCACCGTCGCGCCCACCGACACCCGCCCGGGTGCCTGCGGCTGCCGATCCGGCTGCGCCTGCCGCTGACGCGGCCGACCACCCGCAGCGGTCGCCTCCACCCGCACCGGGCGCGATGCTGAAGGCGAGGCGACGAGTGAAGAGGATGGCCATGGCAGACAGCCGCGACGAGAACGCGCGCATGCGCCGGATCTGGGAACGCGATGCGCCACGTTATGACGGATGGATGCGCCACTTCGACCGGTTCATGATCCGCGACGGCCGTAGCTGGCTGTGCTCCCAGGTCCGCGGCCGAGTGCTGGAGGTTGCCATCGGGACCGGCCTGAACCTCCCCGCCTACCCCAAGGACGCCGACCTGACGGGCGTCGACCTGTCCCCGGCGATGCTGGACCGCGCCCGCCGACGCGCCGCGGGCCTTGGGGCGGATGTCAGGCTCACCGAGGCGTCCGCCACCGAACTGCCCTTCCCCGACGCCTCCTTCGACACGGTGGTGTGCACGCTGGGGCTGTGCTGCATTCCCGACGACAAGGCGGCGGTCGCGGAGATGCGCCGGGTTCTCAAGCCCGGCGGCACTCTCCTGCTCCTGGACCACATCATCAGCGACCGCTTCGCCGTCCGCATGGGCCAGCGTCTCCTCGAACCGCTGACGGTCAAGCTGGCCGGAGACCACCAGATGCGCCGCCCGCTGCACCTGGTGCGACAGGCCGGGTTCACGATCACCCGCCGTGAACGGTCCCGCCTCGGCACGATCGAGCGGCTTGCCGCCGTCAAGCACCGCGCGCCCGCCACCTGACCCTCCGACCGCCGAGTGGCAGCATCGGCCGCCGCAACCCGTCACGTGGCGGAAGTGGGACGAGCGGCGGGAGACACCATGCAGCGCGAGGACAGCGACCTCGCCGACGCCAGCAAGACCACTGGCAGCACACACCCACACCGCCCACCCAGGCATGTACGGCGAGCAGCCTTCCGCCCGGCCGTCCACGCCGGAACTGTCTTCCGCGCGGCGGGAGTGAAGACCCGCACCTGGATGTCGACTTCAGCCCGCTGCGCGGCGACGGCCCGCCCCGAGCCGGCGGCTATGGCCAGGCAGCCTGACCCAGTCCTTCGGGTCAGCGCAAGGTAATCAGCCGTTAGCTTTCGCGCGGTCAGCCCCCCGGCGGATTCCGCACCTTCTGGCCGTGGCCGGCGATGCTGTCGGCGTACCTCGCCTGACCGGGGAACGTCAGCTGGAATCTCGGCAAGTACCACACGGCACGCTTCCAGCTCGTCCCCGCACCCCGCACTCCGCGCTGCACGTCGCCACCCCGGCCGTACGGCATCAGGAGACCGCCCGCACGAAAGGCACAGCGATCGGCGGCGTCAAAGTCTGCGACGAGGACATGCTCGCCACCGTCCTGCGCCTGCGCGACAACGAGCACCTGTCACTGCGTGAGGCCGCTTCCCGCCTTGTGATCCGCACCGGCAAGAAGCGCGGCCGGCATCCAGCCCTGGCGACGGTCATGCGCATGCTGCGCGAGCACGACGAAGCCGCCGCGCTGAAGTTGAATCCGTAAGCAAGATCATCCCATGATGGGTTTCTGGCGTATCTGGGTCATGCCCCGTGGCTGCCCGGAGTTCGGCGGAACTGAGGCTGCTTCAGGCTGAACTCCGGCCGCCGCGGGGGCTGAGCAGGCGCTAGAGGCGGGAGTTCCGGGGAGCGGGCTGCGCGGTGCGGAGGTCGGGGACGGGCCGAACGGGGCGTTTATCGGGGTCGTGAAGGTCAGGGTAGAGGCATTGGGTTCGTGCGATGTGCGCATTTCCTGGCTTCGACAACGTGAGCCGGCTCCGCTCGGCAGTGGGATTCGGCCCCACTTAGCGATCTTTCGGGCATGATCTGGCAATGGAATTTGGTCCCACCCAAACCGCGCGGCATGCTGATCCGACATGCCGGGCCCGGCCTGCGGGCATGGCAACGGGGCGGGGAGGATCGCGTTGATCGTCTGGGTGAACGGTGCGTTCGGCAGCGGAAAGAGCACGCTGGTGGACGAGTTGCGTCCGCGTTGGCCCGAGGCATTGGTCTATGACCCGGAGATGGTCGGATATGTGCTGCGGGAGATCGTGGAGGTGCCGACCGGCAACTTCCAGGATCTTCGACTGTGGCGGCGACAGGTCGCCGACCTGGCGGTGGGGCTGGTCGAGGAGTACCGCCGTCCGGTCCTGGTCCCCATGACCTTGGTCAACCCTGGCTATGTCGGTGAGATCTTCGGTGCGTTGAAGGACGCGGGCATTGACGTTCACCACTTCTTCCTCAAGGTCTCCCGAGAAGTCCTGGAGAAGCGGATCGACGGACGGAGCTTCACCCCGGACAACCCTGAGCAGGACGAGCGGGTTCGGCGCTGGTGCAAGGACAGGATCGCGCCGTGCATGGCCGCGGCCGACACCCTGCCCAGCGACACGGTGTTCCTGGACGGCGAGCTGACCCCGCAGGAGTTGGCCGACCAGGTGCTGGCCCGGGTCCGAGCCGGCGGGACATCCGGGGTGTGATCGCGGTGGTGGCGGCTGCGGTCAGCCGACGTCCTGCTCGGCCTTGGCGTGCGCCAGGCGGTAGAAGTCGGTGCCGGTTTCGATGATGTTGCCGCCGAAGGTGAGCCGGTCCACGATGGCCGCGAAGAGATCGACTTTGGACCTCGGCCGCATCGACGCCTCCTCCCGACGGAGAGCACATCGATGCTCCCACGCAAGAAGGGCGGTGGGGCCAAAACTCGCTCACATCACCCTGCTACCAACACCGGTGGAGCCAGTCCTGACCGTCAAGTGGAGCCACGAACCGCTGTCAAAGCCACTTTTCCTGAGGGTGTTGGTGGTCTGTTGTGATTCGCCAGTCATGGCCACCTGGCGGGGAGGTGGCTGGTCGCGGACGTCAGAGCGAGTGAGCTGTGCGGCAATGGTTCCTGGCTGATGGCCCAGAGCGCTGGCGGGGGCGATGATGACAGCTATGGCATTGTCGACGGCGTTCACGAAGTTGTTCGGTGTGCGGCATCCGATTGCTTTGGCGCCGATGGGTGGGTCGGCCGGCGGCGCGCTGGCTGCGGCTGTCTCCCGCGGCGGCGGGCTGGGGTTGCTGGGGGGCGGGTACGGGGATCGCGATTGGCTGGCCCGTGAGCTGCCGATCGTGGCCGGGGGCGGGAGGCCGTGGGGAGTTGGGTTCCTGAGCTGGGCGGCCGGTGTCGGCGCGGTCGAGCAGGCGCTGGAGTACGGCCCCGGGGCTGTGATGCTGTCCTACGGGGATCCGAGCCCGTTCGTTGAGCGAGTCCGTGCAGCTGGTGCGGCGGTGATCGTTCAGGTCACCGATCTGGAGGAGGCCCGGAGGGCGGTTGATCTGGGGGCCGACGTCATCGTGGCGCAGGGCACTGAGAGCGGCGGGCATGGCGCCCGACACGGGTGGTCCACGCTGCCCTTCGTGCCGGTCGTGGTGGACCTGGCGGCGCCGGTGCCGGTGCTGGCGGCCGGTGGGATCGCCGACGGCCGCGGCGTGGCCGCTGCCTTGGCGCTGGGGGCCGCTGGTGCGCTCATCGGCACCCGCTTCCAGGCCACGGCCGAGGCACTGGTCGATCCCTCGATCACTGAGGCGATCCTTCGTGGGCGCGGGCAGGACACGGAACGCAACAGCGTCCTCGACATCGCCCGGGGGTCCCCATGGCCGACGAAGTACACGGCTCGCTCCCTTGGCCATCCCTACCTTGATCGCTGGCGGGGCCGGGAGGCGGAACTCGCCGCGGACTCCGGGGCCCGAGATGCCTATCAGGCCGATGTGGCACGAGGCGATGTGCCACCGCTGCCGGTGTGGGCCGGCGAGGGCGTCGACCTCGTCAACGACGTGCCACCCGCAGCCGAGCTCGTCGCCACACTGGCCGCCCAGGCCGACAACGCCCTGGCGCGAGCAGGAAGGTACTGACAGGAGCGCCCCAGAAGCATGCACGCCGGGTCGCTTCTGTAACTGGCCGTCCGTTGGGGGTTCTTGGTGGTCGCTGTCAGTGGTCAGGGCGTTGTTGTTTTTGGTCATGTTCGAGGAGCGAGCGCGCCGCATGCGCGTGGCGGATGGCAGAGCCGGTGCTGATACCGAAGACAGCGGCCAGGTGCAGCGCGTCGGGCCCGCGGTTGAGAGCTTCTTCCAGCCGGCGGTCCACGCGGAGACGGTCGAGGGTGGCGTTGTGACCGCGGAACATGTTGGAAAGGAAGTAGCGCGGAGGTAGCGGGACAGGGAACGCAGCGAGATCAGGGCTTGCCGGCGGGCAGTGAGGCCAGTGATTCTCGGACGTCGTCGGGAGTGATCTCGCGCAGGTGGTCGTGGTGCGTGACCGCATGATGAGGACGGGCGCTGCGGTGCGGAGGTATTCGGCGTGGAACTCCGGGGGACTGACGCAAACCGGTCCCACGCGAAGGTCCGGGCGCTCGGCGAAAAGGCCGTGGCCACGCTGAACCCCTGGCGACTTGTGGGCAAGCTACGGTGCAGCACCACTCGCATCACCGGCTTGGTCCAAGCCGTCCTCGTCCTCCGCCTCAACGCCTCAACACGCGGGTGTACGTGAGTGACTCCCCATTGTCGTCGTTGTCGCGCCGCAATTGGTCGTCGCCTACGGGAACCACCGTCGTGGGGTCGCCCGGCACGCAGCTGTCAGCCGGGTGCGCTGCGGTCACCGTCGACTTGCCCAGCCGGATGCTGCCGAACTCGACGGAGACTAGTTTTGCCTGGAATGCGCAGTGGTACCCGGGCCCGTCCGCAGTCAGGGACATCACGACGTCTCCCACGCGGCCTTGTTTGATGACGAGCCTTCTGTTGTGGTCGGCGTTGATGGTGGTCTTCCAGGTGCCCACATACTGCCCCGGCACGTCGCCACTGACCACGCGTGACGGTGGCTGCTTGTGGGTGAAGGGGGCCATGCCGTAGACAAATGCGCCAAGGGTAATAGCCAGTACAGCAGCCGTTGCGGCCAGCACGAGTCCACGGTGTGGCTGTCGTCTGTGCGCAAGAACGCCACTTGTACCGATGAGCACAGGTGGCGGCGAGGTGGAAGCGACGGCTCGTCGAGCCGACTGGCCCGGGAGAGCGCTCCCTCGTGATGACGGATGGTCGTGGGATGCAGCGTCTTCTTCGCCCTCTGGTACCGGCGTCCCGGCCGCAGGTTGGCGCATGACGACATCCCGTCGGCGACTCACTTCCCAGACCCTCCTGCGCGAGGGGCAGTTGCTGGCTGGGCTGGGCGTGCCGGCCCCGGTTGTGTCGGCATATCGGTACGAGCGGACACCGATGACGGCAGCTGCGGCCCTCCGCGCCATGCTGAGTTCTCGAGGATGGGTCAGGACACTGGTTCGGGCGGGACGCTGATCCACTCCGATCGCAGCCGCAGCAGCCCGACGCAGCAGGTGGGGCCGTGTCATACGGCACCGTCCTGGTCCGCGGCCGGCCTCCGTAGGCCTGGGGAAGGCTCAGAATGACGAGACGGCCTTTGGCCGTGTGGAGATTGCGGCAACGGTCCTGTGCCGACGGGACGCTCCGGTGCCATGATCTCGCTCGAAATTCCCGGCACCTGATCGTTTGCCATCCCATTGGCCGGATGCTGGGCGCCTGACGGGGGATTGGGCTCGCCAAGGATGACTTCGGCCAGGCGAGAGTTCTTGAGCTGAACGAGGACCAACGGCGCCGAGGCTCCTGCGGCAAACACCGCGAAGCCACCACTGACTTGGCCCGAGACCCCCAGGAGCACTGCCACCCCGGCCCCCAACACGGTGTGCACCACAGCCGCGATGCACTCGCCCCCGACGTCATAGAACGCGCTGAACGCAGGAGGCCCCTCGGCTGCGGGATCTGCGGAGAGCCGATGCTGCCGCCGCCCGGCGAGCCATTCGGTCATACAGTCGTACGCATGTACGATCCCGCGCACTGTCCCGCCTGCGGCGCCGAGCAGAAGCACTGTCGCAGTGTCCACGTTTCCTCAGCCAATGCAGGGAAGACTTCACTGAGTTCCATCTCGAAGACTACGGACCTGTTCACTGCATCGCGGTGAGTTTGTCGAAGACGGCCCACAACCCGTGCTCGCTGTTGTCCAAGGGCTTGTCGAAAACCGTGAGCCTGTCCAACGGACGGTGTAACCAGGGTGGTTGGGGTGCGGTTGCGGCGTGTCACACCAACTGGGCGTCCATCGCAAGGGGATGGCCACGATGAATCCCGCACGTCCTGCACCTGCGCGCGCCCGCGAGCCATCACTCGGGCGCACCAGCGCTGCAACGGGGCCGTAGACTCGAACACCGCCTCCGTGCTGGGCGTGAGGCCGCCGACCAGAAGGGTGTGTTGTCTGTGTTCGAGGATGCCCCGATCTACCAACGCCTCGTTGCGGAGCGCGGTGACATTCCGGCGCAGGTGCGTGGCGAGGCCGAGCGGATCCGCAACGACCTTCAGCGGGTGATGCGGCCGCTGCAGGATCCGTACTTCACCGGCGGCCGTTCTGGTGCACCCATTGGTCCGGCGTTGCCGCCGCCACGCTGACCCCCCTCCCGTCCAGGCACGATGCCCGCCGACGGCACCCGACAACAGCCGACGGACCGTCAGAACCGTTGCCATCGTGCCGAACTGCCGTGCTCGCCCGCACAGTCGGCGGGCGGGGTCGCGGCAGGCCGGTCAGACGACGACTGACACCACCTCCCAGATCTTCCGCACGGAGCTCTCTGTCACCGCCGTGTACGCGGCATCCTGCAGACTCCGGACTACGCCCGGCACCTCTTCACCCGGTACGCCGAACTCCAGCAGTCGCCCCGGGACACCGACGAGGCCGTACGCTCCCGCATCAAGCGCCAAGAGGCACTGTACGTCCCCGCTAAGCCCTGCCGCCTGCTCCTGTGGGAGGCCGCACCACGCGCTCTGATCTGCCCGCCGTGTGTCCTGGCCGACAGCTCGACCGACTGTCCGGCGCCGTCGGCCTGGACACGGTCGAGTTGGGGATCATCCCATTCGGCGCCTCGCTCAAGATCCCGCCCGCAACGGCCTTCCGGGTCTACGACGACAGCCGGGTGATCGTCGCGACATGGCACTCCGGGCTGTGGATCGAGGGCGAGGCCAGCGTGAGCACCTACCTCCGCACCTGGAACACACTGCGGGAATCCGCCGGGCACGGCGCCGACGCGCACCGGGTCATCACTGCCGCAGGCCGCGCCCTCAACGTCGCCCGACAGCGGGAGCACTCCGTCCGGCGGGACACGCTGCGTGCGGGCCTCCGTCTCGAGAATTCCGCGAGCCGGGACGGGGCCCGCTCACAGGATGCCGGTGTCCCGCATGCCAAGGGATGGCGTCGTCGGCGCCGAGGAGTGCGGGGAACATTCGCCGGGTGCTGGTGGTTGAGGAGGGCGTGGTGGTGAAGGGGACAGTGTCCCCGGGCCTCACCTCTTGCCTATGAGGACGATCGTTCGGCTGAAGCCTCATGGAGCCTTTCGCCGCGTAGGCGACCGCCCTTCACGACCACACGCTCGTGCAGCCCCGGCCGGGACCCCGGTCGGGGCTGTGTGCGTATCAGTCTTCGGCGGGTCTGCTGGGCCAGCCCGTGGAGAGGCTGGGCGAACTGTCTGCGCCAGAGTTTTGCCTATCGTGGGGTCGGCGTTGCGCACGCGTGGTGGGGGCTGTGGTTGGCCCGACCACAGCCCCCACCACCTACCCGAGGGAGAAGAGCCTGTGTCGGCGGGGGCGGACCTGCTGTCGCGGGAGATCGCGGCCCGGATCCCGTCGGAAAACTGACGGTCTCGGGGCTGAAGTGCACAAGGCATTGGGCGTGATTGACCGTGAGCAAGGTGGTACCGATGCCCTCGCGGCCGAGGGCATCCGCCTGTTGTCGCTGCTGAAGACCAAGGATCTGTGGGCTGCTCCCGCCTTGACTGGCAGAGCTGACAGCCAGTCCGCCGCTTCCTCGGCGTAGGGGCGTGTCCGGTCCCGTGCCGGCGTCGACCAGAGCCTGACGGGGTGGGGAGATCTGGCTCCGCTCGTGATCGCCCGGACAGGCCGTAGGTGCGGTCGCCAGCGCCCTGGGGGCAGCGTCTCAAGAACGGTGGCTAGAGCGTCTGGCCTTCGCCCGTGTGAGCCAGTACCGCGTCGGCGTCGGCGGGTTGGTCCGGCCCTGCTGCTGCACGCGCTGTCGCTTTCAGACCAGCAGCCTTGGGGGCGAGTTCGCGGGGCCTGTCTTCCCGCAACGACCGGTCACCGTCCTCAATGGCCTGGGCGCAGACGGAGACACAGGTGAGCAGCGCGGCGTACGCGACGGCGAGCTGCTGCTCCGTGACCGTCGGAACGCTCCACCCCGCGCAGCTTGGCGGCGCGTCCGGCCTGAGTGCCCGGACTCCCGGCATGTAGCGGGTGGCCGGGACGGCAGGACGAGCTAGCTACCCCGCACAGCTCTGCACGGGCGCAACCCCCGGAGACCAGGAACCAGGAATTGACCCGGAGCATGCGGCCCCCACACCGTGGATCACACGGTGTGGGGGCCGGGTTGAAAGAATTCGCCGCATGCGTCACCCGGCTTACGGGGTGCTTCTGAGGGGGCGCAGTACAGCGGCGCCGGCGCGCAGGAGCGCGGATACGGGTGGGCCCACCCATCGGGTGAGGTCGCGCGGCAAGTCAGGGTCGAGCTCGATGGTCACTCGGACGTAGCGGGTACGCAGCTGAGTGACCTTGCGGTGACGGGGCGGCGCGACGTCCGGTTCGCGCTGCAATGCGGCTCGATAGGTGTCCTTGCGCTGATTCACACCGTGTCCTGACGCTTGATGAGCTCGTCTGCGAGGTCCATGTATGCCGAGCCTTTGACCTCGACCGGGCTGCCGAATGACTGGGCGTACAAGTCGAGCCGTGGAATATGGGTGGACAACACGTCGAAGCCCCGCTCGGTGAGAGCTTCGCGGGCGTCGGCATCGGGACCGGTGCGCGTGGCGTCGGGACGATTTGTGCGGTTCAGCAGGACAGCGGCGCGGGCCGGCCGGGCGCGCAAGGACTGTACGTCGCCCATCTCGCCGCCGATGGGTGCCATGCGATCCAGCTCAATGGGGGCGGGGGTCACCGGCACGATCCACTCGCTCGCGTACCTCATGATGCTCCGGGCGATGTGGGCGTGGTCCTCCATTTGCGGGGCGTCGAACACGACGGCCTGCCGGTTGCCGAGGAAGTCGTTCACGCGCCGGTGCACGTCGCCCACTGGAAGGGCGATCACAGGAAACGGGAAGCCGCCTGCCAATTCGCTCCAACGCAGCGCGGAGGAGGCGGGGTCACTGTCCACCAGCAGCGGTGCGATGCCGGACTCGTGAAGTGCGTGAGCCAACCAGACTGCGCTGGTCGTCTTTCCCACTCCGGGTTTCAGGTTCACAAAGGCATGACTCATCGACACAAGAGCCGACGCTAATGGTCGCGAGCGGCTGGCTGCCGTCGGCGCGGGGCACACAGCCTCACCGTTCACCCTCTGGCTCTGGTGAATCATTCGTATGGCCCAATGCGCAAGTCGCCAGGCCACGAGGGGGCCTTGCGCAGCGGCGGGTACGGCACGAGGACCCAGGGGTCACCGTCCCGCCCCTGGCGTGGTGGTCGCGGAGGACCCGGGGCACAGGCGGCACCGATGGCAGGGCCTTCGGCCGGCGTGACGGTCCGCCAGCCGGGCACCACGGCTTCCGCTGCTGGCCGGCCAGGTCCCGCCGCGCGCTCACAGTGCGATTGCATTGCCTGCGACGCCGGGCCAGTTCCTACCACGGTCAACGTCGAACGCAGCCTGACCAAAGGACCGCATCCGACGAGGCGAGAGCCCGTGCCGGCACCGTCCGCCGCTACCGGCGGGCTCCTCGTCTGGTCGCGCTTGCCGGGCGATCAGGCGGCCTTGAGTCCCTTCGCAGCCAGCCGGGCCGCGGATCGCCTGCCCGATGCCGCGCGATGCTCCGGTCACGAGAGCCGGCACTCATGTCCACCACCCCGCATTGGTAGTCACTACCACCTTGGTAGTGACTACCACTCCGGTAGGGAAGGAGGACCTCGTGCTCGTCGACCAGAACGGTCGGCTCGTCGCCGAGCGGATCGTCGCGTCGTCCGCCGCGTAGCCCCTGGTCCGCCGCATCGGCAGCGCGCTCATCGACTCGGCCGCGACGTTGACCAGTGGCGGCCACGGAGATGACCTGACGGCGAACGAGCGGTTCCTGCTCGCCCGACTCCGGGTCATGGTCTCGACGCCGGCCTTGCGGGCCAGGCGCCTGGACAACCACTACGCCCTTCAGCAGGCGATTGTCGACGCCCTCGGGGCCGATGCCACCGATCCCTACACGGCGTTCCACGCCCAAGCGGCGGCCAGCGCCTGCCTGGCCGCCATGCACACGGCATTGGTGCGCTGGGCCGAGGACGACGGACGGACCGAGCAGCCCGGCCTGATTGCGAAGGAGCTTGCCGCCGCCTTCGGCGAAGACATCGTCGACACCGGCCCGGACGCGTGAGAAAGACCTTCCGAGCACTCGTCCGAATCGACCGACGCCGGCCAGGTCGATCCTGCAGCCGCGCCCCACGACGCCTCGGCGAGGGCGAGATGGCCACCGCGACCGTCCCTTCCAGTACCTTCCGGATCACATGGCCCGGGTGGCGGCCAGGAAGCTGAAGAAGACGCTCAGTCAGCTGTCTGCCATGACGGTTATTGCCGAACGAACGAACTGTGCGGGCGGAGCGTAGAGGCGAGTGTGGGCGGCCTGGTGTACGTCTCGCATTTCAGGTAGGCGCCGTTCCCGTCCCTGAGGCAGACCAGGGTGTAGAACGCGCCGCCGGGGACGTCCGCAGGCACGGTGAACGAGATCGGGGCGGACGTACCGCACACGCGGCTGCTGCTTCTTTCCCCGAGGAGGTACTCGGCGCTGTCGAAGGTACTGACCAAGGTTGACCGGCAGGAGGTGGTGCTCACAGACCTCTGGGTCCCGCTCACTCCCACCGACCGGTTGGCCCAGGTCAAGGTGCCTCTTACATAGGTCTGGCCGTAGGTGACGTCGAAGGGGGTGGTGGGGTAAGCGGTCGTGGCTGCTGCGGCAGGAGCTGCCGCAGCAGGCGCGAGGAGAGCTCCGGCCGCCATGATTGTGGCGCCGAGGCTCGCAGCGACCTTCGTACGCATGCTGTCTCCAAACGGTGGGGAGCAAGCCGAGAAGCGGTCGCCCTAGTCTTCTCAGAAACCCCCGAGAGGTCTATGCCCCCACCACGGTTACTGTGAGGGCCCCTCGCCAGGCCAAGAAGGAGCCATCCCTTCGTCTTGCGCGCCGTCTGGCCAATCGAGTCATGGCTCCCTGGGCCGCGCCTCTCCAGTACGGCGTAGGGATGGCCGCGCCGGGTAGAACGAGCGGGGCACGTCCTTGCTCGGGGCGGTCATGGAGAAGGCGGCTGCCGCGACGACCCACGCCCCCCACGGGGAACGGCGATGTATATCGGAGGAGCCGTCAGCCGCGTGCGCGCTAGCGTGTATCAATGATCGACGTGCGGGTTCGGCATGCGTCTGGGACGGTCCTGGCGAGATCCCGCGGTGTGTCCTGGGACGAGTGGCTCATGGACATCGACGCGTCACAGTTCCCCCTGCTCGCCGGCGTGTGTCCCTACGCGGACACGGTCTTCAATACCTGGCAGACACCCATGCTGCTGGAGGAGTTGGCTCGTCTGCCCGTGGAGCGGATGGGGCCGTGGGTGGATGAGGTGCGGGAGCTGTGCCGGATAGCGGAGGAAGGCGCTCACCGGTACGTATGGTTCGTGGGCGACTGATCCGCATCAGCCCGTGGGCTGGCTCAACTGCGCCGGGCGGTGACAGGGGCCGGGTGAGGATCAGTCGCGCTCGACCAGGCGGGCGAGGTTGTCCAGAGCCATCCGCGTGCCCAACTCGTTGTCCTCGCGGGGCACTTCATCAGGAATACCCTCGTGCACGATGACGACGTCCGTCGCGTCGTCCACCGGGGTGAGGGAGGTGGTCATCGTCATCGTGCCGCGCAGCGCATCGTCGGACGTCTCGAACTCGAACACCTCCACCACCAGCTCGTTGGGAACGAGTCGCGCGAAGTGGCCGCGGTAGGTGTCCGTGTGGGCGTCCGACTTTCCTGAGCCGGCTGCGTCGTTGTAGGTGAGCGAGACGCGGAAGGTGCCCCCTTCGCGAGGGTCGAATGCGTGGACATGGCTGGTCATGCCGGCGGGCACTCGCCATGCCGCCACCGCGTCCGGGTCTATGAGCGCCTGATAGACGGCTGCGGGGGCCGCCTTGACGCGTCGCGAAACGTGCGTGGCATACATACCAGGCAACGTACTGCCTCTGCGGCCAAGTTGTGGCCGCTCGGGCAGGCGTGTTCGGCCGGTCGGGTCCAGGCACCGATCGGCGGCAGGACGCCGCTGGAGGACTCCTCGACGCCATCGCGGCGTCTGCGGCGATCCAGGGCGCCGGGCCCGGCTAGGCCTGTCGAACAGGAGCCCGGCAGCTCAGGCCCGGAGCCGGTCGCCTGGACTGCGTGGGCGGGTGCCGCGCCCTTTCGATGAGAAGCGGGCGCGGTCAGCGGGCGCCGTGGCGGCCAGGTCAGCTGGCTGCTGCCTTGGGTTGCGGCTCGGCCGCCGTCGGCTCCGCAGCGGCCGCGGAGGTGTAGAACACCGACGAGCCCTGCTTGGTGCGCTGAACGTGGCTCTTGGCGACCAGCCCTTCCACGGTGCTGCGCACGACCGTGGTCTTGATGCTGCGGTCGGGGTGGGCCTGCGTGAGTGCGGCGGTGATTTCGGCGGCGGAACGCGGCTCGCCTTCACGCTCCAGATAGCCGCGGATCAGGTCGACGAGGGACGGCTTGGCTGCTGCTGTGGGTGCCTTCGCGGAGGAGGTCTTGGCGGCGGGCTTGGCTGCCGTGTCCTTGGCGCTCGTGGCGGCAGCCTTCCTGGGCTTGCGCTGCTTGGGTTCGGCGGAGGCCTGGGAAGGCACGGTCGGCCTGGCCTGGGTGTCAGCCTCGACGGCGGTGCTCGCGCCGCCGAGCGTCTGCTGCAGGGCAACCAGTACGGCGTGGTCGCTCTGCAGGGCGCGCAGCTGCTCCTGCAGCACTTCGAGGTCCGCGCTGATACGTTCCTGCTCCTTGATGTTGCGTTCCAGATCGCTCGTTACCTGGGCGACGTACTGCGACTTCAGCTCTGTGGTGGCCTGGACTTCCGACATGACAGGGGCCTTTCTATCGGTGCGGCGGTGAGGGCCGGAGCCGTATCCGCGCGGGGAGGGAGGAAGGTGCCCCGTCCATGATGGCTGGGGAGCATCCTCAGGACACAACGGCCGCATTGTGTAGCAGTCTAGAGAGGGTACGCACGAGCGGAACAGAATTACTCACGGTGTCACTGGCCTCTGCTTCGCTGGACGATCTGGGACGGGAGGACGCGGAGGGCGAGGCAGAACTCCTGGTGTCGGCTGAAGACATCGAGCGGATGCGGGAGGTGCTCACCCGAGTACTGGCCTGTGGGCGGCAAGAAGCTTGTCCCCAGTGCGTCGGTCTGTAGATCCCTGCCCGCGTCACAGTCGCCGGTAGGCGATGAGGACGGCAGCGTTGCCGACGAAGGCGAGATGGTGTTCAGGCTTGCGTTCGTAGCGGCGATGAAGGCGGCGGCAGCCGGCCAGCCAGGACACTGTGCGCTCAACTACCCGACGATGTCGACCGAGTCGTTGCGCGTCGGCCGCCGCCCTGCGGGCGCCTGATCTCTCCGGACGGAACACCTAGGCACTCGCGATGGTGGGCCGGACCGGGCCCGCTTGCGTGGCCCTCCCGCACGGTCGTCCCTGCGCGGACCGATCGACTACGTCGCGGCCTGCCTCGCCTATGTCGCCATCACCCGCGCCCGTCACCGCCTCGACCGTGCGGGTCTGGCCTGGATCGACCACCGCACTGACGCAGCTCCAGAGTTGATCGAGAGCCCTTGCTTCTCTGTGCTGGAGCGGACTCCCCGTAGCGAGAGCATCGAACGTCGAGGCTCTGCCGGGAGGAGGCACGGGAGTCAGGTGCCCTGCCCAGGGGCGTTCGGTCGCCTGATGCGGTCAGGCGGTGCGGGCGCGGAGGCGCCGCAGCATGCGTGGGTCCGCGAAGCCGACTGAGTGGGCGGCGGCGTCGATCGTCGCGCCGTGGCTGATGAGGTGTTGGGCGCGTTCGAGGCGGAGGGTCTGCTGGTAGCGCAGGGGGGTGAGCCCGGTGGCGCGGCTGAAGAGGCGGGTCAGGGTGCGTTCGCTCACGCCGACGGCCGAGGCCAGGGCGGGCAGGGGGAGTGGTTGGTCGAAGCGGGCGTCGATGAGGTCCTGGGCGCGGTGGACGGTGTCGTCGAGGTGGGACCGGTGCCGGAGCATCGCGCTGGACTGCGGCTCATGGCCGTTGCGGCGGGCGTAGACGACCATGTCCCGGGCCACCTGGCCGGCGACGCCGGGGCCGTGCCGGGTCGCGACCAGGTGCAGGGCCAGATCGATGCCGCTGGCGATGCCGGCCGAGGTGATGACCCGGTCGTCGGTGGTGAACAGGACGTCGCGGACGACCACGGCCCTGGGGTGGCGCAGGGCCAGCTCGTCCTGCACGTCGTGGTGGGTGGTGCAGTGGCGGCCGTCGAGCAGGCCTGCCCGGCCGAGCGCCTCCGCCCCGGCGCAGACGCTGGCCACCGTCCCGCCCCTGGCGTGGTGATCGCGGAGGACCTGGAGACAGGCGGCACCGATGGCAGGGCCTTCGGCCAGAGTGACTGTCCGCCAGCCGGGCACCACGATCAGATCCTCGGGCGTGAGCTCGGGCCAGTCGAGCCCGGCCACCAGCGGGAGCCCCTGGGCGGTGGAGACCTGTGGCTGCTCGGCGACGTAAGCGAGCGTGTAGGGGTGCCCGAAGTCGGCGGCCGTGGAGAAGACCTGCGCGGGGCCGGCCAGGTCCAGCAAGTGGACTCCGGGCACCAGGAAGAAGACGACGTGGCTCACGATTCGGTCATCATGCCTGACGTCCTGCCGCGGCCTCCAGCTGGTCGACCGTCGCGATGGTGGCGAAGCGCCCGGCGAGCGCGTACTCGGTGCGCCTGATGACCTCTTCGGCAGGCAGCGTACGGGGGTCGGCCAGCAGCTCCTCGACGCTCTGGTCGGCGGGAGCGTCGCGGTGCGGGATGGGATTGGTCGCGGTCGCGTCGATGACGAAGGTGACCTGGTAGCCGAAGTCGCTGGCGACGCGGGTGGTGGTCTCCACGCACTGCTCGGTGCGGATGCCGCAGACGGTGAGCTCGCGGATACCGCGCTCGGTGAGGAGTTGCTGCAGGTTGGTGGTGGTGAACGCATTGTGGGAGGTCTTGTGGATCAGCGGCTCCCCATCCGCTCGCTCCAGCTCCTTCATCAGCCGGACATGGCCGAGGGCCGGGTCGAAGACATCGCCGGTGCCGGGCTCGCAGTGCAGGACCCACACCACCAGGTCCCCGGCCTGACGGGAGAGTTGGACCAGGCGGTTCACCTGGTCGGCGATCTTCAGGTCGGAGGTGGTTGTCCAGAGCGGACGGGCGCGGAAGGACTCCTGGACATCGATGACGATCAGTGCTCGGGTCATGTCACCAGCCTGAACCGCGCGGGCGGGACGGCGACAGGCCGCATCGGGTCCGGCAGCGGACCGATTCGGTCATCAGTGGGTCAGGCAGTTGAGCAACCGCGCCCCTTCGCCGAGTCCGGCATGGAGCGCACCCTCCCGATCGTCGAGGAGACGGTGATCCGCCTGGACATCGATCACCTGCCAGCGGAGCAACCCCAAGCCGGTCTGGCTAAAGCGGTGAGGCACCGACGCCGCCCCGGCAGGCACCGACCACCTGCGGCAGGCATACCTGCGGCGCTTCGGCATCGAGCACACCTTCCGCACCTGTTCAAACAGACCCTCGGCTGGACCTGCCCGAAGATCCGCACTCCAGAAAGCGGCGGACCGCTGGACATGGCTGATCCTCGCCGCCTACACCCAACTGCAGCCCGCCCGCCCGCTGGCAGCCGACCTGCGACGGCCATGGGAGAGGCCCGTCACACCGGACAGGCTCACCCCCGCCCGTGTCCGCCGCGACTTCCGGCACATCCGCCCCAAGACCGCCTGCCCGGCCAGAGCACCGAAACCCTCCCGCCCCGGCCCCGGACGACCTCCAGGCCGAAAGAACACCCGGCCCACCCCACGACGTGCACACACCCCGAAGACACAGTCAGCACAACAGCGAGCGAAGAGGCCGACCACCCCACGGTCCCGCCACACAGGTCAAAGATCAAGCTAGGGCGTGTTGTGAAAGTGCTGGTCGCAGCCACTCGTTGAGGACCGTGACCAGCACGGTCGCCTCGTAGCGGACGGCGAACTGTCGTATCGGGTGGCCATGGCCCGTACTCGGCGGGGAGGTCGCGCCACGGCGCCCCGGTCCGAGCCCGCCACCGGATCCCATCGATCAGTTTCCGCCTGCCGGTTGCCGGCCTACCCGCCCCGGGAACCGACAACAGCCGTTCCAGCAGCGCCCATTGAGCATCCGACAGGTCCCCACGTGCCACGAACCTGATCATCCCAGGCTGACCTCACCCAGGCCAGCCAGTTCCAAAACCCGAGTCGGGCGGCGATCACGTTGTCGTGGCCGACGTCAGGAGCTCGTGAGGATGACGAGTTGCTGGGTCGCTCGCGTCATCGCGACATAGCGGTCGACCGCTCCTTCGATACCCTTGCCGAACGCCTCTGGGTCGATGAGGACGACCAGGTCGAACTCGAGCCCCTTCGACAGCTCCGGGGTCAGCGACCGGACGCGAGACGTCGCCCGGAACGTGGGATCGCCGATGACGCAGGCGATCCCGTCGGCATGCGCAACGAGCCAGGTTTCGAGAATCGAGTCCAGTTCCGCAACAGATCCGTGTACGACGGGGACGTCGCTGCTGCGGATGGAGGTCGGCACATTGGCGTCCGGGAGCACGGTTCGGATGACCAGCTCGGCTTCCGCCATGACCTCTTCCGGCGTCCGGTAGTTGATGCGCAGCGAGGCCACGTTGATCCGGTCGAGCCCGATCCGATCGAGCCGTTCCTGCCACGACTCTGTGAACCCGTGCCTGGCCTGGGCGCGGTCCCCGACAATGGTGAAGCTCCGGGACGGGCAGCGGAGCAGCAACATCTGCCAATCCGCGTCGGTCAGTTCCTGAGCCTCGTCCACGACGATGTGCGCGAACGGGCCGGCGAGCAGGTCCGGTTCGGTGCCGGGCAGTGCGGTCTCGTCGATCAGGCTGTTCTGCAGGTCCCGTCCGCGCAGCATCGTCACCGCACCTTCGCTGTCGTCATCGGCCTCGAGCAGGTTGTCGATGACGCCGGCCATGCGCTCGCGTTCGGCGGCGACAGAGGCGTTGTGGCGACGCTTGCGCAGTGACGCCTCCGGGTCGCCGAGCCGCTGCCGTGCCGCGTCCAGGAGCGGCAGGTCGGACACCGTCCAGGCCTGTGCGTCCTCGCGCTGCAGCCTCTGAACGTCATCGGGGCTGAGCCAGGGAGCGCACATCCGCAGGTAGGCGGGTACCGACCACAGGTCTCCGACGAGGTCAGCCGCTTCGAGCAGCGGCCACGCGCGGTTGAGGGTCCTGTTCAGCTCCTTGTCGTGCAGCAGCGACCTCCGGAACAGGTCGGGCGAGACGTCGCCGTCGTGCTTGTCCATCAGGATCGTGAGCAGCTTCTCCCAGATCTGGTCGCGCGCTTCGTTGTGCGGAGTACCTGGTTCTGGTGCGTCGAACGCCTCAGCCCAATCGTCGGCGCTCAGCCAGATGTCGGACCAGTCGATCGTGACCGTCATCCCCTCGGTGGGCGGCTCTTCGTAGAACCTGACGGCTGTCTCGATCGCCTTCACCATGTTCGCGGACGACTTCAGGAGGGCCACGTTCGGGTCGGTCTCGATCGCTGCTCCGGCTCCCTCGGCGACGAGGTGACGCAGGGTGCAGGTCTGCACGCCCTCCTCACCGAGGCTGGGGAGGACGTCGGCGACGTAGGCCAGGTAGGGCTGGTGCGGACCGACGAACAGCACGCCGCCCCGACGGTGACCGAGGCGAGGGTCGGAGTAGAGGAGGTAGGCGGAGCGATGCAGAGCGACGACGGTCTTTCCCGTACCCGGACCGCCGTCGACGACGAGAGCGCCGCGGGATCCCGCCCGGATGATGGCGTCCTGGTCGGCCTGGATGGTGGCGAGCACGTCTCGCATCCGGGTCGACCGATTGCTGCCCAGGCTGGCGATGAAGGCGGACTGGTCGTCGAGCGCGGCGTGCCCTTCAAGGCCGTCATTGGTGAACACTTCGTCCCAGTAGTCGCTGATCCGGCCGCGGGTCCAGCGATACCTGCGGCGGCTTGCCAAACCCATCGGGTTGGCGTGGGTCGCTGCGAAGAACGGCTCAGCCGCGGGGGCGCGCCAGTCGAGCAGCAGCCGACGACCCGCGCTGTCGGTGAGGCCAAGTCGTCCGATGTACACGGGCTCGGGGTTGTCTGCGCTGACGATGTGTCCGAGGCACAGGTCCAAACCGAAGCGGCGCAAGGCGCGCAGGCGACCGGTCAGCCGGTGGACCTCCATGTCCCGGTCCATGGCCTGCCGGCCCATGCCGCCGGGCGCCTTGAGTTCGGCATCGAGGCGGTCGGACAGTTCGGCGATCGCCTGCTCGAGGCTCTCCGCGATGGCCGCGAAGTGCTGCTCGTCGCCGGCGATCAGCGTCGGGTCGGCCTTGGGGGAGAGGCTGTCGGGAAGGTCGAACGCGCTGGTAGTCAGGGGGTTCATGTCACCAGCTCCGATCCGAGGTCGCTCCTGCGAAGTCCGGCGGCGCGCACGCCCGCACTTCGGCGCCGAGTGCCCGCAACCGCAGCGCGAGTCCCACCACCGGCTCGACGTCACCACACGACCCATAAACCGACAACAACATACGCACTTCGTGAATCTCCCATTTCCTCAGGTTCTGGCCTCGGCCTGCGATTCTGCGGCACGACCCGGGTCTTGCCGCAAGCCCCCCGGTGCGCTATAAGTTGAGAGTGGCAAGGAGTGGGTGACCTCCTTGCCTTTGCCTTTTATCGCCCGCGGTGGACGGACAAGCCCTTCGCGAGGCGGCGCCACGTACGGCGCCGTCGGCAACCTCAACGAAGACGCCGAACGGGACCAGCTTGGCGACCTGCCCCCGCAACGTCTGGCCCACCTTGATGCCGTCGGCGAAACGTCTCGAAGGGGTCCGGCTGAGTCGCTCGCAGGGACAGCCCGGCTTCTCCGTTCCATGCCCAAAGTTCCGGGTTCTCGGTGGCGGACAGGGACAGCCAGACGGGGCCCTCATCCAGGTCAATAGCGGCCACTTCGGCGGTGATTAGTTCGCCGACCTCAACCGTGGCAGCCGTCCCATGACGCCAGGACAGGTCCAGCGGTCCAACCACCCCCGGGAAGCCTGGTCGTTCGACACTCCGCCCATGCCGTCCAGCCTCTCGTAAGGAGCCGTGCGTCAGCCCGGAGCTGCGCTTATGCGTGCACTGCCTGGCTCGCGAGCGTCGGCGTGACGGCGAGGGGATTGAAGTCGGGCGTCAGGCACCGACCGCTGTCGCGGCCGGTGCTCGGGCCGATCGCACCGCTGACTTTTGGGTAAGGCGGCGGGTCTTCAGGGTGACTGATGGGGCCGCCTCACCACTGGCGGGGAAGTTGGAGGGCGCCGGGCGTTGCAGTGGCGGCGGTCTGGGTGCTCACTCACTCGGGTTGCCGGCGATGGGCGCCTCCCGTTGTTATGCCGTGGGCACAGCCCACTCGACGGGGTCGCGGCCTTCGACGTCGTAGATCACCTGGTTGGGGCGGGTGCCCCGCTCAAGGGAGAAAGTGATCTTTCCTCGGAGGCAGGAGCCGGGCCTCACGGCGGCGCTATCGGTGGGGTACTCGGGTTTGGGCACGCCGGATCCGCTGATCAGCGGGGCTTGGATGCGGGTGGAGTCGGGGAAGCCGAGGGACCAGGGCGTCTGGGAAGACATCACCGTGGTGCTCGTCGGGTCGGCGCAGAGTCTGACATCGAGGGTGGCCCACACGGGGTGCGGGAAGTCGGAGACCTTGTCGGAAAGGCCGACGTCCTTCGCCGGCTGGGCGTAGCCCATGACGGTCGTGGTGCCGCTGATGTGGCTGCCGTCGGTGTCGGTGTCGCTCCAGTGGTGTCCGGCGCCGATCTTGAGCATCCGGGTGCTGGCGGCAGGTGTGGGCTTGGCTGCGGTCTTCTTCGGTTTGGCGTCTGGCTCGTCGGTGTGGCCGGGGCCTGAGCAAGCGGTGGCTGCGAGCAGCAGGATGGCGCAGAAGGCGGTGCGGGCGTGCATGGTTCCCCCAGGACTGACATGTGCTGAAGGTGCATCATCCGTAACGCGAAGGCTGTACGGGGGAGATGTGGCCTTCTTGTGACTCGTGGGGTGTGCTTTGGGTCCGCTCGCGGCCGACGGACGGTCCGGATCGCCTCCGGCAGGGGGCGGCCCTGTTGCGGGTGGGTAATGGAAAGTTTGGTCAATTCCAGCGACACGGGAAAACGCTCTGGAGTCCTCTGGAGACAACTGCCTGATCCATGGTTCCGCGGGCACCGCTGGTGCCGAGTATCTGTGCGTGCCCGCCGATGCGTCCGACATCGTGGTGTGCGTCATGGGTGGCGCAACAGCCGGGCCCAGTCGCTCACCACCGCGTGGAGGGCTGCCCACGATCCATCGAGCTCACCCGAGACGGGCTTGCGACCTCCGGCTCGGCGGCGCCGGCATCGCCCGTCCGTCGCCTCGGCACCGGGCCCGGGTCAATGCCGGCCTCCTACTTGACGTGCCGCGCAGGCTGTGTGGCGAGGTGGAGCAGGTGCTCCAGAGGGCCACGCCGGAACAGACGGGTCCACACGATCGCCAGCAGCGTGGCTGCCGCGATGAAGCCAAGCAGCGCGGGCAACGCGGACATGGTTTCGCCCTCGATCGCCGGTACGTACCAGACGTCAGTGAAGAACCACAGGGCGACGATGTGCAGGACGTACGCGGTCAGCGCCATCATGCCGACCGCCGCGATGGGCCTGGCCAGGCTCATAAGGCGCGGCATCCGGTCAGCGATGGTCAGGCACCCCGCCACCACCACAAGGGCGACGCCCGTGTTGCCGAGGATGGAGAAGGTCGTCTGGCTGTGCGGCGCCGCCACCAGCAGCCAGGCGAGCGGGGTGCGGGTCTCGGGTTCGCCGACGGTGTCGGACCACCAGGCGGACGACGCCGAACCTCCGTCCGTGGTGGCCGCGATGGTGGACAGAGCGTTCGGGACCAAGCGCAGGGCGAGCCAGGAGCCACCGTAACCGAGGAGTGCGAGTGCCCCGCCCACAAGAGCCAGTCGGGATCGTATGCCGGGCCGAGCGAGGTCGACCCGGGCTACTGCCATCCCCGCGACCAGGAACGGCATCCAGGTGAGCACCGGATACTCGCCTGTGAACAGCAGTTCGACGAAGCCGTCCGTGCCGCTGATCCAGGCCAGCGGATCCCGGGCGGTGACGGCATCAGCCCAGGTCCCTCCCTCGATCGAGCTTCTGATCACGTAGAGCAACGCAGGCATGATCAGCGCACCCGCGGCAGCGATCACCGCGAGCGCCTCCGCTCGCAGCCGGCACAGCGGGAGAGTGGTCAGGAAGAGCAGCCCGTAGAAGCTGAGGATCACGTCCACGCCGGTGCCCAGACCGGTCAGGATAAAGCCGAGCGCTGCCAGGGCGACGGCGCGGATCATGATCCTCGCTACGGACTGGCGGCCAGCGCGCCCCGTCCGCGGATGCGGACGCCCGGTGATGATGGCGAGCGAGAAGCCGGCGAGGAGCGCGAAGAGGGCGGAGGAGCGTCCCCGTGCCGTTTCCAGCAGGAATCCCACGGGGCCGCCCACGGTCACGTCGGGGCCGACGTGTGCGGAGTACATGCCGAAGACCGCGAGCCCGCGGGCGAGATCGATTCCGACAAGCCGCCCCGCCGACGGTAGGCCGGCCGGAGCAGCGGCAGGAGTGGGGGAGGGCTTACCGGCCGAGGCGGAGGGGCGTTCCCTCCAGCGCTCACCCGACACGTCTGTCGGCACAGCCGACGGTGCGTTCTGCATCATGTCTTGAGATGTGACCGGCCAACCGCCTTGGCCCACCCCGGCAGCTTTCCGAAGGCACCCCGCCAACCGGCCGAAGTAACCCCCGCCAACCGGCTGGGGCAAGCCCGCCAACCGGCGGGAACCGCAGGCGGCCCGCCGACGGTCGGCCCCCGAAGTGGTACGGATTCACCGGCGAACTTGCGACGAGTGGAGCGCACGTGATCCAGGTCCTGGTGGTCGACGACGAAGCCCTGGTCCGCGAGGGCTTCTCACACATTCTCAACGCGGCGGACGACATTGAGGTTGTGGGCGCGGTTCCGGGCGGCGAGGCCATCCGGACGGTGCGGGAGCTTCGGCCTGACGTCGTCCTACTCGACATCCGCATGCCGGACGTGGACGGACTCACCGTCCTGGCCGACCTCCGCCGCATCCAGGACCCACCAGTGGTGGCCATGCTCACCACGTTCGACACCGACGAATACGTGACGACCGCACTGCGCTCGGGCGCCGCCGGATTCCTGCTCAAGGACACCGACCCCGAGCAGCTGCCCCATCTCGTGCGTACGCTGGCCGAAGGCGGCCCCGTGCTGTCGTCCAAGGTCACCCGCACGGTGGTGGACGGCTACCTCGACGCCGGCCTGCGTGAGCCATCCGCCGTCCGCCTCACCGACCGGCTCACCGGCCGCGAGCGTGCCGTCCTCGTGCTCATGGCCGAGGGTCTGGCCAACACCGACATCGGCGACCGCATGCACCTGAGCACCGGCACCGTCAAAGGCCACGTCAGCGCCGTATTCAGCAAGCTGCAGGTCAGCAGCCGCGTCCAAGCGGCGTTGATCGCCGAGCGCGCGGGCCTGCTCACGCCGCCGAAAGACGAGGACGCCGGATGACCCCCCGAAGGCAGCCGGCTCTGCTCCTGGACGTCTCCCTCGTCGGGGTCTCACTGGCGGACGCATGGGTGCACATCGACGTCGGAGAGCAACCGGCCATGACCCTGGCGCTGCTCGCCGCCTTCGCACTCATGCTGCGTCGCCGACTGCCACTGACGACCTTCGTCCTCACCCTCCCCACCGCCCTGATCTCCGACGCCGCGTTCGCCACCACGGCCGCGCTGTACACGCTCGCCTCGCTGAGCCGCCACCGCCTTCTGCTGGCAGGGTGCGCGCTGTTCTTCGCGGTCGGCGACTTCCTGCCGTGGCCGTGGTCGTCCCTGAAGGTCACCGAACTCACCGGACCCGACAATCTCTTCCACCTCAGCTACACGCTGGCCACCGCAGCCGCCCCCGTCTTCCTCGGCCAGCTCGTACAGGCCCGACGCGACCTGTCCCTGCGGCTCGCCGAGATCTCCGAGGCCCGCGAGCACGAACGGCTGCTGACCGCCCAAAGCGTCCTCGCGAAAGAACGCGCACAGCTCGCACGGGAGATGCACGACGTGGTCTCCCACCAGGTCAGCCTCATCGCCGTACAGGCCGGGGCACTCCAGGTCGCCAGCCGGGACGCCGAAACCAGACAGGCCGCGGCCACGATCCGGCGGCTCAGCGTGCAGACCCTGGACGAACTACGGCACATGGTCAGCGTGCTGCGCGCCTCCGGCAGCCGACCCACGGAACTCACCCCCCAGCCCTCCCTCGCCGACCTGCAACGACTGGTCGACGCCAGCGGCATCGAAGCAAAACTGCACACGGACCTGCCGGAAGACCTCCCGCCAACCGTCCAGCGCGCCGTCTACCGCACCGTCCAGGAAGCCCTGACCAACGTCCGCAAGCACGCCCCCGGCGCCACGGCCACCATCCGCATCCACCACAGGGCCGGCACCGTCCACACCACCGTCGCCAACACCGCCCCCACCCGCCTCGCGCTCACCCTGCCCAGCTCCCACCACGGCCTCGCCGGCCTGCGCCAACGCGCCGAACTCCTCGGCGGCGCCGTCACATCCGGCCCCACGCCCGATGGCGGATACGCACTGCACCTGGAACTGCCCGACGAGCCGCATCAATGAGCGGCCGGGAGTTGGTCGCAGCAGGTACGTCCTCTGCCAGCCGGACATGACAGGACGGCACCGCTTCAGGCGCAGATCCCGAGGGCACATCCAGGGCACATGAGCCTGGGGAACCAGTGAGCTGTTCCAGTATGAGGTGAGTGATCCGTTGCGTCCGAGGCGGACTGCGTCGGTGCGTCTTGGTGGCATTGTGGGCCGGCAGCCGCATCCCGCCGAGCCGGACATTCCACTGACCGGCGGAGCGCAGATGGTCGAGGTCAGCCGCTACGGGCGGCACGTGGGACAGGTCCGTGGGCCGTCCGTACTCCCCAAGGCGAAGGCACGCAACGTGTGAACGCGTCCTGTGCCTTCGTCCGTGCTCCCCATTTTGTGCACGGGCCGCAGCAGTTGTTCGAGGACGCCCAGGCCAGCCGTGTGCTGGTCTCGGTGGAGTCGAGACAGGAGATCGACGGGGAGCGCCACCACCGTGTCATCGACGGCGACGGCGCGCTCATCGGCACGATCCGCAGAATCCCGCCGTCACGGCGGCCGCTGAAGCACACGTGGCGTATCGACCAGCCCGGGAAGCCGGAGGTTGTCGGCCCGAACACGTGGGCCGAGGGTCTGCTTCATCAGCGGAACGTGTGCTCCAGATCGAAGCGCCTCAGGAATGCCTGCCATCGGACATCGACGTCGGCGGTGGTCATCCCAGTCTTCGAGGACCACAGCCAAACAGCCAGCGGCTCGGCGTCGCCGGGCAGGCGGTCGACCTGGAGGCGGATCAACATGCCCTCGATGATCGGGAGTTCGCTGTCGTGGTCGATCCAAGCGGAACGGGTGGTGAGCCGGGGGTGGATCCGGTCCCAGGCCATCGTGCGGGCGGGGCCGTACCAGTCGGAGACCTGCACTGTGGCCGCGTCCGGTTCGCCCCAGGTCGACGGCCTGGCGAAGCGGGACTCCTTGCGGTGCTTCGGCGGGCGGCCCTCTGCGGCGGCGAGATGCACGGCATGGGGACGGGCCTGCGCATGACCTGATCCGACCGCAGCCCGGGTGCTCTCGGCCCTGAGCGACAAGTGGTGTCAGATTCCACGAACAAAGCCACCGCGGAGTGCACTTCCGCCGCGGGTCTGGAGAGACAAGGCCGTCCTGGGTATCGGCCCGGTGCTGTTGGGCCCCGCCCCGGAAGCGATGCGACCGCTCTGCGAAAACCACTTGAGGCGTCCTGCATGCGCTGGCACGGTGGCCCCTTGTGCCTGCAACAGATGCGCCAGAAAATCGAGATCCTGAACCACCTGAAAGCGACGCATTATCGGTATCCAGTACCGGCCTCGCGTCCGGGCAACCGCTCCGCTCCGCTCCCTTCCGGTGGTTCCTGGCCGGTCAGTCGATCTCCATGGCTGGCAGTGCCATGTCGCCTGTCGCCCTGGCCTTCGGCGTCTTGGAGGTCACCAACAGCGCGGCCTGGCTGTCCGCGGTCACCACTGCGGCCTTGGTCCCGATGGTCGCGACGCTCCTCCTCGGCGGCGGTATCGCCGACCGCTACCGGCGCGACACCGTGCTGTGCCTCACTAGCCTGGGCGCCGGCCTCACTCAGGTCGGCGTCGCGTTCCTCCTCCTGGCCCACCAGCACCCGGTGTTCCTGCTGCCGCTGTCTGCCCTCAACGGCATTTTTCAGGGACTGACCAAGCCCGCGTTGCGCGGCATCGTTTCGAATCTGGCGGCGGGACGCGGCCTCCAGCAGGCCAGTTCCCTGCTGGCGTCCGTCAGGAACGCCACTCGGATCCTGGGCCCGACCGCAGCTGGCCTGCTGACCGCCTCCGTCGGAGGCGGCTGGGCGATCGCCGCGGACGCCGCGTCCTTCCTCCTGGCGGCCGCCTTCTTCGCTCGGATGTCGCTGCCCGACCTGCCACCGCGCACCGAGGGCGGCCCGACGATGCTCGGCGAACTGAGGGAGGGCTGGAGCTACTTCAGCTCCAAGCCGTGGATTTGGACGGTGACGTTGGCCTTTGCCGTCTTCAACGCCGTCAACATGGGTGTCTGGCAGATCCTGGGCCCGGTGATGGCGAACGGCACGATCGGCGCTGAGGGCTGGGGACTGGTGCTGAGCGCCCGCGGCGTGGGGGCGCTGCTGGCCAGTGTGGTGATGGTGAAGCTGACGGTGCGGCGGCCGATGGTGCCGGCGCTGTCCTCGATGACGATGGCCGCCATTCCGCTGATCCTTCTCGGCGCCGGCGCGAACACATTTTGGCTGGCTGCGGCGGCGTTCGTGGCGGGAGTGGTCTCCGAGTTCTTCACCGTCGTGTGGGAAACGGTTCATAACACCCACGTCCCGGAGCGGCTGCTCTCCCGGGTCGGCGCCCACGACGAGTTCTGGTCCTTCGTGCCCATCCCCATTGGCCAGCTGTCCACGCCGGTCCTCGCCGCGGCGTTCGGAACGGCGGCGGTCGCAGTCACCGGCGGCGGGGTGGCGGCGGTGGCGATGCTGGTGCCGCTGCTGGTGCCGTCGCTTCGGCGGATCGAGATCAACCGGAAGGGCGATTGAACCCCAGTCGTAGAAGGGCGGCAGCTCATGACCGCCGCCAGCACGGCTGGATTCCGGTGCGGTACCGGTAGATGATCCCTTCGACGATGCGCTGGTGATCGGCGAACGGGCGCCCTGTGGCTTTGTTCACGAGAACTGACAGCGCCCCCAGCGCGCTTCGCCGTCGCAGGGCCTCGCCTCGGGAAGCCGCGATGAGGCCCCAAGTAGCTCTGCGTAGTGTTCCGACTCCTTGGCATCCGGCCACGGAGCCCGCGCAAGAACCCGTTTGGCGGACCACGGCGGCCCCTGCTACTTTCGCGGAGGCCGTGCGAGAGAACGAGGAGGTGGTACCCGTGAACGTATCGACATGGGTGCTCTCCTCCGGGGTCACGGTCGGGCGATAGGTCGTCCGGGAGCGCCGTTCAAGAGCACTCCCGAAAGGCACGACCATGGCCCTTCACTTCACTTCCGAACAGCGCCTCGACGACGGCGTCCTCGAACGCGCATTCACCCTCGGCGAGATCCCCGGCATCCTGTGGACGCCCGGATCCGCATCCGCACCGGCGCCGCTGATCCTGCTCGGCCACCCCCCGCTCGGACTGCACAAGATGTACCCCCGGCTGGTGGCGCGGGCCCGGCACGCCGCGGCGGATGGCTTCGCCGCGGCCACCATCGAGCTCCCCGGGAGCGGTGAACGTCCCCGTTGGGCCGCCGCCGAGCAGGCCCGCGCCGACCTGCGCCGGGCTATGGAAGCCGGCGAGCCGGTCAGCGACGAGATCATCGACGCCCTCATCCTCCCGCTCGTCGACAAGGCGGTCCCGGAATGGCAGGCCGCCCTTGACGCCCTCCTGTCGCTGCCCGAGATCGGCGGCCCGGTCGGGTACTCGGGGGGAGTGATCTCCATCGGCGTTCGCCTTGCGGTGGTCGAGCCGCGCATCGTGGCCGCCGGTTTCTTCGCCGGGAGTTTCGTGCCTCGCGCCATGTTCGAGGAGGCCCGCCAGGTCACCATTCCGCTGCACGTCCTGCTGCAGTGGGACGACGAAGGGAACGACCGGCAGGCGGCCCTGGACCTGTTCGACGCCTTCGGCTCCAAGGAGAAGTCCCTGCACGCCAATATGGGCGGGCACACCGGCGTCCCGCAGTTCGCGGGGGACGCCGCGGCGCAGTTCTTCACCCGGCACCTGAAGTGAGGCCGGGCCGTCAGGCCACCAGCAGACGGTAAGCCATGTTGGCCAGGATGCTGCTCGTCGAGGGCAGGTCCCGGCGCTCCTCTGCTGTTTATGCTGCGGGCCCCTGCCAACTCGGCAGGGGCCTGCACTGCCCGAAGCCATGAACTGTTCGATTTCTGCAGTGCTTCGGGTGCTGCCCAATCTCGTGTCCAGGTGCTGTCGGTTCTCGTGGACAAAGCCAGCCCTGCCTTCCCCGTGTTGCGGGGAAGGCAGCGCGCCAGGCGAGCCCGCTGTTCATCGGTCAGCAGGCGCATGCGCCCGCTCGTGGTCACCGAGGCTGGTAGGCGGTGGCCAGCACAGAGACGGTGACCTGATCGGGCAGGAGGCCGTCATCGTTCGTCTGCACGGCTCACATGGCGCGCGCTCGGCGTCATCGCCACTAGGTCCAGGGCATCTAGCCTGGATAGGCTGGCAAGGTACTCCACCTCTTCGGTAACGACGGCATCGAAGAAGGGGTCCAGCGCCTGGTGCAGGCGCTGTTCCTTGACCGGGTCAATCGTGACCATGGCAGGCACCCGGCCGCGCAGCTCGGCCAGGTGCCGCCTGGTGGGCCGGACCACGATCAACCGGCCGGTCGGGCGCAGCACGCGGTGGAACTCGGCCGGGTTGCGCGGGGCGAACACGTCCAGCACGACATCGGCAACCTGGTCGGCGAGCGGGAAGGGACGGAAGACGTCCCAGGTCGTCGCGGCGGCTCGGTCGTGGGCTCGGGCCGCCGAGCGCAGCGCGCGCACCGATGTGTCCAGACCCAGACCACGGGCGCCGGGCAGCCGGTCGAGTACGCCGGCCAGGTAGTAGCCCGTGCCGCACCCCACGTCCACAACCGTGGCCTGTTCAGACACGGCGTCGGCCGCCAGGCCGGCCACGGCCTGGCGGATGGGCGCGTAGGTGCCGGTGGACAGGAATCGGTCCCGAGCCCGAGCCATGGCCGCGTCGTCGCCGCTGGTGCCGCGGGTGCCCGTCAGTAGGCCGGCGTAGCCGTGGCGGGCGATGTCGAAGGTGTGGCCCACCGGGCAGCGCAGTGCGCCGCGGTCGGGATGCAGGTGGCGCGTGCGGCACGTTGGGCAGCGCAGCAGGTCGAGGGACAGTTCGAGGGCAGGTGGAAGCGACACGGGCACGAGGCACTCCTGGCAAGGGTGAAGGGAAGAGACCGTGCCTGCACGCGCGCTCAGAGCGTCACTGCCTCAGGAAGGAACGGGCAGCGTCGGGAACGTGGTTCACGCAGCAGGCACACCAAGGAGGGCGACGCCGTCCGGCATCGCCCTCAACGTCTTCCGGTCACAGGAAGCAGCAGTGCGGGGTGCTCATGAATGCCACATCACGAGTCTACGAGTATCGGCGAAGCCCCCTATGTCCGCCGAAGTTGAGAGACACGGCCTTGAGGTGGGGGGCGGTACACGGCCAGAGAACGGCTGCGAACGGCGCGGGTGTTAGCTTCTTCCCCGTGGCGGAACACCAGGACGAGACCAGGGCGGCCTACGACGGGGTCAAAGCGGCGAAACCGGCCGGGGACGCGAGTCATGCTCAAGGACGAGCCGGCATCCCAGCTCCTTCCGCGCTTCAGCGTCGTCCCAGGAGGTGGGGTCTGGTTGCTTCGTCCAGCTGTTAGTGCGGGGGCCCTTTTCGGGGCAGGCGCCGGGTCATGCCCCGGTGCCGCTGGATCGCCTTGCTCTGCCAGTCGTAGTCCGCCCACGCCTCCGCAGGCACCTTCACCTGCTGGGCCACGTACTCGACCGCGGCGTCCGGCACCTCCTTGGCCGACTCCGGGAACCGGGCCTCCGCCTCAAAGAACTTCAGCAGCAGCGCGAACCCGAGCCGGGTCGCCCCGGACTTGGTCCGCACCCGCTTCATGTCGTCTTCGAGCAGCGTCCAGACCTCGATCAGGTCCTCCGGCTCCCAGTCCTGCCGCACCCGTACCCCTCCGCCCCACCCGAGATCACTCGTTCAGCTCAACGAAACGCCCAGCGAGGGGAAACGACGACCACAGCAGTCACACAGCGCTACATGTCCGTTCGCCGTAGCGATACGAGAACAGGGCCGACTCGGCGGAACGCAGCCTGTTCCCCTTTGAGTTGCCTGACACGACCCCGCAGGGGAGGCTGCCGGGCAGGTGACCGTGGCCGATGCCGGTCACGGCCGCAGCGCCGCCCCGGCTCAGGCTGAAGGAACGGGGCCGGCACCACGTCGTGCCCGTCGGTCGGCTCCATGGATGTCGCCCGCGCGGTCACCACCGAGCCGTGTCAGGCCGAATACAGCGGGCTGGGCTCCACTCGCCCACTACCGCGAGAATCCCCGGCCCCTGCCCGACCTCGTCAGGGCCGCGTTACGCCACTCGCGGCGGAAGGGGCGGCGTTTCCGCCGCGTCCGATGTGCGCTACGTCTCATCCGCGAGCTGTTACACCGGATGGGCGGCTGGTGTCTCCATGCCGAGTCCATAACGCAAGGGAGACATGATGAACGGGAACGTCGAGGTAGTCGTGATCGGCGGCGGGTACGGGGGCGTGACGGCGGCCAATAGCCTGGCTCGGCGCGATGGCGTGTCGGTGACCCTGGTCAATCCGCGTCCCAACTTTGTCGAGCGGATCCGCCTGCACCAGCTCGTGACCGGCTCCGATGACGCGGTCGAGGGCTTCGGTGAGGTTCTGGGCGGGAACGTCCGGCTGGTGGTCGACACCGCGACCCGGATCGACGCTGCCGCCCGCCAGGTGTCGCTGGCGGGCGGTGGCACGGTCTCATACGACTACCTCGTCTACGCGGTGGGCAGCGGCGCCGCCGATCCCGGCGTGCCCGGAGCGGCGGAGTTCGCTCATTGGGTGTCGGACCTCGAGGGGGCGGAACGACTGCGGTCAGCGCTGGCCGCGACGCCCGCGTCGGCTCCGGTGACCGTGGTCGGGGCCGGCCCGACCGGCCTGGAGACCGCTGCCGAGCTGGCGGAAGCGGGTCACAAGGTCACCCTGGTCTGCGGCGACGTGCTCGGCCCCTCCCTGCATGCCCGGGTCCGCCGCCCGGTCGCCCGCCGGCTCGCCAAGCTGGGTGTGACCGTCCTCGAAGGTCCCCGCACGCGGGTGACGGAAGTGACACAGGACGCCGTACAGCTCGACGACGGCCGCGAGCTGCCCAGCGCGGTGACGATCTGGACCGCGGGATTCCGTGTCCCGGACCTGGCCGCCCGCAGCGGGCTGCGCACCGACGCCGAAGGCCGTCTGGTCACCGACGCGACGCTGACCAGTGTGGACGACGTGCGCATCGTCGCCGCTGGGGACGCGGCGGTGATGACGGACCAGCCGTTCCGGATGAGCTGCCAGGCCGCCGTGCAGCTGGGCCCGGCGGCCGCCGACACGATCCTGCGCCGGATCGCGGGGAAAACACCCGCTCCCGTCCGGATGTTCTTCGCCGGGCAGTGCCTCAGCCTCGGCCGAAACGAGGGCGTCACCCAGTTCTCCTACCCGAACGACAAGGTGAACGCGCTCCGCATCAGCGGGCGGCCCGGTGCCGGCGTCAAGGAGATCGCCTGCCGGTTCACCCTCAATAAGTTGGTGTCCGGGGCACGCAAGGCCAGTTCCCGCGGATCCCACGGCGACAGCACCGACCGCCTGGAAACGCCTCAGCCGGAACACCCCACGACGCCGCCCGACACCCGGCGCGCGGCCTAGCCGCCAAGTCCCCTTCTTGGGCCGGACCGACCGGTCCGGCCCAAGAAGGACTGAGCCGGAGTGACAAGCACCCAACGCCGCGGCCTCGTATGCCATGGCCGGGCGCCGGGGCGCCATCCCACCAGCCCCCCACCCCACGTGGCCTGATCAGTGGGGAGGTTGCTGCCGACAACCCCGTCATCGGACCGGGTACATGTTCTTTACGGCCTGCTTCCGGCACATGGGGCCAACCACGAGAAAGTGAAGCGCACGACATGAACGACCACGTCACCGACCCCGCGACCGAGGCCTTCGTCGCCCACCGCGACCTGCTGTTCACCGTCGCGTACGAGATGCTCGGATCGGCGGCGGACGCCGAGGACGTCCTCCAGGAGGCCTGGCTGCGGTGGGTCAAGGTCGACCTGGAGCAGGTGCAGGACCAGCGCGCCTACCTGGTACGGATCACGACCCGGCAAGCACTCAACCGGCTACGCACCCTCAAACGGCGCAAGGAGGCCTACGTCGGCTCCTGGCTGCCCGAGCCCCTGCTCACCGCGCCGGACGTGGCCGAGGACGTCGAACTGTCCGAGAACCTGTCGCTGGCACTCATGTTCATCCTCGAAACCCTCTCACCGACCGAACGCGCCGTCTTCGTGCTGCGCGAGGTCTTCGACATCGGCTACGACGACATCGCGGCCGCGATCGACAAGAGCCCCGCCGCCACACGCCAGATCGCCTACCGCGCCCGCCAACACGTCGACGCCCGCCGGCCGCGCACACCGGCTTCCCCAGAAGAAACCCGGGCAGCGTTGAATTCGTTCCAGTCCGCGCTCGTGACCGGGGACCTGCAGGGGCTGCTCGACGTACTCGCCCCGGACGTTGTTTTCGTCAGCGACGGCGGCGGCCTCAAGCTGGCGGCCTTGCGGCCGGTCGTCGGCGCCGACAAGGTGCTCCGTTACATGGCCGGCAGTGTCGACAAGGCCGGCGGCACCTTCACCAGTGAGCCCACGACGGTCAACGGCAACCCCGGACTCATCCTGCGCGTGGACGGCGTGATCGACGGCGTGCTGGCCTTCCGCGTGGAGAACGCCCGCGTCACCGGCCTCTACTACGTCCGCAACCCCGAAAAGCTCACCCGCGTTGAGTCCGAAACCCCCCTCACCTCCCGCTGACCCCCGCCGCGACACGGCCGACCGAGGTGCGCGGTAGCGCAGGCGTCGCGGAACAAGCCGCTGACCGCCGCCGAGAAGGCCAGTGAGCGCTTGGACTGGCCAACTGAGTGATCGTTGGAACCAGCCACTTGGGAATCCCGGGCAGGTCAGAAAGAGAAGTGCTTGGCCACTGCCCAGCCCCGTTCCGCGGATCTGCCGTAGAAGGACCGTAGGTCCTCGTGGTACTGAGCCAGGCGCTCCCGCAGCTCCTCATCCGGCTCTGACGAGGGCAGTTGCCGCCACTCCTGCCACTGGTCGGGGAACGACACCCTCTCCAGGTACGCCGCCGTGCGCGCCACGTCCGGTGGGTCGAGCGCCACATGGCCCGGGCCGCCGCCAGGTTCCGGTATGTGCCGGCCACCGAAGACGGGGAGCTCTCGGTCACCACCCGGCTCCGACCGGGGCCAGTAAAGCTCGTTGAGCTGGAAGAAGCCGCTCTCCAGCCATACTGCCTCACCTGCCCGGACCCGCCGGCGCAGCTCGTCGAACTCCACGTCGAATAGGGCCTCAAAGCCCTCCGCGTTCTCAGGCAGCTCGGAGGATTCGAGTCCTTGGAAGTAGATCCACATACTCACGCCCGGCACGCTACCCGGCACCACCGACGCCAGCCCCGCCAACGCACGGTTTGCCGACTGAAGTGCTCACTCACTCACACCGCCGTAGGGCGCGACGTGACCAGCACCGTTGGCGGGACTATGAAGGATGTCGTTGGACCGGAACCCCACCCCCACCGCTCCGAAGCCGAAGCCGTGATCCACCACACCGTGAGCGACCTGATGAGCCGCAGGCTCATCCACGCATCGACTCCCCACTGGCGTGATGCATAAGCCCGGCCCGGTCCCGGCAGTTGATGTCCACTCCGGGGTGGGCGGCCAGCCATGCGACCGGACGCCGCGTCAACGAGGTGCTTCAGGTGCGCTACGAGTGCATCTCCCGGCTGAACGGGCTGGCGCTGTTTTGGCACGACCAGACCAAGGTCGGCAACTACGATCAGGCCATCCGCATCCCCGACCGGCTCTCCGCCCGCATCGAGCAACGCCAGGCCAAGACTCGTACCCGCTTCGCCGGGCGCTACGGCCGCCCCCCAACCGCCCAGGAGCGCCGCCGGCTGGTGCTGTTCCCCAGCCGGATGCGCAACCCGGGCCGGCACACGGGCGTCAGCTACGAGTGGTTCGCGGATTCCTTCCGGGAGTGGATGGAAACGCTGCAGGTCGGACCGTAGTGCTGCACCAGGCCCGCCACACGCTGGCGACGAACCTGTTGAAGAACGGTGCCGACCTGGTGCACGTCAAGCGCTACCTGGGCCAGCTCTCCCGCGAGATGGCCGAGCACCACGTCCACCTGGCACACAACAACCCCAGACTGAATGCGGCTCTGGAGGCGGTATGGGTGGCCGGCCCCGGCTCCGCCGAACCCGGACTCCTGCTTTCCGGCGGCGAGCCCATGCCCCGTGTCCGGCGCCGACCTCGTCTACTGGCACCGCAAGCGCGAGCAGTGGCGCCTGCTAGCCGAGCGCGCCCCCGAACAGCACGACCGCCGACTAGCTGCACCAGGTGGTCGAGCCGACCGCCCGGGCGGTCGACGGCTTTGAGAAGGCCCTCGCGGCGGTCGGCCTGCTGGAGGAGGCCCGAGCCTTGGACCTGCGCCGGCCGCAGGACTTCTTCGGCCGCGTGTGGAGCTCTGCCTTTCGCGCTGCGGAGCTGGCCCAAAGCCAGGACGACCCGGAAGAGCCCGAGGAGCCAGAGGAAACATGACCACGGCCGCCGCCCTCGCCGCCCGCCAGGAGCAGACTCGGCACAAACTCGTCCAGGTCGAGGCCGCCATCGCGCAGCTGCGCCGAGAGCGCGGCCGACACGCCGCGCCATCGCTGCCCGGGCTGGTGTCTTCGCCACCTTCCTGTACGAGAACTCGAAGGCGCGCACCTGCATGCAGGCCGCCATCGCGGACAGCAGGAGCCGCCACGACCAATCCGCCGTTGAGACGCACGAACGGATCGAGGCGGCCTGGCGGGAACGCGCGTTGAACGCCGAGGCCGAACTCGCCCGCGCCCAGAAGGAGATCTTCACCGAGCGCCAGCGGATCGGCGAGTTGATGGGATGCCTGCGGGACTTCGGCCAAACGGTGCCCGGCGAGTCCGTCCAGGCCCTGGTGAGCGAGAACACCAACCTTGAGCACCGAGTCCAGCAACTCACCCGCGAGCACCGGCTCCCGCAAGAACGCGTCGAAGGCTCCCGCAGCAACCTCCGGTTCGCCGACAAGCGAATCGCCGACCTGGAAGCTCAGCTCCTGGAACTGCGGCCGCCCGCCTCCGACACCACTGGCCAGCCGTAGCGGGCGCGCGCCCGCAGGAGGTGACTGAGCGCGCTACTGGGTGGTCAGCGGTCGTCCGCTCACATCCGTTCCGGTGCCGAGACCCCGAGCAACTGCAGCCCGTTGCGCAGCACCAGCCTGCTGGCGTCCGTCAGCCACAGCCGGGCCCGGGTGCGGTCGTCCGGGGCCTCGCCGGCCCGCGGCAGGACCCGGCAGGCGTCGTAGAAGCGGTGGTACGTGCCGGCCAGCTGCTCCAGGTAGTGCGCCACCCGGTGCGGCTCGCGCAGCGTGGCCGCGGTGGCCACGACCTGTGGGAACTCGGTCAGCATGCCCAGCAGGTCGGCCTCCCGCTCGTGGGAGAGCAGAGAGGGGTCGAAGTCCTCCGGCGCGCCCTTCCCGATCCCGGCTTCCTCCGCCCTGCGCTGTACGGCGCACGGCCGCGTGTGCGCGTACTGGACGTAGTAGACGGGGTTGTCGTTCGACTGCCGGGTGAGCAGGTCGATGTCGAGGTCGATCATTGCGTCCACGCTGGCCCGCACGAGCGCGTACCGCGCGGCGTCCACGCCGACCGCCTCGACCAGGTCGTCGAGGGTGACGACCGTGCCCGCCCGCTTGCTCATCCGGACCGGCTCCCCGTCCTGGACCAGGTTGACCAGCTGGCCGATCAGGATCTCCAGGTGCGTGTCCGGGTCGTCACCGAAGCAGGCCGCCATGGCTCGCATCCGGCCCACATAGCCCGCGTGGTCGGCGCCGAGCATGATGACGACCCGCTCGAAGCCCCGGGACCGCTTGTTGAGGTAGTACGCGCAGTCCGCGGTGAAGTACGTCCAGGACCCGTCGCTCTTCACCAGGACCCGGTCCTTGTCGTCACCGAAGTCCGTGGTGCGCAGCCACACCGCGCCCTCGTCCTCGAAGACGTGACCGCCCTCCCGCAGGCGGGCGACAGCGGCGGCCAGGTCCCCCTGGTCGTGCAGGTCCTTCTCGTTGAAGTAGACGTCGAAGCGGGTACCGAACGCGGCGAGCGATGTCTTGATCTCGTCGAACATCAGCGCCGTGCCCTCAGTCCGGAAGACTGCGAGGGCCTCGGACTCCGGCAGTTCCAGGGCCCCGGGCTGCCGACGCAGCACCGCGGCGGCGATCTCCTCGATGTAAGCGCCGCTGTATCCGTCCTCGGGCACCGGCGAGCCCTGCGCCGCGGCGAGCAGCGAGCGGGCGAACCGGTCGATCTGCACGCCGGCATCGTTGAAGTAGTACTCCCGCGATACGTCTGCGCCCGCTGCCTCGAGCAGCCGGGCGAGCACGTCGCCCACGACCGCCCACCGGGCCCCTCCGATGTGCACCGGCCCGGTGGGGTTCGCCGAGACGAACTCCAAATTGAGCCGAAGGCCGCCGAGCCGGTCCGTACGGCCATAGGCGTCACTGGCCAGGACGATGTCGCGCGCCAGGGCGCCGATCGCCGCGCTCTCCAGCGTGATGTTCAGGAACCCAGGGCCCGCGACCTCGGCCTTCGCAACTCCGGCGGCCGCGCCCACCAGCGGGGCCAGCACCTCGGCGATGGCGCAGGCGGGCAGACCCGCGGACTTGGCGAGTTGCATGGCGACGTTGGTCGAGTAGTCGCCATGGCGGCGGTGGCGGGGGCGCTCCACGCGGATCTCCTCGGGCACCTCTGCTGAGATGCTTCCGGACTGGATGGCCGTGTGTACGCCGTCGGAGATGACGGCCGCGAGATCTGCTGGAGTCACGGCGGCGACGCTACCGGGGCGGACGCGATCGCAGACACCGATTATTCAGGTGGAGCCCAGCCTCCTCGAACCGCTCCGTGGCTCATCGCGATCCCCTCCTCGGTGCGGGCGGTAGCCCCGGTGGGCAGCGGGATCAGCCGCCCCGGGCGCAGGCGGCGGCGCTGCATGCGGCGGCGTCGCCAGATGGTGGCGGTGACTCCGGTGGCGAGCAGGGCGGAGCCGAGGCCGGCACACACCGGCTGCGGCACGCCGGGTGCGCTGCCGCGCTCGTGACCGCTGGCAGATGCGGATCCGTCGACATGGGCCGTTGGCGAAGAGGCTGCGGTGGGCGGCAAAGCGGATCTGCCTGCGGCAGGAGCAAGCGACTTGAGGGCCGGGTGGCCGACGGCCCCGGCTGTGCCGTGGAGTCCTGGTCTCCGCAGGGGTCTCCACCGCTGACAGCCGCGCCCCGTTCGCCGTCTGGGCACGTCACGGACGCGTACGTGACGTGCCGGCTACGGTCGCCCCCGAAGCGTACGGATCCAAGGTCGGTAAAGAACGGGATTCCACGTTGAGTCGGCCAAAGACTCCCAAAGCCGCCGAAGTGCCCGACTTCTTCGACTTCTTCGACGACATCAGGGCACTCCGAGCCGTTCACCATCGTTGTCGGTCTCGTTACCCCGCTACGGGGGCTGGCCCGGTTCAGGGCTGGCGCCGGCCGGGGGCGGGATCCCGGCTTCCGACGGGCTGGATCTGCATGCCGGGCCGGCGCTGGTGGACAGTCAGGTACGACATGCCCCGCTCGCCCGCGACGAGGGCGCGGGTGGAGCCGTGCGGCAGCCAGGTGAGGGTGCCTGCGCTCAGGGGGAGTGGTCCGTCGGAGGTGACCAGGATGCCGTCTCCGGTGACGACCAGCAGGAGGACGTCGAGGTCCGGTTCGGTATGGGTGTCGACGCGCCGCTCGGGCGGGATGCGGACGACATTGGCGTCGAGTTGCCGACCGGGTTCGGCCAGCCGCCACACCGCACCGGCTGATGCCCAGTCCAGCGCCTCCAGCGTTTGGGTGTCGAACAGAGCCCGGGGGACCGGCGCGCCGCCGTCCGGAGCCGGACAGCCGCTGTCTTCCACATTCATCAGGTGCCACCGTCCGATGTGCGTCGTCCACCGCTGGAGGGCGGGATTTTCGGGGGAGCCAACGCCGTATCCGGCACGTCCGTGACGCATTCCACTCGGCCACAGGCGTCCCTTAAATAGGAATCTAACATGCGTATTTGATAGCGTTCGGCTGTGCGATTGACCAAGTTCACCGACCTGGCGCTGCGTTCCGTGATGCGCCTGGCGGTTTCTGCCGACGGCGACGCTTTGACCACGCGCGAGGTGGCCGAGGCCATGGATGTGCGGTACGCGCACGTGGCCAAGGCGATCACGCGCCTCCAGCACCTGGGAGTGGTGGAGGCCCGGCGAGGCCGCGGCGGCGGACTGGCCCTGACCGACCTCGGTCGGCGGGCCTCGGTGGGCTGGCTGGTGCGGGAGCTCGAGGGTGAGGGCGAGGTCGTCGATTGCGAGGGTGACCCGCCGTGTCCCCTGCGAGGAGCCTGCCGCCTGCGGCGGGCACTGCGCGACGCCCAAGAGGCGTTCTACGCCTCCCTCGACCCGCTGACCGTCTCCGACCTGGTGGCCTCGCCCACCGGACCTGTGCTGGTCGGACTCGTCGGGCGCCCTCCGGAGTAAGCCACCCGCACCCCGGCGTGCGCCGGCTCGCACTTAAATGCGCAAATCATCTACCAATTAAGGAGGCGTTGTGCTCTCCGAGCAGTCCACCCCCGTCATTCGGACCACCCTTCCGGTGGTCGGCGCCGCCATCGGCGACATCGCCGAGCTCTTCTACCACAAGCTGTTCGACGCTCACCCAGAGCTGCTGCGCGACCTGTTCAACCGCGGCAACCAGGCCAACGGAGAGCAGCAGAAGGCACTCGCCGGGTCCATCGCGGCGTTCGCGGGACTGCTGCTGGAGAAGCCGGACGCCCGCCCTGACGCGATGCTGGCGAGGATCGCGCACAAGCACGCCTCCCTCGGCATCACCTCCGACCAGTACAAGATCGTCCACCGCCACCTCTTCGCGGCGATAGCCGAGGTGCTCGGCGAAGCGGTCACCCCCGAGGTCGCCGCGGCCTGGGACGAGGTCTACTGGCTGATGGCCAACGCCCTGATCGCCATCGAGGCGCGCCTCTACCAGGAGGCGGGCGCCGCGGAGGGCGACGTCTGGCAGCGCATGGAGATCGTGGAACGGCGCCAGGAGACGCCCGACGTCGTCTCGTTCCTCCTGCGGCGCGCTGACGGCCGCCCGGCCGCGTCCTTCCGGCCGGGGCAGTACGTCAGCGTCCAGGTGGATCTGCCCGACGGCGCCCGACAGATACGCCAGTACAGCCTCTCGGCCGCCCCCGACCAGCCGCACTGGCGGATCAGCGTCAAGCGCGTCCGCGACGCGGCGAAGCCGGACGGCGAAGTCTCGTCGTGGCTCCACGAGCACGCGCGGTCGGGCGACGAGCTCACCGTGTCCGCGCCGTTCGGCGACCTGGTCCTGCCGGAGAGCAACGGCCCGCTGCTGCTGGCGTCCGCGGGGATCGGCAACACACCCATGCTGGCCATGCTCGACCACCTCGCCTCCACTGGCTCGGGTCGCCCCATCGTCGCGGTCCACGCCGACCGCTCGCCGGCCGACCATGCGCACCGCGATGAGCAGCTCGGGCTGGTGCGGGCGCTGCCGGCCGCGCGGTTCCACCTGTGGTACGAGGTGCCCGGCGACCAGGTGCCGGAGGCGGAGACCGGTCAGGCGAACGTGGGCGGCCTGGAACTCCCGGCGGGGCTGACCGCCTACCTGTGCGGTCCGCTGCCCTTTATGCGCGCGGTCCGTGGCGACCTGTTGCGCTGCGGCGTGCCCGCGGAAGCGATCCACTACGAGGTCTTCGGCCCCGACCTCTGGCTGGGACACCCGTAGGGCCGCATCCGCGGAGAGGGCCTGAAGGGCGCGCGACGTAGGCACTGAGGGGAAGGGAGTGAGGGGGCGCGCCCGAAGGTGTCGATGTCTTAGGACGTCGGCACCCAGTAGCGGCGCTTGTCACCGACCCTGTCGTTGAACCGGCCCCCGTTCGCTTCGATCACACACTGGGACGGGGAATTCGTCTCGTCGCAGGTCACGAGGGCCTGCCTGATGTCGAGCGAACGGGCGATCGGCAACGCTGCGGCGAGGGCCGCGGTTGCGTGTCCCTGGCGCCGCGCGCTGGGTCGCACGTCGTAACCGATGTGGCCGCCGGTCTTCTCCAGGGCCGTGGTCAGATGGTGGCGGATGGTCGCCTGCCCAGCATCTGTTGGCCCTCGGCCCACCACAGCGTCGTCATCGGCACGAACCAATCCGCTCGCCCGGCTGTTTCGTCCCGTTCGCTCAGCACGCTTGCCACGTAGGCGGCGAAGGCTGCGGCGTCTGTCAGGGCTGGTGCGTCAACGTCGGTGACAAACCATGGTGTTGGGTAGTCGTGATCTGCGTGGAACTCGCTCAACGCCGCCAGGAAACGACGTCCGCAGGCTGACGGTCGCATCGATCAGCTCAGGCCCCCGTCATGGTGCCCGTCCTGCTTGTCGTGGGCCCGGCCGTTATTCAGCAGACGGCCGGGCCCCGTGCTCGATGGTCAACTTGCCCCGGGGAGTCTCCCGTTGTCCGGGAGTCGGTTTCCCCGGGGTGTCGTCGGATGAATCGAGGCGGTCTAACTGGTGGGAGTCCTGCGGGGTTTGTCGGGGGGAGTCTTGGGGTGCTTGTTCGGCCGGTAGCTGGGGCCGTTCAGGATGACCTGGTGGCTGGCGTTGATCAGCCGGTACAGGAGGGACTCGGCCATGACGGGGTTGAGGTTGCGGGGATACCAGTCGCTGGGCGCCCGGTTGCTGGTGACGATCAGGGACCGGCCCTGCCGTTCAGAGACGAGTTCGTAGAGGTCGTCGGCCTGCGGTGCGATCAGCCGGCGCATGGCGAAGTCGTCGAGAATGAGCAGGTCGGTGCGGCTGAGTTCGCGCATCCGCCGGTCCCAGGTGCGGTCCGCATGGCCGCCGGCCAGCTCGGCCAGGATCTGGCTGGTCTTGGCGAAGCGGACATTCGCTCCCTGCCGGATGGAGAGGTGCCCGAGGGCCTGGGCAATGATGCTGATCGGAAAATCGATCTCCTGGTGGGCAGGCGGCAGCATCCGGGCCGCTTGCGGACCGGATGTCGGGATCGGACGGGGGTCGGTCAGACGGTTGTGGGGGCGAGGGTGACCTGGTGGCCGAGGGCCTGGAGCTGGCGGACGAGGTCACGGGTTCTGCGGGCGGGGTTGAGGCGGCGCTGGTGCCAGTCGGCGCCGAGTTCCTGGTAGGAGGCGTCCGGGTCGTTGATCAGATGCCAGCTGATGACGAGTATCGAGCGGGCGACTGCGACCAGGGCTTTGGCGTGGCCGCGGCGTTTGACGATGCGGCGGTAGCGGGCGCCGAGGAAGGTGTCTGTGCGGGCGGCGGCGTTGGCGGCCTCGCCGAGGGCGCCCTTGAGCCAGGGGTTGCCCTGCCCGGCCGGGCCCGTGGTGTTCTTCGCCCCGGACTGGATCGTCCGCGGGCATAACTTCGCCCAGGACACCAGGTGTTCAGGGGTGGGAAAGCGGCTCATGTCGGTGCCGATCTCGGCGAGAATGATCTGCGCGGAGGCTGGCCCGATACCGGGGACAGCGTCCAGTTTCTCGGCCACGATCCGCGCACTCGCACCAACCGTGGGCCCCGTTCCCGTTCGCGGGCCGTCGTGCGGGGTGGTGATCTCTTGCAGGGTCTGGACGATGAGCCGGTCGAGAGCGTCGATCTGTGCGGTGAGATGGTCAACGGTGCCCAGCAGTACCCGCAGCAGCCGGGCGTGGTGGTCCTCGAACTGCCCGGTCAGAGCCTCCGCGAGGGCGGCCTTCTTCTTGACCAGGTTGCCCTTGGCGAGCTCCGCCAGGGTGCGGGGGTTGCGTTCGCCGGCGACCAGGGCGTCGAGCATGGCCCGGCCCGACATGCCGAACAGGTCCGAGACGACACCGGACAGCTTGATCTGCGCGTCCTGCAGAGCCTTGTCCACCCGGTGCTTGTGCCGGGTGCGTTCCTGGACGAACACGGTGCGGGTGCGGGTGAAGTCCCGCAGCTGCCGCACGGGTTTCGGTGGCACGAACGAGGCGCGGACCATGCCGCGTTCGGCGAGTTTGGCCAGCCAGACCGCGTCCAGCTTGTCGGTCTTCGGCCGGCCGGGGACGTTCTTCACGTCCCGCGCGTTGACCAGCCAGCACTCCAGGCCCCGGGCATCCAGCAGGTAGAAGAACGGGCGCCAGTACGAGCCTGTCGCCTCCATCACCACCCGCTCGACACCCTGGCAGATGAGCGTGTCGCCGAGTTCGAGGATCGCGTTCGTGGTCGAGGCGACGGTCCAGACCTTCTGGACGCGGCGGCCCTCGATGGTGTCGTGCGGGACGCGCAGGCAGACCATTCCGGATGCCTTGGCGATGTCGATCGCCGCGACCCGCGCGACCGTTCCGTCGTCGTGGTCTTCTCTCAACTCCTCCATGATGTGCCCCCTGTTGCAGTCGTGCGGGCGGGGCTGTCCGGGGAGCCTTGAGGGGAACGGAGAAGCTGATCGGCGTGCTCGAGGCGACAGTGTGCGGCCCCTCGGACGGCTCCCTCACCAGACTCCTATGCGGGCTCACAGCCCAAACATCAAGCGGCGTCGGCAGACAGCCCCCTACCGATTTTCACGCCTGCGAGGCGTCACCGCAGGTGAACGGACGACTCCTATGGTCTGTCAAGAGGTGGGAGTGGGGCGGGGAAGGTCCCTCACGAGTCCTCGAGGGACATGATTCTTTAGGTCAGACGCCTGGGGCGTCGACAGAGGCGGCCTTCCCCGCTGTTGTGCATGCTGGTCGTGTGGAAGCACGGGGTCAAGTCGGGGTGATCTGCTGCATGCGGGCGGGGGCGGGGTAGCGTCGGAACCGGGTGCGGCGGACACGTGAGGTTGGGCACGGTCGTCTGGCTGAGGGTCTCCTGCGTCCTGAGGTGGTGCGGTGGACTCGAGCAGACGGAACACTTGTCGCGCGACGGCTCGTTTCAGGCACCGTTTGATGTCGCGGGCGGTTTTGCCCTCGGCTGTGCGGCGGGCCGCATAAGCCCTGGTGGGGGCGTGGTGCTGCAGCCGGGACAGCACGATGGTGTGGAGTGCCCGGTTCAGCTGGCGGTCACCGGAGTGGTTCAGGCGGTGTCGGGTGATCTGACCGGAGCTGGCGGGGATCGGGGCTGCCCCGGCCAGGGACGCAAACGCGGCTTCGCTGCGCAATCGCCTGGGGTGGGACCAGGAGATGATGATCTGTGCAGCGGAGACGACGCCCACGCCGGGTTGTTCCAGCAGCGCCGGCGCCGCGTCCAGCACCAGTTCTTCCAGCTCGGTCTCGAGGTCCGCCGCTTGGGCCTCGAGGAACAGGGCCTGGCGGGCGCTGATGCGCAAGGCCCGGACGGTGGCACGGTGTTCGGCGCTGTGGCTCGGCACGGTGCGAAGCCGTGTGCAGCGTTCCAGTTGTTGGTCGGTGGTCATGCCGCGGAAGTGCTGCCGCAGCTGTTGCGGCGCTCCGACGAGAAGAGCCTTGAGCTGGCAGATCGCCTTCGTGCGTGCGACCACGGTGCCTTGACGGGTGGTCAGCAGTACCCGCATGGCTTCACGGTCGCCGCGGCGGCGGGGCTGGGCCAGATGTTCCCGGGCCAGGGCCTCGCGGCCGGCGCGGACCGCGTCCAGCTCATCGATTTTGGCGCCGTTGCGGCGTGCCGGTCGCTTGGGCCGGTCGATCTCGACCGCGCTCGCCCGCGTCGACCTCGGCCTGACTGACCCGCAGCCGCAGCGCGGTCTTGGTCAGGTCGAAGTCTTTGGCGACCTGGCCGACCGAGCGGTCGCCGCGCCGGCACAGCTCGACGATCTCGGCCTTGAACTCCGGCGTGAACGAACGGCGAGGCCGAGGCTTCTTCTTCCCCGTGCTCTCCATTACGGACATCCTTCCGGGGCAGAACCCCTGATCTCAGGTGTCCGCCAAAGCGGATCAAGCCCAGGCCTTTCGAGTGATCGCGCTGTGTCACCGAGCGGCGCCCGCGGCTTCCCGTGATTCGTATGCGAGGTTGAGGGCCGAGCCGACCGGGAATGGAGGTGCCGACGCCATGACGTCTGCGATGGCCCGTGGCCTTGCCGCGGCAGCGGTGATCGTCGCGCTGGTGGCGACGGCGGCATGTAAGAACGATGAGACTGGCGGTGGATCGACACAGCAGACCGCTCCGCAGCCGACCGGCACCGAGGAGACCGGGTCCCAGGAAACCGGGTCAGGGGAGACGACCCCGGCCGATGCCGGCGCCACGCTGGCCTCGCTGTTCCCGGGCAGCGACTCCGGAGGGGGATCCGCTTCGGCGATCCACGTGCCGACCGCGAAGGTGGGCGAGCCGGCCGGTGGGAAGGTGGACTTCGTCAGCACCACCAATCAGCCCATGACCCTCCAGGACATCGTCGCCACCACGGACACCGGGGAGACATCGATCACCCAGGACGGCTGCTCCGGCGTCGAGGTGCCGCCCGGCGGCAGCTGCCAGGTAGAGCTCGAGCACACCGCATCGGAGCCGGGGCCGTTCACTGGGCAGCTGACCGCCGTGACCTCCGAGGGAAGCACGATCACCGCGACCATCTCGGGGGAGGCGGTCGGTTCCTCGACCACAGGCTCGTACACCCCGGAGTCCACGACCCCGCCCGCGCCTACGACCTCGAACCCCGTGCCCAGCGATTCCGAGACCACGGAGCTGCCGACACCCCTGCCCGATGACACGAACACCGACACACCCGAACCCGACATCTCCTGAGCGCCGCCGTCCTCACGACCGGATCTCCACCCGCAGGGTGTCGTCGTCGGGCAGCACCACCACCATGCGGTCCTTGTAACGCGACGCATATGAGACCAGATAGAAGCGGGTCGGCGACTTCGCGAGCATACGGAAGCCGCGGTACTGGTATCGGTACGGCCCGGTCCCGCTGCCCAGGTCAGTGAACCCGATGCTCTGGGCATGCTGGGAGAGGGGCACACGCGAATGGATCAGCACCTGCGGGCTGTCCAGATAGCCCCCCTCCGCGTTCCTGACGGCGTCGGTGCGACCTGCCTCCGCCGTGTACCACGCCACCTCGAAGAACAGGCTCATCGTCAGCAGCCCGATGAGCAGGGCACCGCTCGCCAGCCACAGCCGGTCGCCGGTGCGGGCCTGCCGGTTCCGCACGCCCCTGCCCTGCCCCAGGCGCAGCTGGACGGCGAAGAAGGCCAGCGTGGCGCCCAGGGCCACCACCAAGGGCGACAGGAACTGACGCCACCAGCCTCCCGGGAGCGAGGACAGCAGCTGGTCCCAGAAGAAGATCGGAAAGCCCAGCAGCACCAGGACCAGGCCGACGGAGAGCAGCCAGCGGATCACCGTACGGCGCCGGGCCGCGTGCTCCGGCACGGCCAGCGCCTGTCCCACCCAGCCGAGCACCAGCAGCACGATCAGCCCGCAGACCAGCAGGAACCACAAAGGGAGGAAGATTGCTTTCGGGCTCTTGGCCACGATGCCCTGGAAGGAGAACTGCAGATCCTGGGAGGGCACGCCAAGGGTGGCGTAGTACGCCTGGGTGTAGGTGCTGCCGAAGTAGTAGAGCAGACCGATGACGACGGTTCCTGGCGCCGCGATGTATGCCGCCTTCTCCAGGAACGCGGACTTCGGTGGGCGTGGAGGCGGAGGCTGTGGGTCGGGCGGCGGCTCCTGCGGGGCGGGCATGGCCCCAGTCTGTTTGCCGGTGACCCGGCCCGCACGCGAGGCGGCTCCGTCCGACTGACCGGGCGCAGTCTGTTGTTGGTGGTGGTCGTTGTGGGGCGGGGAGGGTTTTGTTCCGATACCCGGGGTGGTGGGGGTGCGGGGTATCTGTGGGTGGTTGATGTTCCGTGGGCGTCTGGCCTGCGGCTGTGAGGTCCTGTCGGGTTGTTCCGGTGCCGTGGTGTGTCGGGTCGTGACTGGCTCTGTGGACGGCCGTCTTGCTGGCGGGTCACCGTCTCCGGCGCGAGCCGGTGTCGTCTGGTGTGGCTGGGGGTTGGTGGGGGTCGCGGGGTGAGGCTCGGGAGGGGAGCGGTGTTTGTCTTAGGTGGGGGGGAGGGCTTGTTCGGTCCAGACGGTTTTGCCGGTGGGGGTGTGGCGGGTGCCCCAGCGGGTGGTGAGTTGGGCGATGAGGAGGAGGCCGCGGCCGCCTTCGTCGTAGGTGCGGGCGCGTCGCATGTGGGGGGCGGTGCTGCTGGAGTCGAAGACTTCGCAGATGAGGGTGTGGTTTTCGTGGATGAGGCGGAGTTGGATGGGGGGTTTGCCGTAGCGGATGGCGTTGGTGACGAGTTCGCTGACGACGAGTTCGGTGATGAAGGCGGCGTCGTCGAGGTGCCAGGTGGTGAGCTGGTCGGTGGCCTGCTGGCGGGCGTGGGCGACGGTGGCGGGGTCGAAGGGGAGGTCCCAGGTGGCGACGCGGTCGGTGTGGAGGGCGTGGGTGCGGGCGATGAGGAGGGCGACGTCGTCGTCGGGGCGGTGGGTGAGCATGGAGGTGAGGACGCGGTCGCAGATGGTGTCGAGGGTGTGGGCGGGGCGGGCGAGGGCGGCGAACATTTTGTCGAGGGCGTCGTCGATGTCGTGGTCACGGGCTTGGAGGAGGCCGTCGGTGTAGAGGGCGATGAGGCTGTTCTCGGGCAGTTCGGTCTCGAAGGCTTCGAAGGGCAGGCCGCCGAGGCCGAGCGGCGGGCCGGCGGGGACGTTGAGGAAGCGGACGGTGTGGTCGGGGGTGACCACGGCGGGTGGGGGGTGGCCGGCGCGGGCGAGGGTGCAGCGGCGGGTGATGGGGTCGTAGACGGCGTAGAGGCAGGTGGTGCCGATGCCGCCGGCGGTTTCGGCGGTGGTGTCGGGGCTGGTTTCTTCGGCGGCGAGGTGGATGACGAGGTCGTCGAGGTGGGTGAGGAGTTCGTCGGGGGGCAGGTCGACGTCGGCGAGTGTGCGTACGGCGGTGCGCACCCGGCCCATGGTGGCGGAGGCGCGGATGCCGTGGCCGACGACGTCGCCGACGACGAGGGCGACGCGGGCGCCGGAGAGCGGGATGACGTCGAACCAGTCGCCGCCGACGCCGGCTTGACTGCCTGCGGGCAGGTAGCGGGTGGCGATGTCGAGAGCTGTCTGGTCGGGCAGGGTTTGGGGGAGCAGGCTGCGCTGCAGGGCCATGGTGGTGGTGTGCTGGCGGGGGGAGTCCCGCAGGGAGCGGTGGGCGGCGCGGATGCTGGCGGCGGCTTTGGCGGTGAGGTGCTCGGCCAGCCACAGGTCGTCGTCTTCGAAGGGGTCGGGGTGCTGGTGGCGGGCGAAGAGGGCGACGCCGAGGGTGGTGCCGGCGGCGCGCAGCGGCACCACCATCAGCGAGTGGGTCCCCGTCTGGCGGATCCAGGTGGCCTGGGGGTCGGTGGCCGTCCAGTGGGCGAGGGTGGAATCGCCTGCCTGGTAGAGGGCGCCGTGGCCCTGGGCCAGGCACTGGGCCACCGGGGAGTGCGCCGCATAGAGGGATTTTCCTCCTGCGGCCAAGGGAGCGGGCCGGGTGCCGGGGAGTGAGCGGACGGCGGTGCGGTCCAGGGTGAGGGGCCGGCCCGGCAGCGGGTGCGGCTCGCCGCGCGGGGAGGCCGGCAGTAGGTCGACGGCGCAGGCGTCGGCGAGGCGGGGGACGGCGAGGTCGGCGAGTTCCTGCGCGGTGCGCTCGCTGTCCTCGGTGGTGGCGATGCGGGCTGCGGCGTCGCCCAGCAGGAGCATCCGTTGCCGGGCGGGGCGGTCCGGCAGCGCGGGGTGGGCTGCCAGGCACACGGCGCGCGCCCGGCCGGTGGGGTCTGTGACCGGGGCCAGCGAGGCCTGCTGGCCGCGTTCGGCGCCGGCGCCGGTGGGGCCGAGGCAGACCTCCGCGTGCTGTGCCTCACCGGTTTGAAGGGCCCGGCGCATGGCCGTTTCTGCCTGGTCGCTTGCGGGGTGCGGTGCGATGTCGGGCAGGCGCAATCCGCGCATCTGGTCCTCGGTGAGGGACAGCGCACGCTCCATGCCGGCGCTGGCGCGCACCAGCCGCAGGTCGGTGTCGAAGAGGGCTTGGACGCCGGGGGACTGGCGGAACACCCATTCGCCCAGTGCCTCGCCGCCGGGCGGGTGCGGCCTGCCCGGCACGGCGGACACCACCAGCCACTCGGCGGCCGGAGTGGCCGGGCCGCCCGGAGTGTTGGGCGTGCGGCGGTGTGCGAGCAGGGCCTGCTCGAGCCGGCGGCCGTCCCGATGGCGCAGTGCCACGGTGCCGCTCCACCGCTCCCGCCCGGCCGCCTCGCGCCGCGCCGTCTCGCCGGTGTCATCGGCGAGCAGGCGGGCGGCGGCCTGACCGACGACCTCCTCCGGTGCGTAGCCGAGCAGGCGCCGGGCTCCTTCGCTCCATCCCGTCACGATGCCCTGCTCATCGACGGTGGCGGTGGCCGTCAAGGCCGGCCCGGGCAGGGCGGCCGCCTCCGCCTGCTCGCCGGGAGGGGTGGGAAGTCGCTCCATCGCCGCTCATCTCGCCCTTCGGGAACCTACGGCCGGGGGCCCTCCTCACAAGCATGATCCCGGGGGGCACTGAGCACCAGCCCGGGCGCCGGCACGAGGCGGGTCTGCCCGGGCGCTGTCCCGCCCCCGGCCGCGAGCCGCCGGCCCTGCCCACGGAGGCGGCCGGCGGCTCACGCGCCGGCCCGGCGCCGTGAGGCCCGGTCCCCGACGGTGAGGCCCGGCCGGGCCGTGGCACGCGGCGCCCGCAGCCCGGTAGCGGCCACCGCCCCTTCCCGCCCCCTCCCGTCCCGCTTGCGACGGTGGGAGCGGACAGCGGTCTGCCAGTGCTTCCGGAGCTCCGGAGCCGCCGGCACACCCCCGCGGCGTGCACTCGGCAAGGGGCGGAAAGCAGCCCAACTCCGAAGGCTGGTAACCCCGTTGCGAGGCCCTGCGGAGACGGCAACGGGGCGGGTGAGAGATCATTTGCGTGGCGTTACGGCTCTTGTCCGTGATCGGGCTGCGGCGTGCCCGCGGATGTGGCCTGTGACACGCCTGTGACAGTCGGCGGACACCGTCATGAAGTCGCCGAGCCAGACTTCTAGAAAGCGGACAAAACGCAGTAATCAGGCATATGTCCCCTGCTTCCGAGGGTGTGAGCAGTGATGACCAGGCCGATCCGTCGGAGGGAATCCCATGAGCCTCACACTCACCACGCCGCAGACCAAGGCCCCCGCGCCTGCGCTGGCCCCGCGTGAGCGGGAGACCCTGCGCCACATCGCCGGCGGGTGCACCTACCTGCAGACGGCCCGCCAGATGGGACTGTCCAAGCACACGGTCGACGCCTATCTGCGCCGTATCCGGGCCAAGCTCAACATCAACAGCACCGCCGAACTCACCCGGCTGGCGATCTCCCTGGGACTGTGACGACGTCCTGCCCCTTCCGGCGGGAAGACTGCCCGGAAGGATCATCTCGTCGGGCAGCGAGTTGATCAGAATCCGACGCAGGTCTCCGCGGAGCACCTCAGGGCGACCGCCCGTGCCGTCGTCGGGCTGGTCGAGCAGTACCGCGCCGTGCTGGTCGAGCACGCGCAGGGCCTCGCCGCCTTCGTGGATGATCGCGCGGAACTCGTCGGTGAGGCCGGCCGCTTCGAGGGCGAGCTGCCCGTTGTACTCGTGGATGTCGAGCTGACCGCCCTGCGTGCGGGCGTCCGCCGATATCTCGGCTTCGTAGATGGTCGCGAGGATGCCGTGCAGGTGCAGGACCCGTGCGAGGGTCAGCGTGCACCTCCCCAGCACACGCTGGGCTGCACCGTCGCTGCCACCGGGCCGGGCCGAGTTCCCCGCCTCGGCCCGGACGAGCAAGCAGCGGCACGCCGGAGCCGTGAGACCTCCGGCCTCGATCCGCTCCCCGCACGGTTGCGTGGGGATCCCCTTGCCGGGCATCGTGCCAACTGCTGGTACCCAATCCGGTACCAATCTGGGTACCTTGGGGATATGCCGGCACTCAACATCGAATTCACGCCAGAAGAGATGGACCGTCTCCGCAACCGGGCCAAGATCACGGGAAAGAGCCTCAAGGAACACGTCCACGACGTGACCGTGGAGGAGGCAGACCGCATCGCATTCGTCGAGGGCGCCGTCGCCGAAGCCGGGCGCATCCTGCCCGGTGTGCTGGAGCGCTTCCCCGAAGGCATGCGGTGAGCCCGATCATCCGCGTCGACGTCGGATGGGTCCTGCAGATCCAGTCCGCGATCTCCCCGCTCAACGTACCGATCGCGGACTGGGGCGCCCTCGGCTTGATGGCCGACCGGCACACGTTCGAACGCGAACGCGGCGCCCTCTACTACGAAGAAGTTCCCTCCCGTACGAAGAAGTTCCCTCCCGCGCTGCCACCTTCCTGCACACCGCCCTGCTGCTGCGCCCCTTCACCGACTTCAACCTCGTGATCGGCTGGGGCTGCAGCCACCAGTACATGAACCTCTCCGGCCAGCCCGTCCAGGCGAAGGACGAAGAACTGTACGAGCTGGCCCAGGCGATTCGCACTCAGCAAGCCGACCTGCGGGCGGTCGCACAGCGCCTTGAGTCCTGGCGCACCGCGTAGCGGTCACGCGCGATGCGCCTGGCCCAGCATCGCGGCCTGCCCGCCGACATGGTCCGCTGGGGCTGCGCCCGCGATGCCATCTACCGGCGCATCATGCGCCGCGGCTGGTCCGCGCAGCGCAACGCCTACGTCCAGTACGAGGACAGCGTGACCGGTTTCTATCTTTGATCTTGCGTGAAGCGCATCTCGAGACTGCTCGGACTTGCGCGTGAGCACGGGCCCGCACTATTTGGCCTCAGCCCACGGCGCGCTGCTGCCGCTCGATGTACTGACGCACGACGCTCAGCGGTGCCCCGCCGCCGCTTCCGGCGAAGTATGAGCCGGACGAGAAGTGGCCGCCCCACAGGTACCGGCGGACGTGGGCCGTCGTACTCCTGGCGGAGTCTGTAGCCACGGCTGGCAGGAAGGCGCCACGGGGCCCCGAGCAGGGCCTGCCATGACATCCCGGAGCCCCGACGGTTGGGGGTGGCTCCCTGGTAACGACTGGGTGGTTCTGTTCACGGCTTCGGACAGCGGATGCTCTGCACTTCGGGAGGCACGCGGTCCGGGCCTCGCTCGACGTTCACGAGAACGGACAGCACCCGGCACGCGGCACCGGCACCCGGCACATCGGCACTCCCGTCGGGCAGGGCGGACTTCGGCATCAGACGCTCAAGCCGCTACCCGGGCCCGTTTCTGTGGGCCGTCGGTGGCAAACTCGCCCGCGCCCGCTTGCGCCTTTGTCAGTTCACCCACGCCACGATGAACAATTGCCCTGGTCACGACGCACGGCCGTGTCGGAGCGGCACCTAGGGAGAACGACCGATGGACAGAGCAGCACGTCCGGACCGTAGAGCTCTGCTTGCCGGCGGACTTGCGAGCGCCACGGTCGCGCTTGCGGGATGCTCTTCGACCAGCGCCGCTACCTCGGCGACCAGCCCTTCGCCGAAAACGCATCCGACCACGCCCGCCGCGGCATTCGCGAGACTGATGGACGGCAACAAGCGCTGGGTGGGCGGAGATCTTCAACACCCCGACCGGGATCCGAACCGGCGTCAGCTCGTGGCCCAGGCGCAGGAGCCTTTTGGGGCGATCCTCTCGTGCATCGATTCCCGAGTGCCGCCCGAACTCCTCTTCGATACAGGGCTGGGTGACCTTTACGTGATGCGCACGGGTGGGGAGGCGGTCGGCCCCGTGGTCACTGGTTCTGTCGAGTACGGGCCCATGACGAGTGGCACCCCGCTCATCGTGGTCCTCGGGCATCAGCGCTGCGGCGCCGTCGAGGCGGCGTACAAGTCCTTTCGTGATGGCAATCCGCTGCCCGGCAACCTGCAGGCGATCGTCAAGGCTCTGCGGCCGGCGTACGAGCAGGCAGTGAGGGAAGGCGGCGCTGACCCGGTCGAGACCATGGCCCGTGCCCAGGTCAAGTTGACCGCGACCGATCTGCGCTCCAACCAGGACCTCGCCCCTCTCGTGGGAAAGGGCGCCCTTGCCGTGGTCGGCGCCTACTACTCGCTCGACACCGGCAAGGTGGAAGTCCTGTCCGGCGCGCCTTCCTGAGCCGGTCGGACGAGATGGCTGGTGTTGTGAGGTTGGTGACGGTCGACCGGACGGCCTCCCGAGGCCTTCGGCGGACACATTCACCCTCTCTGGCCAGCCCACGCCGACCCCCGCGGTCTGGAGTTGGCGGGAAAGGGCCCTTGCCTTTACGGTCCACGCTGTGGCTGCGCGAGATTCGACGCCGACGATCCGGAGCCGAAAGCCCGGCTAGCATCCGCATCGGGCCGGTCAGCCGGTCCGTGCGGAGACCGCCCACCTTGGGTGGCCGTGGTGGGCGCGGTCACGGGCACCCCCACCACGGCCATGCTCGGCCGCCTGCAGTACGCCGGCCGCACCACCGTCCTGAGCCTTGGCGCCCGCCAGGCTGGCCACCGAACTCCAACCGGGCAGCGTCAATCACCCTTGGAGTGGATGGGCATTCCGCCAGGTGGGGCTCCCGGCAGGAACTCCAGGTCCGGCCTGTTGGCGGCGGCGGTGAGGACATTCGGCCGGGCTTAGCCATCCGTTTCATTTCACCAAGGAACAATTCATTTCACCAAGGAACAATCAATAGGTTATCTGCGCGGATTCATCCCCTGGATCGTCTCCGGCGTCGTCTCGTCCTTCGACCGGCGCTGGGGCTCCATAGGAGGCCTCGTCTCGGGCCTGCTGCTCCTGCTGCAGGACGGCCGTCGCCCCGTAGGCCTCGATGCCCAGATCCTGGAAATCAGCACCCTCGCGTACTTCGTCGTGGTCGGCGCCTGGCCGTTGCCGACCCGGGCTCGGCCCTGGCAGACCACACCGACGTCGTCTCCTTCGGCTGGCTGGCCGCCACCGCTTGGGGAACCCTGGCGATCCGTCGCCCCTTCACGCTGGGCATCGCCCGGCGCCAGACACCCCGCGAGTACTGGGACATGCCAGAATTCATCCGGGTCAGCAACCAGGGTTGCCCGGCCGAGCGGCATCCTCCGGTGCCCTTCCCGGCCGTTTCACTTGGCATCCGTCGGGTAACCGCCTTGGCGAGGGCCCGGATACCGCCCACCGCGCCCTAGACAGGGAGCCATCATGGGCACCCCTCCCCAAGACCCGTACCACCCGCTCCCACACCGGCACCCGGACCGGGTCCCGGTCCACAACCAGGCCCTGTGCCAGGTCCGGTGCCATCTCCGGGCGGACCCGATCCCGTGCCGCCGGCGCCGCCCCAGCCCGAACCCGATCCCCAGCTGCCGCCCGCCCCGCGGCCCGATCCGCATCTTCAGCCCGGCCCGACGCCTGGGCCGGTACCGGCCCCAGAGTCCGTCACCCGGGAGGGCGGGAGCCTGGGCCGGCACCGGCACCGAAGCCCGTCGTCCGGGGGGGGGGGGGCGGCACGCTGAAGCGCGCTCCGGGAGAAAGACGTGAAGCTGCAGTTCCTCAACCCCCTGTACGAACGCCCCGGCCCGATCGCCTCCGTCTACCTCGACACCTCCCGTGACATCGACGAACCCGACCGGGCCATTCAGCTGCGCTGGCGGAACCTGCGGGACGGCCTGCTCGCCCACGACACCGACCACGCCACCCTCGACGCCATCGCCGACGTTGTCGGCGCCGACCGCGACGTGGCAGGACGACACGGCCAGGCGATCTTCGCCGCGCACGGGCACCTGCTCCTGGCCGAGGTCCTGCCCGAGCCACCCGCACACGACACCGCTCGGTACGGCATGCTCCCCGACACACTGCCGCTCGCCCTGCAGCACGCTCCGGACATCCGCTACGTGGTCGTCGTTGCGCACCGTATGCACACCGCGGAAGCCGGCGACGGTGAGGACGAGCTCGAGGTCGCCTACGACACCGGCAGCTGGCCGATGAGCCGAGTCGCGCCCTCCCAGGCCCCCCAGCGCCGGATACCGGTGGAGGGCTGGCCCAAGGAAGCCGAACAGCTCATCAGCGAACTGGCAGACAGCGTGGACAGGGACGGCACCGAGGTGATCGTCCTGTCCGGCGACCCGTGGGCCACCAACAGCCTCATCCGGCTGGCCCCGAGGAAACTGCAGGACCGCTTTGTCAGGCTCAAGGACAGCGGCCACTGGCGACCGGAGCCTGGCCGGGCACTCCTGGAGACCGGGCTGGGCACCTTGTTCGCCGGCACGCTGCCCGACCACGACCGGCAGCAGCTGGATGCCTTCCTCGCCCAGCGCGCCCGCCGCCGAGACGACGTCGAAGGCCTCGCGGCCACCGTGACCGCCCTGCAACGTGCCCAGACCCAGGCACTGATACTCAACCAGCCGGTGTCTGAGGCCCCACCTCTGTGGGTGGGCACCGAGCCGACCCATGTCGCTCTCTCGGGCGCGGACCTGCACGCCTTCGGAGTGCCGTACTACTGGGAGGAGCCCGCAGGCGGCGCGCTGATCCGAGCCACCGCCGGAACCAGGGCCGAGCTGATCGCCGTGACGCGGGACGCACTGCCCCTGAGGGAAGGCCTCGCGGTACTTCTCCGGTACCCCGGCACCTGACCCGACGCCGCGAGGCGCTCGGCCAGGGTGCCTTCTGCGTCACGAGTTGTGACGCTGCCGCCGGTTCCAGACGGCCGGTCGCCTTCCCGACCAGGCGCCGACAGGCCCTCTGTTTCACCGGGTGAACCGGAGGATGCCCCGGCCTTCAGGCCGGGGAGGAATCCGCTTTCCCGCGTAGCGGGGCAGGAGAAGCCGGATCGCCGCCGGGCGATCCGGCGTCCGGCGTCCAGGCTCAGGTGCGGGTGTTCCGGCAGCGGGCCAAGGGCTGCTTCGAGCTCGTGAAGCAGTTGAGGGTGGCGGGCAGCAGTGTGTGGTCGCGTGTATTGGCCGGTGTTGGGTCCGTGACCGACGGTATTCCTTGGCGGTCGGTCAACTGCGTGCGTTTGATGCCTAGTTTGGCCCGGTCGACGGGACTCTTGCCGGCGCACTCTCCGCCGGAGGGTGCTTTGGTGATGCAGCCGTCCGCGGACAGCTGGTCGAGTTCGAGGCCGATCATCTGGTCGTGGGCGGCCAGCACGATCAGCCTCAGGGTCTCCATCACTCCGGCTGCGATCCACTCGTCGCGGCGGCGGCGCAGGGTGGTGGCGGAGCAGGAACTGTCGGCTGCCTGCTCGTATCCGCTGCCGAAGACCAGGACCTGCACCATGCGGTCGAAGACCAGCGCGTCACTGATGCGCGGGTTGTGGCAGCCCCACGGATGGCGCTCCTCCCTGAGCGGGCAGCAGTGCGAGGAACTGGTCGCGGATCGGGTCGAGAATGCATGATGGGACGGCAGGCACGGATCCCCTGGTGATCATGAAGCGTAGAGAATCTCCATGGTCGGGTGAACCGTGCCTGCGCTGCTACTGCCGCTCGGTTCGGCACCTACCGGCGGGCGGATGGCTCCTTCGGGACCGTGTGCATCGAGACCCGTAACTTCTGTGCTGCGCAACCCTCGAGACTCCTTGCCGAACGCGGAATCACCTTGGTTCTCGCCGGTGAGGACCTGTCGGCGGCTCGCGCCGAACCACCTGCGTCTGCGGGTCCTCGGCCAGTGGGCGCGGGACTGATCACGTTCTGGTGGTCTGCTCGGGTATCTTCGCGGGCACCGCCTCCCGGCCGCCGGCGCGCAGTGCGCGGCGCTGTTGCCCGCGGTTGGCGGTCAGGCGACGCCGATGTGCTGGACGTGGCCCTCGGCCGGTTCGTAGACGGGCCAGCCGGGATTGCCGGTCTCAGCGAACCGTATCCACGATCGGTGGATGCGGGCGGCGAGTGGGGCGGACGGTTCGGCGTTGCCGAGGAGCCCTCGTGGGCCGCGCAGCGATGGCAGGGACAGGCGGTCGAAGACGAACGGCAACTCCATGACATGGCTGGCGCCCAGTCGCCCGTCGATCGCGTCGGAGCGCCAGACGAATTCGTAGCAGTACGTCCGTCCGGCCGCAGCGCTCGCGTGTGCGGCGGCCATCTGCCGGGTGCCTGCTGTGAACAGCCCGTCACCGAGGACGGTGGTGCGCAGGTCGGCGGCTGAGGCGGACGGGTGCTGTGCTCGGTAGGCACGGACGGCTTCGTCGGGGTCGGGGTGGAACCGTGCCGCGGTGTCCCGGACATCGGCATCGGTGGTGCTCGCCAGGAGTCCCAGCGGGGCAAGGTAGAGACTGCCCTCGTCGAGATTGGTGCCGATCAGCAAGTCGATCTCGCCTCCCTGGCCGGCGGCCACCGCGGTGGCCGGCTGGTGCTCGCTGACCAGGCTGAAGGAGGTGATGCCGCCGAGCGGGTCGTGGTGGGTGGACGTGCGCAGGTCCAAGCCGATCAGGCCGGCCATGACGGCGACGAGGCGCTCGTCGGGGATGTCGGCCAGGGTTTTGACTGTGGGTTCAAGGTCCAGCTCGCGTCCGACCGCCGCGGTGACAATGCCGGCCTGGTCGGGAGTGAAGGCGCCGGTGCCGGTGCCGCTCTGGATGATCGCCCGTCGGACGAGGCCGGCCGAGGCCGGGTCGGCGAGGATGCCGCCGACGATGATGGCTCCGGCGGACTGGCCGAAGAGCGTGACGTTGCCGGGGTCGCCGCCGAAGCGGGCGACGTTCTCCCGGATCCAGTGCAGGGCGGCCAGGACGTCGAGCATGCCGCGGTTGTCCGGGGCGTCGGGCAGATGCAGGAAGCCGGGGATGCCCAGGCGGTAGTTGACGGTGATCAGCACGACGCCGTCGCGGGCGAAAGCCGTTCCGTCGTAGAGCGGTGCACGGCTGGAGCCCGCGACGAACCCTCCGCCGTGCACGAACACCATGACCGGCCGGGTCGGTCCATCCGGCTGCGGGGCCCAGATGTTCACGGTGAGGTAGTCGTCGCCGCGCTGCCAGCCCGGGCCGAAGTAGGGCGACATGTCGAGGGTGCCGAAGGAGTCCCGGGTGGGCTGGGGCGCGGTCGGTCCCGGCCGCGTCGCGTCACGGATCCCGGTCCACCGTTCGTGCGGGCTCGGCGCGGCGAAACGCCTGCGTCCGACGGGCGGTGCGCAGTAGGGCACATCGAGGAAGACAGTCCCGTGTCCGTGGCGGCGACCGCGGATCGGGCCTGAGGTGGTGGTGACGGTGGCGGGATCGGCGGGTGCCATCTCGGATCTCCTGGTTGCTGGTTGCTCACGTGGATGCCGCCGCTCCGGGGTGGCCGGAGCGGCGGCGGGGTGGAGTCGGGGTCAGTACCTGGGGATCGGCGCCCACTTCTTGATCACGAATCCGCTGCCCTTGTCCTCGACTTCGAGGGCGCTGTGGCCGCTGAAGTGGGCGGGCAGGACGAGGGCGTTGGCGTCGGCGGCCCAGCCGAGCAGCCTGCGGCGGGTTGTGCGGGCCTGGGCCGGCTCCTGGCAGAAGCAGCTGTTGTGGTCGGGCTGCATGACCTGCAGGGGAGTGTGCATCAGGTCGCCGGCGAACAGGGCACGGTCGCTGCCGGAGGCCAGCTTGACGACGCTGGATCCGGGCGTGTGGCCGGGGGCTGCTTCCAGGCGCAGGTGCGCGTCGATGCGGTGGCCTGTCTCCCACAGCTGGACCTGGCCCGCGGCGTGCACAGGGGCGACGCTGTCCTCGAAGACGTTCTCGTTGACGCCGCCGGCGATGTCCGGGTTGTTCGCCGGGTTCCAGAACTCGAAGTCGGCCTTGGGCATCAGGTAGGTGGCGTTCGGGAACGTGGGCACCCAGGCGCCGTCGATCAGGCGGGTGTTCCAGCCGACGTGGTCGACGTGCAGGTGGGTGTTGACCACCAGGTCGACGTCTTCGGGCCGCACACCGGCGCGGGCGAGGTTGCCGAGGTAGTCCAGCCGCAGGTGGTCCCATCCGGCGACGGCCGGGCGGGTCTTGTCGTTGCCGACGCCGGTGTCGACCAGGATGGTCCTGCCCTCGCTGCGCAGCAGCCAGGTCTGCATGGCGACGTGGACCATGGCGTCGTCGGCACCCAGATGGTCGGGCACCAGCATCTCGCGGTGTTCCTGCCAGGCATGCTCGGGCAGGTCGGGGAAGAACTGGTCCGGGGGCATGATCGGACCGTGCATCTCCTCGATGCGGGTGACGGTGACATCGCCGAGTTCGAGTTCGTGCATGTTCTGCATGGCGTTCTCCTGATGTGTGGGTCTTCTCGGGAGACCGGGGGTGGCCGTGACCGGCCGACCGGGGTGTCGACAGCGCGGGGCGGCCCGGGGAGCCGGTGTGCTTGCCCGGGTGTGTGCTTCCGGCCGACGCGGTGCTAGTCGTTCAGGTGGGCGAGGAGAAGGTTGGGGTTCTTGGCGGTGACGTAGGCGGCGCTCAGCACGTAGACGGTGTCGCTGCGCAGGGCGATGGACGTGGGGTTCCGCAGGCCGTCGGCCGGGGTCAGCACGATGGAGTGGCTGCCGTCGGGCTGGACGAGCGCGACCTCGCTGGGGCCGTTGAGGGCGGCCAGCAGCTGGTCGCCGCGGCCGGTGAAGGCGAAGTCGTCGATCCCCGGCAGGCCGGTGGCCTTGGTCCGGACCGAACCGGCGCGCCCGTCTTGGAGGATGGGGATGCGCAGGATGGTGCCCTTGTCGGGGTTGGTGGCCCAGACCGCGCCGTTGTGGATCTTCAGGCCGTTGGCGCCGAGGAAGCCGGTGGAGGCCAGTTCGGGGGCGGTGGACCAGGCGGTGGGGGTGCCGCCGGTGGTGGGCAGGCTCCAGACGGTGCCCAGCACGGAGTCGGTGACGTAGAGGGTGTGGGTGCGCGGGTCCAGGGCCAGGCCGTTGGGCAGGCCGTCCGCGGGGAGCGCGGCGATGCGCTGCGGTTGGCCGCCCGGGCGCAGGCGCCACACGCCGGTGAGGTCGGGGGTGCCAGTGGCGTACAGGAAGTACAGGGTGCCGTCGTGGGCACGGACGATGCCGACGGTCAGCGGGAAGCCCAGGACCGGGGTGTGGATACCGCCGTCGGCGGGCTTGGGCAGGGTGGCCAGGATCCGGGTGGTGCCGTTGGGGGAGACCTCGGCGACCTGGCGGCCCTTGGCGAAGGTGATGTACGCGGCGCCGCCCGGTGCCAGGGCGATGTTCTCCGGCGTCTGGCCCTTGGCCAGGTCGAAGCGCAGGGCGATCCGCGCGCTGCTCAGCGGGGCGGACTCGGCCGACGCCGCAGCCGGGCTGAGCGCTGCGGCAGCGGCCGCGACAAGGACAGCCGCAGACACGGCGGACGCGGAGAGCTTCTTGAACATGGTTCCTTCACTGGTTTTCGGACATGCGGCAGCAACACGCCGACGCACGGTGGGGATAGGTGGATTCCGCTCGGGGCCATGCGGCCCCGGGGGCTGATGTCGGCGGCTGGTCGTCGGCCGTGCCCGGGTGGGACGGGTGCTCGCAAGTGCCGGCCGAGCGCCCGGTGGGGTTGTGTGAGGTCAGCCGGCGCCGGCCCGTGGCGCCGTCTGCGCCGGGTCGGCCGGGATGGTGTCCTGGGTGATGGCCTGGGCGAGCAGGGCCAACGCGGCCCGCGAGGTCGAGCCCGCCTCCGTGGTGGCGACCACCATGTTGGGGCCCGGCCCGTGACTCAGGGTCTGCTGAACGACGGTCAGCGGGCCGACCAGCGGGTGCCGCATCTCATAGGCGGCGACGGTGCACGCCTTGACCCGGTGGTCGGCCCACATCGAGGCGAACTCAGTGCTCTTGGCGCTCAGTTCACCCAGAAGCGCATGCAATGCCGTGTCCTGCGGATGCTGGGCCGCCACCAGGCGCAGATTCCCCACCACCGCCCTGGCCTTGCTCGGCCAGTCCGCGTACAGGTCGCGGGTATGACAGTCGAGGAACACCAGTCTGGCCATGTTGGGACGCTGCGCCGACAGGTCCGGGGCACCAGGGTCCAGGTGCCCGGCGAACAGCGCGTGACCCAGGCGATTCCACGCCAGCACGTCACTGCGCAGGCCGAGCACGATCGCGGGAACGTCCGCCAGCACCTCCATCAACTGAGCCGTCGCCTCCGTCACACGCTCCGGCGCAGGCCGCCGGCCCCGAGTGCGATGCCTGTCCGCCCGGGCCAGGTCGTGCAAGTACCGCCGCTCGGACTCGTCCAACCGCAGAGCCCCGGCGATCGCGTCCAGCACCTCGGACGACGCGCTCAGTGACTGCCCCTGCTCCAGCCGGGTGTAGTAGGAGGCGCTCACACCCGCCAGCAGCGCCAACTCCTCGCGCCGAAGACCCGGCACACGCCGACGCTCCCCGTAGGTGGGCACCCCGACATCCTCGGGACGCAGCTGGGAGCGCCGCGCCTGCAGGAAGTCCCCGAGCTGCGATTTTCCGGTCATGGATCCGAGTATGGGCCGACTCGAAACGCACAGCCTGCCCCAACTGTGGATAGGCACCAGCGGGTCTGGCTCCCCGGCAGGACTGGTGATGACGTAGGCGTCGCCGACCCGGCACCACCCCGCACGCACCCAGGAGGACGCCTTGAGCGCCACCACCAGCGAACACGACCTCTTCGAGGCTCTGGACGCATCAGGCTTCGCCTTCACCAGACGCGCATGGGTCGATGCCGCACCCGCCCGGGTCTATGACCTGGTCAGTGACGTATCCGCGATCGGTCGCTGGAGCCCCAACGCGACCGACGTCACGTTCGACCAGGGCGCCGGGCCTCGGGTCGGCGCCTGGTTCAGCGGCCGCAATCAGAAGGACGGCAGGGAATGGACCACCCGCTCCCAGGTCGTACGAGCCGACCCCGGCGACGCCTTCACCTTCGTGGTCGGCGGCGCCGAAGACGGCATCGTGCAGTGGAGCTGGACCTTCCACCCCCAGGGACGCGGAACCGTCGTCGAGCAGTCCTGGCAACTCCTCCGCCTCGACCCGGTGCTGGGCACCACCCGCGGCGACCTCGACGCACTCCGCGACTACATGACGAACAGCGTCGAAGCCACCCTGATCTCCCTCGCCCAATGGATCGCCGAAGAGTGAGGTTCCCGGGTGTGGCTTCGTCGACGGTGGCAGGCGCGAGCGACGCGCCTGGACCCTCTACCGCTGGCACACCCGCCCACGAGACCCCGTATTCGATGACCTACTGGCGGACGCTCCAAGCGAATCTTGGTTGTCGCCAGGTCTGCTCGCCTGTGGTGCGCGGCGCAGTGATTCTTTGCGCATGATGCTTCCGTCCGTTCAGGAGAAGACCGAGTTGATCGAGGTCGTCCGCATCACCGACCCCATGAGACTTCTCAGCGCGGCGAACCTGGTGGGTGACGATGTTGCCTTCTGGGAAGCAGCTCAGGTCAGCGACGCTCTGACGTTGATCAGCTCTGTGCCGGACAGTGAGCTGCACCGCTGTTTCATCCCGGGCTGGGGCATCCGTGCTCACAGCGGCACCGACCTGCTCTTCCAGATCGCCTTCTGCTTCCAGTGCCATGGCGCCCGCCTGTGGGGGCCGGGCGTACCCGCCGAGTCGGAAGGGATCCACGGCTTGGATCCGGCCAGCGCTCCTGCCCTTGAGCTGCTTCAACGGTTCCGCAGCTCCACGCCGGGGACGGCTCAAAAGACCTTTCCGACACAGTTGAGGGGCGCCACGCCTTGCCGCTCGAAGTACCGATCATGAGATAGCCCTCTTCAGCACGCGCGGCAGGTGGACGTGGAGGTGCTCGACGTCGACCTGGTGACCGCGTTCGCGGAGTGCTCGGGCAGCTGGCTGTTGTGCACGGCATACACCAACCTTTTTCGGGCCCGCTCCAGCCATTGATCTTCGGCTGGAGCGGGCCCCGCGCACCCTAGGTGTATTGCCCTGTGAGCCCGTGGCATCGGATGGCTGCTGCCCGTCTGACCAGCTAAGTTCCGGTCTGAGGTTCCCCCGTCGTGCGGGAGGTGCTGATCAGCTGGTCAGAAGGGGTTGATGGGTGTTCAGGTTCGTTGGTTCGGTCGTCGCCTGCTCGGCGTAGTACTGCTTGCGATGTTCGCCCGGTTCGAAAGAGGTCGCCAGCGCCGCCTCGTGCGCCTGGGAGTCTGGGACGGTGTCCACGCCTACGAGCTTGGCGAGACCCGCGCCATGGCCAAGCGGCGGATCTACGGCGAGAACCTACGGCCCCTGTGCGAGGTGTTGGCGCACTACGCCGAGCACGACGTCGGGGACTCCGAATGGGAGGTAGTCGAGGCGGTCCTGCACGGAACGGATGTCGAGCACGACGCGTGGTACAGCCACCGGCTGACCGACCGACGTACGTTCACCGTGCGGATCGCGGCAGTGTCGGATTCGAGAGACGTCTTCATCGAAATCTATGGGTTTTTTGGGGGGCCGCGGAAAGTTCCTGCTCGCAGGGGTGGTGCATGTGCTCATGCGGTATCGCGTGAGCTGATGCCGTGCCACTCTCGTGCCAGAACGGACGGGGACTCACGGGGACTCGGGGCGCATAGGGGTACCCGCCGCCGGACTCCGCCAAAGGGGCCCATCGCAATCGAGGGTGCAGGTGGGGCCCGAATCCGCCGGCCTCCAGCAGCGACCGGCCCGCCGCCGGCGCATTTGTGCCGACGTCTCAGCCTTCCTCGTCGCGTTCCTCGTCGTCCCCGCGCCGACGGAGCACTCGCTCGGCAATCCCGCTGGAGAGGTTGCCCGTCACCGATCTGGCTCGGTCGAGGGTCTCGTTACCGAGGCGCCAGGCGGCATTGACGCCCTCTGCTCCCGTCTCGAGCACCTTGTCCCTCGCCTCCGCGGCCGCGGCCACCCATCGTCTCGCGTCCAATGACTGTCGACCGCGCTCGATCCCGAGCCGCCCGTGGAAGTCAACGACGGCGATCGCGACATGGTTGCTCGAATTCACCACAGCTGGGGACGCGGTCGGGTGCAGCAGCACCTTCGCGTTGGCCGTGCCGACAGCCGCATCCACGCGGGCCATCAGACGCTCGGTGCTCCGTGAGATGAGTTCCATCCGGTTCTGCCGGGCAGCCCGAAGTGCGAGGCGATGCCGGTCCAGCTCATCCGGAGACGCATCCAGCACGCGGTCGAGTTCGAGCACGGCGATCGCGTCGTGCAGTTGGAAGCAACGAGCCAGAACGGCGAGCCACTCCCGAACTGTGAACTCTGCGTCCTTGGACGCCTTGGCGAGATCACCGATCTTGGTCTTGTGCTCCATCTTCTCGGCGAGCGCGTCGAGTTGACGCAACGCGTAGGCCTGGGTTCGCGCGATCGTCATCGACGTGGCCTGCATCTTCGACCACGTGACCTCGGAGACCCGACCCACCTGCTCTCGGACGATCATGGCCTCCTCGATGACGAAGCCCGCTCCGATCATGTCCGCCAACACCGCGTCCTTCTGGGCGCGGAGCACGTCGTCGACCTTCTCGTCGATCGCGGCGAGATAGTCGGTGATCTCGTCCATGGTCTGCTGCATCGCAAGCTGCGCCATGAGCCCCGCGGCACCAGCCAGAAGCGCCGGGTTGGTCAGAAGCGATCCGGGCGTCCTCGCCAATTTGAGGAGTCCCTTGATCTTGCCGTTCTCTGTCAACACGGCACGGCTGACACCCGCATCCGAACCTTTCATCAGCCCGTACTTCTTGAGAGCTTGCGCGGACTGCTCGGTCAACTTCACCCAGCGACCCGAGTTGGCTGCAATTTCGGACCCTGTCTGCGCGGCTCCAGCCACGGCACTGAGGGTGGATCCGAGCCTTGGCAGTCCGAGGTCCTTCGACGGCAGTCCTTCGGAGACGAGGAAGCGTTCGACAGCCGTCGGACTTCCGATGACCGCCAGGCCATCGCCGTCGCTGATCAGCTGAATGTCGTCATCCATCGTCGGCTCCTGAAGTGGCTCTTCGCAGTTGAGGGCATGGGCGGTGTGCGCGGCGGTGGCCGGGTAGGGGTCGAGGTCTTCCGATGATGGAAGTTCTCACACTGCCCATCTGGAAGACCTCGACGTGCCTGACGCTACCTTCGCCTGCCCTGACCTGACTACGTTCTGTCGCCTCGATGAGCTCGGCTTGGAGGTGACCGGGCAGCGTGTGGAGCCGGATCGGGCGGTTCTTGCCTGCCGCGTCGTGGGCGTCGAGACCGACGGCTGGTGCCGCCGCTGCGGGTGTGAAGGAGCGCCACGGGACACGGTCACGCGGCCCTACCTTCTTGAGTGCGTCCCGTGAGTTCGCGACTCTGGGACTGCGCGGGTGGGGCAGGGATGGTTTTCATGCTGGCTGCCGTCGATGGCTCAGGACGCTGATCCCCCTGTCCCGCCACTTCTTCCGGACTGCTGATTAGGCACTGCGAACGATCGCTGGGTAGGGCGAGGACAGGCGGAAGGAGTTGCGCCGCACGTCGCACAGCGAGGGGAGCACCACCGTGATCATCGACCTGACCCCGGTGCGCGACGGCGCCGGCCCGGCGCGGCTGCTGGACATGGTCGAGGGCCGCTCCAAGCCGGTGTTCAAGGCCTGGCTGGACGCCTGCCCTGCCGAGTGGAAGGACAAGATCGAGGCCGTCGCGATGGACGGGTTCACCGGGTTCAAGACCGCCACCGCCGAGCAAGTGCCTGACGCGACCGCGGTGATGGACCCCTTCCACGTCGTACGGCTGGCCGGGGACGCCCTGGACGAGTGCCGCCGCCGCGTCCAGCAGTAACTGCACGGGCACCGTGGGCGCAAGGACGACTGCTGTACAAGGCCCGGCGCACCCTGCATACCGGCGCCGACCTGCTCACCGAACGCCAGCACGAGCGGATCACGGCCCTGTTCGCCGTCCAGGAGCATGTCGAGGTCGAGGCGACCTGGGGCATCTACCAGCGCATGATCGCCGCCTACCGGCACCCTGAACGTGCCCGCGGGCGCGAGCTCATGAAGACGGTCATCGACTCGGTCGCCACGGGCGTGCCCGCAGCGCTGAGCGAACTTCTCAAGCTCGGACGGACCATGGCCAAGCGGGCCGCCGACGTTCTGGCCTACTTCGACCGCCCCGGCACCAGCAACGGCCCCACCGAGGCGGTCAACGGCAGGCTCGAGCACCTGCGTGGCTCCGCGCTCGGCTTCCGGAACCTCACCAACTACATCGCCCGATCACTACTCGGAGCCGGCGGCTTCAGGCCGCGGCTACACCCTGGATCGTGAAGAGCCGCCAAAGGCAGGGAACCCGCAGGTCACACCTGTAATCGCCCAACCTCGCTCCTAAGACGCCGCTTTCGTTGGTGAGTCGGCGGTAGCCGATGAGGGTTGCGGCTATACCGACGAAGGCGAGGAAGTGCTCTGCCTTGCGTTCGTAGCGGCGGTGCAGACGTCGGCATCCTGCTAGCCGCGACACTGTCCTCTCGACGACCCAGCGGTGGTGGCCCCATCGTGTGGATGACTCGATGCCCTTGCGGGCGATGCGGTGGCGGATGCCCCTCTTGCGCAGCCATCGTCGCAGGTGGTCGTAGGCGTAGCCCTTGTCGGCTTGACGCGTCAGTATCGCCGTACATGTTGGCGCGGAGGCGCTCCTTGGCCGCCTCAAGCCGTGCCGCGTAGTCGGGCATGCTGTTGACGGGCTGTACATGCACAATCACGTCACAGAGTCGGCGTGCGGGGAGTACGTGTGGTTGCGGGCCTGGAACACTCGGGGTCCGCATGTCGAATCGGGGGGTTCCCATGTCTTTTCCTGCTCCGCCTCCTGCGCCGCCACAGGGTACGCCGCGAGTGAAACGGCCACCTGAGCACTGGACAGCGCTTGCTGCCCTCATCACCGCGGGGACCGGTGTCCTGACCTTTCTGGTGGGTTTCATCGGCCTGCCGGCGGCCGGGGTCAGGTCTCCTGCCGGTGCCGCTGCGACAGTGACGGCTACGATGACGGCGACGGTCACGGCTACAGCACCGGCGCCTTCTGGGGCTGGCGGGGGGACGCCGTCCGCCTCCCGCGGCCCGAGTGGCCCGTACGCGGAGCGCTGGTCGGGGCGCGTGAAGTTCTACAACTACTTCAATTTCGACTCCGTTCCCCCTTCGTATGACGGGAATGGGGACCTTCGTATGAGCGGGGCTACGGATAGCAATGAGGCCGACATAACCCCGGGCTCGAACTACATGGCGCTGGTACCGAAGGGGCAGGACCCAAGCCCCGAGGAGTGCGTACAGCTCGTGCGGACGCAGGCTGATAGTGAGGCCATGGTTGCTGTCGGCCGAAAGATCTGCTTCGTCACCGATGAGGGGCGGCCAGGGCTCGCCACGGTGGTCGCCATGAGCAAGGAGCAAGGTACGGTGAGTTGCGACGTCACGGTCTGGGAGAAGCCGGAATGACCACGGAGCAGCAGGGCTCAGGGTTACCTCAAGTCTGATTTCACCGCTTGGTTCCGGAGGCACCAAGACTCCGCGACGTCAGCCGGACGGCCGTAGCCCGACTTTCTCCCCTCTGGGGGTATCGCCGTCCGGAGATCGGATAACTCAATGACGCCCAGGACCTAAAAGGCACGGGCGACCGAGCCGACTGCCGTCTCCGCCTGCTCAGTGCCACTGACCGCGGCGACCAAGTGCCGCAGTTTCGGGTGGTACTTGAGCGCGTCGACGAACGCCGGTGCCTCGGGCGGCAGCCGGACCCAAGGTGCGAGTTGTCGAGCGATGGAAATGCCCAGTCCTACCGTGTCCGCGGTCAGGGCCGCCACGGATTCGCGGGTCCTGGGGCCTTCAGCCGGATGGTGCGGCTCAGGGCGCCACTCGTCGAATTCGTCCATGTCGTCGAGTTGGTGGCCTTCGGCGTGCTCGACAAGCGCGACCAGCTCCCGTTCGTCCGGGGGCTGTGACGCCACGGCCACGACGACACGCTCGGACGGAGCGTTCACACGTGCCCATACAACTCCGGGGTGCCGTTCGAGTGCGCGCTCCACCCTGCGGGCGACACGCTCCCCGGCGGCGCCGTGTACTCCGTGCACCTCGATGTGGCACCGTCCTGGACGCCACCAGACGTTGCGTCGGGGAAACCCGGCGAACTGCCCAGCTGTATCCGCCAGACCACGCACACCGGCCGCGACGCCGGATGCGACCGGACCGAGCAGTGAGGGTACCCACATGGGTCCAGTTTCATCCAAACCCCAGGGACCGGCCATGCAGCACGGACGGGGCGCAGTACTCCAGCCGTAGATCGTGATCTTGCTGGTGGGCCCGGGGCCGGGAGTCCACCGCTCAGCGTCACATGAAGATCATTTGTGGTCGGTGGCCGTAGCAAGGCAGCCCCTAATGGGCGGCCAGCCGGTCTAGCAGGTCGGTGAGTACGGCGCTCTCCGTCGCGGTCAGGTCCGCGGCGAATTCGGCGTCGGCGGACTGTGCCAGCTTTCCGCAGACTGCGAGCAGTTCCCGGCCGTGCTCGGTGAGTGTCAGCACCTGGCGTCGGCGGTCGGACGGGTCCCTTACCCGCTGAATCGCACCAAGCTTTTGAAGGTGGTCGGCGAGTGCCACGACCAGGCTGGGCGCGACGCCCATCACCCCGGCGACCTCAAGCTGCGACGAGGCCCTCCCGGCGTCCAGCGCAACCATCAATCCGACGTGTTTGGGCTTGAGTTCATGGGCCTCGATGCGGGCCGCGAAGAGATCGGTCGCCATCGCCCCGAGCACGCCAAGGCGGAAAACGACGCTGGAGTTCACCTTGCTAAGAGCCACAAACAGCATGCTACAGTATCCGAATCATTCAAGATCTGAATGATTTTGCTCGTGACTGAAAGGGCCCGGCCATGCTCAGCCCTGCCACCGTCCAACTACACCTCGCCGACCTCCAGGAAGGCATCGTCGAGCTCAGCGGCACGACTCCACCGGCCACGATCAGGCGATCCGTCAGCTTCCTGGCCCAGCTGGCCCAACTGCTGGACATCCCGGTCACCCTCTCGGCGGCGCCACGTCCCGGCGGCCCCGCGGTCATCAAGGAGGCATCCATCCCCGCAGCGCCCGTCTTCGTCCGCAGCGGACCGTGTGCCTGGGACGATGTGGCCACCCGCCAGGCCATCACCGCCCAGCCCCGGAAGAGCCTCGCTCTCTGCGGTGTGACCAGCGAGATCGTCGTACTGCACACGGCACTGGACGCCATCGCGGCAGGCTTCGAGGTCGCCGTGCTCCTGGACGCCTGCGGTGGACTCTCGCCGCGCACCGAGCAGGCCGCCTTCCGCCAGATCGAGGCAGCCGGAGGCCGGATCACCGGCGTCGCCAGCTTCGCCTCCGACCTCGTACGTGACTTCACCACCCCGACTGGCCGTCAGGTCATCGCGGCCCTGCACGGTCTGATCCAGCAGCCCGCGGCCGAACCGGCACGGCAGCGACCAGCGCAAGCGACGGCCTGACAGAGTTCCTGTCAGGCCGTGGTGATCCTGAAAGCGCCGGTCGTGTGGTGAACCCGGTGGACCCCCGCAACACCTCCCGCACCTGCCCCGCCTGCGGGCACGCGTCCGACGAGAACCGCACTACCCAAGAGAACTTCGAGTGCACCCGGTGCGGACACACCGCCAACGCCGACCACGTCGGCGCACTCAACGTCGCTATCAGGGTCGGACTGGTCCTTCCCGACGTGGCCTAACCACCGATAGGAGAAGCCCCCCGGACCTCGCGCGCGAGGTCGGAGCGCGTGCTCTTCACGACTGTCATACCGTGCTTCTCCTTCCGGCTTCGGCCCTGGCTGTACGGAACAGTGCGGCGCGCTCCTCCTCACCGGTGCCGCCCCACACGCCCGAGGTCCGCCCGGTGCTGAGCGCCCAGGACAGGCACGGGGCGGCCACCGGACAGCGCGCACAGATGCGCTTGGCGGCGGCGATGTCCTCCAGTGCCGGCCCTGCCGTGCCCACGGGGAAGAACAGGTCGGGGTCCTCTCCCACGCAGGCTGCTCTGCGCAACCACTCCATGCTCCTGCGGCTGCCCAGGACGGATGGGTGGAAACCAGACGGGATCGGGCGGCGTGGGCGTGGTTCACGAAGAGTCCGGTCCCCGTCCGATCGCTCGCGACCGGAGCCCCGCTCACCGCAAGGGCGACCGCCGATCGCGCCGCGTGCGGCGTGCCTCCGCCAGCAGGGGCAGTAGGGAGAGTGCGACGACCACTGCGACGAGCGGCAGCAGGTAGTCGTCGATGTGGGGGACAGAGGAACCGAGGGTGTATCCGGCCAGGACGAGACTCTGCGACCAGAGCAGGCCGCCGACGACCTGCCAGATGGTGAAGGTTCGCGTGGGCACGCCGAGCGCACCGGCCGCCGGGTGCAGTACCGTCCGCAGCATCGGGACGAAGCGGCCGATCACGAGGGCCTTGCCGTATCCGTAGCGGGCCAGGAGCTTCTCCGCCCGTGCCGCGCCCTCCTTCAAGCGCCGGTTCGAGCTACGGGCCAGCAGAGCGCGCCCGCCGCGCCGTCCGAGCAGGAACCCCACCTGTGCGCCCGCCACGGCGCCGACGGCCGCGCACACCAGCACCTGCCACAACTCCAGCCGCGGCGCCTGGTGGCCACTCCCCGCGCACAACACGCCGGCCGGGAACAGCAGCGTGTCACCGGGCAAGAAGAAGCCGACCACCAGCAGGCCCGACTCCGCGAAGATCACCACCAGGACACCCAGGGCACCGAAGGCGGCCAGCAGCGAGGCGCTGTCCATCGGGTTGACGGCGATCACCGCCATCGCCTCCTGGCCGTCCTCATCGAGCTGTCGTCACCGGGCCCACTAGTCGAGTGCCCTGTCCTCAAGCATCCAGTGGACGCGGCGGAGACGCCTGAAGTTCGCACGCACGTTCCCTTGGGCGTGGGCGCGGCCGCGGCTCGGGACGTCAGGGATCGGCACCGACCGCAGCCGACGCGGGTGGCAGACGCGGCAGTGGAGTAACACGCGGTGGCCCGGTGCCCTGGACCCTTCCAGGGGCAAGCGCCGGTAGTTCCCCACCTCCTCTGACGGCTCCTTTAGAGTCTTCCCATGAGGGAGGCATCGGCCCCGGACCGCGGCGTGCGGTCGCGGGACGCGATTCTCGACACCGCGACCGAGCTGATGTCGCTGCGCGGCTACGCCGCCACGTCCATTTCGATGGTCTCCGCAGCTTGCGGTCTCCCGGCCAGCTCCATCTACTGGCACTTCGGCAGCAAGGACGGTATCTATGTCGCGGTGCTCGAACGCGCCAGGGTCACCTTGTTGTCGGCGCTGCCCCCCGTCGAGGTACCGGGCGCGGACATCGCGCAGCGGCTGGACAACTTCCTCGAAGCGGTCGAAGACGCCTTTCAGCGCCACCCCCACGATGTGAAGCTGCTTATAGGCCTGGGCATGGTTCAGGGGAGCGCCAGTGCGGCGGCCGTGGCCGAGCTGCTCCACTACCGCGACGCCCTGCTTGCCTGGGCGCGTGACTCTCTCAGCTTCGTCTTTGGCCTGCACGATCGCCCGGAGGTGTCGCACGGACTCGCCCGCTTCGTCCTCAGAGCGGCGAGCGGAACCGCCGTCGCCCGCTGGTTCGATCCGGCCAGTTCCCTGGACGCCGAGGCGCTTCGCGTCGCGTTGCTTGCGCTGGCGGCCCACCAGGGGGTTCCCGTCGGGGTGCCCGCGGCGGCCCCGCCCCACGAAGGCCCGTCGGGCGCGTGAGTCCTCGTCGGACGGCGGATTTCCCGCCCAGGGTGACACGGCGTCAACCTGGGCGAGAGAGTGCGGCGCGGACCAGCGGGCACCGGACCGTCATCACGGTGGGTGACTCGTTGCGCCGGCCGCGGGAGCGTCGGCACCATGCATCGGATCGCCGGAACGCACGCGTCCGCGCGGGTTACTGGAAGGGGATGACGACACGGAATTTGCCGGTAGAGCTCGTGTTTGTACGGGAGTGGACGCGGGCGAAGTCCACCATCGCGCCAGACTCCCGCCAGCGGCCGGCCAGGGCGGCCGGGCCCTGCCGGCGGGCCCGGCGTCCTTCTCGCACCAGTGCGTATGTTTAACAGGTGGCCAGCCTACGGACTCGCCGCAGGGGACGGGGCCGCAGGGCGGGGTGTAGCCGACAGGCGCTTCTGGAACGGACAGGGGCGCCTGTCAGGGTGCGCTGTGCCGCTGCCAGAACGCGCAACGGTGGTCGGCCGCGAAAGTGGTCGTGGGAGCCGTCTGGTCGGGGGTGAGCACCTGAATGCCGTCGCGGTCGGTGGTGTAACGGGGCCACGCGGGAGCGCCGGGCCCGTTGGGATTGCCGGTGGCGGCGAACCTGGCCCAGTAGCCGGTCATCGCCACGGACAGCCGCTGCTGGGCGGGGGTCAGCGGGCGCAGGGAGGCCGTCGGGAAGAGGTAGGCCAGTTCAGAGGCGTGGAACGCGCCCTGCGGGGTGTGCGGTGCGGGGATGAACGGCGGTGCCTCGGGGTCGTCGAACTCGTAGGCGTAGACAGGCACCCGGCCGCTGTACAGACGGCTGTCGCCCCTTGCCGGGCAGGCGAACAGCCGGTCGGTGCCGACGGCGGAGTACGCCAGGTTGGGCGAGGAGTACGCGGAGGCCGGGTAGGTCTCGAGGACGGCTGCCGCCTCGTCGGGGTACTGCTGCCCGATCAGGGCGGCGTAGGTCCGGGACGTGAGCGGACCGCCTCCGAGCAGGTCGACGCGCAGGGCGGTGAAGTACCGGTACTCGTCGTGGGTGCTGCCGCTCAGTACGGGGACGGCGCTCATCCGGCCCACGGCCCACGCCTTGCGCGGCGGGAGCGGAAGGAGCCGCGGACCGGTGTTCGCGGCCCATAGGGAAGCGTCCCCGGAGTCGCCACGGAGCAACTCGGTGGCGGGGACGGCCCGCAGGCAGGCCGACGCGGTCGATGGGTCGGCGCAGCCGACCGAGGCCGCGAAGCTGCGGCCCCGCCTCTGGGCCGCTGCCAGGGTCAGGGGGGCGAGGGCGGCGTCGGACACACAGCTGCCGCTCTGCTGGATGGCCCGGTGGAACAGGCCCCTCGCGGTCGGCGAGGCGATGTGGAGGCAGGTGTCGGCCGAGCCTGCCGACTGACCGCCGAGGGCGACCCTGCTACGGTCACCGCCGAACGCGCCGATGTCGCGCCGGACCCAGCGCAGGGCGGCCTGCTGGTCCATCAGGCCGTAGTCGCCCGAGGCATGGTCGGAGCTTTCCGCCGACAGGGCGGGGTGGGCAAGGAACCCTAGGGCGCCCAGGCGGTAGTTGACCGTGACTACGACCAGTCCCCGCGCGGCGAGGGCAGCTCCGTTGTAGTCACTTCCGGCGCCGTAGGCGTTGCCGCCGCCGTGCAACCAGACGAGCACCGGCAGATTCCTGCCACCGGCGCGGGGCGGGGTCCATACGTTGACATACAGGCAGTCCTCCGAGGTGCTGCCGGTCCGGTTGGAGTCACCGGGCAGAACGGGCCCGCCGTCCGGGAGCAGCGTCAACGGCGGCTGGGGGCAGGGGCTGGCCGGCACGGTGGCGTCCCGTACCCCGGACCAGTGTGCGACCGGCCGGGGCGGGCGCCACCGCAGTTCCCCCGTCGGAGGGGCGGCGAAGGGAATGCCCTGAAAGACCCGGCCGCCATCGGGGCCGACCCCACCGCGCACCTGGCCGGCGGCGGTCCGGACGACCAGTGGGTCGTGGCCTGTGCCGGCGGAAGCCGCTGCGGGTGCCGTGACCGACAGCAGCAGGGCCGCGAAGGCGGTTATGGCGCGGGCCGCGGTGCGGCGCGCGCTGCTTAATCTCATAGCTGCTTCCCTTCCTGTCACCGTCAGTGGCGGGAGGAACCGTCTGACAAACTCCTGAGGTGGCTTTTCACAGCCGGATCGGGCCGTGTCACTGCGCGCGTTCGTAGGCGCCGATGTCGCAGGCCGCACCCTGGGGGCGGGGGACGCCACGCTGGTCGGCGGCAGGGCAGTGGGCGGCCGCGTCCAGGGCGGGGCTGCCCGGCAGCAGCGCAGTGGTGTCCGTGGGTCCGCCGTTGTCCTCGAGAGCTCCGACCAGCGCGTTACGGCTGGGTAGGTCGCCCTCGGCGGTCAGACGGCAGCTGCCGTCGCCGTCGATGTTGTGGCCGCGTGACTCGATGACGGCGAAGGCCTTCTCGCAGTCACCGGATGAGCCGTCGCTGATGTTTCCGGCGACGATCGAGTTCTGCAGGACAAGACGTCCCAGCGGCAGATCGATGACGTCGGGGATCGGCGAGGGCAGACTGTCCAGGTAGGCGGGGGCGATGTTGATTCCGCCGCCGCGTGAGGAACTATTGCCGACCACGGTCGAATTGAGGATTTGCACGGTCCCGAGACCACGGATGTCCACGCCTCCGCCATAGCCGCCCAGGCTGCCGGGACGGTCGCCGGGATCCGTAACGCGGTTGTCGGCGATCGTCGAGTTGATCACCGTGCCGCTGTCGTCGAACCTGATTCCTCCCGCCTCTCCCGCGGTATTCCCGCTGACGGTGCTGTCCATAAGATCCAAGTGGGAGTCCGGGATGTTGAAGATGCCGCCGCCGTAACCGGCGGAGTTCCCGGTCACGGCAACGCGTCTCAACGTCATGTGCCTGGCATTGGCGATGCCGCCGCCACCGGTGTCGGCGATGGGCACCTCGTGCTGCTTTGCGGCTCCTCCCGTGATCGTCAGTTCGGACAGCTCGGTGTCCGCGCGCATACGGAAAACCCGGTCGATGCGGTTGGCGTCGATGACGGTGGCGCGTGTACCGGCGCCCCGAATCGCGGTGGGTGCGTTGACGTTCAAGTCGCCCGTGCTCGGGTCCGGGTGGGCTCCCACGAGAAGCAGAGGATTGGGCGGGATGGTCAGCCGGTATCGACCGGCGGGCAGAGCGATGGTGCTGCCCGGCCGGGCGTTGGCAGCCATGACCGCCGCACGCAGGCTGCACCGACCGGCCGCTGTGCGGCAGATACCGTCCGACGGATCGGCGTCCACCGCGTCGGACGTGGTGTCGACGATGAAATCCCTCCCACCGGCGGCCGAGGCCGTGGCGGGGGCGGTCAGGCCCGCCGCCAAGGCGAAGAGGACGGCGGCGAGCGCGGCGGGGGTAGTTCGGTCCCTCATCAGGGGAACTCCTGTCCACGTAGGGGCGCTGACTCGTGCTGCGGCCGGCGGAGATTGCCGGCGTTCGACGACCCGCTGGGATCGATACGAGCTGTGCTGGGCTACGGGCTGAGCTGAGAAGGGCGACGGGGCGTGCGCAGCGATCGCCGACGAGTGCCGGGGCGACGGTGCGTTCCCCCATGCGGGGCGACACGATCGGCGCCAACCCCGCGCTCTGTAAGGAGCGTTCCATTCAGAATGGGGCGCTGTCCAGAGGACTGACAGGGAAACAGCGGACCGGAGTGGTTGACCCCGACCCCCAACAGCGAGCGACGCATCGACACCCGAGACATCGGGCCGCTCCAGCGCTGTGTCAACGTGCAGGCTGAGCTGCTGCTCCGGTTCACCTGGCTTGCGCCGCCGACGCTGCTGCCGCTCCACACGCGCTGCCGTCCCTGATCAGCCGGTCCCGGTCGAGCCCGCTCACCGCGAGCGCCTTCGGGACGAACTCCTCGCTGATCGGCCGCAGCTCGGGGTAGAAGGTGTGCGCACCTGCATCCACCGGTCCGCGTCGTGCCGCCCCTCTCGGCGACGGCCAAAAACGGGCTCTGCCAAGATTTCCGTGAAGCCGATCATGCTCCTGTGCGCCGGTGACGCTCCGTCATTGACGGCGTGATACTCGCCGCGTGTGAGGAGCTGCTGAAGACGGTGTTACCGCACCTGGGCGGAGTGTTGGTGGAGCAAGTGAGCCCCGAGGGCGGGGTGTTACGTATCGTGGCCAAAACCCCGGAGTCGGAGCCGGTGCCGTGCCCGGACTGTGGAGGGCCTCGGTGCGGCGGCACAGCGGATACCGGCGCCGCCTCGCGGACGGTGCGGTCGGCGGGCGGCAGGTGTGCATCGAGCTGGCCATCCGCCGTCTGTTCTGCGACGCCCCGGGGTGCGCTCGGGTGACGTTCGCCGAGCAGGTCGCCGGGCTGACCGTGCCCTACGGGCGGCGGACGCCACAACTGGGGAGCCTGCTGAGCGCGATCGCGGTGGCCCTGGCCGGCCGGGCGGGCGAGCGGCTCGCCGCCCGGCTGCCGGCGCCGGTCAGCCGGACCACCCTGCTGGCCCTGGTCATGGCCCTGCCCGACCCGCCCGCCGCAACGCCCCGGGTACTCGGCGTCGACGAGTTCGCCCTGCGCAAGGGCCACCACAACTACGGCACTGTGCTGGTCGATTGCGAGACCCGCGCCCCCATCGACCTGCTGCCCGAGCGGGATGCGGCCACCTTCGCCGCCTGGCTCACCGAGCATCCCGGCGTGGAGATCATCTGCCGCGACCGCGGCGGTGCGTATGCCGACGGCGCCCGCACCGGAGCACCGGACGCCGTCCAGGTCGCCGACCTCTGGCACAACCTCGCCGAGACCGTGAAACGCCTGGTCAGCCAGCACAGCGCCTGCCTGCGCGATCCCGCTCCCGCCCCGGACACGGCGCCCGAGGTCCAGCGCCCGCCCGTCTCGCACGCAGGCCGGCTGGCCGCCCGGGTGCAGCAGCACCACACCAACGTCCACGCCCTGATGGACCAGGGCCTGAGCGTCCGGGCCGTCGCCCGCCGCCTGGATCTGGCCCGCAACACCGTCCGCCGCTATGCCCGGGCCGCGACCTGGGAAGAACTGGCCACCGGCCGCTGGCAGAACCTCCCCAGCATCCTGGATCCCTACAAGCCCTACTTGCACAGGCGGTGGCGCGAGGGTCACACCGACGCCTCGAAACTCCACGCCGAGCTGCGGGAGCGCGGCTACAGCGGCTCCTACTCCGTCGTCCGCGACTACCTCCGGCGCTTCCGCCGGGCGGCCGACGCCCCGCCCCCGCCCCGTCCGCCGGGGGTGCGCAAGGTGACCGCTGGATCACCGCCAACCCCGACCGTGTCAGCGACGACGACCGGCAGAAACTCAAGGAAATCCTGGCCCGCTGCCCCGAGTTGGAGGCCGCCACCGGGCACGTCCGGTCCTTCGCCGCGATGATGGCCATCCGCAGCGCACGCCGCCTGCCCCAGTGGATTGCCGACGCCCGCGCGGACGAGAGCCACGGACTGCGTGCCTTCGCCGACGGGCTGATGACCGACCTCGACGCGGTCGCCCTCGGGCTGAGCACCGAGTGGAGCTCAGGCTGTGTCGAGGGCAGAGTGACGGACATCAAGCTGCTCAAGCGGCAGATGGCCGGCCGGGCGGCACACCCCCTGCTCCGCAAACGCGTCCTGCTGGTGGCCGCAGACCGCCGACAACACAGAGTCACGACCACACCGATCCCATGATCGGCTTCACGGAAATCTTGGCAGAGCCCAGGTTCAGCCGCCGCCGACAGCGGGCCGGACAACAACGCTGATGAACAGGTGCTGGATCTCGTTGCAGGTCAGCGGGATCAGGTTGGCCGGCGTGGGGCGGTGTGCGTGTTCGTCGGCGCGGACGACGGCAAGGAATGCATGGGCCAGCATCGCGAGGGTGGCCCAGCGGGCCCAGGACGCGTAGCGGCGGACCTGGTGCTCATCCAGTCCGGCCAGCCCCTTCTCACTTTGGAAGGTTTCCTCCACCCGCCATCTGGAACCTGCGACCTTGACCAGGGTGGCCAGGGATGCCGACGTGGTGGAGTGACAGCGGTAATAGGCGAGTTCACCGGTGGTGCGGTTGCGACGGATCAGCAACTGGTGGTGGCCCGGTGCCGCCTCGGCGAGGTCGATGACGGCCCAGTCGTAGAACCGCTGTCCCTTCGCGCCGCGTCCGGCCGAGAGCTTCTGCCAGGCCCGCTTCGGCACCTTCTTCACCAGCGCATCGGCGCGGAACGTGCCGGCGCCGGTGGTCATTTGGGCTGAGCAGGCCACTGCGAGGACGTAGCCGATGCCGCGTTTTTCCAGCGCGGATCGCAGTTTCGGGTTGCCGCCGTAGACCTCGTCACCCGTGACCCAGCCGACACGGTGTCCAGTGTCCAGGAACCGTTCGATCATCACCCGGGCCAGTTCTGGCTTGGTCGCGAAGACGGTGTCCTCGCTGAGCCCCGCGGCCCGGCAGCGGTCCGGATCGCGGGTCCAGGAGCGCGGGATGTACAGCTCTCGGTCCACCGCCGCGTGCCCGCGCTCGCCGGCGTAGACGAGGTAGACGGCGACCTGGGAGTTCTCGATCCGTCCGGCGGTGCCGGTGTATTGGCGCTGGACCCCGACGGTGCGTGTGCCCTTCTTCACGTCGCCGGTCTCGTCGACGACCAGCACTGCGGCCTGGTCGTGGAGGTGCTCGACGACGTATTCGCGTACGTCGTCGCGGACGGCCTCGGCATCCCAGGCGGCCCTGCACAGCAGATGCTGCATGCCGTGCGGGGTGGCCTCCCCGGCCCACTCTGCGATCGTCCAGCAGTTCTTGCGCGGCAGATCCGACAGCAGGCCCAGCACCAAGCGCTTGGCCCGGAGGCGGGGTTCGACCCGCGCGAACCGCCCGGCTATCCGGCTCATCAGGCCATCGAACGCCTCCTGCCAGCGGGCAGGGTCTCCGCTGTGATCTGCGGCCACCGCGTGATCGTTTGTCTTCACACACCGATGATCAACGTGGCCGCACCCGTCTCCACAGCGCGTCAGGGTCGCGCAGCGTCCGCATGCGGTCCTGTGTCAGGAGGACATGTGCAACGTGGCGAAGTCTGGTGGGTCGAGTTCGACGAGCGGCGGCCGGTCGTACTGCTGTCGGAAGGCGACGCGTCCGGGATCCGGGTGATGCAGGTCGTGGCTCCGGCGGGCGTCGACATCAGCGGTCTGGGCGTCGAAGTGGCAGTAGGTGCCATGGAAGGACTGCCCTTTGAAGGCGTGCTGCGGTTCGCGTTCCCATGTCCGGGCTTTACCCCTTGCACGTGGCTGACCACCGTGTCCCGGGACGACCTGATCGAGCGGGCGGGCGCCCTGCCCTACGCGAAACTCAACGAGATTGAGGATGCCCTCCGACTCGCTGGACAGGCGAAGGAGCGGACCCCGGCGACGACCGAGAAGCTCAGCGTATTAAGGGACGCCCTCCGTCTCGATGGACTTGAGTAGTCGGGTAGGCGGAGAAGGAACGGACACCCTCGGTGGCGTGGTCGATCTCGTCCAGATGATCGACACTGACCACCTGTCTCCTCGGCGCCCCTCACCGTCGAGATCACGATCTACGGCTGGAGTACTAATACTCCAGCAGCGTTTCGCTATCTGGCCTGGTCAGAGGCGTCGTCCGGAGTGTAGTTGGCTGATGGCGTGTCAGGGGCGGTCTTGGCGGACCGCCCCTCCAACGAGTGCATCGAGCACTGTGTGGGCTGCGATCCGGGCAGCCTCCCA
>NZ_JBIAVS010000012.1:0-112099 GCF_042894545.1 Streptomyces sp. NPDC001530
GGCGACTCCGAAGGGCCAAAGTCCTTCATCTTCCACGCAGCACCGCAACAAGGTGCTCTACCTACATCGAACTCCTCCTTGCGTTCGGGACACACGAACCGACGGAATGCCCTGGTCAGGGTCGACGCAACCGCTGTGTAGATCGTTTCCCGCGTTGTCGGGCGATTTTTCCCGCGCCGCAGGCCAGGTGCTTCGACGATGGATGCGGAGACACCCCGGACCAAGGCTGGATCCGGAACGAGCCAAGTCACCGAGGCGACCACCCACGTGTCGGACAGGCACGTCAGCGACGAGGACTACGACGCCGCCGCAGCCGTACTCGCCCAAGACCAGGTCTCGGCAATCGCCTGGCCTGCAACCGTGATGAACGCCTTCAACCGCGTCGCGATCACCAGCCAGGAGCTGCGGAAGCGCGGCGGGCAGTCCCGAGGTGCCCCGGTCGCTGGGCCGTGTGCCGCTCCGGGGAGGGAGCCGGGCCGCCACCCGGTTCGTACCGCGTCCCGTGCGGCAGCGCAGACGGGACCCGCCCAACGCCGGCCCGGCCCTCCAGCCGACGGCCGCACCCGCCTGACCTCGCGCTTCAGCCGCCTTCCCGGCGTGCCTGGTACTGGTTTTCCCAGGGACCGGGGACCAGGAAAAGGCCTCCCTGTATGTCCGGGTTCTTACCCGTGACGATGGATTCCGCAAGGCGCCTTCGGACACGAAAGGCGTCTCTGCCGCCGGCGTCGTCCACGCGACGCCAAAGAACCACGAATCCAGGCGAGCGTGTCGGCGAGGGTGCAGTGTTCGCAGAGGCGTCCGCCAAGCAGCAGCCCCTCGAAGCCGCAGCGATCGCAGAAGAAGTCGCGGACGATGCCCGCGCAGTCGCGGCAGGTCGGTGTGCCGTCGGTGTCCCGTCCGGGCAGCAGCCGGTCGGTGTCGCAGCAGGGGCAGCGGCCGCGGTCTCGCATCGCGCGTTCGTAGCAGGTTCGGCAGATCGGGCCGTCCGACCACTCGGCGGACTTCGAGGCGCGACGGCCGCAGCGTGCCCAGTCGCGGATCATCCACCGCTCGTACTCCTCTGGCGTCACCGCTCACCCTCTGGCGTCAGTCGGACCCGTGTGGGTCGGCGGGCGGCCAGGTTGATCGGCGCCTCTTCGCCGGCGGCGCGGCGGGCCGGGAGGTTCTGGGCCGAGGTCGCGATCAGGTCGGTGGGCGTGCAGTCGAGGATGTCGCAGAGGGTGGCCAGCACCGGCAGGGACAGGCGTTCCGGGGTGGCGGAGACCAGGCGGTGGACCTGGGAGGAGGACAGTGTGATGCCGCGTTCGGTCAGGTGCGGCATGAGTTCGGCGACGGTGAACATGCCGCGGACGGCCATCAGCTCGCGCAGGCGCCACCGGTAGCTGATCTGGCGTGGCATCAGGAGGTCCTTCCCGGCCGCAGAGCGGCCTCGATGGTGGCGTCCAGGACGCATCGCAGGGAGCGGGTGCGGAAGTCGGAGGAGACGCAGGTGTAGATCGCGGTGGTGGAGGCGTGGTCGTGGCCGACCTGCTGTTGGACGAACAGCGGATCGTGGCTGTCCTCGATCAGGTGGGTGATGTAGGACCTGCGTGGCGAGTGGAACTCCAGCGCGGCGTCCCGGTAGGCGGCGAAGCGGGAGTCCAGGCGTTGGACCCCGACCCGAGGGCCTCGCTCGGACGGCCAGAGGGCCCGGCCGGTCGAATGCCGCATCCCGGGCCGCACCTCGCTGATCCATTCCTCGACGGTGCCGGGTGTCCAGCCCAGACGGTCAGCACGCTGCGGCGCTTGGGCGGCGAGCCCTTCTTGGCCTTGCCGTATCGGACCGGCAGGGTGGCCGAGGCGCCGGCCGTTTTCGGCGGCTGCCCGTCGCGCGGCCGCCGCGCCCACGACGGCGTGCGGTCCTGGCCGGCTACTTCCTTACGTGCCGAGCAGCGCGGCGGTGAGGCATCGGTGCAGCCAGTCGGCGGAGCGGTCGAGCGGCCAGTGGCAGTCGTCGGTCAGTGTGAAGTAGGAGGCGTTGCCGAGGAAGTACCAGAGCACATCCGCAGCCTCGTCGACGGTGACTTCGGCACGCAGTGCGCCCAGTTCTGCGAGCCGGGCCGCAGTGGCCCGCAATCCGCGGCGCAGGCTGTCGTGCGCCGCGCCGACGCTCTCCCGGATCCCGGCGTCCTGGGGTGCGGCGGCGATCGCCTGACGCATGATCGGCGACCAGAGCTCGAACTCGCTTCGAGTGCCGTCCACGAGCATGCGCAGCAGCGCGCCGGGGTCGGTTTGCGCAGCGATCCGCTCGTAGATGCCGCCGGCCTCAGCGGCGCGCACCCCGTCCTCGATGAGTGTGCGTAGCACACCGCTCTTGCCTCCGACCGCCGCGTAGACGGTGGGCGCTGCTACCCGCGCTGCGCGGGCGATGTCCTGCACCCGGGTGTCGAAATAGCCCCGTTCGACGAACAGTGCCCGCGCCGCCAGCAGGATCGCTTGACGGGTCGCAGCCGCGTACTCGGCCCGCCGTCCGGCCTCTTGTGTCACCACCCCTATGACTGTAGACCCTGCCCGACCGTGATCGTTGACAGTGACCTATACTCGATATAGTCACCTATCAGAGAAAGTAGTTCCATGATCTTTCCGGTACTCGAGGACCTGACTCAACAGTTCCCCGGCATCACTCCTGAGCAGGACAAGCTCCCCACGCCGTGCGACGACTTCGACGTGAGCACGTTGCGCCGCCACCTGCTGGGCTGGCTCACCTACTTCGACGCTGCCTTCACTGACCCGTCCGGCAGCGACCGGCCCGACCCGTCCGTGTTCACGGGCCCCGACCACCCGAGTGCCGTGATCGCGCACCTCACCACCACGATCCGATCGGCCCTGGCCGGCGGCCTCGCGACAGCTACCGTGAACGTTCCGCTGCTGGGCGGCGCCTATCCGGGCTCCGTAGTCATCGACCTGCTGTTGATCGAAACGCTCGGCCACGGCTGGGACCTGGCCCGTGCGACCGGCCAGCGATGGGACCCGGACCCGCAAACCTGCCAGCATGCCCTCACCGTGCTCGAAGGCGTGATCCAGCCGGAATACCGTGGCCCCGGCTTGCCCTTCGGCCCCGAAATCGCCATCGACGCAAGCGCACCACCTCTGGACCGGCTGGTCGCTTTCACCGGCCGCGACCCCGCTTGGGCGCCCCCCGTTCAGCTGCGCTGATGAGCGCCTGCGGCGTCGTCCTCGCTTGCCCGCTGGGCGGTGTTACCCCGGCCGGACTCCGCGAGGGGCAGGACGCTGTGGGCCGGAGTCAACCCCGTGAGACTGCGGGTTCGCGCGCGGCAGCGGGCTCGGGCGCGCTTTCGCTGAGGCCGAACCGGCTGTGGAACCTGCGCAGGAAGCCGGGCGCGTACCAGGCCGAGCCGCCGAGCAGGCGCATCGCGGCCGGGACGAGGACACCGCGGATGGCGACGGCGTCGATGAGGATGGCCAGCCCGCTGCCCAGGCCGAACATCTGCATGAAGCTGAGCTTGGACGTACCGAAGGCGAAGAAGCTCACCGCGAGCAGGCAGGCGGCGGCGGTGACGATGCGCCCGGTGTGCCCGAGGCCGTTGGTGACGGCGGACTCGGTGTCCTCGCCCTGGTCGTGGAGTTCCTTGATCCGGCTGGTGACGAACACCTCGTAGTCCATCGACAGACCGAAGACGATGCAGAACATCAGCACGGTCATCGACATCTCCATCGGCTGCGCCGTGAAGCCGAGCAGGGAGGAGAGATGGCCGTCCTGGAAGATCCAGGTCATGATGCCGAGCGTCGCCACCAGGGTGATCGCGTTCAGGGCCAGGGCGCGCAGCGGCTGCACGATACTGCCGGTGAACAGGAAGAGCAGGACGAACGTGGTCAGGACGACCAGGCCGATGGCGAGCGGGATTTGGCCGCTGATGGAGTGCTTGGCGTCGACCAGTTCGGCGTCGATGCCGCCCACCAGCGGGTGGGTGCCGGGGGGCGAGGTGAGCGCCCGTACGTCGCCGACCAGGCTCTGTGCCGCGTCGGACTTCGGCGTCAAGGAGCTGACGACGCTGATCCGTTGGCCCTCGGGGCGGCTGAGGTTGGCGCTGCCGGGACCGGCCGCCGATTCCTGCCCGTGGGTGTAGGTTCCGGTGCTGGTCTCGACCCGTACCACGCCCTTGAGCTGGGACAGTTGATCGGCGTACGTATCCAGCAGGGCTTTGTCCACGTTCTGGCCGACGTTCTGGCCGATGACGATCTGGAGGGCGGCGTTGTCGTTGCCGTTGAAGTTCTTCTGGAGCGTCGCGGAGACCTGGCGGCTCTCCGCGTCCTTGGGCAGCACGCGTTCGTCCGGGGTGCCGAAGGTGATGCCGAGCAGCGGGCTCGCCGCCACCAGCAGGACCGCGAGGACGGGCAGCGCGGTGAGCGCGGGCCGCCGCATGACGGTACGCGCCAGCCGCGCCCATATGGAGACGCGCGTGGTGGTGTTCGCGGTCTTCGCCCATGGCATCTGCCCCTTGTTGACCCGGTGCCCCAGGACGACGAGCAGCGGCGGCATGACGAACAGCGCGCTGACGGCCGCGATGGCGACGACGCCGACCCCGGCGAAGCCGAACGAGCGCAGGAAATACTGCGGGAAGACGAGAAGCGCCGCGAGTGCGGCGGCCACGGTGGAGGCGGAGAACGCGACGGTGCGGCCGGCGGTGTGCACCGTCCGGCGGACGGCGTCCTCCACGCTCGCGCCGGTCGCGAGCTGTTCCCTGAACCGGCTGATCATCAACAGGCCGTAGTCGATGCCCAGTCCCAGGCCGAGGGCCGTGGTGAGGTTGGTCGCCGTGTTCGAGACGCTGGTGACGTCGGCGAGCAGGGACAGTTCGGCGAACGAGCCCAGGATGGCGATGACGGCGATGGCCAGCGGCAGCAGCGCGGCGACCACGCTGCCGAAAACGAACAGCAGCAGGATGAGGGTCAGCGGGATCGCGATCAGCTCGGCCAGTTCAAGATCCTCGACCACCTGCGTCGACATGTCGTTGCCGACGGCGGCCACCCCACCGGCCCGTACCGTGAGGGCTTTGTCGTACGTGCCGTCGTAGTCGTCGAGCAGGCTCGTGGCGTTCTTCTGCTGCTGGGTCGGGTCGCCCTTGACGTGGGCGAGGACCATGGCCTCGCGGCCGTCCTTGGACAGGAGTTGGGCGCTCCGCGTGTCCCAGTAGGAGACGACGTTCGCGAGCGTCTTCTCCTTCTTCAGGCTCGCGACCAGTGCCTTGCCGTTCTGCTCGGCGGACGGGGTGTCGACCCGGCCGTCGCCGGCGCGGACCAGCAGCACGAGGTTGGTCTCGCCGCCGAATTTCTTGTCGATGAGATTGCGTGCCCGGGTGGACTGGGAAGCCGGGTCATCGAAACCGCCGCCCAGCAGCTTGGTGAATGCGCCGCTACCGAGGGCACCCATGAGAGCTGTCGCCACGACGGCGACGATGAGTACCAGCCGGGCCCGGCGGATCGCCAGCTCGGCTATGCGTTCGAACACGCGGAATCTCCTTTGCGGTCAATGTGTTTGCGGGGACGCGACGACGCTAGGGGAGGTCATGGGGAAGTTGGCAGTGCGAGATTTACCTGACAATGCTCGGTTTATGTTCAGGTGTCAGAGGTGCACCGTAGGGTGGGCCCATGCCCGTACCCGAACTGCCGAAGACCGCCGCCCCGGCGGCTCCGTCCGCGCCGTCTGCTCCCTCCGCTCCGGCCGCTCGATCCGCCTCATCTGCTCCGCCCACGCTGCGGGAGCGGCGGCGGGCCACAGCGGTGCGGGAGATCCTGGACGCCGCCGAACTGCACATCACCGAGCACGGTCCTGAGGGGCTGTCCCTGCGGGCCGTCGCGCGCAGCCTCGGCATGACCGTGCAGGCGCTCTACCACTACTTTCCCAACCGACATGCCCTCGTCACGATGCTCGTCACCAAGGGATACGAGGACCTGTTCGCCGCCGTCCAGGCCGCCGTCGACTCGACGGCCGACTCGGCTGCGGGCGCTGGGGCCACTGCGGCGGACTCGGTGGCGGACCGGCCGTTCGTGTCGCGTCTGCTGGACGCGGCCGAGGGCTACCGGCGCTGGGCCGTCAACCATCCAGAGCGGTTCAAGCTCCTGTTCGGGACACCGCTGCGGGGCTACGCGGCCCCGGCCGACGGCGCCTCCACCATTGCCGCCCGCCGGATGAGTACGATCTTCCAGCGTGAGCTCTTCGGCGGCTTCAGCCTGGAGCAGCTCGCGGCGGCCGACATGCCCCCGCTCTCGCCCCAGTTCCGGGCCTACCTGGACCATCTGCCCCCGGACGGGCCGGGAGTCCTCCCGCCGCCCGCGATCGCCCTGCTCATGGAGGCGTGGGGGCGCATGCACGGCATGGTCGTCCTTGAGGTGTTCGGACACACCTCGTTCCTCGGGGACCACGAGGCTGAGCTCTTCCACCTTGCGATGCGCAACATGCTCGCGGACATCCACCGGCGGATTTCGGGGAGCGCGGGCGCCGTTGGAGCCGGGGCGGTGTGAGGTGCGTCCAGATGTGACGCGCGTCCGGGCGGTGGCGTCAGAAGCGCCGCTCGTGCGGCAACGGCGCGCACGGCCCGCGCGTCCACAACTGGGCGAGGGCCGAAGTCCGCCTCCTGGCAGTGGCCCGACCGGCAGCACCGGGTGGCCGGCCGCCGCTGGGCGGTCGAGGCGTGCTTCGGGCGATACGGAGCCGCTTGAACTGAGTGAACTCACCGGGGCGCGGAGCGGGTCGGACCACAGGCCGGCCGGGAAAGGGCTGTATGCCGCTCGCCCCGTATCTGGGGGCACCTGGTGTCGTCACCTTGCCTTCACGGGGAAAGGCGCTTCGCAATCGGGCAAGCAATCCGCAGACTTGCGAGCGTCTGGCCGATCCGTTCACATGTGGTGGCGTGCCCACCGCACTCCCGGACCTCCCACCTGGTCACAACCGAGGTGGCCGGTGATCTCACCCTCCACAGCGGACTCCAGCACTCGCTGGGTCATCTGCTGCGGCAGACCACCGCACCGGTCAGCTTCATGCCCTCGCTTCGGGTCCGGCCGACCAGCGCTCGCGCCGGACCCTCGCCGGCGGCGGCGAGGGTCCGCACCATGCACTGCATGCTGGACAGCAGCTCGTCCGTGTGGGTGGCGGGCGATGAGGTCCATGGCGAAGAGCGCTCTGTCGTGGATGCGCGGGGCGAGGCGGTCGGCGCGCACGACGTCGAGGATGTGTCCGGCGCCGCTCGCCCGTAGGGGACGGGACACCGCATGGATGTGGCCGGTGACCCGCCGGCCTGGGCGCGGCTGGGTCCTCCCAGCCGCGCTGGCCTGCCTACCAGGGCACCTCCCCGTTTTCGTCCTGGAAGGTGCCGGTCGGGCCGTCCGCGTCGAGTGTGGCGAGACGTACGACGACCCTCGCGCTCTCCTCCGGCGTCCTGCCGACACCGAAGGCCGCCGTCAGGTCCGTCGCGGTGGTGCCGGGTTCGACGGCATTGAACTTGATGCTCGGATGGGCCTTGGCGTACTGGACGGTGAGCATGGTGGCGGCGGCCTTGGACGCCGAGTACAGCGCCAGCGGCAAGGCGTACTCCGGACGGTCCGGGTTGGTCACGGCCCAGAAGGATCCGGCGCTGCTGGAGACGGTCACCACGGTGGGGTTCGCGGACTTGCGCAGCAGGGGCAGCGCCGCTTCCGTGACCCGCACGAGGCCGACCGCGTTGGTGTCGAAGGCGCGCAGGGCGGTGGGGCCGTCGAGGGCTCCGTCCCCCAAGATGCCTGCGTTGTTCACCAGGACGTCGAGCCGGCCCTCGGCCGCATCGATGGCCGCCAGCGCGCTGAGCACGGAGGCGTCATCGGTCACGTCGAGCTGCACGAATCTCGCGTCCAACGCCGCCGCGGCCTGCTGTCCGCGCTCGACGTCCCGCGCGCCGAGGTAAACCACGTGGCCCACCGCCAGCAGCTGTCGGGCGGTCTCGAAGCCGATGCCCTTGTTGGCCCCGGTGATCAGTGTGATGGTCATGCAGATCCTCGCAAGTGAAGTGCCCGAGCGGGCCGTTCTCGGTATGCGGACATGTCTAAGTGGGGCAGGCGCGAACTTGCAGGTCAGCCGGTCAGCTGCCGGCGCAGTTCACCGGCGTCGTGCAGGGCGGTCATGTGCACGAACCGCCCGTCGCGGACCTGGTAGATGGCGTACTCGACGATCTCGAACGAGGCGCCGGTGGGAGCCACGCCGAGCCAGGGCTTCACGGGGGTGCCGGTGTTGACCAGGCGCGCAGCCAGACGGTCACCGTCGAAGAGCAGCTCCTGCAACTCCCAGTGCAGGTCCGGTACCGCGTCCACGTCCTGCCGTTGCACGACCAGGAGGTCGTCGCGGGTGGCGGGCTCCCCGTTCAACGTGGTCCGGTCGTTGATGAATGCGTCCATGCCATCGAATTGGTGGGCGTTGAGCGCTTCGAGGTAGCGCCGGTAGAACGTGCGCAGATCACTGTCGGACATGTGAGGGGCCTTTCTGTGGGGTGGCTCCGGATCGGGGCCGCGCGTGGAGGGTCAGAGCGGGAATGCCCGCCGCGGCCGCGCCGGACGGCCGCGGCTGCGGAGGGGGCCCGCCGGTCAGCGTCACGTCGGAGCAAGGCGCTGTGCTCGGCTCAGGTTGGCGATGAGCTCGTCGCGCGTTTGGTGCGCCAGCGCGGTCCAGGCGGGTTGACCGGGGGCCGTGCGCCACGAGGCGCTCAATGGACTGTTGTTGACGGTGTCGAAGCCGAACTGGTCGTAGAGCCGGGTCACGAGGTCGACGGCGTCGGGGAAGTTGCTGGAGGTCGGAAGCGCCAGCCGGTCGGGGGCGCCCGCGGGGCGGCCGGCGGTGGTGATGCGGGGAGCTTGGATATGGGTGAATGCCTGGACGACCCGGGAGGCGGGCAGGTGCTCCTGGCGCAGCTCGAGTACGGTCGTCTCGCCGGAGTCGATGCGGGCGAAGTGACCGTCGCGCCAGATCATGTAGTTGTTCGTATCCAATACGATCTTGCCGGCGAGGGCGTCGACCGGCAGGTTGTTGACCGTTTTCAGCGGGACGGCCACGACGGCGAAATCCCCGGCGGCTGCAGCGTCCGCGGCGCGGGCGGCCCGCGCGGACGGGCCAAGTTCCGCGACCAGGTGCTGCAGGGTTTCCGGTCCGCGCGAGTTGGCGATCACGATGCTGTAGCCGTGGGCCAGGGCCGCCCGGGCGATCTGGCTGCCGACCTCGCCGGCGCCGATGATCCCGATGGTGGGCATGGGGTCCGCCTCTCAGATCTGGTTCAGGCCGCCGTCGACGTACAGGCTCGAACCGGTGATGAAGCTGCTCTGCTCGGATGCCAGGAAGGCCACGGCAGCGGCCACCTCCTCCGGGCGCCCGAGCCGGCCCAGCGGCACCCGCGTCACAAGGTGCTGCTTGAACCGTTCCGGGTCGGGGGTCAGCCCCGCCAGGGCGGGGGTGTCGGTCGGGCCGGGGGTGAGGGTGTTGACCCGGATGCCGCGTCCCTTGAGTTCGTTTGCCCAGGTCCGGGCGAACGAGCGCGTGGCGGCCTTGGTCGCCGCGTACACGCCGAGCTCCGCATCGCCGACGTCCCCGTTGGTCGAGCCGTTCACGATCACCGAGGCGCCGTCGTTGAGCAGCGGCAGGGCCTTTTGGACGGTGAACAGCAGGCCACGGACGTTGATGCCGAACAGGGTGTCGAAGTGCTCCTCGGTGACCTGCTCCAGCGGAGCGAGCGCGGCGACGGCGGCATTCGCGAACAGCACGTCCAGGCCCCCGCCCCGGCTGCGGATGGTGGCGTAGAGCCGATCCAGGTCGTCCAGGTTCGCGATGTCGCCGGTCACCGCAGTTGCCGCAGGACCGATCAGGTCGACGGCCGCGTCGAGTTCGGTCGCGCGCCGGCCGGTGATGAAGACGTGCGCGCCTTCAGCTGCCAGCCGGACCGCACTGGCCAGGCCGATGCCGGCGCTGCCCCCGGTGACGAGAGCGCTCTTTCCGTCGAGCAGTCCCATGCGTGCCGCCCCTTCCACTTCTGCAGCAGTCGCTGCAGAAGTGGACCGTAGCACTTCTGCAGCGAACACTGCGGAAGGGGTAGGGTGTGGGGGTGGAGACGAAACCGACCGGCCCGATCGGCCGACCGCGAGGATTCGACGCCGACGCCGCCCTTGAGCGCGCCATGCTGGTGTTCTGGCAGCATGGCTACGAGGGGGCCAGCACCGCCGGCCTGACGCACGCGATGGGGATCTCCACCACCAGCATGTACGCCGCGTTCGGCAACAAGGAGCAGCTGTTCCGCAAGGTGTTGGAGCGCTACACCGACGGCCCGAGCGCCTACCTGGCCCAGGCCCTGGAGCAGCCGACTGCCTTTGGCGTCGCCACCGCCATCCTGGCCGGCACCGTGCGCACCACCACCCGCGCGGCCCACCCCCACGGCTGCCTGGGCGTCCAGGGGGCCCTGACCACCAGCGACTCCGGCCAGGATGTCCGCGCCCTCCTCGTCGACTGGCGCACTGCCGGATACGCCCGCATCCGCGAGCGGTTCCGGCGCGCCGTCGATGACGGCGATCTGCCCCCGCAGACCGACCCCGGCCTCCTGGCCCGCTACCTCACCACCCTCGCCTACGGCATCGCCGTTCAAGCCGCGAGCGGCGTCGCCCGCGACGACTTGCAGGAGCTGGCCGACGCCGCCTTGCGCCACTGGCCCCTGTCCTGACACCGGCGTGGCTGCGGGGGGCCGTGCCGTGCGGGCCTGGCGGGTGATCATCTCTCGGCGGCGTGATGGGCAACTTCCCGGGTTGTCGAGCACCGGCTGGCGCGGCGGTGCGGATGCGCGACGGCGACCTGCGCAAATGCTCCGGCCGGGGTGGACGCGCCGGTGCAGTACGGGCCCCGGCTGACCGCGGTGGTGGTATATCCGCACCAATCTGCACCCCGTCCGCTCGCTCCAGCTCCTCCATGAGCCGGACATGGCCGAGGGCCGGGTCGAAGACGTCGAAGGTGCCGGGCTCGGAGTGCAGCACCCACACCACCAGGTCCCCGGCCTGGCGCGACAGTCGGACCAGGCGGTTCACCTGCTCGGCGATCTTCAGGTCGGAGGTGGTCTCCCACAGCGGTCGACCAGCTGGAGGCCGCGGCAGGGCTTCGGGCTGTTCAGGCGGCTGGCCGCACCAGGCCCGATTCGTAGGCGAAGACCACCGCCTGGACACGGGCGCGGGCACCGATCTTGGCGAGGATGTTGCTGACGTGGGCCTTGACGGTGGTCGTGGCGATGGACAGCCGCGCAGCGATCTCGGCGTTGGACCAGCCGGAGGCGACGGCGGTGAGCACGACACGCTCCCGCTCGGTGAGCGTGCCGATTCCGACTTCCCGCTCGGCAGGGAGCGCGGGTTGGAACTGTCGGACAGTGTCGATGAGAGAGCGGGTCAGGCCGGGGGTGATGACGGCGTCTCCGGCGGCCACGACCCGGATGGCCGCGGTCAGTTCGCCGGGGGTGGCGTCGTGGAGAAGGAATCCACCGGCACCGGCGCGCAGGGCGGCGTAGGCGCGCTGCTCGTGGCCGGCGGGGGTCAGGATCAGCACGCGTGGGCGGTTCCCTTGCGTTCTGGAGAGTTCGGGGGTCCGGGGGAGGGTGGGAGGCCGTGTGATGCGGCGGATGGTCTCGGTGCCGTCCGAGTCGGAAATGTGGCTGTCCATCACCACGACGTCGGGGCACAGTGCGGCGCTCATGCGGACCGCCTCGGCCCCGCTCGAGGCCTCGCCGACGACAGTCAGGCCGGGCTCCTCCGCCAGGAGCATGCGCAGTCCGCGGCGCTGCAAGGACTGCTCATTGACAATGAGTACGGAGGTCATGGTGGGCGTTCTCCCAACGGGATGCGGACTATCGGCGCGGGCAGTGATCGCTGCGAGTGGGTGTGTGCTCAGTCATCGCCCACCCCCTCTGAACGAAACGGTTTCGTTCAGCTTGGCCTCGGTTAACGCTGCGGTGATCGAAACTGCATCGTTTCTCTTGTGGTCTGGGTCACATCTTCGCCGGATGCCGCCGCGCACTCAGTCGGCACCGAGGGCTCGGTGGATGGCGGTGAGTGTCGCGCTGCCAGGGCTGTGTGCGTGCCGCATCGCGATGGCCACCCCACAGGTCCACCACGTGGTGCGTCGCCGCGACAGGTGCGGTTCTACGAGGCAAAGAGCTTGATCACCTCGACCCGCGGGCCCAACAACTACCGCGACTGCAGCGAAGCAGCCCTGGGCCGCGACCAGCAGATCCGAGAACTGCTCAACGCGGGCCTGTCGACGCAGGCAATCCGCGCGATCCTTCCCTGCCTGCAATCACCGCGCGATCCGATCGTCTTCGAAGGCGTCACATCCGAGACGGTGGCGGCTCTCGAACGAGAGCGTGACAGTCTGACCGAGCACATCGACATCCTGGCCCGCAACCGTCACGCGATCGCCGACTACCTGGCCGAGCTCCAAAAGCGCGCGGAGTGAGCCGCCGCGAGCTGTGATTTCCCCTGTGCTTGAGAAGGCCCACCATCTGGGCTGTGTCATGAAAGGTATCCGCAGGATTGACGCAAATGCGATAAGGGCCGATTCGCCGGACGTGTCATGACGAAGCGCAGTGCCGGAATCGCTGCTTGCTGTCGAAATCGGGAGGCGGGATCAAGCCGCCGCCGCGCTCACCTGATTATTGATAATGATGTCCAGGTCGGTGGCGGTGAGGCCGAAGGTGTCAGCTGTTTTTGAGGCGTCCATGAGGAACGGCGAGTACCACTGATAGTCCATTTCGGCCATTTCGCGCGCTGTCGGCACGAAAAGCCCAGCTGTGCGCATTGCCGCGCGTGGCATCGGGATCAGCTTGACCGGGGGCCGACCTGCAGCGGCGGCGTAGCGCCGCGCCAGTTCACGGATGCTGATGGCCGGTGGCGACGGCACATGCCACGCCTGACCCCACGCACGCTCATCGTTTCCAAGTGCGACCAGGGCCTGAGCCATGTCTCCGTTGAAGGTGAAGGTATGTGGCGCGTCTAGATCGGCAGGCACCCAGGCTGCTCGGCCCGTCTTCATTGCCGGCTCAATGATTATGGAATACAGGCCATTCGAGTCCTTGCCGATGTAGTCGGACCCGCGAACCTCCACGGTGCGGATTCCGGCGTTAAGGGCCTGCTCCCACAGCCGTTTACGGAGACGGCCTTTAGGCCCAGTGGCGGCCATGGGGGTGCATTCGTTCATCATACCGCCAGGCTGCGGGCCGTAAGCGTACATGCTGCCAGTAATTGCCAGCACGGCCCTGTTTGCTTTCGCGGCTGCGATGACCGCATTCTGTATGGGCGGCAACAGCCGTTCCCACATTGTGTAGGAAGGCGGGTTCGCACAGTGATAGATTACCTTTGCGCCGCGAGACAGTTCGGTCAAGCGGCCGGGGTCGGAAGCATCCGCGGCGACCCGTTCGACCTGCGGATACTCCGGGCCCGAGCCGCTGCGCGTGACAATGCGGACGCTTTCACCGCGGTCGGCGAGCAGGCGAGCGACATTCGTGCCGATGGAACCGGCGCCGATAACGACATGTATGGCCATGATGGGCTCTTTCATATAGATAGGTGTCCCGGGTTCGTTAAAGACTCAGAACAAAGTTCATCGATGGCCGTTGTAGAAACTAATCGGCCTGAGCTTGGGCCGCAGGCCAGACCTCGGATCGGCCGCTCTTCACGTCGCCGTATGCTGCCGCCTGTCAGTGAGCTAAGGGCTCGTATCAATCTCGTCGTCCGTCTTCGTGCTTGGTCACCGGTGGTGTGGCACGAGTCGTGACGCTAGCCGGGCCTCGCTGCGATTTGGCAGGGATAGATTTTTCTAACACTGTCAAGTACTACAGCCTCAGATCTTGTGACTGGTGATCGGTGCTGACCGTTGTCCGGTCATGCTGATGGATGTGAGTGCGGAGCGCGTTGAGGGGTGGGCAGAGGAACTGGCTGCCCTGACGGACGGGTTGGGGCATCTGTTCGCCCGGCCGGAGCCGCGGGAGGTGTTCGCCGATCTGATCGAGGGGCTGCTGTCTGACCTGGGCCGGAAGAACGGCTGGACGATGGCCGGGCGAGCCGGGCATGCCACCCCGCACCGGATCCAGAAGTTTCTGGGCGAGGCGTCCTGGAGCGCGGACGGACTGCTGGCCGAGGTGCAGGCTTACGCGGCACGGGAGTTGGGGGATCCGAGCGCGACGCTGGTGCTGGACGACACCCAGGTGATCAAGAAGGGTGACAAGTCCGTCGGGGTCGGCCACCAGCACTGCGGGATCCTCTGCCGCCGTCCCTGGGAAGGGGTCCTGACCTCCGCTGCCGACCGTCTCGAGACGGCGGGCGCCGCTCAATATCTGTTCCGCCCCAACTCCTACAGCCGCGGCACCAACACCGTCACGAACTTCCTGGCCCGCACCCAGTCCAGCTCGAACGTCCCGCGCCTTGTCATGGGCCGTCTCAGAGCCACGTGGCTGGCCGAACTCTTCGAAGAGCGGCTTCCCATCACCGTCATCGTGGCGGCGGCCGGCGTCGACACCCTCCACGGCCTCTCCCGCATCCTGCCGTTCCTGCGCCCCGTCCCCGCCGAAGAAGCCGCCCGCCTGCTGCGAGGCAGCCAATGACAGCGCCACGCAGTCAGCCGAGCGACCGCCACGAGCGCCTCCTGGCGATGCGCACCGAGCGCCGGTTCATCGACGACGCCGACGTCGAGGCCGCGATCGAGGAAGTCGACAACAGCCAACTCGTTCCACTGCTGGAGGAGTTCGTCCACCTCCCGCGCGGCCGCCACCGCACCCTGCACCTCAGAAACCTCCTGATCGGCCTCCACATCTGCACCCAGGACACCGGTGGCAAGATCGTCCTGGAGCGGGTCACGGACATCCTGTACTTCCGCATCGGCCCGCGGCTGCGCGCCCGGCTCGGCATATCTGACTACGAAGACCACGACCGGGGATTCGAGGCGGCGTACACCGTTGTCCGGCGTCTCTTCCACTCCATGAAGGACGCGATGAACCCCTCCCCGTTGCCGCCCAACGGACACCTCTCACGAGAGAAGGCCAACGAGCTGATGGCGGCAGCCGACATCGACGGCCGGGCAGAGCGGGAGCGGCGCTTGGCGCTGTTCACCGAGTTCGTGCTGGATGCCTCCGTGCGGCCCCTCCACGGCCTGCTGAGCGAACTGGCGGAGGTCTCCCTGGGCATCGACGCCACCCCTGTCCGCACGTTCTCCCGCGGCCGTGCCACGAACGGGCCCGAGCTCGCCACCGACCCCGACGCCGGCTGGTACGTACGCGACGGCGACCACCGCGACCCCGACGTACCGGTCTCCGACTCCATGCGCCCACCTCTACCGCCCGCCAAGAAGGACAAAGCCCAGACCTCCAAGCGCAAGAAGAAGACCTCGCTCAAGAAGAAGTACCTCTACGGCTACGACGCCCACCTCGTCGTGACCCGTGACACCGAACACGACGCCGTGCTCCTTGACGACGGCACCCCGAACCCCGACGTCCTCCCGGCCCTCGTCCTCGGTGTCGCTCTCGACAAACCCGGGCAACGCCCCGCCTACAACGGCATGAAGATCCTCAACCGGCTCCAGGAACGTGGATACAAACCCGGCTACCTCGCCGGCGACCGCGCCTACAACAACTCCGAGCCCACAGAGTGGCAGATCCCCGTCCGAGCCATGGGCTACAAGCCCGTCTACGACTACCGGGGAGACCAGCTCGGCAAGCAGGGCGGAACGGAAGGCGCGATCCTCGTCGAGGGCCGCTGGTACTGCCCGTCCATGCCGAAGCCCCTGATCAACGCCACCATTGACCTGTACGCCGAACGCATCGACCGGGAGACGTGGGTCCGGCTGATCGCCGCCCGCCGCGGCTACCGCCTCATGCCGAAACAGAACGCCGATGACGACGGCTACCAGCGGATGATGTGCCCCGCCGAAGCGGGCAAGGCCCAGTGCCTCATCAAGCCCCACACCCTGGGTCGCGGCATCCACCTCCCCCTCATCGACCCGAAACCCAGCCCAGCGGGCCCGGTCAAGGTCTGCCGCCAGAACGCCATCACCGTCAGCCCGGAAGCCGGCGCCAAGCAGTGGCAGGCCCTGGAGTACGGCGGCCCTGAATGGCAGAAGATCTACTTCCGCCTACGCAACAGCGTCGAGGGCTACAACGGCTTCGCCAAAAACCCACTCGCTGAGGGCATCGAAGCAGCGGGCTCACGCCGCATCCGCGGCATCGCGGCCCAGACGATCCTCCTGGCCTTCCAACTCGCCCACGCGAACCGCCGCAAGATCAAGAAGTGGCTTGAGACGCTCGCACTCGGCGGTGAGCGCCCCCGCCGTCGTACACATCACAGGCGGAAGACCAAAGAGCGCAAGGTCTGGACACCCACCGGACATCTGGCGCCGGCCTCCTGACCCCAGCCGGCACCACCCCAGCACCACCCGGAAAACAACCAGCAGCAACGAAGCAGGGCCCCGACCGTGAGATACCTCACCGCCGGGGCCCTGCCGCGCCCTCGTCCGAGCCGAAGCCCGGCACACCAACGAGAAACGGGCCCCCACCATGACTTTCGTCACTGGTGAAGACCCGTTCCGTCGGTTCTTCGCTGTGCGCGAGGGGGGAGTTGAACCCCCACGCCCTTGCGGGCACTGGAACCTGAATCCAGCGCGTCTGCCTATTCCGCCACCCGCGCATTGGGTGTGTCGTCCGTCTCCCACCAACTGGTGTGAGCGCCTGCCGACATCGAGAAGATTAGCACGCTGCCAGGGGTGGAATCACATCCCTTTCCCGTGGCCCCGCGGCCATGCCGGCCGGTGCTCCCGCCCAGGCCGCACACGGCCCACCTCCCCGTACCGGCGTCCGCGCCCGTCGCACGTCTCAGCCAGAACCGGTTCACGTATCAACCTCGTACCGGTCCTGGGCATCTCCCCAGGAGCCGGACGGGCCGCACCCTCAGGTGCGGGACACTGGTCACGGGGCGCCTCTACGATCCATGGCAGGAGTAGTGCCGGGAGGAGTTCGAAGAGGTGTCCCGGAGGGAACCTCGGGAGGGGGCTTCGGAAGGCGTCGACAACCCGTCGACCGGGCCGACAGGGGGAACCAGCCGATTTCCCGACGCGTGGATACGATCAGTAAGCAGTACCAGGACAACAGCAGTACGCAGTACGAAGACGACAGCGGTACGCAGTACGCGTACGGCAGCAAGTACGACAGCAAGCTGTACCAGGACGGCTACGAAGGAGGAGGTGCCCCATGGGAGTCCTGAAGAAGTTCGAGCAGCGTCTCGAAGGTCTGGTCAACGGCACCTTCGCCAAGGTGTTCAAGTCCGAGGTCCAGCCCGTGGAGATCGCGGGAGCGCTCCAGCGGGAGTGCGACAACAACGCGACCATCTGGAACCGCGACCGGACCGTCGTCCCCAATGACTTCATCGTGGAGCTGAGCGCGCCGGACTTCGAGCGCCTCAGCCCCTACTCCGGCCAGCTCGGCGACGAACTCGCCGGCATGGTGCGCGACTACGCGAAGCAGCAGCGCTACACCTTCATGGGCCCCATCAAGGTCCACCTGGAGAAAGCGGACGACCTCGACACCGGTCTGTACCGGGTGCGCAGCCGTACGCTCGCCTCCTCCAGCAACCAGCAGGCTCCCGAGCGCGCCCCCGCGGCCCCCTCCCCGGCCGCCCCGCGCGGCCAGGGTGGCTACGGCTACCCGCCCGCGGCCGCTCCCCCCATGCCGTCGGCGCCGCCCCCCGGCGGCCGTCCCGGCGGCGCACCCCACGGCCAGCGGCCCGCCCCCGCGGCGGCCGCGCAGCCCGGCGCCCGCATGCGGCACTGGATCGAGATCAACGGCACCCGCCATCAGATCTCCCGCCCGACGCTGGTGCTGGGCCGCAGCACCGAAGCCGACGTGCGGATCGACGACCCCGGCGTCTCGCGCCGGCACTGTGAGATCCGGACCGGAACGCCCTCGACGATCCAGGATCTCGGGTCCACCAACGGCATCGTGGTGGACGGGCAGCACACCACCCGCGCTACGCTCCGCGACGGCTCGCGGATCGTCGTGGGCAGCACCACCATCATTTACCGGCAAGCCGAAGGGTGAAGCGGGGGCAATGTCAGAGCTGACCCTCACGGTCATGCGGCTGGGTTTCCTGGCCGTACTGTGGCTGTTCGTGATCGTGGCCGTGCAGGTCATCCGCAGCGACCTGTTCGGAACGCGCGTCACACAGCGCGGCTCGCGCCGGGAAGCCCCCAGGCAGGCGGCCGCGCGCCAGGCCGCGCCCCCGCCCCAGCGCCAGCAGGCGGCACCGAGCAACAGCGGCGGTGGCCGGCAGCGCCGCGGCGCCCCCACCAAGCTGGTCGTCTCCGAGGGCACCCTCACGGGTACGACGGTGGCGTTGCAGGGGCAGACCATCACGCTGGGCCGCGCGCACGACAGCACCATCGTGCTGGACGACGACTACGCGTCCAGCAGGCATGCCAGGATCTACCCGGACCGGGACGGCCAGTGGATCGTCGAGGACCTCGGCTCCACCAACGGCACGTATCTCGACCGGAGCCGACTGACGACTCCCACGCCCATTCCGCTGGGCGCGCCGATCCGCATCGGCAAGACCGTCATCGAGCTGCGGAAGTAGTACGACAATGAGCGAGCGGAGCGAGCACGCAGCGGCGGTCCACACGACGGGCCCCGGCGCGCTCCCGACCGGAGGGTGGGCACCGTGCGGATGTACCCGGAGCCGACGGGCGAGGTGCGCATGAGTCTGTCACTGCGCTTCGCCGCCGGATCGCACAAAGGCATGATCCGCGAGGGCAACGAGGACTCCGGCTACGCCGGTCCGCGCCTGCTCGCGATCGCCGACGGAATGGGCGGCCAGGCCGCCGGTGAGGTCGCCTCCTCCGAGGTGATCTCCACCATCGTCGCCCTCGACGACGACGTGCCCGGCTCCGACATCCTCACCTCGCTCGGCACCGCCGTGCAGCGCGCCAACGACCAGCTCAGGATGATGGTCGAGGAGGATCCCCAGCTGGAGGGGATGGGCACCACGCTCACCGCTCTGCTGTGGACCGGCCAGCGGCTCGGTCTCGTGCACGTCGGTGACTCCCGCGCCTACCTGCTGCGTGACGGCGTACTGACGCAGATCACCCAGGACCACACCTGGGTGCAGCGCCTCGTCGACGAGGGACGCATCACGGAGGAAGAAGCCACCACCCACCCGCAGCGCTCCTTGCTGATGCGCGCGCTGGGCAGTGGCGACCACGTCGAGCCCGACCTCTCCATCCGCGAAGTCCGCGCCGGCGACCGGTACCTGATCTGCTCCGACGGGCTGTCCGGGGTCGTCTCCCATCAGACGATGGAGGACACCCTCGCCAGCTACCAGGGCCCGCAGGAGACCGTGCAGGAGCTCATCCAGCTCGCGCTGCGCGGCGGCGGCCCCGACAACATCACGGTCATCGTGGCCGACGTCCTCGACATCGACTCCGGAGACACCCTCGCCGGGCAGCTCTCCGACACCCCGGTCGTGGTGGGCGCGGTCGCCGAGAACCAGCACCAGCTGCACGACAACGGCGCCATGCAGACGCCCGCGGGCCGCGCCTCCAGCCTCGGCCGGCCGGTGCCCGGACAGGGCGGCGGCGGCGAGTTCGGCCCGCCCGGCAGCGGCGACACCACCGGCTATGTGCCCACCGGCGGCTTCGGCGACTACTCCGACGAGGACTTCGTCAAACCGCGCGCCGGACGCAAGTGGCTGAAGAGATCCCTCTACATCACGCTGGCGCTCGCCGTCATCGGCGGCGGCCTGTACGGCGGCTACCGCTGGACGCAGACGCAGTACTACGTCGGCACCAAGGACGAGCACGTCGCGCTGTACCGGGGCATCAGCCAGGACCTGGCCTGGGTCTCGCTCTCGAAGGTGGAGAAGGACCACCCCGAGATCGAACTCAAGTACCTGCCGCCTTACCAGCAGAAGCAGGTCAAGGCGACCATCGCCGAAGGCGGCCTCAGCGACGCCCAGTCGAAGGTCGACGAGCTCGCCGTGCAGGCCTCCGCGTGCAAGAAGGACGCCGAGCGCCGCGCCGCCGAGACCGAGAACAACGCGAAGACCGGTGAGGGCGAGGCCGGCGGGACCACGGGAACCACAAAGACCTCCCTGACGTCCAAGGCCACGTCCAGCCCGACGCCGACCCCGACGAACTCGGCACCGTCGTCCTCCAAGTCCACGACCGCACCCACTCCCACACCCGGCCCCAGCCTCTCCGACGAAGAGCAGAAGCTGGTCTCGCTGTGCGGTAAGCAGTAAGCAGCCGTGAGGGGCCCTGTCACACGATGAGCAGTAGCACGAACACGCCGACGCACCACACGTCCACGATCGGCTCGATCGGCACACCGAGCCGGCGCAACACCGAGCTGGCGCTCCTGGTGTTCGCCGTCGTCATCCCGGTGTTCGCCTACGCCAACGTAGGCCTCGCCCTCGACGACCAGGTGCCGTCCGGCCTGCTGGGCTACGGCCTGGGCCTCGGACTGCTGGCCGGAGTCGCCCATCTCGTCGTACGGAAGTTCGCCCCGTACGCGGACCCGCTGCTGCTGCCCCTGGCCACGCTGCTGAACGGGCTCGGGCTCGTCGCGATCTGGCGACTGGACCAGTCCAAGCTGCTGCAGTCCATCGGCGTGGCCGGCGGCAAGGCCACCAACCAGCTGATCTACACCGCGATGGGCATCGCCCTGTTCGTCGCCGCGCTGATCTTCCTCAAGGACCACCGCACCCTGCAGCGCTACACGTACATCTCCATGGCGGGCGCGCTGTTCCTGCTGCTGCTCCCGCTGGTCCCAGGCCTCGGCGCCAACATCACCTACGGCGCCAAGATCTGGATCCAGGTCGGCAGCTTCACCATCCAGCCCGGTGAGTTCGCCAAGATCGTGCTGGCGATCTTCTTCGCCGGCTACCTGATGGTGAAGCGGGACGCGCTGGCACTGGCCAGCCGCCGCTTCATGGGCCTGTACCTGCCGCGCGGCCGCGACCTCGGCCCGATCATCGTCGTCTGGATGATCTCGATCCTCATCCTGGTGTTCGAGACCGACCTCGGTACGTCGCTGCTGTTCTTCGGAATGTTCGTCATCATGCTGTACGTCGCCACCGAGCGGACCAGCTGGATCGTCTTCGGTCTGCTGATGTCCGCGGCCGGCGCCGTCGGCGTGGCCAGCTTCGAACCGCACGTCCAGACCCGTGTCCAGGCCTGGCTCGACCCGATGCGCGAGTACACGCTCAGCCGCGCCGGCACCAACGACGGCATCATCCACTCCGAGCAGGCCATGCAGGCCCTGTGGGCGTTCGGCTCCGGCGGCACCCTCGGCACCGGATGGGGCCAGGGCCACTCCGAACTCATCCGGTTCGCCGCCAACTCCGACTTCATCCTCGCCACCTTCGGCGAGGAACTGGGCCTGGCCGGAGTCATGGCGATCCTGCTGCTCTACGGCCTGATCGTCGAGCGAGGCATCCGTACGGCGCTCGCGGCCCGCGACCCCTTCGGCAAGCTCCTCGCCGTGGGGCTCTCCGGTGCCTTCGGCCTCCAGGTCTTCGTCGTCGCGGGCGGCGTCATGGGCCTGATCCCGCTCACCGGTATGACGATGCCGTTCCTGGCGTACGGCGGTTCCTCCGTCATCGCCAACTGGGCCCTCATCGGCATCCTGATCCGCATCAGCGACACCGCACGCCGCCCGGCGCCCGCTCCCGCCCCCAACCCCGACGCCGAGATGACCCAGGTGGTCCGCCCGTGAACAAGCCCCTGCGCCGGATCGCGATCTTCTGCGGGCTCCTCGTCCTCGCCCTGCTCATCCGCGACAACTGGCTCCAGTACGTCCAGGCCGACGAACTGCGCACCGACACGGCCAACCGCCGCGTGAACATCGAGCGGTACGCCACACCGCGCGGCGACATCATCGTGGACGGCGACCCGATCACCGGGTCCGTGAAGTCCAAGAGCAGCGACTACGAGTACAAGCGCACCTACAAGAACGGGCCGATGTGGGCGCCGGTCACCGGGTACGCCTCACAGGCCTTCGGCGCCAACCAGCTCGAAAAGATCGACGACGGCATCCTCACCGGCAACGACGACCGGCTCTTCTTCCGCAACACCCTCGACATGATCACGGGCAAGAAGAAGCAGGGCGGCAACGTCGTCACCACCCTCAACGGCGCCGCGCAGAAGGCCGCCTTCGAGGGCCTGGGCAACAAGAAGGGCGCCGTCGCCGCGATCGACCCGAAGACCGGCGCGATCCTGGCACTGGCCTCCACGCCGTCGTACGACCCCTCCACGTTCGCCGGGAACTCCACCACGACGGACGCCAAGGCCTGGGACAAGCTCCAGAAGAAGAACAACCCCGACGACCCGATGCTCAACCGGGCGCTGCGCGAGACCTACCCGCCGGGCTCCACCTTCAAGGTCGTCACCGCGGCCGCGGCCCTGGAGAACGGGCTGGTCCCCGACGCGGACACCAAGACGGACTCGCCGGACCCGTGGACCATGCCCGGCACCACGACCGAACTGCCCAACGAGGGCAACCTGCCCTGCAAGAACGCCACCCTGCGGGTCGCGCTCAAGGTCTCCTGCAACACGGTCTTCGGCAAGGTCGGCTCGGACCTCGGCAACGACAAGATGCTGGAAGAGGCCAAGAAGTTCGGCTTCGGCTCCGAGCAGTTCACCCCGATCCGCTCCAGCGCGTCGGTCTTCTCCGACGGCATGAACAAGTCGCAGACGGCGCTGTCCTCGATCGGCCAGTACAACACCGCCGCGACCCCGCTGCAGATGGCCATGGTGGCCTCCGCCGTCGCCAATGACGGCACGCTGATGAAGCCGTACATGGTCAGCGAGCTGAGCACCCACAACCTGGACGTCATCGAGCACACCGACCCGCAGAAGCTGAGCCAGCCGCTGTCCGAGAAGAACGCCCAGGTCCTCCAGTCGATGATGGAGACGGTGATCCAGTCGGGCACCGGCACCAAGGCCCAGATCCCCGACGTGACCGTCGGCGGCAAGACGGGTACCGCCCAGCACGGCATCGACAACAGCGAGAAGCCGTACGCCTGGTTCATCTCGTACGCCAAGCTCAGCGACGGCAGCTCGCCGGTCGCCGTGGCCGTCGTGGTCGAGGACGGCAGCGCCAACCGTGACGACATCTCGGGTGGCGGCCTCGCCGCGCCCATCGCAAGGGACGTGATGAAGGCAGTCATCGACAGCAAGAAGTGACCCCGCTCACGCCGTCTTCACATCGGTGCACGTTGCGATACCGGTCCTGTATCGGGTGACGGTCTTGGCCAGGTCACAGAAGCGGAGCCGGGTACGGTATGCCCGGACAGCACACCGCCGGACCACACAAAGGTGCGGTCGGGACCGACGGAGAGGGCTGGTAGGTAGCTATGGAAGAGCCGCGTCGCCTCGGCGGCCGGTACGAGCTGGGCCAGGTGCTCGGCCGTGGTGGCATGGCGGAGGTCTACCTCGCGCATGACACCCGGCTCGGCCGCACCGTGGCGGTGAAGACGCTGCGGGCGGACCTCGCACGCGACCCGTCGTTCCAGGCCCGGTTCCGCCGGGAGGCCCAGTCGGCCGCCTCGCTCAACCATCCCGCGATCGTCGCCGTGTACGACACGGGTGAGGACTACATCGACGGCACGTCCATCCCGTACATCGTGATGGAGTATGTCGACGGGTCCACGCTGCGCGAGCTGCTGCACTCGGGCCGCAAGCTGCTGCCCGAGCGCGCCATGGAGATGACCATCGGCATCCTCCAGGCGCTCGAGTACTCGCACCGCAACGGCATCGTCCACCGCGACATCAAGCCCGCGAACGTCATGCTGACGCGCAACGGCCAGGTCAAGGTGATGGACTTCGGCATCGCCCGCGCGATGGGCGACTCCGGCATGACGATGACGCAGACCGCGGCGGTCATCGGCACGGCCCAGTACCTGTCGCCGGAGCAGGCGAAGGGCGAGCAGGTCGACGCCCGCTCGGACCTCTACTCGACCGGCTGCCTGCTGTACGAGCTCCTGACCGTCCGCCCGCCGTTCGTGGGCGACTCCCCGGTCGCGGTGGCCTATCAGCACGTCCGGGAGGAGGCCCAGCCGCCTTCCGTCTTCGACCCCGAGATCACGCCCGAGATGGACGCGATCGTCCTGAAGGCACTGGTCAAGGACCCGGACTACCGCTACCAGTCCGCCGACGAGATGCGCGCCGACATCGAGGCCTGCCTCGACGGCCAGCCTGTCGCGGCGACGGCCGCCATGGGCTCGGTCGGCTACGGCGGGTACCCCGACGACCAGCCGACCACGGCCCTGCGCTCCACGGACGCACAGGCCACGTCCATGCTGCCCCCGATGAACCCGGACGACGGCGGCTACAGCTACGACGACCGCCCCGACCGCCGCCGCCAGAAGAAGTCCAACACCTCCACGATCCTCCTGGTCGTGGCGGGCATCCTGGTCCTCGTCGGCGCGATCCTGATCGGCAAGTGGGCGTTCGGGGGCGGCGGTGTGACCGAAGACTCGTTCAAGGCCCCCAACTTCGTCAGCCAGACGTTGGGCGACGCCCAGAAGATGGCGGAGAACCGCGATCTGAAGCTGAATCCCACCAGGAAGCCCTGCGAGAAGGAACCCAAGGGCAACGTCTGCACCCAGGACCCGGTCGCGGGGACGCAGGTGAAGAAGGGCGACACGATCAATGTGGTCGTGTCGACCGGGGCGCCGAAGGTCGTCGTGCCGAACGTGATCGACGAGGACGTCGACGCTGCGACGTCTCAGCTCGAAGCCGACAAGTACCGGTTCGATGTCGAGACGAAGACCAGGGAATCCAGCGAAAAGCCCGGCACGGTCCTCGCGCAGACTCCGGACCCGGGCTCGGAGGTGGAGAAGGGGTCCAAGATCACCCTGACCGTCGCCGAGGAGAAGAAGCAGGTCGTCGTACCCGACGTCACCGGCAAGTCCTGTGACGAGGCCACGCAGCAGATGACGGCCAGCAACCTCGTCGGCGAATGCACTGACGTGGAGACCGACGACCCCAACCAGGTGGGCAAGGTCATCCAGACGGTCCCGGCGGCCAACGCCCAGGCCGACCCCGGCTCTAAGGTGTCGATCCAGATCGGCAAGGCCAAGGAGCAGGAGCTGGCGACCGTCCCAACCCTGCAGGGTCTGACGGTCAAGGAAGCGCAGAAGGCCATCCGGGAGGCGAATCTGCAGGTCGGCACTATCAGCGGTTCGACGGACGACAACGCCATCGTCGTCGCGCAGGACCAGCAACCTGGCAGCCAGGTCCCCAAGGACACCCCGGTCAACCTGACCGCGGCGGGCGGGAACGGAAACAACGACGGCGGCACCAACATCTTCGGCGGCACAACCGGAGGGTAGTCCCGTACCAAGGACCGATATCGGGCAACCGATACGAAGGGCCCCGACACTCTTGGGAGTGCCGGGGCCCTTCTCATGTCCCGTGTCCCATGTCACGAGTAAGCGTTCGGAATCGCGTTGATCAACTTCTCGCAAATCGCTAATATTTGGGTCGGGCGGGAAATTCTCCGCCCGACCAGATCCGGGGGTAGAACAATCAAAAAGCGAATTTTGGCCGTACTCGGCGCCGCGTGCTCGCTGGCATTCCTCGCGTCAGGAACGGCTTCGGCGGGAACCAACAGCGGCTGGGTCTACACGACCGACTGGGATCCCGGTGGCCAGGGAGCCTTCGGTCACGACGGCGACTGCCTGACGGTTTACGACAACCAGAAGGACGGTTACAACGTCGAGATCCACGTTTTCCGCATGAGCACCTACGAGACTCTTGCCCAGCTCCACACCACTCAGGGTGGAGGCTCTCACAAGTACGAGTGCTTCCCGAGCAAGGTTCCCGAGAACATCAAGGTCGGGGTGCGGGTTTCGCTCATCAAGAGCGGCGACAAGTTCAGCGGATTCAAATACAACGTCACCAGCTGAAGCTGATCCGCGCGATACGACGAAACAACCCGAATAAAGCGCGGTAGAAACCGGGCCCGAAGTCGCAAGGGGAATTGCGACTTCGGGCCCGGTTTCGTGTCGTAGACCCGCGTGCCCCGGAGGTACTGCCGGACGGCATGCCAGTTGATCGATCACTCATGCGAAGCCCGACCACATCTTCATACCCACCCCTTCGTTAAAGGGGTGGGTGGAGAAACAGAGCTCTGCCCCGGCCCCCCGGCCACGACACAAGTAGAAGGGGCAGAACGTGATCGACGAGGCGGCTCTCCTGGAATCGAAGGCCCTGCGGGACAGCACCCTGGAGCGCACGGACGTGCTCTACAGAGTGAAGGCGCTGTCGCTACTGCCGGACGGTATGCATGTGACGACGGCGATGGTCGCGACGTACTTCAGCGTCACGGTGGAGGCCATCCGAGCCCTCGTTCACGACCACCGAACCGAGCTGGAAGTGAACGGGTACCGAGTTCTGACAGGCTCAGAACTGAGTTACTTCAAGCAACTCAGTGGCATCCAGTCACGCACAGCCTCTCTCGCGATCTTCTCCCGCCGCGCTGTCCTCAACGTCGCCATGCTGCTCCGGGACAGCGAAGTCGCACGTCAAGTGCGTACGTACCTCCTCGACATGGAGTACATGGCGCGCACTCAACCTGTGGATAACTCTGTCCACAGCGACGCCAGCTCCCTCGACGACCGCATCGACCAGCGCATCACCCACATCCTGGGCAAGACTGTCGTCCCGATGTTCAACGCCCTGATCGAAACATCGGGCGAGCACCGCAGGGAACTGATCGCACTGCGAGCGGGGGTTCAGACCGTCGAGCGGAGGCTCCGCCAGCACCACGCTCGGCTGCAGCGACTGGAAGGCCCACGGGAAGAGCGCCCTCTCGCCGGAGTCATGGCGTCCATCGACGCCATGAACGGTCGCGAGTTCGAGGAGTACGTCGCGGAACTGCTGCGACGCGACGGCTGCACCGATGTGGTCCTACGAGGCGGCCGTGGAGACCGCGGCATCGACATCACCGGACGTACGGCCGACGGGCGGCACGTCGCCGTCCAGTGCAAGCGGTTCGCGCCCTACCTCTCTGTCACCAGTCCTGACGTGCAGAAGTTCGTCGGGGCGGCCAAGGTTCTGCACACCTCGGAGGTAGCTCTCTTCGTCGCGACGTGCCCCTTCACCCCTGACGCCCTGAACGTCGCCACCGACGGCGGCGTCACCGTCGTACACCGCGGACTGCTTGAGGAGTGGAGCGCCGGAGCAGCACTGGCAGTTCTGGAGTAGCTACACGGCTGCGCAGAAGGGCCCGAAGCCGCAAGAGCTAGTTGCGGCTTCGGGCCCAGCTCATGTCGGGAGTGACAACGTGTCACTCCCGACATAGTCATCTCACGACGACGCTAACGCAGTTCCTTCGGCGGCGTGCGGTCGCTGTCCACCTTGTCCACGCGCTCCAGTTCGCCCCAGACGACGTAGCGGTAGCGGGAGGTGAAGACGGGGGTGCAGGTCGTCAGGGTGATGTAGTGGCCGGGCTTCTTCTTGCCGGACTGCTCGGGGACCTGCTGGAGGACCTTGACGTTGTACTTCGAGGTCTCCGGGAGGATGTCGTAGACCTTGTAGACGTACCACTTGTCCTTGGTCTCGAAGACGATCGGGTCGCCCTTTTCGATCTTGTCGATGTTGTGGAACTTGGCGCCGTGGCCGTCGCGGTGGGCGGCGAGGGTGAAGTTGCCGTTCTTGCCTGTCATCGGCAGGGACGCCTTGACGGGGTCCGTGTAGTAGCCGGCGACGCCGTCGTTGAGGACCTTGGTCGACGTGCCCTTCTCGACGAGCACCTCGCCGTTCTTCATCGCCGGGACATGCAGGAAGCCGATGCCGTCCTTGGTGTCCAGCGCCCCCGGGCCGCCCTTGTCCTGCGCCCAGCTGTCGCGGACCCTGTCGCCCTGCTTGTGCGCCGCGCGGTCCGCGACGACGTTCGTCCACCACAGGGAGTAGACGACGAACAGGCCGAGCACCAGACCCGCGGTGATGAGGAGTTCACCGAAGACGCTGACCGCCCTCGCGATGCGGCCGGAGCCGTGGCGTCGCGGTGCGGGCGCGGCCGAGCCGGCCTCGGCTGCGGATTCGGCACGCTCGTCGTGGTCGGTCCTCGCTGCCACTGTGCATCTGCCCCGTCTGGTCTGTCTCAGGTTGTCTCACGTGCTCTCAGCTGACGAGCGCGTCCGGCTTGCCCTTGCTGCGCGGCCGGTCCTCGACCATCTTGCCCCAGACGATCATCCGGTACTTGCTGGTGAACTCCGGCGTGCAAGTGGTCAGTGTGATGTAGCGGCCCGGCTTGGTGAAAGTCGACCCCTTGGGTACCGGGTCGAGCACGCTCGTGTTGCTCGGCGGCGTCACCGGCAGGATCGACGTCATCTCGTAGACGTAGTAGTCGTCCTGTGTCTCGACCACTATCTTGTCGCCCGGTTTGAGTTGATTGATGTACCGGAACGGCTCGCCGTGCGTGTTGCGGTGCCCCGCGAGCCCGAAGTTGCCCGTCTTGGCGTCCGGCATCGCGGTCTTGGTCGCGCCCTCGCCGTAGTGACCCACCATCCCGCGGTCGAGCACCTTCGGCTTGCTCGTACCCTCCGCGATCGGCGCGACCACGTCGAGCCTCGGGATGTGCAGGATGGCGAACCCCTGCCCCGGCTCGAACGTCCCCGGGTTCCGCCTGCCCTGCGCCCAGTCCTCCTGGAGGTGATGCGCGGCGCTGCCCGCCTGCTGATGCGCCCGCACGTTCGACCACCACAGCTGATACGTCACGAACAGCAGCATCAGCACACCGGTGGTGATGAACACCTCGCCGATCACGCGGCTCGCGATGACACCCGCACTGGGCTTCCGCGCCCGCGCCGCCCGCCGGGCCTCCAGCCGGCTGAGAGGCGCTTCAGCGGCCTTGGTGGAGTTCCTCGCCGACCCCTGGGACTCGTGAGCCTCCTGGGGCTCCTGAGGGCCTCCGTGCCGCCCATGGCGCCGGGCCGCCTTGCGCCGCGCCGCACGGCCCCCTGGCGCGGGTATGGACTCCCTCTCGGCCGTGCGTGGCGGGTCGGGTACCCGCAGGGCCACCGTCTCGTCGTCCAACGGCAAGGGAGCGACGGCGGGTTCCTCATAGGGAGCGGCCACCGGCTCCTCGTACGGGACGGCCACCGGCCCTTCGTACGGCGGGGAGTACGTCTCCTCGTACGCCGGCGCTACCGACTGCTGTGCCGGGGCCTGGGCCTGGAACTGCGGCTGCGGCTGCGGCTGCGGCTGCGCAGGGTTCTGGCCCGCGTACCAGTCGCGTGCGTACCCCTCCGGGTCGTACCACTCCTCCTGCTGCCCGCTCCGCGGCTGCCCCGGCAGCGGATCCGTCAGCGGGTCCGCTAGCCGCTCGACCGCGGTCTCAAAGGCTCCCGCGCCCTCGAACGCTTCGGCGCCCCCGTACGCGGCCTCGCCGCCGTAGGGGGAGCTGTCGCGCTCGGGGCGCAGCGCGGTCACGCCGTGGCCCTGCCCACCACCGGGGCGAGCCCCGCCGACCTCGCCACGGCCACCTTGTCGCCGCACTCCACCAGCCAGTTGGCGAGCATCCGGTGGCCATGCTCGGTCAGCACCGACTCGGGGTGGAACTGCACGCCCTCGACGGGCAGTTCACGGTGTCTGAGGCCCATGATGATGCCGTCGTGGGTACGGGCCGTGACCTCCAGCTCGTCCGGCACGGTCTCCGGCTCGGCCGCCAGCGAGTGGTAGCGCGTGGCGGTGAAGGGCGACGGCAGACCCGCGAAAACGCCCTTGCCGTGGTGCTCCACCAGCGACGTCTTGCCGTGCAGCAGCTCGGGCGCGCGATCCACGACACCGCCGTACGCCACCTGCATCGACTGCATGCCGAGACAGACGCCGAAGACGGGGACCCCGGTCGCCGCGCAGTGCCGGACCATGTCGATGCAGACCCCGGCCTGCTCGGGAGCGCCCGGCCCCGGTGACAGGAGCACCCCGTCGAAGCCGTCCTGCGCGTGCGCGGTCGACACCTCGTCGTTGCGCAGCACCTCGCACTCGGCGCCCAACTGGTAGAGGTACTGGACCAGGTTGAAGACGAAGCTGTCGTAGTTGTCCACGACGAGGATGCGCGCGCTCACTGGTTGTCCACCGTCACGTCGTTGAAGGGAAGCAGCGGTTCGGCCCACGGGAAGACGTACTGGAAGAGCACGTAGACCACCGCGAGGACCAGTACGAGTGAGATCAGCGCCCTCACCCATACGTTCCCCGGCAGATGCCGCCAGATCCAGCCGTACATGCCGTCCCTTCCGTCGCACCACGGCACCGGAGTCACATCACACACACCATCGGACTCATGCCGTACTGCACCAGACTAACGGCGTAGAGCCTGCGGTTTCCCAGCCTCCACAGGCTGTGTCGAATCAAGGTGTGCCCAGACGATCAGCCGGTGACTGTGTCCCCACTCCGGGTCGCACGTGGTCAGCGTGAGGTAGCGGCCCGGCCGCGTGTACCCGGACTTACGTGGCACAGGGTCGATCACCTCAATGTCCGAGGGCAGCGTTTTGTAGGGGCCTTTGTCGATCCGATACGTGAACCAGGTCGTCCCGTCGGTCAGCACCACCGCGTCACCGCGGCGCAGTTCGGGAAAGTCCTTGAAGGGATCGCCGTACGTGCGCCGGTGGCCGGCGACCGCGAAGTTCCCCGTCTGCCCGAGCTGGGCCGTGCCCCGGTAGTGACCGAGCCCCTTCTTGAGGACGCTCGTGGCAGTGCCTTCGAGCACGGGCTTGTTCCACGTGAAACCAAGCCGCGGGATGTACATCACCGCGAAGGGCTGGCCATAGGCGTAGGGGCCGGGCGCCTTCGGGCTCGCTGTGACCGGGGCACCCGAGGGGGCCTTCGGATCCTGGCCGACCGACCCCTTCGACCACCGCTTTTGGAGCACATCGATCTGGTGGTCCATCGCACTGTCGGCCTTCATGCCCGTCCAGAACAGCACGTAGACCACGAAGAGCACGATCAGGGTGCCGACGGTGATGCACAGTTCGCTGATCGTCCTGACGACCACTCGCACCGACACAAGGTCCCCCCAGCGGCAGCTGCTTCAGCTACTCCACAGGCTTCGCGTAGTGGAGATCCACTGTGCCCGAGTAGCCGGGAAGAGTCACCGTCCCGTCCTCCTCGACTTTCCAGCCGAGCCCGTAGACGTTGACGTACACCATGTAGTTCTGGATCGCCGGAGAAGCGGCGAGCGCCTTCTGAAGCTTCTCGGGGTCACCGACCGCGGTGATCTTGTACGGGGGTGAGTAGACGCGGCCCTGGAGGATCAGGGTGTTGCCGACGCAGCGCACAGCGCTGGTGGAGATCAGCCGCTGATCCATCACCTTGATGCCCTTCGCGCCGCCCTGCCACAAGGCGTTCACCACCGCCTGCAGGTCCTGCTGGTGGATGACCAGGTAGTCGGGCTGCGGCTCGGGATAGCCGGGCAGCTTGGCCGTGGCGTTCGGCGGGGCGTCATTGAGCGTGACCGTGACGGCCTTGCCCTTGAGCTTCTGGGTACCCGCGTTCTCCTCCAGCGCGGCCAGCTTGGCGTCCTCGGCCTTGCTGCTGTTGTCCTCACGCCCGGCGAGGGCGTCGACGTCATCGCGCAAGGCTCCGTTGGACTCGTCCAGCGACGCGTTCTTGTGACTGCGCTCCTGGATCAGGTCGGACAGCTTCAGCAAGGACGTGTCCGTGCGGATATTGGTGCCCTTGGCCGTATTGAAGCTGGTGAAGAAAATGAGGCCGGCGAGGGCGAAGACGGCCGCGGTGAGCACGCGTACAGGCCGGAAACGGCGCGTACCGGCAGGACTGGAACCCGGACTGGAACCCGTCCCGGGGGAGTCGGCAGAATTGCTCAACGTACCCTTATCTCCTTCGGCGCCGCGGAAGCACTACGCTAACGGACGCCCGGGGGAGCATCAGTGTCCCCTTGTACGCTGCCCCGGAGCCCGCCCCAGTACCCTGCGCGGCCACGCAGCGCATCGACAGGAGAGACCCTCGTGCCGAAGTCACGTATCCGCAAGAAGGCCGACTACACGCCGCCCCCGGCGAAGCAGGCGACCAACATCAAGCTGACCAGCCGCGGCTGGGTCGCACCGGTCATGCTGGCCATGTTCCTCATCGGCCTCGCCTGGATCGTCGTCTTCTACGTGACGGACGGCTCCCTTCCGATCGACGCCCTCGACAACTGGAACATCGTGGTCGGCTTCGGCTTCATCGCGGCGGGATTCGGCGTCTCCACGCAGTGGAAGTAGCGCCCCGGACATAGCTCCGGGGCAGCTCTGCCCAGGGTTATCCACTGAGTTATCCACAGCCGTTGTCCACAGGTGGAAAAAGAACGACGATCTGTGGATAACCCATCCGGGGTTGACGCCGGTGTGACTGACCTACCGGGATCAGCAAATCTGTTCGCCCCCTGTCCGACCTGGGAAAACTCAGGTCAGCGACAGGGGGCACAGCTGTTCCCACACAGCGTGCACAAGATCCGCCACGATCTGTGGACAACAGTGGACGACATCGCTTCTCAGGTGAGCTCAGAGCGTCCTCAGGTGAGCCGAGCGCGTCCTTAGGTGAGCTGAGTGGTCCTGACCAGCGTCGCGACCACCACGGCCGCCAGGACCAGGGCGGACACCCCGTACTGGACGAGGGGCCGCCGCTCGCGCGGCGCGTGGACCATGGCGTAGCCGACGACCACGCCTGCGACGAGGCCGCCGATGTGCGCCTGCCAGGCGATGTTGAATCCGGGGCTGAAGGTGAAGACCAGGTTGATCGCCAGCAGGACGAGAACCGGGCGCATGTCGTAGTTGAGCCGGCGCATGAGGACGGCGGTCGCGCCGAAGAGTCCGAAGATCGCGCCGGAGGCGCCGAGCGACGGCTGGTTCGGCGCGGCCAGGAGGTAGGAGAGCGCGCTGCCGGCGAGGCCCGAGACGAAGTAGAGGGTGAGGTAGCGGGCGCGGCCGAGGGCCGCTTCCAGGGGGCCGCCGATCCACCACAGGCTGAGCATGTTGAACAGGATGTGGACGTAGCTGCCGTGCAGGAACATCGACGTCAGCATGCGGTACCACTGGCCCTCGGCGACGCCCTGGAGTTCGCCGGAGAGCTGCGCCTGTCCGAAGAGGTCGAAGCGGTCGGTGAAGCTGTCGCCCACCGCCGTCTGGACCAGGAAGATGGCGAGGTTGATGCCGATCAGGATCTTGGTGACGAGCCGGGGGTCCGAGGTGACCGTGCCGCCTGCGAGGGTGCGGGGCTGGGTGGCCGCCGGGGGGTGGCCGGTGCCGGAGCCGCGGCGTACGCATTCGGGGCACTGGAAGCCGACGGAGGCGTTGACCATGCACTCGGGGCAGATCGGGCGCTCGCAGCGGGTGCAGCGGATGCCGGTCTCGCGGTCCGGGTGCCGGTAGCAGGTGGGCGGGCTCTGGGCGTCCTGTGGTCCCTGATCCCGCGGGCCCTGCGGGTTGCCTGGCGCCTGGTCCATAGGGTCCCCTCAATCTCCGTACGACGGCTCGCGCGCGGGCACACAGGGTCCGTGTGCGCAACGCACCGCCCCGTCCATCCTTACGGATGAACGGGGCGTTTGGTTCCCTGCGGGAGCCTTTGGACTCGGCGGTGCGAGCCCTGTGGGCTCAGCCCTCGCGGGTCTCGACGACGACCGACTCGATGACGACGTCGTTGACGGGGCGGTCGGTGCGCGGGTTGGTCTGGGTGCTCGCGATGGCGTCCACGACCTTCTGGCTGGCCGGGTTGGTGACCTCGCCGAAGATGGTGTGCTTGCGGGTCAGCCAGGCCGTCGGGGAGACGGTGATGAAGAACTGCGAGCCGTTGGTGCCCGGGCCGGCGTTGGCCATGGCCAGCAGGTACGGCTTGTCGAAGGCGAGGTCCGGGTGGAACTCGTCCTCGAACTGGTAGCCGGGGCCGCCGGTGCCGTTGCCCAGCGGGTCACCGCCCTGAATCATGAATCCGCTGATCACCCGGTGGAAGACCGTGCCGTCGTAGAGCTTGTCCGTGGACTTCGCGCCGGTGGCCGGGTTGATCCACTCACGCTCGCCCTTGGCGAGCTCGACGAAGTTCCGGACCGTCTTGGGCGCGTGGTTCGGCAGGAGCCGGACTTCGATGTCGCCGTGGTTGGTCTTCAGGGTGGCGTAAAGCTGCTCAGCCACGATCTGCCTTCCGTTGCCTTCTTTTGACTCCCCGATCCTCGCACGGACCGGGCCGCGCGTCGCCCGGCCACCACCTCTGGGCGTATATCCGTGCGTCGCGCTTGCGGAAAACCGGGCGAGTCCCCCCGGGACGGGGGCGCGTCGCGGCGATCCGTGGCATTGTCGACGACAAGCTCCTGTTGCCCCGTATTAATCCGCTATTGCACTTGATCGGTATTTGACCGGCTCTCGCTCTGACGTCACCCGGAGTCAGTAGCGGTGAGTCACCCGGAGTCAGTACCCGTGACCCGGATGCCTGCCCTCGCATGCCCCGGACCGCTCGGGCGGGCATGATCCCGATAAGGGTGGAAAGGTGAACTGTGTGTCATTGGGGGCACCTCAGGCCCCCGACGTACGCCACCGAGGAGGAGGAAGACCCGTGACCCGCATCGACAGCGTGCGCGCCGCGACCGGCTCGGCGAAGGACAGCGTGCTGCACGCCGCGGAAGTGGTGGCGCCTTACGCCGACACGGCCAAGGACCGAGCCTCGCACTACGCACACGAGGCACGCGTACGGCTCGCACCGAAGGTGTCGCAGGCCGCCGAACAGGCCCGCGTGCAGTACGACGCCCATCTCGCGCCGCGCCTTGAGCAGGCCCGTACCCATGTGCCGCCGAAGGTCGACCACGCCGCTCATGAGGCCGCCGTCCGTACGCGCAAGGCGGCTCGTCAGGCCGCCGACTACTCCAAGCCGAGGATCGAGCAGGCGGTGGCAGCGACCCAGCCCGTTCGGGACGAGGCCGCCTCCCGTGGTGTGGCGGCGATCGCCGCGCTGCGTGGTCAGGTCTCACCGAAGGAGATCCAGAAGCTCGCCCGGAAGCACGAGCGGCGGGCGAAGGTCGGCCGTCTCGCCAAGGGGCTGGCGGTCGTCGGGATTCTGGCGGTCGGCGCTTTCGCCGCCTGGAAGTGGTGGGACAAGCAGGCCAACCCCGACTGGCTGGTCGAGCCGCCTGCCGCGACCGAGGTGCCCGAGACCGGCCGTCTGACGTCGGTCGACGGCAGCGGACAGTCTGATCTGGACCCCGAGGTCCAGGCCAAGGAGGCCGAGGAGCAGTCGGCGGACCGCGACGACCGCCGCTGAGCGCGACCTCAACATCGCTGTGGGGCAGGAGACTTGGGGGTCTCCTGCCCCACGGCGATGTTTCACGTGGAACTGGCACGTCTCCGCCACACGAACGTCGGCGCGGCAGATTTACGCAGGCTGCCCGCGATGACGTTTGCAATGTCCTGTGTGTGCAGTATCCGTGCAGATCTTGTTAACGGAGTGCGTTGACCCGGCTACGCACGCCCGCCCGAACCTGTTCGCACAAGGCCCCCGGTACCAACGGGAACCCCCCGCATGCGCCCCATCAGCCGTCCGCGCAGCGGATGCACTGGCGTCACTCCTCGCATCCATTTGCGCAAAGGATTGCAACGCCTGCAAATCTCCCCTTTGTGACACACGTCACCACCGATGTTCGTGTCGGCACCACCTTGGCTCCACAGCCGCCCCCATCGGGCCCGCTGAAGGAAGAAAATGGGACATACAAAAACCGGCCAGGCCGCCACAAGGGGCGCCTGACCGGTCCGAGGTGTGGAGCCTAGGGGAGTCGAACCCCTGACATCTGCCATGCAAAGACAGCGCTCTACCAACTGAGCTAAGGCCCCGGAAGAGGAGCGTCCGGCCGCAAGAACCACCTGCCGACGGGCGCCGCAGACCAGAGTACCGGGTCACCCCCGGGATCTCGCAAAAAGATTGGGGGTCCCCGTGGACGACCACTCTCCGTAAGATGCTCGACGTGGTTCGCTACAGCGAACCACGGTATTTGGGGAAGCGATGGGGAGACGCAATGGACGCCGCACAGCAGGAAGCAACCGCAAGAGCCCGGGAGCTGCAGCGGAACTGGTACGGGGAGCCGTTGGGGGCGCTCTTCCGTAGGCTCATCGACGATCTGGGTCTCAACCAGGCGCGTCTTGCCGGGGTGCTGGGCCTGTCCGCGCCCATGTTGTCGCAGCTGATGAGCGGTCAGCGCGCCAAGATCGGCAATCCCGCGGTGGTCCAGCGTGTGCAGCTGCTGCAGGACCTGGCGGGGCAGGTCGCGGACGGCAGCGTCAGCGCCGCCGAGGCGACCGAGCGCATGGACGAGATCAAGAAGTCGCAGGGGGGCTCGGTGCTCAGCAACACCACGCAGTCGACGACCAGTTCGGGCGCGCCCACGGTCAAGCGGGTGGTCCGCGAGATCCAGTCGCTGCTGCGCTCGGTGGCAGCCGCCGGTGACATCATCGAGGCGGCGGACACCCTCGCCCCGACCCACCCGGAACTGGCAGAGTTCCTCCGGGTGTACGGCGCCGGCCGTACCTCCGACGCGGTCGCGCACTACCAGTCACACCAGAGCTGAGCAGGCCGCCCGGCCGCCGAACGCCCGGCCCTTGAAGGCCCGTTACACCTTCAGCCGCCGCGATTCAGGCAGCCGGGCACCTCGGAAGAGGTCTCCGGACCGACCGCCGAAGGGGAGCGACGCACGACCATGGGTGAGGTCTTCGCCGGCCGGTACGAACTGGTCGACCCGATCGGACGCGGGGGAGTCGGTGCGGTCTGGCGCGCCTGGGACCACCGGCGGCGCCGGTATGTGGCCGCCAAGGTGCTGCAGCAGAGCGACGCGCACGCACTGCTGCGCTTCGTGCGGGAGCAGGCCCTGCGGATCGACCATCCGCATGTGCTCGCTCCCGCCAGCTGGGCCGCCGACGACGACAAGGTCCTGTTCACCATGGATCTGGTCGCCGGGGGCTCCCTGGTCCACCTGGTCAATGACTACGGCCCACTGCCTCCTCCCTTCGTCTGCGTCCTGCTCGACCAGCTGCTGGCGGGCGTCGCCGCGGTGCACGCCGAGGGGGTCGTGCACCGCGACATCAAGCCCGCCAACGTGCTGCTCGAAGCGACCGGCACCGCCCGGCCACGGCTGCGCCTGTCCGACTTCGGCATCGCGATGCGGCTGGGCGAACCACGGCTGACAGAGACCAACTACGTGGTGGGAACGCCCGGTTACTTCGCGCCCGAGCAGATGATGGGCGCCGAGCCGGACTTCCCCGCCGACCTGTTCGCCGTGGGTCTGGTCGCCCTCTATCTGCTGGAGGGCGCCAAGCCCGACGCCAAGGCGTTGATCGAGTACTTCGCCGAGAACGGCACGCCGTCCGCTCCGCGCGGCATACCCGAGCCGCTGTGGCAGGTCGTGGCCACGCTTCTGCAGCCCGACCCGCATGCCCGCTTCCGCACCGTCACGGGGGCGCGCAAGGCGCTCGCCTCGGCCGCCGAGCTGCTGCCCGAGCCCGGCCCCGACGACGAACTGGTCGAGGTCTTCGACCAACTCGGGCCGCTCCCGGAGGGGTTCGGCCCGGAGGGACCGCTTCGGGAGCGGTTCGGCTCTGAGGGATCGCTTCGGGAGCGGTTCGGCCCTGAGGGATCGCTTCAGGGCGCGCCGGGGGTGAGTGCGGGGGGTCTGCCGTCCGGGGTGCGTCCGGGCGCGCCTACAGCGGCACGACTCGGGCCCGACGACACATCGTCGTGGCCCAGCCCCAGCTCCAACCCCAGCCCCGGCTCCACCCCCAGCCCCGGCTCCGGCTCCGGCTCGACAGGCGACTCCGGCTTGGCGTCCGGCTCTGACCGTGGCTCTGGCTATGGCTCGGCTTCTGACTCTGGTCATGAGCCGGGCTCCAGCTCTGGTGCCAGCACGGGTACTGGCCCTATCGCCAACCCCGGCCACGGGCTCGGCTCCGGCTCCGGCTCCGGCTCCGGCTCCGGCTCCGGCTCCGGCTCCGGCTCCGGGCCATGGCATCACGGCTCGGGCACGCTGTCTCAAGAGGCCGCTTCCGGGAGCGTCAGGCCGGGATCCGGCACCGGTGGCATACACCCGGAGCTCCGCACCGATGGCGAACGCCCGGAGTTCCCCACCGGTCACGTACCACCGGAGTCCGCCACCGGTCACGTACAGCCAGAGTCCGCCACCGGTCACGTACGACCCGAGTCCCCTGCCAGTGACGTACAGCCGCAGTCTGTCCCCGGCAACGTACGGCCGAAGCCGGCTCCCGGTGACGTACCTCAGCGACCTGCCCCCGACGCCGTCCCCCCGCAACCGTCCACGATGTCGGACACCGGCAGCTTCCATCTGCCGCCACCGCAGTCGGCCGCTCCGGACGCACGGCCGCAGCCGGAACCCCAACCCCAGCGGCAATCGCAGCCCCAGCCCCAGCAGGCATGGCAAGAGACCCAGCAGAACCCCATCCCCCACCATCCGCGACGCCCCGAGCAGCCGCCCACTCCCCCCACCTCGGTCGCGCTCCCGGGGCCAACTCCCCTCTACGCTCCGCCTTTCGAGCCCACCCCAACCCCCACTGCCCTTCCCACTCCCACACCTACGCCCACGCAAGTGCCCTCCCCCCATCGGCCCGCCGGCGTGTACGCCTCTACTGCTTCATACACCGCTCGGTCCCCGCAGGTTCCGCTTCAGGCAGGGGCAGTTTCGGGGCGCCGCGCGAGGCGTGCGCGACCGCGTCCCGGGCCGCCTGCGAAGGTGGCGGTCCCGGTGTTGCTCCTCGCGCTGGCCTGCTTCGCGGTGGGTTTCTGGGCGCTGAGCCGGATCTGAGCGGGGCGCGTCCTACCAGCCCCGTGGCGCCCCGCGCTCCCAGGGCGCCGGCACCGGAGCCGAAGCCGTATCCGCGTCCTCCGGAGCCGGCACCGGCACCGCCCGTCGCCGCGCGACCACCGTCCACACGCCGAGCGCCAGCACCAGCACGCTCCCCGTGCCGATCCCGCCCACGGCGACCAGCTTCATCGTGCCGTTCCCATCGCCACCGCCCCCGCCACCGGTGCCGATCGCACCGCCCGCCGTGCCGTCGGCCGCTTCGTCGGAGTCGGCCGCCGGAACGTCGAACGCGTCACGGGGCTCTGCCCGCCCCGCGTACGCCGGCCCCGTACGCGCCGTCCCGCCCACGCGCACGCGCAGCGTCAGCCCGAACGGCCCATCGCCGATTTTGTCGGCGACCTGCGCGGCGAGATGGACCACGAGGTAGTACGAGCCCGCGAACCGCATCCCGCTCACGCGGTCGTTGAGGGCGTAGCGGTTCTCGTACGCGACGGGAGGCAGTGGATCGAGCGTGGCCGAGCGCTGGCTGCCGTCGTATCCGGAGCCCACGTCGTCGACGAAGCCGCGTACGGGGTTGTAGAGGGACATGACGAGAGCGGTGCCCACGTAGCCGTTGCCGCGGCTCGAACTGCCCAGGTCCGCGCTGGCGTAGAGCTGTTGTCCCCAATCGACCGGCACCTTGTAGAAGAGCGTCTGTCCGGGGCTGATCCCGTCCTGCCAGATTCCCTGCTCGAGCGAGCTCGCCGTGGTGAAGCCCGCGCCGCCCCTGCGGTGCTTCGGGTTCCCCGCCAGGGCGTCGGGCGACGCGGAGTTCCAGACCTCCGGAGCATTCGTCGAACCGGCCGCCTTCTTCAGTCCGGGCTCCGACACATAGTTGAGCTCCAGGTCCCAGTCGCCGGCCGAGGAGCCCGTCGTACCACTGCGCTCGACGACCACGTAGTACGTGCCCGCCGTCTGGCAGGCGTACTGGTCGCCGCTCGTTTCGCGCGACGCCCAGGCGGTGATGGGGTGGGGGCTCTGGCTGGCGCCGAAGTGGGCGGTTCCGGAGAAGGAGCAGCGGCGGCTGTTGCCGTCCTGCACGGACACCTTGACGCCGTCCGAGTAGGAGACCGTCGTCCCCGGCCTGGGGACGACGGTGGCGGAGACATAGGCGTTGGATGTGGTGTCCAGTTCGAGGCGGTAGTAGAGCTTGCCGTCCCCGCCTATGGAGCTCTTGTAGGTCTTGCCCGGCTCGAGCCGCACGGAGTCGGTGGTGTCCGCGGTGCCTTTGACGGTGGTGGCGTCCTCGGCGAAGGCGTACGGCGTCGGTGTGGCGGCGGCCACCGTGCTCCGCGTACCGGCCACCGTGCTCCGCGTACCGGCCACCGTGCTCCGCGTACCGGCCACCGTGCTCCGCGTACCGGCCATCGTGCTCCGCGTACCGGCGACTGTGCTCTGCGTATCGGCGACCGCGGTGTGCGTACCAGCCACCACGGTATGAGTGCCGACTGCGGCGGCCTGGCCCGCCGCGGCGAGTGTCGCGCACAGCGCCACTGCGGCGGCCGCGAGCGCCCGGCCGTGCCAGCTCACCCTGCGCCGCCCCATCACGCGCCCCCTCGTCCCGGCCTGTCGTCATCGCCCGCCGCCATGGCCCATGGCCCGCTGTCACAGTCCGCCGGTCATGGCCTCGGGCCGTGGCCCATCCTGCCCCGCAGGCCACCGAGGTACCCGTGCTTTCCGTACCCGCGGCCGAAAGGGCGCGCCCATGAGCCCCTCACGACACGCAGACTTTGCTCGAGCAATCAACTCGTTTGCCTGAGTGAATTCGAAGCGTCATCCGAAGCGCGCTCGGCAGGCCGGACAACACAAAACCCCGACCGCAGGACGGCCGGGGTCTGCTCTGAGACTGTTGTCGATGCTCACGAACCCGTGGGCACGGAGTCAGTCGCCTCCGTCCACAGATCCTGCTCGGCGCGATCCGCCTGGATCTGGCGGTACACGAGGAGCCCGCCGATGGCGGCCAGTGCGACCAGGAGAAGCTTCTTCACCGCGCGACCTCGTCTTTCCTTGACGTAGGGGACCTCTGGCGCCCGACTATACACACCGACCGATATCGATCGGTGACCCTGGATCGGTCCTCAACTCCCGCCCGGAACGCAGCAATAGAACCGGACGCAACCGCTCCGATCGCAGAGCGATCGCAGAGTGACCACAGGGTGATCGCGCCTCACATACAGTGACTTTCACCACTATCTCCGACTTTTCGGGTCTCTTGCGGCCATCCGGGTGGTGTTCATCTGAACATCGACGCGCCACGGGCGTCGGTCCACCACTTCGCGGCCCGCATACACATCATGAGGAAAGTACGCAAATCGCCTGACCCGAAAGTGAGGGGCCATGACCGAGAACAAGGCCATGAAGCTGTGGACCGCCATCGTCACCGCCTTCCTGGCGCTGTGCACGGCGCTGGGATTCATCACGACCACCGCGGCCGCCGCCGTACCGCAGACCGGGACGGCGCGCAACAGCGCAGCCTCCCTGACGCCGCCGGCGATGCCCTCCTCGACCTGGTCCTCCAGCCGGGCCCTGCCCCCCACGATGAAGCAACGCATCCGCGCCGAGGCCCACGGCTCCTCGCCGAGCTGCCGCCACCGCCCGCCCGCCGACGACGTCATGGCGGACCTCGCCGCCCTCTGCGACCTCCGGGCCATCACCGAGGCCGACGCGGACGTCGTCACGGAGCCCATCACGCCCCTCCAGCGCTGAGCGCACGGCACCCCACCCCACGGCACCCCTGACGTAGCGGCGAACTTGCGTACAAAGCCACACAGGGCGAAGGCCCGGCGACTCATCTGAGCCGCCGGGCCTTCCGCATGCCGAGCCCCAGGGTCTTTGTGCCGCGCTGCGCTTCTGCCGGTCGGCTGGCCGGCCGCTGAGGTTCGGCTCCGACGGGTGCCGTTCGGACGCATTGGTGTCCGGCGCTGATGTCAGGAATCCGGGCGCTCTGGGTTTCCGTCGATGTGGTCGGCAACGCCGAACACGGTGCCGAAGGCCATGTCGCTGTGATCTCGGACGACATCGCCGATCGCGAGCTGAGCGGCCGAGTCAGGGCGCGAGGCCCTCGCCGGCCGGGCCAGGGAGACCGCTCTTCCTTGCCCTCCTCCAGTCGTCAAGACTTCTTTAGGAGTCATAGGCTGAGACCGAACTCGTTGGCTTGCTGACTTGTCGGTCGCTGGCACGCCAGCCCTCGGACGACGGATCGGTGAGCACCAGTGCCAAAGGCGTACGAAGTGATCGCGGACGACCTCCGACGGTCGATCCGAGAGGGTGAGCGCAAGCCCGGTGACCGCCTGCCGTCGGAGACGGATCTGGCGACGCACTACAAGCGCAGCGTGCCGACTGTTCAGAACGCGCTCCGGCTGCTGAACGAGGAAGGCCTGATCGACAAGCAGCACGGCCGTGGCAACTTCGTCCGGCGTCCCCGCACGCCGGCCGTCCGCTGCAACTCGCGGCACCAATGGGAGAAGGACCGGGCGCGGAAGGACAGGGCCAAGCGAGCCGAGACCGGAGCCACTGAGCACGACACCGGTCTTGAGCTCCAGGACCTCGTCTTCTACGCGAAGTACCGCGAGGTCAAGGCGCCCAAGGATCTCGCGGACGCGTTCGGCGTACCGGAAGGTACCGCGCTCGTCGAGCGCACCTACCGGACGCGATACGCCGCCGAGAGTGCCCCGTTCAACCTCGTGACCTCCTACCTCGTCCGCGACATGGTCGCGGCGAACCCCGACCTCCTGGACGAAACCAAGGAGCCCTGGCCGGGAGGCACACAGAACCAGCTCTACACCGTCGGCATCGAGCTGGACCGCGTCGAGGAGCGCTTCACCGCCCGTCCGCCGACACCGGAGGAAGCGAGGGAGCTGGACCTGCCGGCCGGGACGTCGGTGATCCTGCTCCGCAAGACGTCGTACGACATCAATGACCGCGTTGTGGACATCTCCGACGTCACGCTTCCCGGCGACCGCACGGAGCTGCTCTTCACCACTCCCCTGGAAAGGTGGTGAGTGCTGCCGTGAGCCGGCGCATCATCATCGTCACCGCTGTCCACGCTCCTTCGGCCCCGTTCCTGCAAGAGGCCTACAAGTCGCTGTGCGAACAGGAGTTGCCCGACGGCTGGGAATGGCACTGGGTCATCCAGGAAGACGGGATGACGGATGGCGTCGCCCCGCACGTGCCCGACGACGCTCGGGTGACCTTCCGGCAGGGGCGGCCCGGCGGCCCCGGTGTCGCCCGTACCGTCGCGCTCGCGCACGCCGACGGCGAGTACGTGAAGGTGCTGGATGCCGACGACCAACTCGCACCGGGCGCCCTGGCCCGCGACCTGGCCGTCCTCGAAGGCGACCGCACCATCGGGTGGGCGACCTCACGCGTCCTGGACTTCATGCCGGACGGCTCGACAGTCGGCTTCCCTGGGGACCCCGACAACGGTCCGATCGAGCGCGGAGCCGTGCTCGAGTATTGGAAGGCGAATGGTTTCCGCGCGCAGGTTCACCCTGCGACGCTCTTCGTTCGCCGCGACCTCCTGCTCGCCCTGGGTGGCTGGATGGCGTTGCCGGCGTCCGAGGACACCGGTCTGCTGCTCGCGCTGAACGCCGTCAGTCGAGGATGGTTCTCGCAGGAGGTCGGGCTTCTCTACCGGAAGTGGGAAGGGCAGGCGACGGGGCAGGCCTCGCACGTCGATCCCGCTGAACGGGAAGCTCGCATGGCGGTGGTTGAGGCCAGGGCCAGGGCGTTGGCGTACGTCCGCTGGCACTACCCGATCTCCGACTGAGCGGGCCGACAACGTACGTCCAGGCCGGAACGGTTGCATGTCCGGTCTCGACAGACGGCGGCTTGAATGCATGGCCAGAACTTCGACAGGCCCGTGCGACAAGCGCGCCTATGTACGCCTATGTACCTTGCGAAACGATGACAGCGAGGCGCGCTGTCGATTCGTCGGCCATCAGACTTCGGCCTACGAAGCAGAATTGGCTACGTCACGTCAATGTCTCGGCGTCCACCCGCGAAAAGATCAGGTCGCTCTCGCCCTCGATGGGTCCCCGCCAGCGCACAGGAGCGGAAAGCCCCCCGTGTACAGCCGACGGGTAGCTCCCGGGGGCATAGTCGTTGTCCAGGCGATAGACGTGGAAGCCGGCCCCCGTCATCGTCTTGAGCAACTCGTCTGCTGTATCCCCGAGTTGGGCCATACGTTCCGGAGTGACCTCGACGGTGATTTCAGCGTCCGGCCGCAGTTTGTCAAGGAGGGGAGCCAGCCCCCGGACAACCCCGCCCTCAGCACCTTCCACATCGATCTTGATGACCCGGGCATTCGCGATCTCCGAGGCGTCGAGCAGGTCCGGCAACGGCTGGGCCTCGATCTCGAACGTGGATTCCGCCGGGCCGTCGTACGGCACGATGCTGTTGGCGCCCATGTTGCGGGAGCTGGCGAGCACGAACGTCAGCGTCTTCTGGCTGTCCGACACGGCGGCGTTGACCGCACGGATGTTGCGGCACTCATTGAGGCGGGCCTGCTGCAACAGTCGCTGATGGAACACCGGCGAGGCCTCGACAGCCACCACCTTGCCTTCGTCGCCTACGAGCTGCGAGGCCAGGACGCTGAAGACGCCGATGTTGGCGCCGATGTCGATGAAGACGTCCCCCCGCCTCAACCGGCCCCGAAGCCAGCTCGTCATGTGCGGCTCCCACACACCGAACAGGTACAGATATCGCTGGATGAGGTCCTGGGTATCCACCGCGAAGCGGGCACCGAACCGAGCCTGGGTAACGCGCCTTCGCGGATGATCCCGAAGATGGGCGTTGAGGTACTTCTCCGCCAGGAGCGCCTTGCCAAACGTGCCGGGAGCATCGCGGACGTACCCGCGCCCCAGGGTGATCAGCGCCTCAGAAATGGGGTTGGTGGTCATCTGCTTGCCTCTCCGCCTGGTCCGATCGAACCGTAGTCCGCGACCTCTGCCAGGTCCCATCGTCCCCTCAGAGGCCGATCGGGAAGGGGCCGCTCAGGGCCCAGGGCCGTGCCAGACGCCTCCGACGATTGGATCAAGCGGGAAGGTTCCGCCGAAGCGGAACGCATGAAGCTGGACGGGGAGCGGCCACACTGCCTGACGCCTGGCGACCTGTTGCGTCCAGGTCCCTGTCTGCATCCGGACACAACGGGTTGCCAGGACGGCTGCTCGTTGTGCTACTCGGTGATGATGATGGCCTGGGACGGGCACCAGTCAGCCGCTTCTTGGACCTGCGGGTCGTCGCCGGTGTCCTCACGGCCTGGCAGGACGTCCCCGTATTCGTCCGCCCTCGTGAAGACGGACGGAACCCTGTGAACACAGTCGAAGGAGCCGTAGCAGAGCTTGCGGTCAATGGAGACCTTCACATGCACTCCAGTCGCAAGAGGGCGCCGCCCCCGGGAAGGGCAGCGGGCCGATCGGAACCTAGAGACCTTCACGACTTGCTTGCCCTCCGTGCGTTTCACTGAACCGGCCGCGCCAGTCAGCGTCTGCTGGAGGCGCTGACAGGAGTCGCCATCGGCATCTGGGCGGGCGTCAACCTGCTCCTGTCGGCGACCGACTCCCTCACCCACTTCTGCCGACGGATCTCTGGCGCAGGACAGACGGATCTCTGGCGCAGGACGCTAGATCGTGATCACGAGCTTGCCGCGGGTCTGTCCCTCCAGCATGTGGCGGATGGCTGCGGCGACTTCGCCGAGTGGGTAGGTCCGGTCGACGACGGGGGTGATCTTGCCGGACTCGATCAGCTCGCGGAGGGCCATGAGGTCTCCGGCGTTCTCCGGCGAAACGAAGGTGCCCAGCGTTTGGCCGACGAAGGGAGACAGCAGATGCGCCCGGAGCTGACGGTCAGTGCCGCCGAGCCACCGTCCATCGGTCTCTCCTCCGACGATGACGAGGCGCCCCCGGGGAGTGAGGGCGCGGCGGAGATGTGACAGCCGGCGGTTGCCTCCGATGTCGAGAATGACCTCGTAGCGGTGCCGGCCGTCAGCGAAGTCCTCTCGCGTGTAGTCGAGGACGTGGTCCGCGCCGACAGCGCGCACCGTATCGACCTTGGCCGTGCTGCACACGCCCGTGACGTCGGCTCCGTAGGCCTTGGCGATCTGCACGGCGAAGGTGCCCACGCCTCCGGATGCACCGACGACGAGTACCTTCTGCCCAGCCTGGACTTGTCCATGGTCACGAACGGCTTGCAGGGCGGTGAGCCCGGATATCGGGACGGCGGCCGCCTGGGCGAAGGAGAGGTTGGCCGGCTTCGGTGCGAGCTTGTCCGGTCGGGCGCACACGTACTCGGCAAACGAGCCGCCGCTGGTCCCGAACACCTCGTCACCCTGCTTGAGGCCGGTCACGTCGGTGCCGACGGCTTCGACGGTTCCTGCGAGGCTCCGGCCCGGGTTGGCAGCCTTCGGCCGACGCAGGCCAAAACCTGCGACTCGGATGGGATAGGGCAGGCCGGCCATCACATGCCAGGTACCGCGGTCCACGCTTGCCGCGTGTACGCGGACCAGGACTTCGTCGTGCTGGATCGTGGGCTTGTCGATCTGCGCGAGCCGGAGGACGCCTTCGGGCGCAGGACCGTATTGCTCCTGGACGATCGACTTCATGGTCCCCGCGCCGGCGGCCGGGGCGGCTGACTCTCGCACGTTGTCGAACTGCTCGCTCTGCATTGCGACCCCCAGATCCTCGAAAGCTTACGCCGTAAGTTCATACTTACGGCGTAAGCTTGTCAAGGTTTGACGAGAGGATCTTGCAGATGGCCAGGCGGAACGCTGGAACTCGAGCGCCCCGCATCCCGCTGAGCCGGGAGCGGGTGCTGCACGCCGCCGTCGCCCTCGCCGACGAGAGCGGGCTCGAGGCGCTGAGCATGCGCAAGCTCGGCGAGGCGGTCGGGGTCGAGGCGATGTCGCTGTACAACCACGTCGCCAACAAGGTCGACCTCCTCGACGGCATGATCGACGTGGTCTTCGGTGAGATCGGTCTGCCGTCCAGCGAGGACGACTGGAAGACGGCGATGCGAGAGCGGGCCGGCGCGGTTCGCCGCGTCCTGTCCCGCCATCGGTGGGCGATCGGCTTGATGGAGTCGCGGACCTCACCTGGTCCGGCGACGCTGCAGCATCACGACGCCGTCATCGGATGCCTGCGGAATGCCGGCTTCTCCGTCGAGTTGGCCGCGCATGCGGTCTCGGCACTCGACAGCTACATCTACGGATTCGCTTTGCAGGAGCGGAGCCTGCCGTTCGACACTCCGGATGAGACCGCGGAACTGGCGCAGGCGATCCTGACGACGTTCCCCCGTGATGCCTACCCGCACCTGGCCGAGCTGACGACCGAGCACGTGCTCCAGCCCGGCTACGACTACGGCAAAGAGTTCGAGTTCGGACTCGGCCTGATCCTCGACGGGCTCGAGAGGGCGGGCGACGGGACCGGGAACCGACCGGTGTCACCGCAAGGCTCCTAGCCGATCGAGATCAGTTGCCTTCTAAGCCTGATCCCCCTGGTCAAAGGACAGCTCCAGCATCCGGATGGCGTTCCCCCGCAACAGCTTGTACGTCACGTCGTCAGGGAGACCAGCCACGTGCTCCGCGGCCACCCGCTTCGTGTCCGGCCAGGTCGAGTCGACATGCGGGTAGTCGGTCTCGAAGGTCGCGTTGTTCACGCCCACGGTCTCGATGGCCTCGATGCCGTGCTTGTCGCGGAAGAAGCAGCAGAAGATCTGCCGGTAGTAGTACGACGACGGGGGCTCCGGGATCAGGTCGCGTACCCCGCCCCAGGCCCGGTGCTCCTCCCAGACGTCGTCAGCGCGCTCCAGGGCGTACGGGATCCATCCCATCTGCCCCTCGCTGTACGCCAGCTTGAGCCGCGGGAACTTCACCAGCACCCCGCTGAACAGGAAGTCCATCATCGACGCCATCGCGTTGTTGAAGCTCAGCGACGCCTGCACGGCGGGCGGAGCATCCGGCGAGGCCGCCGGCATCTGTGACGACGAGCCGATGTGCATGTTGACCACGGTCCCGGTCTCCTCGCACGCCGCGAAGAACGGGTCCCAGTAGCCGGAGTGGATCGACGGCAGCCCCAGGTATGTCGGAATCTCGCTGAAGGTCACCGCTCGCACGCCCCGAGCCGCGTTGCGCCGGATCTCCGCGACCGCCAGGTCGACGTCCCACAGGGGGATGAGACACAGCGGAATCAGCCGCCCGCCGCTGTCGCCACACCACTCCTCAACCATCCAGTCGTTGTAGGCGCGGACGCACGCGAGCGCGACCTCCTTGTCCTTGGCCTCCGCGAAGGTCTGCCCGCAGAAGCGGGGGAACGTCGGGAAGCAGAGCGAGGCCTCCACGTGGTTGAGGTCCATGTCCTCCAGGCGGGCCTTCGGGTCCCAGCAGCCACGCCGCATCTGCTCTCGGGTGATGCCGTCGAGGGTCATCTCATCGCGGGAGAACCCGACGGCCGCGATGATGCGCTTGTACGGGAAGATCTCGCCCTCATACCGCCACCAGTCGGTGACCTGGCCGTTCGGGTCCGTGGTGAACCGGTACTTCCCGCCGACGTACTGAAGGTCGCCAATGCCTGCGGTGAAGGGCTTCGGTCCCTTCTCCCGGTACCTGCCCGGGAGCCATGTCTCGAAGAGGTGCGCAGGTTCGATCACGTGGTCATCCACGCTGATGACCTTGGGCAGATCCGTTGTGTTGCTCTCGTTGCTGACCACGCCTTACCCCCTACTGCTGCCTGCCGATTCCCTCACAAATATCTGACGGTCCATCAGATTCAGGCTAGGGGACCACCCCCGCGACAGCAAGAGCGGGCTGCGCCACCACTCTTGCGATCTCGAACATCGTCCGCTGAACTGACGATCCATCAGATTTAAGGCGGAGGGAACCAGAGATGCAGACGGTGTGGCTCAGCGGTACCGAGTTGTTCGCGGTCCTCCGTATCGGCCTTGGGCTGTGGTGGCTGGAGAGCTGGCGTCACAAGGACAAGAAGGATTGGTTCACCGGCGGCGGCATCACCTGGGCGGGCGGCATAGCAGCCAAACACCGCTGGCCACTCGTACGGCTTGGCTTCGACCGCGTGGTGAGGCCACGTCCTCGCCTGATGGCATACGTCGTCGCCTACGCGGAGCTGGCCCTCGGCCTCGGCCTCACCGGCGGCTTCCTCACACCGATCGCTCTCATCGGCGGACTGGCGCTCAATCTGATCTATCTCGTGCTGATGATCCACGACTGGGCCGAGCAGGGGCAGAACCTGATGATGGCCCTGATCTCCGTGGTCACCCTGCTGGCCATGGGTTGGCAGTCGTGGTCGCTCGACGCAGCGTTGGGGCTCTTCGTGTAGCGCCGCCGAAGGGGGTGCTTGTTCGCACCCGTTCGTTATGAGTTGCGCGCGGTACGCCGGAATGCATTCCGGTTGCAAGCCGCGAGGCGTTGTAGGAGCGTGGTGAGTGAGGCCTGGGGCTGCCGAACCAGCTGGTGAGAGCGCGGCAGCGGACTCCCGGCCCCGTTCACGGACGACCCCGCGATACCTAGCGCTCCCTTGGCCACGCCTGTCATTCCGGCGTCCGGGTCAGTCCGCATAGAACTCCTCATACGCCAACGAGCAGGTGGTTCCATGTCTACGCGCATGTCCCGCAACTCTCGCACTCTCGCGGCCATGGTCCCCATCGTCACCGCGGTGATGGTCGGCGGTCTCGTGACGGCCGGTCCGGCCTCGTCGGCGGCGCCCGCAGTCGGAACGGTGTCCTTCAGCGGCAAGGTGACCTGTAAGACGCAATTCCCGAACCCCAACACGTCTGTCCCCAAGCAGGTGTCGCTGGAGAGCGATGAGGACGACGCGTCGGGTCCCGCCAACAGCCCAGCCAACCGCAGGGCGACGTTCGGCCCCATCGATCTGGACGTCCCCTTGGACTCGACGTTCGACCTCACGGTCACCGTCACGTGTAAGGCCTCCGGGAAGCAGCCCCAAGAGTTCACCAGGACGATCCAGCAGGCCGACCTCACCGAGGGCGACCAGGTCAAGCTCAACATCAAGTAGGCGCACACCGCCCCGTACAGCCGCAGCCGCAGCCGCCGGTCTGACGGGGCGTCCGCCTTTTGCTCCGCCTGCTGGAACCCGGCGCCCTCGGCAGCGCACAGGTCCGGGTCCCGATGGCGGGCTGTTTCAGCAACTCGTGGACCCCACCTGCCCACACTCGTAAGATCATCCAGTCATCTTGAGGAGTCGCGGCTGGGGGACGAGTTGAGTACCGGCGAGCAGTTAGTGACCATCGCCGCCGTACTGCTTGGCGCGCTGATGACGCACATCACCAACTACCTGATGGAGAGAAGCCGGAACAGGTACCAGCTCCTCACGCGGTGGGACGACAAGAAGATCGACACGTACGGGGACTACGTGGACGCCGTGAAGGCGAGGATCGCCATGTCTGTTCGGCTGTACGAGGCGCGGGAGGGCCTGTCCGAGAGCCAGAGGTCTGAGCACGACTTGCGCGAGGACCTCGCGGAAGCCAGCCGCGTATGGGGTGGCTCCTTCGAACGCGTCATGCTGCTCGGTGGCGACGATGCCATCGAGGCGGGACACGAACTGAACACGGTGGTCGCAGAGATCGTCTGGCAGGCCACAGGAAAGATCAGCGGAAGCCTGGGTGAGTGGCGCCGGCGCAACCGAACGGCGTTCCGCGCGATCAACGCCTTCCACGAGGCTGCTCGGCAGGACCTCGGCATCCAGGGCAGCGTCACGGGCGAGCGACACCCCGACCGGGATCTCTTGCTCCCGCCTTCCCGCCTGGCGCCCAGCGACGACTGACGGCGCTTCGGACAGATCGAGGGCACAACCAGGGCACCGCTCTGGTCTCTTCACGCTCGACATGCGACCCTGCCGCGCACCCGTTGCCGGCCCCTGCTCGCCACGCGTACGGGTCGATGCGGGGGTCGATCACGTAGCACCGTCGTCCTGGCAGACGAGGAGATGCAATGAGCGAGCGCAACCGCCACGACCAACTGGGCACCTCACAGGCCGGAATCGCCCAGCCCCCGGAGGCGGCAGAGGCTACTCGCGAGGAGGCCCTGAGGACGGGTCACGCTGCACGCACCCAAAGTGCCGCATCCCGAGCCGCGGCCACCTGCCACTACATCGAGCAGCACGGCTGTGACGACAAGCACGAAGGCGGAGCGACAGGAAAGGAGATCGCTTGGAAAGCCGCCCATGCCGCTCGCGTTGCCGCTCAAGCCGTCGCCGTGCTCTCCACGAGTACTCCCGTCCCCGCGGCAGACTCGCGCTGTGCAAGGAACGCTTCCGCCTCCGCTGCTCAAGCCGCCCAGATGGGCCAGCTCCACGACGGCGCCAGTGAGCTCTCCGTTGCCGCCTATCAGGCCGCGCTCAAGGCGTCCCAGTGCGCCGCGGACGCCGCAGGCGCGGGAGCCCTCGGCGAGAACGAGACGTTGAACGCCACGGCGGACGCGGCTGAGGCAGCCGCCGTCGCCGCCGCCGAGAAGGCGGGATGGATGCGGCCGGGCCAAGCCGTTCCTCAGGTCTCGACGGGAATGCGGAGCCCTGAGCTGATGTCGATGATGCATCTGTGACGCCATCCGGCCTCGTCACAGATGGCCAACTCGGCCGCCCCGAGCGACCCGCTGTCGCCGGCCGCCTGGATGAGTGCCCGTCACGACGGCCTCAGGGCCGGAGGGCCGCCGCGCAGCGACGCGGCGGCCCTCCTCCTGTCCTTTGTCCCCTTCTAGGCCGTCGGCGCGTCAGCTGACGATGACCACCACGGGGACGCTGCTGAAGGGGTAGTACCCGGCGGACCCGAACGGGTAGCCGTACCCGAACCCGCAGTACGGGTTGAAGCCGCGGTTGAAGCCCACGCCGAACCGGCACCCGCCGTTCGCCTGGCTGCTGTGTGACAGCGACACGACGCCGTCCGTGGTGGCTGCGGCTGAGGCCGGGCTCGCGGCCGCCCCCACTCCCACGAGTACGCCGCCTGCGAGGAGGGCGGCGGCCAGGGTTCGCATGACCGGGTTCCTGTTCATATTTCGGTCTCCTTTGCCCCGAGATGTCCGCACCCCTCCGGTTTCTCCCCTCACACCAGGTAACACCTGATCGGCGGAACGTACCACCTGAGCGCCCCACAGCCCCGTGGTTCCGCGACCGTATTGAGCTACGGATCACAAGGTTGCCGGTTCGGATCCTGCCGAGTGCGCAGCAGCTCAGAAACGCCCGGGGATCGCCCCAAGGGCCTCTTGCGCAGGGCGGATCGAGGGGCTGGTCTGTGCGGGGTTCAGAAAGTGCCCTGGGTGTTGATCGGGCCGACCTGGAAGATGTTGGAGCAGATTGTCCATGGGGCCGGGATGAGGACCGCGGTGTGCGAGGCCGGCGGATAGACCCTCAAGTAGGTGCCGGTGGCAAGGCAGGGGCCGCCGATGGGACCGTTGGCGGTGCGGATGACCGCGGTGGCGGAGTGGGCCGGGGTGAGTGTGACAGTGGCGTAGGGCCGGCCGGTGCGGGTGGCGGCGGGGCCGATCTGGTGGTGAGCGGTGTTGAGGACGCTGACGCCCGGGTAGCCGCGGAGGGCGCAGCTGGTGGTGCTGGTGTTGATGAACCGGATCGGCCAATAGAGCGAGCCCGCCGCACCTTCCTTGCGGCCCATGGAGAGGTAGAGGTCGCTCGGAGTGCAGGTGCGGAGGCTCGTCGACGCTGGGGCTGCCGTCGTGCTCCACGCGGCGCCTGCGGCAGCGAGTCCCGCGAGGGCGGCGGTCAGAGAGGCGGCTGCGACGCGCCGGGAAAAGTGATGCGCGAGCGAAAACATGACACATCAGCCTCCATTGGGCGAATGGGTTGATGTGTGGACACCTTGAAGACTACCTCCCAGGCGAAAGGGTTGCGCTCACTCCCCGAGGCCGCCGGGGGCCGTGGACTCTTTGTGAACAGGTCATGGCCGGCTTGGCGCAGGCTGGGCCGTCTGAGTATCCGTCTCATTCACTGCCGGTCGGGGCAGTTCACGGCAGCACACCCAGGCGGACCTGGCCTGCGCCCCCACGTCGCGCCGTTCGGCACCGGTCCCTCCCCTCGTGCGGACCGGTACCGAACGGCGCGGGCGGCGTCGATCCTCGCCGTACCGGCGTGGATCGAGGAACGGCCGGACCCGTGGTCGGCACCACAGCGGTCCGGATGGGACCGCTCCACGGATCTCGCGAGCTCAGGCGACGAGACCCTCGCCACCGACTCATCATTCCGGCGGAAGTTGACCGAGAACGTGCGGCGTCATGAGGTGTCTCTCCGACCGCTGAGCTGGTGGCGTGCCTGGGCGACGCCCGGTTGATGCGCTACTGCGTCGTGATCGTGCCAGCTGTGGCTCCCGCCGAGGAGGTTCCGACGCCGAAACAACCCCTTAATCGCAGGTCAGCCATATAAAGTGGGTTTTCCGGTCCGGATGTCCAAGCGCGGGGGGAAGTAAGGGGTGGAGGCCTTGGGTTCCGACTCAGGGGCACGCACAGCCTTCGCGGAGCGTCTCGCGCTGCTGTACAAGGAGGCCGGCAACCCTCCGCTCAAGCGCGTGGCCGAGGCGGTCGTCCAGCTTCAGCGGGTCGACGAACGAGGGCGGCCCGTGCGGGTGTCCGTTCAGCGGATCAGCGACTGGCGACGAGCCAAGAACGTGCCTGCCCAGTTCGCTGCCCTCGCGGCGGTGCTGCACATCCTGATCCCCCAGGCGCGACGCTTGCGGCCCACACCGGTGTCCACGGGCCTGTACGACCTGGCCCAGTGGCAGCGCCTGTGGGAACGCGCGGTGGCCGACCCGGTCGGCGACCGCCCCGCGGCCTCCGCGGACGAGAGGGAAGGACCTCCGGTCGAGGCCCCGACCGTCCCTGGTGGCGTGTGCCCGTACCGGGGACTTGCTTCGTACCGTCAGCAAGACGCCCGGTGGTTCTTCGGCCGGGAGCGCAGTACGGATGCCCTCGTTGCTCAACTCCGCGCGGTGGAGACGACGGGTGGCTTGGTCATGCTCGTAGGCGCCTCAGGGGCGGGAAAATCCTCCCTGTTGAGCGCCGGCTTGGTGCCCGCGTTACGGAACGGCGCACTGGGTGACGAGAACAGCCAGGCGGGGGAGGTGCTGCAGCTCGTCCCGGGAGGCGATCCTCTCGCGGAGCTGACCCGCCGGATCCCCGAACTCGCGCACGTCGTCTCCGCCGCGGAGGAACCCGCGGCGAAGGAACCCCGAACTCCGCAATTCGCGCACGCGGTGAGGGAGAGCATCGCGGCATGGGCGCAACGCGAGACATCGTCCGCCATCCGTCCGGTCGTCATCGTGGATCAGTTCGAGGAGGCGTTCACCCTCTGCTCCAACGAGGCGAGCAGGCGCACCTTCATCCAGCTCCTCCACGCTGCGTGCACGCCCGCCGACTCGGGCGACACAGCTCCCGTGCTCGTAGTCCTTGGCATACGCGCCGACTTCTACGAGCAATGCCTCGCGTATCCCGAACTGGCCGACGCCCTGCAACACCGGCACATGGTGCTCGGGCCGCTGACCACCACGGAGCTGCGCGAAGCGGTGACCGGCCCGGCCAAGGCCGTGGGACTGGAACTCGAACCAGGGCTGGCGGAGCTCATCGTCCGGGAAGTGAGCGCCGACGGCCCCCGCGGGGCGCACGACGCCGGGGTACTGCCGCTCCTCTCCCACGCCCTGCTCGCCACCTGGCAGCGGCGGAAGGCGGGAAGGCTGACGCTGGCCGGCTACCGCGCGGCGGGCGGCATCCAGGGAGCGGTGGCGGCGACCGCCGAGCGTGCCTGGTCCGACCTCGACCCGGCGGCGCGTACGGCCGCGCGGCTGCTCCTTCTCAGGCTGGTGCGGCTGGGCGAGGACACCCAGGCCACGCGTAGGCGGGGGACACGGCGCCAACTGGCGGCGGAGTCGACGGACCCCAACAAGACGGAGGAGTCGCTCGAAGCACTGGTGCGCGCCCGGTTGGTGACGCTCGACGCGGAGACCGTGGAGATCACCCATGAAGCGCTGCTCCATGCCTGGCCACGTCTGCGCGACTGGATCGACGAGGACCGGAACGACCACCTGCTGCGCCAGCGGCTGGAGGAGGACGGCAGGGCCTGGGAGGGCTCGAACCGCGACTCGTCACTGCTCTACCGGGGCTCCCGTCTGGAACAGGCCCACACCTGGGCGAAATCCGCCGGTGACACCTTTCTGACCCGGAGCGCGGTGGAGTTCCTTGCCGCTTCGGTCAGGCTGCGCAAGCGCACGGTCTGGATCAGCCGCAGCGCGGTGTCGGCTCTGGTCGTCCTGGCGATACTGGCTGCCAGTGCGGCGGTAGTGGCATGGCAGCAGCGGGACGATGCCGTGTTCGAACAGGTGGTCGCCGAGGCCGATCGCGTCCAGCACACGGATCCGTCGTTGTCCGCTCAACTCGACCTGGTGGCACACCGCTTGCGGCCACACGACGAGGGCACGAGCAATCGCTTGATCTCGATCGTGAACGCGCCGCTCGCCACGCCGCTGCTCGGCCACACCGGCGCCGTCTACCTCACCTCGTTCAGCCCGAACGGGCGGATCCTGGCCACCGCCAGCTACGACCGGACCGTTCGACTGTGGAACGTGGCAGACCCGACTCGGCCCAAACCCCTGGGCAAGCCCCTGACCGGCCACACGAGTTGGGTGAGCAGCGCGGTCTTCAGTCCGGACGGCCACACCCTCGCCAGCGCTGGAGACGACGGCACGATCCGGCTGTGGAACGTGCGGGATCCCAGCCACCCGCAGCCCATCGGTAAACCCTTGACCGGCCACGGCGGCACGATCTACCTGCTCGCCTTCAGCCCGGACGGCAGCACTCTGGCCTCCTCCAGCGAAGATCACACCGTTCGCCTGTGGGACGTGGGCGACCCGGGCCGGGCGAAGGCTCTCGGCAGGGTGACCGGCCACACCGACGCCGTGCGCTCCGTGGCGTTCAGCCCCGACGGACGGACGCTGGCAGCCGGCAGCGACGACGGCACGATCAGGCTGTGGGACATGGCCGAGCCCCGTCATCCGGTGCCGATACATGGGGTGCTGACCGGCCACACGGACACGGTGCACTCCGTGGCCTTCAGCCCCGACGGCCGCACTCTCGCCAGCGGCAGCTCGGACGACACCATCCGGCTCTGGAACGTGGCCGACCCACATCACGCGACACCGCTCGGCGCGCCGCTCACCGGCCACACCGGTCCCGTATGGTCAGTGGCTTTCAACCCCGACGGAAACATGCTCGCCGCCGCCAGCGCGGACAGCACGGCGAGTCTGTGGAACGTCAGTGATCCGGCATATCCGTCGCAGGTCGGCGAGCCGCTCGCAGGCAGCGGCGGCGAGATGTACGCCTTGGGCTTCAGCCCCGACGGCCGGACCCTCGCCACCGGGAGTGGCGACAACATGGTCCGCCTGTGGTCGATACCGACGTCGGACATGATCGGCCGCATCGGAGCGTTCCGCCAGGACGGGCGGGTGCTCGCCACGGCCGCGCGCGACGGAAGGGTTCGGTTGTGGAACGTGGAGACTCCCAACCGGCCCGTGCCGCTGGGCAAACCGTTCACGCCCGGGGAGGGTGAGGTGCGTGCGCCGGCGTTCTCCCCTGACGGCCACACACTCGCGTTGCTGACCGGAAACCGCGCAGTGCAGCTGTGGAACGTCACCGACCCGACTCGGCCTGTCGCCTACGGGCCGCCCGTCGCGCTGCGGACACGGTTCGCGGCCGCGCTGGCCTTCAGCCCGGACGGGCGCATGCTGGCAACGGCCTATGACGACCGCACCATCCAGTTGTGGAACGTCAGCGACCCGTCCCACCTGCGTCCGCTCGGCGCGCCGCTCACCGGCCACAAGGGCTACGTCAACTCCCTCGTCTTCAGCCCGGACGGCCGCACTCTCGCCAGCGGCAGCGCGGACGACACCATCCGACTGTGGAATGTGACCGACTCCCGTCATGCCGCCCAACTCGGCGCTCCTCTCACGGGACACCTCGGACCCATCAACACGCTCGCCTACAGTCCGGACGGCCATACGTTGGCCAGCGGCAGCGACGACAACACGGTCCGGCTCTGGAACATCACCGACTCCCGCAGGGCAACCCGGCTGGGCAAGCCCCTCACCGGCCACACCGAAGCGGTCGTGTCACTGACGTTCAGCCAGAACGGCGACACCCTGGCGAGCGGCGGCAACGACAACACGGTCCGGCTCTGGAACGTCACCCTCCCGTCCGAGGTCGCCCCCATCGGTCAATCGATGAGCCCGAACGCCAAGACAGGCAATTTCTTGTCGTTCAGCCCCAAGAGCCACATGCTCGGAGTGTCGAGCGGCACGGACACCGTCCGGCTGTGGAACCTGGACGCCGACGAGGCCATTCGTCGCATTTGCTCGACCACTCGGGGCGTTCTGACGCCGGAAAAATGGCACGAGTATCTGCCCCGCCTGTCGTACGAGCCTCCGTGCGATCAGTAACAGAGCACAGGCTCGACCTACAGCGGGGCTCCCGAGCGTGATCCCGATCACACCCCCCTGTTGCGGCTGAGCCGTCGACTCCCGCCACACAAGCAGCCTTGTTACTGTTGGCCACAGCCCGATCGCTGGTGCATCCCCCGTCGCCAGCGGTCGGGCGTTCGCATTTCGCGGGGAGAACATCAACAACGTGGCCAGGCGTGTGCGGAAGCGTTCATCACGCACCCTGCCGTGGCCAGATCTCGCTGTCCGATGGTTCCTACCGCCGAGCTCTCCCATGGCAAGTAGCTTTCCGATACGGGGCAGGGGGTCCGCATCGGGGCAATGGACGGCAATAGATCTCTTTCCCCGGCGCTGTCCATGGCCTGGGAGAATCCTGCGGTGACCACCTTGGACGACGCTGCCCGCGCAGCTCTGCTCCGCCGCGGCTTCGCCCTGGAGTACGCCACCCTGAGCTGGAACGTGATCGGCATCGTCGTGCTCGCGGTGGCAGCTGTCACGGCCCGCTCGGTGGCGCTGGCCGGGTTCGGCCTGGACTCCCTGATCGAGATCGGCGCGTCCGCCGTGGTGGTCTGGGAGCTGTCCGGCACGGGCGAGGCACGCCGGCGCCGCGCCCTGGGGCTGATCGGCGTCGGCTTCGCGGCGCTCGCCCTGTACCTGCTGGTGCAGTCCACCTGGGCGCTGGCCAACGGCTTCCACCCGCACACCTCGCCGTTGGGCATCGGCTGGACGGCGATCACCGCCGCGGTGATGTTCTCCCTCGCCTTCGGCAAGGCCCGCACCGGCGCAGCGCTCGGCAACCCGGTGCTGACCACCGAGGGCAGGGTGACGCTGATCGACGGGCTGCTCGCCGCAGCGGTCCTGCTCGGCCTGCTCCTCAACGCCGCCGTCGGCTGGTGGTGGGCCGACCCGATCGCCGGGTACGTGCTGGTCTACTACGCGCTGCGCGAAGTGCGGGAGATCTTCTCAGGTCACTGACCCGCCGGCCCACCGCCCCGCGTTCGCCTCACCAACGGCTGACGCCGGGGAGGCCGGGAGAAATCCGGGAGGCGATCAAGCGCGACCGATCCGACGTGGACCACGTCACACCAACGCGGACCAACACCCCGCGCCAGCCCCAAAACGAAGAGCGGGCGCTTCCCACCTGGGGAAACGCCCGCTCTCCTCGATCTTCGTCTGTGGGGCTAACAGGATTTGAACCTGTGGCCTCATCCTTATCAGGGATGCGCTCTAACCAACTGAGCTATAGCCCCGCCGCGCTGTGCGGTGTGTGTCCCGCGCGCTGACCTCTGAAGATTAGCGCACGACGCGGCCAGTCCCAAAATCGATAGTCGGCGGATGTTTGAGAGGGCCCTTACTCGTCCTCGGCCAGGGTCAGCTCCACGCCGCCGACGAAGCCGGCGGAGAGGTTGTAGATGAACGCTCCGAGCGTGGCGAGCGCGGTGGCGAGGACCACGTCGATGACCGCGATGACCGAGGTGAACATCAGGACGTGCGGGAGCGAGAGGAAGGCCTGGAGGTCGAATCCGTTGGATTCGTTCGAGCCCGTCGCCTCGGAGATCGTGCCGCCGACCGTCGAGAAGACGCCCATCGCGTCCATGACCATCCACAGCACCGCGGACGCCACGATCGTGCAGATGCCGAGTGCGATGGAGAGCAGGAAGCTGACCTTCATCACCGACCACGGGTCGGCCTTGGCGACCCGCAGCCGCGCCTTGCGCGTACGCGGCGTCGTGCGCGCCCCGGTGCGAGGTCGGCGCACCGCGCCCGCCGGCGGCTGCTGCGCCGGGTATGCCTGCGGCGGGTGATACGGCTGAGCCGCCTGCGGCTGCCGCTCCCCCGGAAGCGGCGAACCCGGCAGCGGCGAGCCCGGCGCCGGTGGCGCCCCGGCCGGGGCCGCCTGCCCGCCCGCGTACTGCTGGGCCTGCGGGCCTCGGGTGTCCGTCACAGTTCCCCCCTGGGATCCATGAGAGTCATGGGAGTCAGTCGTATCCGTGGCGGGGCCACGACCGCCGTCCGTTTCCCTACCGGTCGATCCGGCGCCCGTGGCTCCGCTCACGATGACTCACTCCTCGCGCTACTCGGCCGAGGACGGCTCGCCCTCGTCCGTACCGACGGCCTCCACGCCCTCGGCGGTCTCGTCCACAGCGACATCGCCGTCGACTTCCTCCGCCTCGCGACCGGCCTCGGCGTTACGTGCGATACCGACCACGGCATCGCGCTTGCCCAGGTTGATCAGTTGGACGCCCATGGTGTCACGGCCTGTCTCCCTGACCTCGTTGACTCGCGTGCGAATCACACCGCCGGACAGTGTGATGGCGAGGATTTCATCCGTCTCCTCGACCACCAGCGCGCCGACGAGCGACCCACGGTCCTCGACGATCTTGGCGGCCTTGATACCGAGGCCGCCGCGACCCTGGACGCGGTACTCGTCGACGGCGGTCCGCTTCGCGTACCCACCGTCTGTAGCAGTGAACACGAACGTACCGGGTCGAACAACATTCATCGAGAGGAGCTCGTCTCCCTCGCGGAAGCTCATGCCCTTGACGCCCGAGGTGGCACGGCCCATGGGGCGCAGCGCGTCGTCCGTCGCGGTGAACCTGATCGACTGCGCCTTCCTGCTGATCAGAAGCAGATCATCTGCTGCCGAAACCAGCTCGGCTCCGATCAGTTCGTCGTCGGAACCGTCCTCCGTTTCACGGAGGTTGATGGCGATGACGCCGCCCGAGCGCGGGGAATCGTAATCCTTCAGGGGCGTCTTCTTCACAAGACCGCCCTTGGTGGCGAGCACCAGATAGGGCGCCGCTTCGTAGTCGCGGATCGCGAGGATCTCGGCGATCGCCTCGTCCGGCTGGAAGGCCAGCAGGTTGGCGACGTGCTGTCCACGCGCGTCACGGCCGGCGTCGGGAAGCTCGTACGCCTTCGCCCGGTAGACGCGGCCCTTGTTGGTGAAGAACAGCAGCCAGTGGTGCGTCGTCGACACGAAGAAGTGGTCGACGATGTCGTCCTGCTTCAGCTTCGCGCCGCGTACGCCCTTGCCGCCCCGCTTCTGCGAGCGGTAGTCCTCGGTCTTGGTGCGCTTGATGTAGCCGCCGCGCGTGATGGTGACGACGATGTCCTCTTCGGCGATGAGGTCCTCGATGGACATGTCACCGTCGAAGGGGACCAGCTTGGAGCGTCGGTCGTCGCCGAACTTCTCGACGATCGCGGCGAGTTCCTCGCTGATGATGCCGCGCTGACGCACCGGCGAGGCGAGGATCCCGTTGTACTCGCGGATCTTGGCCTGGAGTTCGTCGTGCTCCTGGATGATCTTCTGGCGTTCCAGAGCGGCGAGGCGGCGCAGCTGCATCTCGAGGATGGCGTTGGCCTGGATCTCGTCGATCTCCAGGAGGCCCATCAGACCCTCGCGCGCGATCTCGACGGTGTCGCTGCGCCGGATCAGCGCGATGACCTCATCGATGGCGTCCAGGGCCTTCAGGAGGCCGCGCAGGATGTGCGCGCGCTCCTCGGCCTTGCGCAGCCGGAACTTCGTACGCCGGACGATGACCTCGATCTGGTGGCTCACCCAGTGGCGGATGAACGCGTCGAGCGAAAGCGTGCGCGGGACGCCGTCCACCAGCGCCAGCATGTTGGCGCCGAAGTTCGTCTGCAGGTCGGTGTGCTTGTAGAGGTTGTTCAGGACGACCTTGGCGACCGCGTCGCGCTTCAGGACGATGACCAACCGCTGGCCCGTACGGGACGACGTCTCGTCGCGGACGTCCGCGATGCCGCCGATCTTGCCGTCCTTCACCAGGTCGGCGATCTTCTGCGCGAGGTTGTCCGGGTTGACCTGGTAGGGCAGCTCCGTGACCACCAGGCACTGGCGGTTCTGGATCTCCTCGACCTCGACGACCGCGCGCATCGTGATGGAGCCACGGCCCGTGCGGTACGCCTCCTCGATGCCCTTTCGGCCCACTACAAGGGCGCCGGTCGGGAAGTCGGGGCCCTTGATGCGCTCGATCAGAGCGTCCAGGAGCTCCTCGTGGGAGGCCTCGGGGTGCTCCAGGTACCACTGGGCGCCGGCCGCGACCTCACGGAGGTTGTGCGGCGGGATGTTGGTGGCCATGCCGACCGCGATGCCCGCCGAGCCGTTGATCAGCAGGTTCGGGAAGCGCGACGGCAGGACGGTCGGCTCCTGGGAGCGGCCGTCGTAGTTGTCCGTGAAGTCGACGGTCTCCTCGTCGATGTCACGGACCATCTCCATCGACAGCGGCGCCATCTTGCACTCGGTGTAGCGCATGGCGGCCGCGGGGTCGTTGCCCGGAGAGCCGAAGTTGCCGTTGGAGTCCACCAGCGGCATGCGCATCGACCACGGCTGCGCGAGGCGGACCAGCGCGTCGTAGATCGAGGAGTCGCCGTGCGGGTGGTAGTTGCCCATGACGTCGCCGACGACACGGGCGCACTTGTAGAAGCCCTTCTCGGGCCGGTAGCCGCCGTCGTACATGGCGTACAGGACGCGGCGGTGGACGGGCTTGAGACCGTCCCGTACGTCGGGCAGCGCGCGCGACACGATGACGGACATCGCGTAGTCGAGATACGAGCGCTGCATCTCGGTCTCGAGCCCGACGGGCTCGACGCGCAGGACGATCTCGCCGCCCTCTTCAGGCGTGACTGGAATGTTCTCGTCGGCCATTGCTGGTGAAGATCCTTTCTGGTGCGGTCAGCTGAGACCGACTCAGATGTCGAGGAAGCGGACGTCCTTGGCGTTGCGCTGGATGAACGCGCGGCGCGCCTCGACGTCCTCGCCCATCAGGACCGAGAACAGGTCGTCGGCCTGGGCGGCGTCGTCGAGGGTGACCTGACCGAGGACGCGGTGCTCCTGGTCCATCGTCGTGATGCGCAGCTCCTCGGCGTTCATCTCACCGAGACCCTTGAAGCGCTGGACCGAGTCGTCCCTGATCCGCTTGCCGTTCTGGCGGCCGAGCTCGATGAGCGCGTCGCGCTCGCGGTCCGAGTACGCGTACTCGAAGTCGTCCCGGCCCCACTTGATCTTGTAGAGCGGCGGGCGGGAGAGGAACACGTGCCCGGCCTCGACCAGCGGCCGCATGAAGCGGAACAGGAAGGTCAGCAGCAGGGTGTTGATGTGCTGGCCGTCGACATCGGCGTCCGCCATCAGGATGATCTTGTGATAGCGGAGCTTCTCGATGCCGAAGTCCTCGTGGACTCCGGTGCCGAAGGCGGAGATCAGCGCCTGGATCTCCTGGTTCTGCAGGATCTTGTCGATCCGCGCCTTCTCGACGTTGAGGATCTTGCCTCGGATCGGGAGGATCGCCTGGTACTGCGGGTTGCGGCCGGACTTGGCCGAGCCGCCGGCGGAGTCACCCTCGACGATGAAGATCTCGCACTTGGTGGGGTCGTTCGACTGGCAGTCGGAGAGCTTGCCCGGCAGGGACGCCGACTCGAGGAGACCCTTGCGGCGGGTGAGGTCACGCGCCTTGCGGGCCGCCACGCGCGCGGTGGCCGCCTGGATGGACTTGCGGATGATGTCCGCGGCCTCGTTCGGGTTGCGGTCCAGCCAGTCGTTGAGGTGTTCGTAGACCGCCTTCTGGACGAAGGTCTTCGCCTCGGTGTTGCCGAGCTTGGTCTTGGTCTGGCCCTCGAACTGGGGCTCGCTCAGCTTGACCGAGATGATCGCGGTCAGACCCTCGCGGATGTCGTCGCCCGTGAGGTTGTCGTCCTTCTCACGGAGCAGCTTCTTGTCGCGCGCGTACTTGTTGATCAGCGAGGTCAGCGCGGCACGGAAGCCCTCTTCGTGCGTACCGCCCTCGTGGGTGTGGATGATGTTGGCGAAGGAGTACACGCCCTCGCTGTAGCCGCTGTTCCACTGCATCGCGACCTCGAGGGACAGGCTCTTGTCCTTGTCCTCGGCCTCGAGGTCGATCACCGTCGGGTGCACCGCGTCTCCCTTGCGGGAGTTGAGGTACTTCACGAAGTCGACGATGCCGCCCTCGTAGTGGTACGTGACGGTCTTGACCTCGTCCTTCTCGTCAGCACCCGCCTCGTCCGCCCCGGCGGTGGCCTTCGCCGACTCGCGCTCGTCAGTGAGTTTGATCGTCAAACCCTTGTTGAGGAACGCCATCTCCTGGAAGCGCCGCGAGAGCGTCTCGAAGGAGTACTCCGTGGTCTCGAAGATGTCCGCGTCGGCCCAGAAGGTGACCGAGGTGCCGGTCTTCTCGATGGCCTCGTGCTTGGCGAGCGGGGCCGTCGGGACGCCCAGCTTGTAGTCCTGCGTCCAGCGGTAGCCGTCGGTCCTGACCTCGACAGCGACCTTCGAGGACAGCGCGTTGACGACGGAGACGCCCACGCCGTGCAGACCGCCGGAGACCGCGTAGCCGCCGCCGCCGAACTTGCCGCCCGCGTGCAGGACCGTCAGCACGACCTCGACGGCCGGCTTGTTCTCGGAGGGGACGATGCCCACCGGGATGCCGCGGCCGTTGTCGACGACGCGCACGCCGCCGTCGGCGAGGATCGTGATGTCGATCGTGTCCGCGTGGCCGGCCAGCGCCTCGTCGACGGAGTTGTCGACGACCTCGTACACAAGGTGGTGAAGTCCGCGCTCACCGGTCGAGCCGATGTACATACCGGGTCGCTTGCGGACCGCGTCCAGACCCTCGAGGACGGTGATGGCGCTGGCGTCGTACGAGGCTGTGACCTCGCCATTGGCGCCGGCGTCGGTGGACGGGATGTTCTCGTTGGGGTTGCCGGAATCGGCCACGAAGCGCCCTTTCTGGCACAGCACAAGCCAAGCTCCCGGCGGGTGGCCGGAGCGGCTGCGGCGTGTTGCGTTGGTAAGCCTTAGTCAGCGTTGCACACCATTTCCCGATGGTCCCCTCGAGTGGGGCGGGATTAGCTTCCAGTCTACCGGTAGCGCCGACAGTGATGGGGGTTTGCCGGTACCTGAGTCCGCATGTGCCGCCCTGAACCGGTCTCGGCCGACTCCCCATATGCGGACCCGGGCCCAAAGAGGCTCACAGCGGCACTCAGCGCTTCCGGGTGTCAACCCTTGGCTACTGCGGAGTCAGGTCGGCGTTCGCCACCGCGTGCGGTCGCCCGTGGCGGACGGCTCGGGCCCGTCACGATCAGCCGTGACCGACGGCCGGGGCCGGTCGGGATCCTCCGTGATCGCCGGGCCGGGGCCGCTCGCGATCAGCCGCGGCCGGCGATTCCCGCAGGCCGCCGACGTCCGTGGGTGTAGCCGCTCACCCGTAGGTGTCGCCGGGCCCCGTGCTCCCGGGGGCGCGCAGGGGCCCGAAGCGGCGCGCGGGACCTCCGGGGCCCTGCACCTTGATCAGCCGCACCGTGCCGTGACCGAGGTCCTGGTTCAGCCGCGCCACCAACTGCGGGGCGAGCAGGCGCAACTGGGTCGCCCAGGCGGTCGAGTCGCACTGCACCGTCAGCACCCGCTCGTCCTCGTCATAGCGCTGCGGCACACAGTGCTTGGCCAGGTCGTCGCCGACGATCTGCGGCCAGCGGCCCATCACGCCGCCTACGGCGGCCGGGGTCTCCCAGCCGCGCTCCGTGAGCAGCCGGTTGATGGCGGCGCCGAGCGCCATGGGGTCGCGCCCGTCGGCGCGCGCACCGGAGCGCAGGCCGCCGCGCCGCGCCTGCTTCTTCTGCTGCGCAGCGTCCCCACGCGCGCGTGCCTGCTCCTTCGCGGCGCGCAGGGCCACGCGCGCGAGGTCGACGCCGGAGGGCTCGGGGGTCTTCTTCCTGGCCGCGTCGCCGGATGCGCCGTCGGGAGCGTTTTTTTCCGGTGTGTTCTCCGTCATACCCGCTCCACCGTGCCCTCGGAGACGGCATACCGCGTCCCCGCCAGTACGTCCGGTACGTCTTCGTCGACCGCGGCGGTCACCAGCACCTGCTCGCCCGATGCGACGAGCTCCGCGAGGCGCTCCCTCCTGCGCGTGTCCAGCTCCGCGAACACGTCGTCCAGGACCAGCACCGGCTCGTTGCCCTCGGCCCTGAGCAGGTCGTACGAGGCCAGGCGCAGCGCCAGCGCGTAGGACCAGGACTCTCCGTGGGAGGCGTATCCCTTGGCGGGCAGCTGACCGAGTTTGAGAAGCAAATCGTCTCGATGAGGTCCTACAAGGGTCACGCCCCGCTCGATCTCCTGCTTGCGGACCTCGGCGAGCGCCGCCATCAGCTGCTCATACAGGTCCTCGCGCGTGTGCGCCTCGCCGGGCGCTGACGGCTTGTACTCCAGGGCGATCGGCCCGCCGCCGGGCGCCAGCTGCTCGTACGCCTTGTCGGCCAGCGGCTGGATCGCGGAGACCAGGTCGAGCCGCTGCGCGAGCAGCTCGGCGCCCACGCGCGCGAGGTGCTGGTCCCACACGTCGAGCGTGGACAGGTCCATGGTGCGGCCGCCGTGCCGACGGGCCAGCGCGGCCGACTTCAGCAGGGTGTTGCGCTGCTTGAGGACCCGGTCGTAGTCGGAGCGGACCCCCGCCATGCGCGGGGAGCGGGCCGTGATCAGCTCGTCGAGGAAACGGCGCCGCTCGCCGGGGTCGCCCTTGACCAGGGCGAGGTCCTCGGGGGCGAACAGCACGGTTCGTACGATGCCGAGGACGTCACGGGGTCTGACCTGCGAGGACCTGTTGATGCGGGCGCGGTTCGCCTTGCCGGGGTTCAGCTCCAGCTCGATGAGCTGCTGTCGCTCGCCCTGGCGGACATTGGCCCGGATGATCGCGCGGTCGGCGCCCACGCGGACGAGTGGCGCATCCGAGGAGACACGGTGGCTGCCGAGGGTCGCGAGATAGCCGACCGCCTCGACCAGGTTCGTCTTGCCCTGTCCGTTGGGGCCCACGAACGCGGTGACGCCCGGGTCGAGCGGGACCTCGACCCGGGCGTACGAGCGGAAGTCGGCCAGCGACAGATGCGTGACGTGCATGGTCGTTCGCCGACCTCCCCCAGCGTGGTGTTTCGGTTCTCCCCGAAGGCCGGGTCTGCCCCGGCCTTCGGATCTCTTCCCCCGGCTGTGGACAACCGGGTCACCCCGGGTGTGGAGAACCCGGGGCTCGGATCAGGCCTTCTCGACCGCGTGGCCGCCGAACTGGTTGCGCAGCGCCGCGATCATCTTCATCTGCGGCGAGTCGTCCTGCCGCGAGGCGAAGCGAGCGAACAGCGACGCGGTGATCGCGGGCAGCGGCACCGCGTGGTCGATGGCGGCTTCCACAGTCCAGCGGCCCTCGCCGGAGTCCTGTGCATACCCCTTGAGCTTCTCCAGGTGCTCGTCCTCGTCCAGGGCGTTGACCGCGAGGTCGAGCAGCCAGGAGCGGATGACCGTGCCCTCCTGCCAGGAGCGGAAGACCTCGCGCACGTCCGTGACGGAGTCGACCTTCTCCAGCAGCTCCCAGCCCTCGGCATAGGCCTGCATCATGGCGTACTCGATGCCGTTGTGGACCATCTTCGCGAAGTGGCCCGCGCCGACCTTGCCGGCGTGCACCGACCCGAAGTCACCCTCGGGCTTGAGTGCGTCGAAGATCGGCTGCACCTTGGCGACGTTCTCCTTGTCGCCGCCGTACATCAGCGCATAGCCGTTCTCCAGGCCCCACACGCCGCCGGAGACACCGCAGTCGACGAAACCGATGCCCTTGATGCCCAGCTCGACAGCGTGCCTCTCATCGTCCGTCCAGCGGGAGTTGCCGCCGTCCACGACGACGTCGCCGGGCTCCAGCAGGGCGGCCAGCTCGTCGATGGTGGACTGGGTCGCAGCACCGGCCGGGACCATGACCCACACCACGCGCGGGCCCTTGAGCTTGCCCACAAGCTCTTCCAGGCTGTGGACATCGGCGAGGTCCGGGTTGCGGTCGTATCCGATGACGGTGTGGCCTGCGCGGCGGATCCGCTCGCGCATGTTGCCGCCCATCTTGCCGAGGCCGACGAGACCGAGCTCCATCAGTTGTTCCTTAGGGGTTGCGACGTGGCGTGAGGGCACTCTCGTACCTGTGTCTGAGCCTAAACCCGGACGCTCACGCACACCTGTGGGCATAGCCGCTCAGGCGTACGCCCCACCTGCGGATTCGCCCGCCGGGCCGACCGGACCGGCGGGCTACGGGGCTCAGCCGCTCAGACGCATCGGCATACTGCGATCGTGTGGGGGATAACCCCCACACCCCCAGCAGTCCTCAGGGCTGAGCGAGCTCACCTTGCTCAGCCGCTCAGGCGCACCGGCATGATCAGGTACTTGTAGGCCTCGTCCGCCTCGGCGTCCACAGCCGGCTTGCCGCTCAGCAGCGCGGGCTTCGTGGACGTCGTGAAGGAGAGCTGGGCCACCGGCGAGTCGATGGCGCTCAGGCCGTCGAGCAGGAACGTCGGGTTGAAGGCGATCGAGATGTCGTCGCCCTCCAGCTGGGCGTCGACCCTTTCCACAGCCTGTGCATCGTCGCTCGAGCCGGCCTCCAGGATCAGCACGCCCTGCTCGAAGCTCAGCCGCACCGGAGTGTTGCGCTCCGCGACCAGGGCCACACGCTTGACGGCCTCCACGAAGGGAGCGGTCTCGATCACGGCGATGGAGTTGAACTCCGTCGGGAACAGCGTGCGGTACTTCGGGAGGTCGCCCTCCAGCAGGCGCGTGGTCGTCCGCCGTCCAGCGCCCTCGAAGCCGATCAGGCCCTCGCCCGCGCCGGAGCCGGACAGCGCCAGGATCACGCTGTCGCCGCTCGTGAGGGCCTTGGCGGTGTCCAGGAGCGTCTTGGCGGGCACCAGGGCCACCGCGGACGCCTCGGGGTTCTCCGGCTTCCACATGAACTCACGGACCGCGAAGCGGTAGCGGTCGGTGGAGGCCAGCGTGACCGTGTCGCCCTCGATCTCGATGCGCACACCGGTGAGGACGGGGAGGGTGTCGTCGCGCCCGGCCGCGATGGCCACCTGGGCGGCTGCCGAGGCGAAGACCTCACCCGGGACGGTGCCCGTCGCCGACGGCATCTGCGGCAGCGCCGGGTACTCCTCCACAGGCAGGGTGTGGAGTGTGAATCGCGAGGAGCCGCAGACCACGGTCGCCCGTACACCGTCTGTGGAAATCTCCACCGGCCGGTTGGGGAGGGCGCGGCAGATGTCCGCGAGCAGACGGCCGGAGACGAGGACTGTGCCCTCCTCGTCGACCTCCGCGTCCACGGAGACTCGCGCCGAGACCTCGTAGTCGAAGCTGGAGAGGCTCAGGACGCCGTCCTCGGCCTTCAGAAGGAGGCCGGCGAGCACAGGCGCCGGCGGACGGGCCGGGAGGCTGCGTGCCGCCCAGGCCACTGCCTCCGCGAGTACGTCGCGTTCCACCCGGATCTTCACCGTTGCCGCCTCCGTCTGTTGCCGGCGCTCTCGCCCTGCTGGCCTTCGTCGTCTGACTCGGTGTCGCTCGGCCCTGTGAGGGGAAGGACACCGGGGACCAGTCTGACGCACCGCACTGACAGTCGGTGCCCCTCGGGGTCAAGTCGTGCCGAGCGGCACCTGAGCCTCCGAGAGCGAGTTGTGCACAGCCCCGTCTTCGAAACGATTCCCAGGCTCTCTCTAGTTGGGAGTAGTAGTAGGGCCTGTGGAAACCGTGGATAACCCCGTTTTCGCAGGTCAGCGGCGATTTTTTGTCCACTGACCCTGTGGGTGGAGGCGGTGGACAACCGGGGGTCTCTGTGGACGACGAAAAGTTCTGCACACTCGATGCACAGCCTCGGGCCACTTCTCCCCAGCGCCGTCCCCAGCTTTACCCACGTTCCCCACAGGCCAACCGGACACCTTGGTGTGACGCCTTTCACTCGACACGGTGAGAGGGCGCGTCGCATTGCCGAACAGTGGACAGAGGTGTGGAGAAGCCGGGGATCACTGGGGACAACCGGCGCGGGCCTGTGGGTCGCCGGTGGACAACTCCGTGCACACCCTGTGGATCTTTTCTTCGTCCACAGTCTGTGGAGAGTCTTCGTCCACGAATCCACAGGGGGCTGACCTGGTCTGATGGTCTTTCTACCGGGCCCCCTGTGGACACGATCGGGACAACTTCCCAGTCCCCAGGGTGTGGACGCCAGAAAGTCACCGAATCTGTGGAGAGTGGCCGTAACCGGGCTCGTATTCGAACAACAGGTGTCGGGCCGGTAGCGGTGACGAGAGGCGGGACGCCCTCGGCACGCCCATGAGAACGGCGAAGGGCGCCCTCGGCACGCGCAAGAGAACGGCGAAGGGCGGCCTGAGCGCGCGTACGAGACAGCGAAAGGCGCCCTCGGGAACGTGTCCCGGGGCGCCCTCAGCGGCGTACCGCCGTGCTCGTCAGCCGTTCTTGATGCGGTTTGTGAGCTCGGTGACCTGGTTGTAGATGGAGCGGCGCTCGGCCATCAGCGCGCGGATCTTGCGGTCGGCGTGCATGACGGTCGTGTGGTCGCGGCCGCCGAACTGCGCGCCGATCTTCGGCAGCGACAGGTCCGTGAGCTCGCGGCACAGGTACATGGCGATCTGCCGCGCCGTCACCAGGACACGGCTGCGCGAGGACCCGCACAGGTCGTCCACGGTGAGGCCGAAGTAGTCGGCGGTGGCGGCCATGATGGCGGTCGCGGTGATCTCCGGGGCCGAGTCCTCGCCACCGGGGATCAGGTCCTTGAGGACGATCTCCGTCAGACCGAGGTCCACCGGCTGCCGGTTGAGCGACGCGAACGCCGTCACCCGGATCAGCGCGCCCTCCAGCTCGCGGATGTTGCGCGAGATGCGGGACGCGATGAACTCCAGGACCTCCGGCGGGGCGTTGAGCTGTTCCTGCACCGCCTTCTTACGAAGGATCGCGATACGCGTCTCCAGCTCGGGCGGCTGGACGTCGGTGATCAGCCCCCACTCGAAACGGTTCCTCAGCCGGTCCTCCAGCGTGACCAGCTGCTTCGGCGGGCGGTCGGAGGACAGCACGATCTGCTTGTTCGCGTTGTGGAGCGTATTGAAGGTGTGGAAGAACTCCTCCTGTGTCGACTCCTTGTCCGCCAGGAACTGGATGTCGTCGACCAGCAGGATGTCCATCTCGCGGTACCGCTTGCGGAAGCTGTCGCCCTTGCCGTCGCGGATGGAGTTGATGAACTCGTTGGTGAACTCCTCGGAGCTCACATACCGCACGCGCGTGCCGGGGTAGAGGCTGCGGGCGTAGTGCCCGATCGCGTGCAGCAGGTGCGTCTTGCCGAGCCCCGACTCCCCATAGATGAACAGGGGGTTGTACGCCTTTGCCGGTGCCTCGGCGACGGCGACCGCGGCGGCGTGCGCGAAGCGGTTCGAGGCGCCGATGACGAAGGTGTCGAAGAGGTACTTCGGGTTGAGGCGAGCGGTGGGCTCGCCGGGACCGCTCGCCGGCGCGGGCTGCGCGGCCAGCGGGCCGGGCGAGCCGCTGGAGGAGGGCAGCGCGGGGCCCCCGCGGTGCATCTGGCCGCTGCCCGAGGGCGGCTCCTGAAGATCGCGACGGTCGGGTCGCTGGTCGTAGTCGGAGCGCGGCTGGTCGTAGTCCGGGCGCCGCTGCTCGTACGGCGGGCGCTCCATGGACTGCGGCCGGTAGTCCTGCGAGGGCGAGGCGTACGGGTCGCGCTCCGGGAAGCCGAGGCGCTGCTGCTGCCAGCCGTAGTCGTCCTGAGCGTGCCGCGGCCAGGCGCCCGGCTCGGGGCGCTGGTAGTCCGGGTACGCGGGGCGAGCGGTCGGGAGCTGGTCCGGACGGCCCGAGGGCAGCTGGTCGCCGGGGGCGCCGGGGAGCTGGTCGGAGCGGCCGTTCCTGTGGTCGTCGGCGCGGTGGCGGCCGTACCCCTCGTAACCGTCGCGACGGTCACCGTCGTAGCCACCGCGCTCGTCCCGACCCTGGCCGTCGTAGCCGCCGCGGTCGTCGCGACCCTGACCGTCGTACCCGCCACGGTCGCCTCGATTGTCGTACGAGTCGCGGCCCTGGCCCGATCCGGAGGGGAGCTCGGGCTCCTCGTAGCGGGGCTGGGCGGGCGGGGCCGGAGGCTCGCCGGCGGAGTCGTCGACGGTGATCGCGATGCGGATCGGGCGGCCGCACTCACGGCTCAGCGTTTCGCTGACGATCGGCGCGAGGCGCCCTTCCAGTACGCCCTTCGCGAACTCGTTCGGGACGGCGAGCAGAGCGGTGTCCGCGACCAGGGCCAGCGGCTGGCAGCGCTTGATCCAGTGCTCGTCCTTCACCTCGACACCCTGTCCACGGCCCTCACCGAGGAGCTGTTCCAGTACTCGTGGCCACACTGCGGCAAGATCGGCAGGTACGTCAGCCACAGGGCACGCTCTCTCACGGGTCCCACGAACGTGTGGTTCTGGGAACGGGTTGGTAAATCAGTCGGGTGGGGCGGGGGGAACAAAACCGCTGGGGCGGTGGGAAGGGAACGAATCGGAGTCCAGCCACGGTAGTCAGGGCGACCGGTGCGGTTCAAGTTGTTGTCCCCAGCCTGTGGATAGTGTCTCTTGGCCGGAGCTGGTTTGACCGGATGGCTCAGCCGCGCGTACCGTAACCAGGTCGAGTTGTCGATGGCTGCTGCCGCCTGCCTCCGATGGGCACAGATCGCGTAAGAGTGATCGGGAAGCGGTGCACTCGGGCGTTAATACGAGCTACTCGTGGGCGCACGGTGACAGCCAGGACGGCACCCCGCCACTACCGATTCTTTCTGGAGCCCCCGAGTGAGCAAGCGCACCTTCCAGCCGAACAACCGTCGTCGCGCCAAGACCCACGGCTTCCGGCTGCGCATGCGCACCCGTGCCGGCCGCGCGATTCTCGCGTCCCGCCGTGGCAAGGGTCGCGCCCGCCTGTCCGCCTGATCGCACAGGTCATGATGTCGTGCTGCCTACCGAGCATCGGCTGAGGCGGCGCGAAGACTTCGCGACCGCGGTACGCCGAGGACGTCGGGCCGGACGCCCGCTTCTCGTCGTCCATCTACGTAGCGGTGCAACGGACCCGCACGCGCCTGGGGAGAGCGCTCCCCCGACGCGTGCGGGTTTCGTCGTGAGCAAAGCCGTGGGTGGAGCGGTCGTACGCAACAAGGTGAAGCGCCGACTTCGCCATCTGATGCGTGACCGAGTGGCCCAGTTGCCCCCCGGTAGCCTGGTAGTCGTACGAGCGCTGCCCGGTGCGGGCGACGCCGACCATGAACAGCTGGCCCGAGACCTGGATGCCGCCCTTCAGCGGCTGCTGGGAGGGGGCGCGCGATGAAGTACCCGCTGCTGGCTCTTATCAAGCTGTACCAGTGGACGATCAGCCCGTTGCTCGGGCCGGTCTGCAAGTACTACCCGTCGTGCTCCCACTATGGCTACACGGCCATCGACCGGCACGGTGCGATCAAGGGAACGGCACTGACCGCCTGGCGCATCCTCCGGTGCAATCCGTGGTCGCTGGGCGGCGTGGACCATGTTCCGCCGCGCAAGCGTCCGCGGTGGCACGAAATGCTGCGTAACGCCTGGCGTGCACGCAAGGGCGGGAACTCCGCCGCCGAACCGGCCATCGAGGGGCACGGTATGTCCGACCATCCCTCGAGCCCGGCCGCCGAGACCCCGTCCCATGCTCAAGGAGCCTGATTAGTGGACACGATTGCCAGTCTTTTCAGCTTCATCACGACACCCGTTTCCTGGGTCATCGTCCAGTTCCACGCCGTGTACGGGAAGATCTTCGGTCCCGATACGGGCTGGGCCTGGGGCCTGTCCATCGTGTCCCTGGTGATCCTGATCCGTATCTGCCTGATCCCGCTCTTTGTGAAGCAGATCAAGGCCACTCGGGCCATGCAGACGCTGCAGCCCGAGATGAAGAAGATCCAGGAGCGCTACAAGAACGACAAGCAGCGCCAGTCCGAAGAGATGATGAAGCTGTACAAGGAGTCGGGTACCAACCCGCTCTCCTCGTGCCTTCCCATCCTGGCGCAGTCGCCGTTCTTCTTCGCCCTGTACCACGTGCTCAACGGCATCGCGACCGGCAAGACGATCGGCGTCATCGACGATCAGCTGCTGGCCAGCGCACGTAAGGCACACATCTTCGGTGCCCCGCTGGCGGCGAAGTTCACGGACAGCGCCGACAAGGTCGCCCAGCTCGGTGCCACGCTGACGGACGTCCGGGTCGTCACCGCGATCATGATCGTCCTGATGTCGGCGTCGCAGTTCTACACACAGCGTCAGCTGATGACGAAGAACGTCGACACCACGGTGAAGACGCCCTTCATGCAGCAGCAGAAGATGCTGATGTACGTCTTCCCGGTCATGTTCGCCGTCTTCGGCATCAACTTCCCGGTCGGTGTCCTCGTCTACTGGCTGACCACCAACGTGTGGACCATGGGCCAGCAGATGTACGTCATCCACAACAACCCGACCCCGGGTTCCAAGGCCCAGGCCGCCTACCTGGAGCGCCTGACCAAGCACGTCACGCACCACGGCAAGACCCGCAGCCGGGGCGAGAAGGCCATCGTCAAGGCGATCGTCGCCAAGGGCCGCGACCGCAACGAGTTCGAGCGCAAGTTCATCAACAGCCTGACCAAGGCGGGCCTGGCGGCCCAGTCCGACGGCACCGTGGAGAAGAGCGAGAGCGCGACGGTCGTCGAGACCGAGGACGGGATCCCGACCACCACGGGCGGCGCCGCTCCCAAGCGCCAGCAGCCGAAGCGGCAGTCCAAGTCCCAGCGCCAGTCGGCCGCGGCCAAGGCGGCGGGCGAGTCCGAGCCGAAGACCTCGCTGACCAAGTCCGACGAGCCGGAGGACGCCAAGCCCGCCCCCAAGCCGGCGGGCGGCGGAAGCAAGCCCGGCACCGGTACCCGCAGCAAGGCCCAGTCCGGACAGCGCAAGGGTCCGCAGCGGCCCAAGTCCCCGTCCAAGAAGTAAGAAGGAGTCCATCCCGTGACGGAAGGCACCACCTCCGCCGCCACCGAGGGCGACACCCTGACCCGCCTGGAGCAGGAAGGCGAGATCGCGGCGGACTACCTCGAAGGTCTGCTCGACATCGCCGATCTCGACGGTGACATCGACATGGACGTCGAGGCCGACCGCGCCGCTGTCTCGATCATCAGCGACACGGGCAGCCGCGACCTGCAGAAGCTGGTCGGACGCGACGGCGAGGTACTGGAGGCGCTCCAGGAGCTCACGCGCCTGGCCGTGCACCGCGAGACCGGCGACCGCAGCCGCCTGATGCTGGACATCGCGGGTTACCGCGCCAGGAAGCGCGAGGAGCTCTCCGAGCTGGGCGCCAAGGCCGCGGCCGAGGTCAAGAGCTCTGGTGAGCCCGTGAAGCTGAAGCCGATGACGCCCTTCGAGCGCAAGGTAGTGCACGACGCGGTCAAGGCCGCGGGACTGCGCAGCGAGTCCGAGGGCGAGGAGCCGGAGCGCTTCGTCGTCGTGCTTCCCGCCTGATCGGTACGTACGTTCCTCCGGCCCCGTCTGTTGCGCAGACGGGGCCGAACTTTGTCAGCCTGGTAGTCCCAGACAGCTGACGGTTCTCGGCAGCTGTAGCAGTCCTCGACAGCTTCGGTGCCTGGCAGCTGTGGTCCCTGATAGTCCTGGAAGTCAGCGCTCAGTGCGCTTATGCGGTACGGAAGGACGGTCCCCCGTGACGGAGGCAGCGGAGCTTCCCCCTGCGCCCGAGCAGGCGCGCGAGGTATTCGGCGATCGCTTCGCGGACGCGGTCCGGTACGCGGAACTGCTCGCCGAGGCGGGAGTGCAGCGCGGGCTGATCGGCCCCCGCGAAGTGCCCCGGCTGTGGGAGCGGCACCTGCTGAACTGCGCCGTGCTTTCCGAGGTCGTACCCGAGGGCGTAACCGTGTGCGATGTCGGCTCCGGTGCCGGGCTGCCCGGCATCCCGCTGGCCCTCGTCCGGGAGGATCTCAAGATCACGCTGCTTGAACCACTTCTGCGGAGGACCAACTTCCTCACCGAGGTCGTCGAGTTGCTCGGCCTCGACCATGTCACCGTCGTGCGTGGCCGCGCCGAGGAGGTCATGGGGAAGCTGCAACCGGTCCACGTGGTCACGGCCAGGGCGGTCGCTCCGCTGGACCGGCTGGCGACGTGGGGCATTCCGCTGCTGCGTCCGTACGGCGAAATGCTCGCGCTCAAGGGCGACACCGCCGAGGAGGAGCTGAAGGCCGCTGCCACGGCCCTGAGTAAGCTCGGCGCCGTGGAGACGTCCATCCTGCACGTGGGCGAGGGCGTTGTGGACCCGCTGTCCACTGTGGTGCGGGTTGAAGTTGGGGAGAGCCCCGGCGGGGTCCGCTTCGCGGCCAAGCGGGCCAAGGCGGCCCGGACAGGACGCACACGGCGACGCCGCTGACTTTGAAAGGCTCGGGTGGCCTTGAACTCCCGGCTCCTGTAGGTGGAGCCGGGAGTTTTTCGTCACTCCCGCCGATCCGTCCTGACGGCGAGTCGTACTCCACACAAGCTGCCAAACCTACGCATCTCGGAGTGTCGCGCCGTGATGACCTGCGCCGCTATGCATCGTGTTTCACGTGAAACGTCGCTCACTGTTGCACGGCATCATCAGCCGCGGTCGCGCTGCGGCCGAACCCCGGGACCGGAAGCCTCTCGGCTCACTCGGAGAGGGTGCGGAGTTGTCCACAGAGGTGGATTTCTCCACAGAAGAACGGGCCTCGCTGGTTCACGACCCCGAAGACATGGGAGGCTCTGTTCATTGCGAGCCTGAAGTCGAGGAGAGTGAATCCTTGCGGTCCGACGCCAACATCGCGGGACCGATGACCGATCCGGTCCCCGGTCCCCGTACCGAGTCGATGGGGGAGGATGTTTCACGTGAAACACCGCCCCCGATGGACGACACTCCCATCGGTCGTGCTGCCCAACTGGCGGTGGAGGCGCTGGGGCGCGCCGGTGAGGGCCTGCCACGGCCCGAGCAGACGCGCGTCATCGTCGTCGCCAACCAGAAGGGCGGGGTGGGCAAGACCACGACCACGGTCAATCTTGCTGCCTCGCTGGCCCTGCACGGCGGCCGTGTCCTGGTGATTGACCTCGACCCTCAGGGCAACGCCTCAACCGCGCTGGGCATCGACCATCACGCCGAAGTCCCATCCATCTACGACGTGTTGATCGACAGTAAGCCGCTCTCCGAAGTCGTTCAGCCGGTCCCTGATGTCGAGGGTCTCTTCTGCGCCCCCGCCACGATCGATCTCGCGGGTGCGGAGATCGAGCTGGTGTCCCTGGTGGCACGGGAGAGCCGACTGGAGCGAGCGATCCAGGCATACGAGCAGCCGCTGGACTACATCCTCATCGACTGCCCGCCGTCGCTCGGCCTCCTCACGGTCAACGCGCTGGTCGCCGGCGCGGAGGTGCTCATCCCCATCCAGTGTGAGTACTACGCGCTGGAAGGCCTGGGGCAGCTCCTCCGTAACGTCGACCTGGTGCGAGGGCACCTCAACCCGAACCTCCATGTCTCGACGATCCTGCTCACTATGTACGACGGCCGGACGCGCCTTGCGTCCCAGGTCGCGGACGAGGTGCGCAACCACTTCGGCGACGAGGTGCTGCGGACGAGTATTCCGCGCTCGGTCCGTATCTCCGAGGCTCCGAGCTATGGGCAGACGGTGCTGACCTACGATCCGGGTTCGAGCGGTGCTCTCTCGTATCTTGAGGCCGCACGGGAAATCGCCCTCCGCGGAGTCGGTGTGGCGTACGACGCGCAACACGCCCACCTGGGCGCACAGAATGATCAGAGCATGGTGGAGGGGATCCAGTGAGTGAGCGACGACGAGGGCTGGGGCGGGGCCTCGGCGCACTGATCCCCGCGGCTCCGACCGGAGAGAAGGCGGCTTCCTCGGCGGCGGGTGGAGCCTCCACCTCGCCGACGGCCGTACCCGTGCTCACCGCGGAGCGCGGGGTGGCGGCGGCGAAGGTGGCCACCCTGCCGCCTGTTTCACATGAAACAGAGGAGCCTTCGGCGAACGGAGCCCTGGAGGCTCCCTCTGCGCCTGTCGGCGCTCACTTCGCCGAGCTGCCCCTCGACTTCATCACCCCCAACCCGCGCCAGCCCCGTGAGGTGTTCGACGAGGACGCTCTTGCTGAGCTCGTCACCTCCATCAAGGAGGTCGGGCTGCTCCAGCCGGTCGTCGTCCGGCAGGTGGGCCCGGCGCGCTACGAGCTCATCATGGGCGAGCGGCGCTTCCGGGCGTGCCGTGAGGCGGGGCTGGAGGCCATTCCGGCGATCGTGCGGGCCACGGAGGACGAGAAGCTCCTCCTGGACGCGCTGCTGGAGAACCTGCACCGCGCCCAGCTGAACCCGCTGGAAGAGGCGGCCGCCTACGACCAGCTGCTCAAGGACTTCAACTGCACGCACGACCAGCTGGCGGACCGTATCGGCCGCTCGCGCCCGCAGGTCTCCAACACCCTGCGTCTGCTGAAGCTCTCGCCGGCGGTCCAGCGCCGTGTTGCCGCTGGAGTCCTTTCCGCAGGGCATGCGCGAGCTCTGCTCTCCGTCGATGACTCGGAGGAGCAGGACCGGCTCGCTCACCGCATCGTGGCCGAGGGGCTTTCGGTGCGGGCCGTTGAGGAGATCGTCACCCTCATGGGATCGCGGCCTCAGACCGCTCCCCGTTCCAGGGGGCCGCGGGCCGGCGCTCGGCTCTCCCCGGCGCTGAGCGATCTGGCGACGCGTCTCTCGGACCGCTTCGAAACGCGGGTGAAGGTCGACCTCGGGCAGAAGAAGGGCAAGATCACCGTCGAGTTCGCCTCGATGGATGACCTTGAGCGCATCCTCGGCGCCCTCGCTCCGGGCGAGGGTCCGGTCCTTCAGAGGAGCCTCCTGGACGACGACTCCGAGGACACGGAGGCCTGAGTCCTCCCATGGTCGGACGATCTCCCATCGTCCGACCATCAGAGCGGGCCGTGTCCGATGTGTACCGGAACACGGCCCGCTCTTTGCTTTCTGGCGGTATCGATGGAATCGCATCGTGGATACGATGCCATCGGGTATGGCGCATCCACCTGGCGGCACCTTCATTGGGGAGGCGGGGGCCATGCAAACCGTGAGCCGCACCGGATTGGTGACCGCGGGCCTGGGCCTCGGAGCGGTCGGCGGATTCGTCGGCAGCCTGCTCAGGGAGAGGAGCGCTCTGACAGCCGCCCGTGACGCTGCGGGCGAAGGAAGCGAGGAACATCCTTCATGGGGCGCCGGCTCGTACCGCTCACGCTGGACAACCTTCAAGACCTTCCCCAGCGCTGTCGCGCGTGCGTCTTCTGGGAACTGGACCCAGTCAGTGGTGAGGCCGCGGTAAAGGCGGGCACGCCCGCACTGGAGAAGGAAGCCTGGATCTCCGCGGTCCTGCTGGACTGGGGGTCCTGTGGCCGTGTCGTCTATGTGGACGACGTGCCGGTGGGCTTCGTGCTCTACGCGCCTCCCGCCTATGTCCCCCGCTCCACGGCATTTCCCACGAGCCCGGTGTCTCCGGACGCGGTTCAGCTGATGACCGCCTTCATCATGCCGGGCTATCAGGGACAGGGACTCGGCCGTGTGATGGTCCAGACGGTCGCCAAGGATCTGCTGCGTCGTGGCTTCAAAGCGATCGAGGCCTTCGGGGACGCGCGGTGGAAGGAACCGGCCTGTGTGCTGCCCGCCGACCATCTGCTGGCCGTCGGCTTCAAGACGGTCCGGCCGCACCCCACCTATCCGCGGCTGAGGCTGGAGCTGCGCACGACGCTCTCCTGGAAGGAAGACGTCGAGCTGGCGCTGGACCGGCTCCTGGGAGCGGTGCAGAAGGAACCGGCGCTCCGTCCTCTGTAGCCGCCGCTGCTCCCGTAAAGCGAATGGGCCAACCCGGAAGGGCTGGCCCATTCGTGTTTCACGTGAAACACACGCCGCGCATGCGGCCGTCACCGACTACTCGGCGATGAAGTCCTCAAGGTCGCGCACGATCGCGGCCTTCGGCTTCGCACCCACGATGGTCTTGGCGACCTCGCCACCCTGGTAGACGTTCAGGGTCGGGATCGACATGACGCCGTACTTGGCGGCCGTGCCCGGGTTCTCGTCGATGTTGAGCTTGACGATCTCGATCTTGTCGCCGTACTCGGCGGCGATCGCCTCAAGGGACGGCGCGATCTGGCGGCACGGACCGCACCAGGCAGCCCAGAAGTCCACCAGGACGGGCTTGTCGCTCTTGAGGACGTCCTGCTCGAAGGAGTCGTCGGTCACATTCTTCAGGGTGCCGGCCACGGCGGGCTCCTTAACTCGTTGGTGCGGTGGGGCGGATGGGGGATCAGACGGTGGCAGTAGCGGCAGCGGCCTCGCTGTCCGCGAGGGCGGCGAGGTAGCGCTCGGCGTCGAGAGCGGCGGAGCAGCCGGTGCCGGCGGCGGTGATCGCCTGGCGGTACGTGTGGTCGACCACGTCACCGGCGCCGAAGACACCGGTGAGGTTCGTCCGGGTCGAAGGCGCCTCGACCTTCAGGTAGCCCTCGTCGTCCAGGTCGAGCTGGCCCTTGAAGAGCTCGGTGCGCGGGTCGTGGCCGATCGCAATGAACAGACCGGTCACCGGCAGCTCGGAGGTCTCGCCGGTCTTCAGGTTGCGCAGCGTCAGGCCCTCGAGCTTGGGATTGCCCTTGATCTCGGCGACCTCGCTGTCCCAGACGAACTTGATCTTCGGGTCGGCGAACGCGCGCTCCTGCATCGCCTTCGAGGCGCGCAGGGTGTCCCGGCGGTGGACGATCGTCACGGACTTGGCGAAGCGGGAGAGGAAGGTAGCCTCCTCCATCGCGGTGTCGCCGCCGCCGATCACGGCGATGTCGTGGTCCTTGAAGAAGAAGCCGTCACAGGTCGCGCACCAGGAGACGCCGCGCCCGGAGAGGGCGTCCTCGTTGGGCAGGCCGAGCTTGCGGTGCTGCGAGCCCGTCGTGACGATGACGGCCTTGGCGCGGTGCACGGTGCCCGCGGTGTCCGTGACGGTCTTGATCTCGCCCGACAGGTCGACGGCGACGACGTCGTCCGGAACCAGCTCGGCACCGAAGCGCTCGGCCTGGGCGCGCATGTTGTCCATGAGCTCGGGGCCCATGATGCCGTCCTGGAAGCCGGGGAAGTTCTCCACCTCGGTGGTGTTCATCAGCGCACCGCCTGCGGTGACGGCGCCCTCGAACACCAGCGGCTTCAGCGACGCGCGCGCGGTGTAGAGCGCCGCCGTGTAGCCGGCGGGCCCGGAGCCGATGATGATCACGTTACGGACGTCGCTCACGGCTTGATTCCTCGTCTCTGGAGAATGCTGCGTACCGGTGGGAGCCTCTCTCAGTACTCTCACCCCACCCAACGGATCCTAAGGGGCTTCAATTCCCGGTGTGTCCGGGCACACGGAGACGCGGTACCGCACAGAGATCCCATGCGGTACCTGGGGAACAGACTGCTGGGTGCTGACGTGCTCAGGACCGGGCGTACGACTGCGTCAGCAGCCGTTTGCCGGGGGATGGCGAGTCCTGCTTCACGCAGGCGGCGTCGACGATGGACGCCGTGACCTTCGTGCCGTCGGAGGCGTCGGGCTGCACGACGAGATAGACGCTGGTCCCCTTGTAGGTGCCCTTCTCGGCGGCGAGGACCACTCCGCTGTTGCCGGTCCCCTGCTGGACGCAGTCAGGCACGTGCACGGTGGGTGTGATCAAGGTGTCGACCCCGCCCCCGCCGGACTCGGTTTCCGTGCCATTGGATTCGATGCCCCAGGGCTTCGCGCTGCCGGAGCGGCTGTCCTTGTTCTTGTTCTTCGCAAGGAGGTCCGCGACCTGGTTCTTCAGCTGCCCCTCGGAGAAGGTGACCTGCGAGCCGGACTCTTGCTGCGTCGTTGTCTCAGGGCCTTTGCTGTCGCCGCCCATCGACTGTACGAGGATCGCGCCCAGTCCCAGAGCGGCAGCCGTGAAGACCGTGCCGAGAACAGCCGCCCTGCGGCGCCCACGGCGTCCTCGGTGCGCACGCCCCGGTCCGGTGGACGCACGAGGATGTCCCGAGGGGCGGTCCGCGGACGAAGCGGAGCCCGAGTCGGCCGCTGCGACGGAGACGTCGACGGCGGATGTTTCACGTGAAACACTCGCGCCCTCGTCCTCCGCACCGGAGGCGTGATCGGGCGACATGGCACTCAACAGGGCTTCCGCGGCCAGCGCGGCATCGATGCGTCCGGCCACGTCGTCGGGCATGCGTGTCGGCCCCGGCAACGTGCCCAGCAGACCCCGGATCTCCTCCAGTGAGTCGTACACGTCGGCACAGAGCACACAGCCGTCGAGGTGCTGTCGCACGTCCGCGGTACGGGAAGGAGGGAGCAGACCTTCGGTGAGGTCGGAGAGCTCCGCGACGTCCGGGTGCCCGGCCGTATCCGTCGTGGATGTCACGCTCGCCCACCTCCGCCCTTCACAGCAGCTGAATCGCTTGGCCCTGCATCGTGTGGTCCCGCTGCCGGTGGGACGGATGTCCCCTGCGTCCGGTTCCTTCCGCCGCCCGACTTCTTGTCGGCCTCGCCGCTCCCGTTCTCCGTGCGGAGATGAGTGAGCAGCGGGAGCAGTCTGGCTCTGCCGCGTGCGCAGCGGCTCTTCACCGTGCCGGTCGGCACATCGAGGATGCGGGCCGCTTCCGCCACGGGGTAGCCCTGCATGTCCACCAGGACGAGGGCGGCGCGCTGGTCGGCCGGGAGCGTGCCCAGCGCTGCCAGTAGTTCGCGGTGCAGATCATTGCGCTCGGCCGGAGCGGAGGCGGACTCGTGCGGTTCGAGGAGCTGTTCCAGGCGTTCGGTGTCATCGACGGGAGAGGTCTTCCTGGACGCGGCCTTGCGGGCGCGGTCCAGGCAGGCGTTCACCGTGATGCGGTGCAGCCAGGTCGTGACGGCCGACTGACCGCGGAAGGTGTGGGCGGCCCGGTAGGCCGAGACGAGCGCGTCCTGGACGGCGTCAGCGGCCTCCTCGCGGTCTCCCAGCGTGCGCAGCGCCACCGCCCACAGCCGGTCGCGGTGACGCCGCACAAGCTCACCGAAGGCGTCGGGATCGCCCTCCACGTGGCGGGCGAGGAGATCCTGATCGCTTGCTTCGCCGTATGCGGCTTCATCGGCCATCGGACCCCCCTCCCCTTCGTCGACGAGCCGTCAGCCAGTGAACTTCACGTCTGTGATGGCCTGCTTGTAGCCCGCACTGCTGTAGCCGTCGGCGGGCGCGCTCGGGACATCGGTGATCCAGAGCAGCACGTACTGCGTCTTCACGGACTTCGAGGCCTTCACCTTCGCGGTGGTGCCGCTCGTGGTGACCGAACCGATTTCCTTCATCCCGTCGACCGACGTCGAAGGCGACAACGAGTCCGTCGCGTACAGGTGGATCGTCGTGTGGTCCCCGACATACCGGAGCCCTATCGACGCGGCCGAGATCTCCTGGGCCGAGCCGAGGTCGTAGACGATCCCCACGCCGGGCTTGTACGGCGCGAGCTTCGGGCCGGCGTTGTACTTCTTGGTGCGCCAGTAGGTGCCGCTGTCGCCGTCGTACGTCTTGTCGACGTCCCCGGGCGCCTGGGCCTCGCCGCTCGCGACGTACTCCTGCGCGTTCTGAATTTTGATCGGCTTGACCGGCTTGGCCTTGTCGTTGCTCTTGTCGTTGCCGTCCGTCGTCTGGGTCTGCTTGGTGTCGTCGGACTTGCCGCGGTCCATGAGCGCGTCCGCGAGCTGCCAACTGCCGAGGCCCAGCGCGGCGATGAGGAGAGCCGACACGGCCCACTTGAGGGCCTTGCCGGTACGGCTCTGCAGCGGGGGCGGCGGAGTGGGCAGGGGCTGGGTGACACCCGGGCGCGGCGCCTGACGGCCGTACGTGCCCTGCTGGTACGTCGTGCGCTGGTACTCGGGCGGGGCGGTGAACGTCGGCTCCGGCGGGCGGATGCGGGGCATCTCGCTGATCGCCTTCACCAGCTCCTCCGGCGTGGTGCACGGGGATTCATGGCGGGAGGCGGTCGCGCCGTCGTTGGCGAGGGCACGCATGGCGAGCTCCGACAGGCCCCGGTGGACACCGGCCCGTACCTGGTCGGGGGCGATGAGACCGACGCCCTTGGGCAGCCCGGACAGGCCGTACGCGTCGCTCTCGTACGGCCAGCGCTGGGTGAGCGCGGCGTACAGGAGCGCACCGATCGCCTCGGTGTCGGTGCGCTGCGGGGTGTCGGAACTGATACCGCGCAGCGCGGCGTTCACGGCGAGCCCGCGGATGCGCCACTGGCCGGACGAGGTGCGCAGCACGGCACCGGGGGTCAGCCGCAGATGCGCGAGGCCCTCGCGGTGCGCTGCGGCCATGGCCTGGGAGACCTGGCTGACCATCTGGTAGGCCTCGTGCACCTCCAGCGGGCCCGAGGCCAGGAGCGTCGTCAGTTCCGTGGCATCCGGCAGCCACTCGTGCACCACATAGACGAGGTCGTTCTCCTCGACCGCGTCCAGGACCTGGACGAAGCGGGGATCGCCGAGCAGGGCGGAGGAGCGGGCCGCCGCCAGTACGGAGCGGGCCCGCGGATGATCGGCGGGCAGCAGGTGCACACCGACGGCGCGGCGGAGTTTCTCGTCCACCGCACGCCAACTGCTGAAACCGTCCAGACGGGTGACGCACTCCTCAAGGCGGTAGCGTCTGGCGAGCTTGTGACCACTGTGCAACTCGGGCGGTGAGGCCTTTCCGGGACGCTCGGTCCCGCCGCTCCCCTGTGCCTCTTCGCTTTCCGTGTCCCGCTCCCGGTTCTGGGCCACCCCGTCGGCCGTGGACTGGTCCGCCTTGGCGGTCAGCGGCTCGTCACCGCTGTTGTCTGCCACGTCGACGGCAGCCGTGCTCCGTTCCGCCACCGTCGTTCCTGCCTCCCCATCCGTTGCGCGCTGTCCGCCGCAGAAACCAATTGTGCCCACAGTCCGGCGCTATGCACGACACACGGCGACGGACGATGGTTGTGCGCGTACCCCCGCCTCAGCGCCCCAGGCGCCCGCGGACCATTCCGACCATTGAGTTGAGTTCTTCGATGCGCATCTTCCGTGCTGCGATGTAGAAGACGCCAAGTAGGGCGACCGATCCGGCGAGTAGCGCCGCGGTCGATCCGAGGGCCCCGTGCCCGAGGGCCCGGGTGATAGCGAAGCCGACCGCACCGCCCGCCAGGGCGCCCGGGATGGACGCCAGGCAGAGGCGGGCATAGGTGCGCAGCACGCGGGCGCCGTCGAGGTCGCCGCCCAGCCGCCTGCGCAGTCGCTGCCAGGCAACTCCGACGCCCACGGCGTATGCCAGACCGTACGCGCCCGCCATGCCGACGACCGCCCACTGGGAGGGCAGCACCCAGTAGCAGACGGCCGAGGCAGCTGCGTTGACGGCGGCCACGATGACCGTGTTGTAGAAGGGGGTGCGGGTGTCCTCGTAGGCGTAGAAGCCACGCAGGACCACGTACTGCACCGAGAACGGGATCAGGCCGAGGCCGAAGGCCATCAGGACGTAGCCCATGGACTGGGCGGCCGCGATGCTGCTGGAGCCGAAGAGCAGGGTGCACATGGGGACGCCCAGGGCGACGAACATGAAGGTGACCGGGACGATCGCCACTGCCGAAGTGCGCAGCCCCTGGGAGATGTCGTCGCGGACTGCGCCCGGGTCGCCGTCGTGGGCTGCCCGGGAGATCCGCGGGAGCATCGCCGCCATGACGGAGACCGTGATGATCGCCTGCGGCATGCTCCAGATCAACTGGGCATTGGAGTAGGCCAGGATGCCCGCGCCGCTCTTGCCCGATGCCTTGCCCGCCGCTGTGGCCAATTGCGTGACGACGAGGACGCCCGCCTGGTTGGCGAGGACGAAGAGCACAGTCCACTTGGCGAGCTTGACGGCCTTGCCGAGGCCGTGGCCCTTCCAGTCGAAGCGTGGGCGGAACCGGAACCCGGTCTCGCGCAGATACGGGATCATGGCCAGCGCCTGCACGACCAAGCCGAGCAGGGTACCGATGCCCAGCAGGCGGATGCCGTCCGACGGGATGTTGTTCACTGTCATGCCGGAGTCCCCGGCGGTCCCGTACACCCAGAGGAACATCCCAAACGTGAAGATCATGACGATGTTGTTCAGGACCGGAGTCCACATCATCGCGCCGAACTTCCCGCGGGCGTTGAGGATCTGGCCCATGACCACGTGGACGCCCATGAAGAAGATCGTGGGCAGACAGTAGCGGGCGAAGGAGACGGCGACGTTGTTCGATGCCGGGTCGCTCGCGATGGCGTCCGACATCAGTTGGATCAGCAGCGGCGCGGCGAAGACGGCGACGGCGACGATCACGCCTAGGGCGACCATGACGAGCGTCAGCAGCCGGTTGGCGTAGGCCTCGCCGCCGTCCTCGTCGTCCTTCATGGATCGCACCAGCTGGGGCACGAAGACCGAATTGAGTCCTCCGCCGACGGTGAGGATGTAGATCATCGTCGGCAGCGTGTACGCCACGGTCCAGGCGTCACCCAGTGTTGCGGCGCCGAGAGCGGCCGTGATGACCATGGTACGGACGAAGCCGGTGAGCCGGGACACCAGCGTGCCCGCCGCCATCACCGCGCTCGACTTCAGCAGACCCGATGCACGTCCCCCGGACTGCTTCGTGGCGGGTGCCGGTGCCGCCACGGGGGGCTGCGGGGCAGCCGGAGCCCGTTCAGGGGCCGGCGACGGTACGCCGGGCGGGGCCATGGGGGGACGGCCGTCGGTCTGTCCCTGGTCGCGGAAGAGGTGGGCGAAGGCGTCGGGCTCGTGGCGCTCCTCGCCGGCCTGGGTGACCAGGTCGTCGACGCCCACGAACTGGGTCGTGCGCGCGTCCTCGCCGTACGGCAGGTGCCGTGTCGGGCCGGCCGGTTCCGGAGGCGGCGTCTGGGCCCAGACACGCGGGTCGGGGGCGTACTGGGGCGTGGGCGGCTGGGCGTAGAGCGGCTGCTGCGGGTAGTACGTGCCGGGGGGAGGCGGGGGGTGCGCGGCACGGTCGTAGAGCGCCTCGGTCACCGGGTCCTGGGCGGAAAGATCCTGCGCGCGGTAGGGATCCTGGTCGTAGGCGTCCTGGAAGTACATGTCGGTGGACGACCCAGGCGGCACCTGGCCGTGCTCCGGCGCCATCTGGCCGTGCTCCGGCGGCGGGCCCGCGGGGTACCCGGAGTGACCCGCGCCCTGGTCCGGGTAGTCCTCGGGGTAGCCCGAGCTGCCCGCGCCCTGGCCGCGGTCACCGTCGTACGGCGCGTTCATGGTTACCCCACCTCATCGTCCCCGGGCCCACCGGCCACGACATCGCTCAACGGTCCACTCTCTCACCCGTGCCGGACGGGTCGGTGCTTTCCGGTGCGGTGTCCGGTGTCGGGTCACTCGGGTGCTCCGGGTCGTCTGCCCCGGACTCCACGCCGGATTCCCCTTCGGGACCGTGCTCGGAGTCTTCGGTGTCCTCAGTGTCTACGGTGCCGTCCGTGTCCTTGTTCACACCCCCGGCCGCGGAACCGTCCTCCGGCTCTTCCTCGGCCTGTCGGGCGGCGGCGCGCTTGCGCTGCGTGTACATCCTGAATCCGGCGAGCACGAGCAGCAGAACACCACCGCCGATCACCAGCATGACCGTGGACGTGATCTCCGTGACCTTCACTTCGAAGGAGACGGAGGGGCCGTACGCCTGGCCGTCCTTCGTGTACAGCTGGGCGACCACCTCCACCGGACCGTTGGCCTTGGTCGAGGTGGTGAACTTCACCGACTGGCTGTGCTCGCCCGCGACCTGGATCGGCTGCTCGTCGTAGGGGCCGTCGCCGATCTTGAGGCGGTTGGGCTGGCGCGAGGTGAGGCGCAGCACCAGATTGTCGACGCCCTGCACGAGGTTGTTCTGCACAGTCACGGGGATCGTGGCGCTGCGCCCGGAGAGCTTCGCGTCGGACTTGTCGATCAGATGGACCAGTCCGGTGAGGTCTTCGAGATACGACTTGACGCCCTCGCGGAAGGTCTCCGCCTGTGAGGCACGGCCCCGCCAGGACGTGGACATCCCGCGCTCTATGGCCCGACCGAACGGGGTGACCACCCGGGACTTGTCGGTGAGGATCACCTGGAAGTTGTCGAGTTTGGTCTGCGTTTCCTGGATGTCCTCGAAGGCCGACCGCGGCAGCTCCTGCTTGTGCTTGCGCAGCGAGGACGGGTAGGCGGACGCGGAGGGCACCTTCGTGGTGGCGCCCGGGTCCGGCTTGGCTTTGGCGGCCGCGGACAGGCCCTGGGACTCCGACCAGTTCCCGTCCTGGAGGGCCTTGAGCGCCTGCGCCATCGTCTGGGCCTGGCTCGCGGACGGCATCCGCTGTGGAGCGACCACGATGCTGCGTTGCCCGCCCGACTCCTGCAGATTGATCATCAGGCTCTGGGCGAGGAACTCCTGCACGGCGAGCGTGGAGCTGTCGGCCTTCGTCATGTCGCCCTGGAACGCGGTCGACAGTCGAGCGTCCGCGACCACCGCCGTCGTCCCGCCACCGATGGGACGGGCCGCGCTCGGCGTGTACGACAGTCCGCCCGTCTCGCGCAGGCTGTCGCTGCGGGCGATCACCGTGTCGGCGCCGGCCGAGGTGGCCACCTTGACAATCGACGGGTCGACGGCGCCGTCCGCGGGCCAGGCGAACTCGGTGCTCGGCTTCACATGAAGGATCGTGTCCACCGTGCTGGAGGCCACGTCGGTGGCGTCCTTGAGGTGGCTCAGCGAACCGGTGACGTTCTTGCCGTTGTGGGCCAGCGACGCGAGATCGGGGTCGGCGAAGGGGAGGGCGACGACTTTCTTGTCCTGGACCGTCTTCTCCAGCTTGTCGAGCCAGGCCTTGGCGACCGCCTGGTTCTTCCCCGCCGTGGTGGTGCCGTTCTCGGTCTGGATCCGGTAGCTGTCCCTCATCGCGTCGACGGAGGCCAGCAGATCCGGGTCGAGCACCCAGGTGACGTCGAGGTCGCTGCCCATGGTCAGGAGCTGGTCCAGGCGGCCGCCCGGGGAGATCTCCTTGGCCAGGTCGTCGTTCTTGAAGACGGGCGTCTGCTGTTCGTCCGAGCCGGTTTCCGCCGTGAGGTGGACCGTGGAGATGAGCGGCCAGAGGTACGTCGTCTTCGTCTTCGTGTCCGCCTCGTCGGGCTGCCAGGGCAGGAAGGTCCGCTGGATGCCGAGGATCTGGTCCCACGGCTGGGCGGCGGTCCGGCCGGTGAGCGAGACACCGAGCTGGTAGACCCCGTCGGAGCCGAGGTCCAGCTCCTTGACGGGCACCGAGATGCTGAAGTGCTGCGAGACGCCCGCGACGAGCTTGGAGAACTTCGCGACGTACTTGCCGCCGACCTCCGGGGCGTCGAGGCCCAGCTGGAACCCGGTGCGCTGTGCGGCGGTGTCGATGGCGGATCGGGTGCTCAGGGAGGGGCCCACGCGCAGGCCCACATGGGCATCCGTGACCGTCTGCTTGCCCTTGTTGGTGACCGAGCCGGAGACGGTGACCGTGTCTCCGTCCGTGGGGGCACTGGGGCTCAGCGAGTCGAGGGAGACATCGATCGTGCTGGATCCCGTCGCGTCGGCCAGAGAGGCCTTTTCCGCGGCGGACGCGGACGTGCTGAGGGGCAGCTGGAGCAGCCCGGCCAGCAGGGGCACCCCGGCCAGCAGTACGCCGCTGCGCCGGAGCCACCGGCGGGCAGGTGAGGGACTGATCCCCTGGAAGTCTGCCGCCTCGGCCACGCGCTCGCCCGTCCCTCGTCGTCGTCAGTGGTCGTCGGAATGTGCGTCCACGCATGGTAACGATGCGCGCTGAGGGTAAGTGCCGCGGAGTGCGCCACAAGATCGGGGGACACGGCCGACTGTCCTGTATGTGCCCGTATCGATGCCCGTATCTACAGGGGACGGCTGTGCACGTTTTATGGAGGCGCTCGAGGGTGCCTCGGCCACGTACCCTTTTCTGTTGTGCCGAACGCCAACGAAGACAACCCCATTGCCCTGAGTCAGGTGCAGCACCGCGCGGTGAGTGAACTACTGCGGGTGTCCCCTGTCGCCGACGACCTCGCCCGCCGTTTCCAGGAGGCCGGGTTCTCGCTCGCCCTGGTCGGCGGCTCGGTCCGGGACGCGCTCCTTGGCCGGCTCGGCAATGACCTGGACTTCACGACCGACGCCCGCCCCGAGGACGTGCTGAAGATCGTGCGGCCCTGGGCGGACGCCGTGTGGGAGGTCGGGATCGCCTTCGGCACGGTGGGCGCGCAGAAGGACGCCCGCGTGGACGACGTACAGCAGTCCTTCCAGATCGAGATCACGACGTACCGCTCCGAGGCGTACGACCGAACCTCGCGCAAGCCCGAGGTGTCCTACGGCGACTCCATCGAGGAAGACCTCGTACGCCGCGACTTCACGGTGAACGCGATGGCCGTGGCGCTGCCGGAGAAGGAGTTCGTCGACCCATACGGCGGCCTGGGCGACCTGTCCGCTCGCGTTCTGCGCACCCCGGGCACCCCTGAGGAGTCCTTCTCCGACGATCCGCTGCGGATGATGCGGGCCGCGCGGTTCGCGGCCCAGCTCGACTTCGAGGTGGCCCCCGATGTCGTCGCCGCGATGACGGACATGGCCGGGCGTATCGAGATCGTCTCCGCCGAGCGGGTACGGGACGAGCTGAACAAGCTGATTCTCTCCGCGCACCCGCGCAAGGGCCTGACGCTGCTCGTCGACACCGGGCTGGCCGACCATGTGCTCCCGGAGCTTCCCGCTCTCCGGCTGGAGCGTGACGAACACCACCGGCACAAGGACGTCTACGACCACACGCTGATCGTCCTGGAGCAGGCGATGGCCCTGGAGGAGGAAGGCCCCGACCTGACCCTGCGGCTCGCCGCGCTGCTGCACGACATCGGCAAGCCGCGGACGCGTCGCTTCGAGAAGGACGGGCGGGTCTCCTTCCACCACCACGAGGTGGTGGGAGCCAAGATGACCAAGAAGCGGATGACGGCGCTCAAGTATCCCAACGATCTTGTGAAGGACGTCTCGCGTCTGGTCGAACTTCACCTGCGCTTCCACGGGTACGGCACCGGCGAGTGGACGGACTCCGCGGTCCGTCGTTATGTACGTGACGCGGGCCCGCTCCTCGACCGCCTCCACAAGCTGACTCGCTCGGACTGCACCACGCGCAACAAGCGGAAGGCGATCGCGCTCTCCCGCGCATACGACGGCCTGGAGAGGCGCATCGCCCAGCTCAAGGAGCAGGAAGAGCTGGACGCGATCCGCCCCGACCTCGACGGCAACCAGATCATGGGCATCCTGGGTATCGGCCCGGGTCCGGCGATCGGCCGGGCGTACAAGTTCCTGTTGGAGCTGCGGCTGGAGAACGGGCCCATGGAGCACGACGCGGCGGTGGCGGCGCTCAAGGAGTGGTGGGCCGCGCAGTCAGAGGGGCAGACCCAGAGCTGAGACCCGTGCGCGGGTCATGTTTCACGTGAAACATGACCCAGGGGCAACGTGAAGGGGCGGTGTTTCACGTGAAACACCGCCCCTCGGCATATCCAGCTCCGCGGGTTACTTGTTGTCTCCCAGGCAGAGCGTGAAGGACTCGCCCGTTTCCTCCCAGGTCAGCGTCGCCGTCGTACCCGTGACGCTCTGGCAGGTCAGCGAAGGAAGCGAGGCGCCGTCCGCCTTCTTCAGGACCTTGTGGGTGGCCTTGGAGTCGCTGCAGTCGACCTGGACGACGTCCGGGTCGTTCGAGGTCCCCTTGTTGTACAGGCAGTCACCCACGGCCAGCTTCTTGGCGTCCTCGCCGTCCTTGTTGAGGAACCAGCCGCCGATGATGATGCTGACGCCTGCGATGGCCACGATTATGCGCAGGTACTGCTTGATGCCGCGCTTCGGGCGCTGCGGCGGGACCGGGGCGTACGGAGCCCCCTGCTGCGGGAAGCCGGGCTGGCCGGGCTGCTGGGGGTAACCCGGCTGCTGCGGGTAACCCTGCGGCGGCTGCTGGCCGTACGGGGCCTGACCCTGGGGCGGCTGGCCCTGGGCGAACGGGTTCTGGCCCTGGGGCGGCGGAGTGGTCACTTGGGGGTCCCCCTAGAACGTAGGCGCGTGACGCGAATAAGACGCACGTAAGTTATCGGGCCCCAGTGACAACTCAGTAGCCCGGAGGGGCTCTGTGGCACTGATGTGACACTTACTGCAATTCAAAGCGGGCCATAGCGGCGGCAATTGCCGCGTAGAGCGCTGCCACGATGACGACGAGGGAAACCGAGCGTCCGTCAGAAGGCAGTATCAGAGCGGCTACTGCGGCCGCGCCGACGAAGGCGACGTTGAACAGGACGTCGTAGACGGAGAAGATCCGGCCGCGGAAGCCGTCGTCGACCGAGGATTGCACGATCGTGTCCGTGGCGATCTTCGCGCCCTGTGTGGTCAGGCCGAGGATGAAGGCGGCGGCCAGCATGGGCGAAGGGGCGAACGGCAGGCCGAGCGCGGGCTCCAGGATCGCGGCGGCACCCGCGCACGCGATGATCCAGCCGCCGGGCCGCAGCCTTCCCACCGCCCAGGGCGTCACCACCGCCGCGGCGAAGAAGCCCGCCCCCGAGATGATCACGGCCAGTCCCAGCAGGGCGAGACCGTCGCCCGAGCTGGACGACCAGGCGTACCGGCAGAGCATCAGCACCATGACGAACAGGGCGCCGTGGCAGAAGCGCATCAGCGTCGTCGACACGAGTGCCCAGACCGCCTCCCGACGCGGGGGCTCGGCGAGATGGCGTACGCCCTCCACGAGGCCGCGTGCGGTGCCGACGAGCGCCGTGGCCAGATGTGGCGTCACCAACTCCTGGTCGGGGCCGAGCAGTTTCGGGGCGATGCGCAGGGAGGCGAGCGCCGCGCACAGATACAGAGCTGCCCCGACGAGGACGACCGCCGCGTCGGAGTCCGAGGCGACCAGCCGTACGACGAACGCGAGGCCCGCGCCGGTGATGGCGGCGAGTGTCCCGGCCGTCGGCGACAGGGAGTTGGCCATCACCAGCCGGTCCGCGTCGACAACGCGGGGCAGTGCGGCCGAGAGGCCGGCCAGAACGAAGCGATTGACGGCGGTGACGCACAGCGCGGAGACGTAGAACAGCCAGTCGGGGACGTGGCTCACCATCAGCACGGCTGTCACGCACGCCAGGAACGCGCGCAGGAGGTTGCCGTACAGGAAGACCTGGCGGCGGCGCCAGCGGTCCAGCAGGACGCCGGCGAAGGGGCCGACGAGGGAGTACGGGAGCAGCAGTACGGCCATGGCGGAGGCGATCGAGGCCGCCGAGGTCTGCTTCTCCGGCGAGAAGACGACGTAGGTGGCGAGCGCGACCTGGTAGACCCCGTCCGCGCCCTGGGACAGCAGCCGTACGCCGAGCAGGCGTCTGAAGCCCTGGAAGCGCAGGAGGACGCGCAGGTCACGCACGACAGCCATGGGGCACAGCCTCACATACGAGGAGGGGTCCCCGGGCGGAATGCCCGAGGACCCTCAACGGCCCAGGAGGGGAGCACGCTCAGCGCACAGCCCTGTGTCTCGCTTAGCGCTCGACCTCGCCCTTGATGAACTTCTCGACGTTGTCGTAGGCCTCGTCGTCGAAGTACTGGACCGGCGGGGACTTCATGAAGTAGCTCGACGCGGAGAGGATCGGGCCGCCGATGCCGCGGTCCTTGGCGATCTTCGCGGCGCGCAGGGCGTCGATGATGACACCGGCCGAGTTCGGGGAGTCCCAGACCTCGAGCTTGTACTCCAGGTTCAGCGGGACGTCACCGAAGGCACGGCCCTCGAGGCGGACGTAAGCCCACTTGCGGTCGTCCAGCCAGGCCACGTAGTCCGACGGACCGATGTGGACGTTCTTCTCGCCCATGTCGCGGTCGGGGATCTGCGAGGTGACGGCCTGAGTCTTCGAGATCTTCTTGGACTCGAGGCGGTCGCGCTCCAGCATGTTCTTGAAGTCCATGTTGCCGCCGACGTTGAGCTGCATGGTGCGCTCGAGACGGACACCGCGGTCCTCGAACAGCTTCGCCATCACACGGTGTGTGATGGTCGCGCCGACCTGCGACTTGATGTCGTCACCGACGATCGGGACGCCCGCCTCGGTGAACTTGTCCGCCCACTCCTTGGTGCCGGCGATGAAGACCGGGAGGGCGTTGACGAAGGCGACCTTGGCGTCGATGGCGCACTGGGCGTAGAACTTCGCCGCGTCCTCGGAACCGACGGGCAGGTAGCAGACGAGGACGTCGACCTGCTTGTCCTTGAGGATCTGGACGACGTCGACCGGGGCCTCGGCGGACTCCTCGATGGTCTGGCGGTAGTACTTGCCGAGACCGTCGAGCGTGTGGCCGCGCTGGACCGTGACGCCCTTGTTCGGGACGTCGCAGATCTTGATGGTGTTGTTCTCGCTGGCGCCGATGGCGTCCGAGAGGTCGAGGCCGACCTTCTTCGCGTCGACGTCGAAGGCGGCGACGAACTCGACGTCACCCACGTGGTAGTCGCCGAACTGGACGTGCATGAGGCCCGGCACCTTGGACGCCGGGTCGGCGTCCTTGTAGTACTCGACGCCCTGTACCAGCGACGCGGCGCAGTTGCCCACGCCGACGATGGCTACGCGAACCGAACCCATTCCGGTTGCTCCCTGTGTGTACTCGGTGAAACCCCGAATGGGCCTCACGTGGTGGTGTCGTCGGACGGATCCGGCCGGGTGCTGTCCCGGTGCCGGGGCAGGCCGCCCGTCTCTCCAGATGTGTTGTCCCGCTGAGCGGAGCCTTCGGAGCCGGAACCCTTGAGGTCCCGTCCCGCCCGCTCGCTCTCGATGAGCTCGTTCAGCCAGCGCACTTCGCGCTCCACGGACTCCATTCCGTGGCGCTGGAGCTCAAGCGTGTAGTCGTCGAGGCGCTCCCGGGTGCGCGCCAGAGAGGCGCGCATCTTCTCGAGGCGCTCCTCCAGCCGGCTGCGGCGGCCCTCCAGTACGCGCATGCGTACGTCGCGTGACGTCTGCCCGAAGAAGGCGAAGCGAGCCGCGAAGTGCTCGTCCTCGTACGCGTCGGGACCCGTCTGCGAGAGCAGCTCCTCGAAGTGCTCCTTACCTTCCGCCGTCAACCGGTAGACGATCTTGGCGCGACGCCCCGCGAGTGGAGCTGCGAGGGCGTCCTCGGGTGTGGACCCCGATTCCTCGATCAACCAGCCGTTGGCGACCAGCGTCTTGAGGCAGGGGTAGAGCGTCCCGTAGCTGAAGGCACGGAACACACCCAGTGACGTATTGAGTCGTTTGCGCAGCTCATAGCCGTGCATCGGGGACTCGCGGAGCAGGCCGAGTACGGCGAACTCGAGGATCCCGGAACGCCGGCTCATATTCGCCTCCTCCCTGTCGCTGCCTCGTCGGCACGGCCCTTATGCCGTGCTGATGTATCGACTCGATACATCAGCACGATAGAACGGCCATCCGGATGCGACAAGAGGGGTCATGGTGAACGGCGTCACATCACCGATTCATACGAAGCGAGTTGCCTGATTTGGGGTGAACTTCGGTGCTAGGTGGGTTTTGACGGTGCGTAGTCTGTGCGGCATGCACACCACCGGGAACCGAGTGACGCCTGAGGACGTCATCGTCTTTGGTGCAGTACGGGTGAATGCGCAAACGACCGCATCCGTACTTCGGGGGGACCGGAAACCAGCCGCCGTTTCCAGGCGCGCAAGGGTGCGCCTGCCCGAGGAGTAATCGTTCGATGAGCGAGCACCGTCGCAAACCGCCGCAGCCGCAAGGCGGCGGACGTGCCGCGGCCCGACGCGGCCAGCCCGGCCCGTCCGCAGGCCGCCGCGCGGCACCGCGAGGCGCCACCGGGTCTCCTTCCGACTCTTATGACTCGGGAGGTGATGAGCGCCCGTACGGTAGCCGCGCCGAGGCCCGTCGGGCGGCACAGAGAAGTAGTGGCGGAGGCCGACGCAGAGCGGCCGACGGCGCGGGTCGAGGCGGCCCCGGAGGCGGGGGCGGCCGACGTGGTGGCCCCGCGGGCCCGAACGGGCCAGGACGTGGCCGAGGCAGGGCTCCCGGGCCTGCCAAGAAACGCTTCATCGACTACCCGCGCGCCGGCAAGTACGGCGCGGCGCGCTGGGTCCCGTCCTGGAAGCTCGTGACGGGTCTGTTCATCGGCTTCTGCGGCAGCCTGTTGGCGATCGCGGGTGTCGCGTACGCGATGGTGGGCATCCCGGACGTCGCGAAAACCGCCAAGGCACAGAACAACGTCTACTACTGGGCCGACAACACTCAGATGGTCGCCACCGGCGGTGAGACGAACCGCCAGATCATCGGCTACGCGCAAATCCCCAAGGAGATGCGGTACGCGGTCATGTCGGCCGAGAACAAGACGTTCGAGACCGACAGCGGCATCGACCCGATGGGCATTGCCCGCGCCTTCGTCAACATGGCCAAGGGCGGCCAGACGCAGGGTGGCTCCACCATCACCCAGCAGTACGTGAAGAACGCGATGCTGGACGACCAGTCGCAGACGGTCTCCCGGAAGTTCAAGGAGCTGTTCGTCTCCATAAAGGTCGGTGCCTCGGTGTCCAAGGAGGACATCATGGCCGGCTACCTGAACTCCGCGTACTACGGCCGCAACGCTTACGGCATCCAGGCGGCAGCGCGTGCCTACTTCAACAAGGACGCCACGGATCTGAACCCGAGTGAGTGTGCCTTCCTGGCGGCGGTGCTCAAGGGCGCCACGTACTACGACCCCGCGGGTGCCCAGTCAATAGACCCGACCGCCACTCCGCAGGACAACCGCAAGCGCGCCGAGGCCCGCTGGAAGTGGATCCTCGACGAAGAGGTCAAGGACAAGCGCCTGACCGCCGCGGAGCGGGGCAAGTACACCAAGTTCCCCACGGTCCAGCCCCCGCGGTCGAACGTCGCGCTGAGTGGACAGATCGGCTACCTCGTCGACCTGGCCAATTCGTACCTCATCAACAACAGCGCCAAGACCGGCATCACCGCGGACAAGCTCCAGCAAGGCGGCTACGAGATCCACACGACCTTCGACAAAAAGAAGGTCAACGCGCTCAAAGCCGCCGTGGAGAAGGTCCAGAAGGCCAACATCAAGCCCAAGCTGCGCCCGAAGACGGACAAGTATGTCCAGTTCGGCGGGTCCTCCGTCGACCCGGACACCGGCGCGATCAAGGCCATCTACGGCGGTGAGGACGCGACCAAGCACTTCACCAACAACGCCGACCAGACCGGTGCCCAGGTGGGTTCGACGTTCAAGCCCTTCGTCCTCGCGGCCGCCATGTCGTGGGGTGCCCGCGATCCCGACGGCGACCCGGTCCAGGCGCAGGACGAACGCACCATCGTCTCTCCGAAGAGCCTGTACAGCGGTAAGAACAAGCTGAAGATCCAGGACTACGACGGCACTGACTGGAAGGACGACAAGGGCAAGGAGTGGTTGCAGAAGAACGACGGCGAGCAGTCGTACAACCCGCCCAGCTACAAGATCGACCTGCGTGAGGCGATGCGTGAATCCGTCAACTCCGCCTATGTCCAGCTGGGCATGGACGTCGGCCTGGACAAGGTGAAGGAAGCCGTTCTGGGAGCGGGCATCAAGGAGTCGAGCCTCGCCAGCGCCAACTATCCGTCGTTCTCCCTGGGTACCTCCTCCCCGAGCGCGATCCGCATGGCCGGGGCGTACGCCACCTTCGCGGCCAGCGGCAAGCAGCGCGATCCGTACTCGGTCGAGAAGGTCACCAACTCGGACGGCCTGGTCTTCCAGCACGCTGACATCGCGAAGACCAGGCAGGCCTTCACCGCGAAGGTCGCCGACAACGTCACCGACGTCCTGAAGACCGTGGTCGAGAAGGGAACCGGTACCAACGCCCAGCTGACCGGTCGCGAAGTGGCCGGTAAGACCGGTACCACCGACGGCAACAAGTCCGCCTGGTTCGTCGGGTACACCCCTCAGCTGTCGACCGCGATCGGCATGTACCGCATGGACGACGACGAGACCAACAAGAATCGCGAGTTCCTGCAGATGTACGGCACCGGCGGAGAGAAGACGATTCACGGTGCCTCGTTCCCGTCCCAGATCTGGCGCGACTACATGGAGGTGGCGCTCAAGGGTCAGAAGGCGGAGGATTTCCCGACGCCCGAGCCCATCGGTGAGGTCCTCAACGACACCCCGAGCCCGAGCGTGACAGCCACCGAAAGCGCAACGGAGAGTGCCACGCCGTCTCCCACGCCCAGCGAAAGCCTGACGTCTCCCTCGCCCTCGACGAGCGAGAACTGCAAGAAGTGGGACGTGACCTGCGGCAATGACGGCGGGACGGACACAGGTGGCACGGACACGGGCGGCACGGACACCGGTGGCACGGACACTGGTGGCACGGACGGAGGCGTGACCGCCACACCGACGGAGACCACGACCACCGGGAGCTCCAAAGGCAACGGCAACGGAGGAATCTTCGGCGGGCCGGCCGGATAGCCGCCTCCGTGTGTGTTTCACGTGAAACACACCGTTTCACGTGAAACAAGGGCCGCCGCACCGACCAGGTGCGGCGGCCCTCGGCGTATTCCTAGGCGCGTACGGCAGGATGTGCGACATGCCCAGTGCAGAGACGACGCGAGCGAGCGTGCACGAGCCGGAGCTGGTACGGCCGACCAAGGAGGACGAGGTCGCCGCGAGCGGCAGCGAGCTGATCGGTGGCCCCATCGGGCGACGAGCCCTGCTCGGGACGTCCTGGTGGACGCCCGTGCGGGTCGTCGCGCTCGTCGCGATCGGCATGTTCGCCCTCGGCATGGTGCAGAAGCTGCCGTGCTACGACGGTGCCTGGTTCTTCGGAGCCAGTTCGCAGTACACGCATGCGTGCTACTCGGACATCCCGCACCTCTACCAGGGGCGCGGCTTCGCCGACGGTCTCGTGCCGTACTTCGACAAGATCCCCGGCGACATGGACTACCTCGAGTACCCGGTGCTGACCGGTGTGTTCATGGAGGTCGCGGCCTGGCTCACTCCGGGCAGCGGGAGCATCCAGGACCAGGAGCAGATCTACTGGATGGTCAACGCCGGGATGCTGATGGTGTGCGCTGCGGTCATCGCCGTATGCACCGCGCGCACTCACCGTCGACGCCCCTGGGACGGCCTCCTGGTCGCTCTCGCACCTGCCTTCGCGCTCACGGCCACCATCAACTGGGATCTCCTCGCAGTGGCCCTGCTGGCCGCCGCGATGCTCATGTGGTCGCGGGGCCGCGTTCTGGCCTTCGGCGTGCTGATCGGGCTCGCCACGGCCGCCAAGTTCTACCCGTTCCTGGTGCTCGGACCGCTCTTCCTGCTGTGCTGGCGGGCCGGCAAATGGCGTGAGTTCGGAACCACGCTGCTCGGAGCCGTCGGTGCCTGGCTCGCCGTGAACCTTCCGGTGATGTACTTCGCGCCGGAAGGGTGGGCGAAGTTCTACAGCTTCAGCCACGACCGCGGGGTCGACTTCGGTTCGGTCTTCCTGTTCATCTCGCAGTGGCTGAAGATCACGATCACCTTCGACACGGCGAACACGTGGGCGCTGATCATGATGCTGCTCATCTGCGTGGGCCTGACCGTGCTCACGCTCACCGCCCCGCGACGCCCCCGCTTCGCCCAGCTCGCCTTCCTGATCGTCGCGGCCTTCATCCTCACCAACAAGGTCTACTCGCCCCAGTACGTGCTGTGGCTGGTCCCCCTCGCCGCGCTGGCCCGGCCGCGCTGGCGGGACTTCCTGATCTGGCAGGCGTGCGAGGTCGCGTACTTCCTGGGGATCTGGATGTACCTCGCGTACACGACCAGTGGCGACGCTCACAAGGGTCTGCCGACCGACGGGTACCAAGTCGCCATCGCCGTCCACCTGTTGGGGACGCTGTACCTGTGTGCCGTCGTCGTACGCGACATCTTTATGCCGGAGCGCGACATGGTGCGCCGAGCCGGTGACGACGACCCGTCGGGCGGTGTTCTGGACGGTGCGGAGGACGTCTTCGTGCTCGGTGCCGCGGCCCATCCGCCGCGGCACGCGGCGTACTTCGACGGGCCGCCGGTCGAGTGGGGCAGCCGGAGCGCGACAACCGGAGACAGTTCGCCCTGAGCGAACAGGGCGTAGGGGAGCCAGCAAAAGGCCGTACACGGTGTCCGTGTACGGCCTTTCCGCTGTTCCGTGAGGGGTGAACCTGGCTCAGCGTTCGACGATGCGATCGAACTGCGTCGTGGTGTGCCGCAGATGGGCCACCAGTTCGTCGCCGACCTTCGGCTCCGTGGCGTCCGCGGGCACGAAGAGGATCGAGACCTGCATGTGCGGGGGCTCCGCGAACCAGCGCTGCTTGCCCGCCCAGACGAACGGAGAAAGGTTCCGGTTGACCGTCGCGAGGCCGGCCCGGGCGACGCCCTTGGCGCGCGGCATGACGCCGTGCAGCGCCTTTGGAGCCTCCAGGCCCACTCCGTGCGACGTACCGCCCGCCACGACCACCAGATAGCCGTCAGAGGCCGCCTTCTGCTGCCGGTAGCCGAAGCGGTCGCCCTTGGAGACGCGCGTGACGTCCAGGACCGCCCCGCGGTATTCGGTCGCCTCGTGGTCCCCCAGCCACAGCCGCGTGCCGATGCGGGCGCGGAAGCGGGTCTGCGGGAACTGCTGCTGCAGTCGCGCGAGCTCCTCGGCCTTGAGGTGGCTGACGAACATCGTGTGCAGGGGCAGGCGGGCCGCGCGCAGGCGGTCCATCCAGCCGATGACCTCCTCGACGGCGTCCGAGCCGTCGGTGCGGTCCAGCGGCAGGTGGATCGCGAAGCCCTCCAGCCGGACGTTCTCTATGGCGGAGTGCAGATGCGCCAGATCCTGCTCGCTCACGCCGTGCCGCTTCATCGAGGACATCACCTCGATGACGACACGGGCGCCCACGAGGCCGTACACGCCGTCCACGGACGACACGGAGCGGATGACGCGGTCGGGCAGCGGCACGGGCTCCTCGCCCCGCCTGAACGGCGTCAGGACCAGCAGGTCGCCGCCGAACCAGTCCTTGATCCGGGCGGCTTCGTACGTGGTGCCGACGGCGAGGATGTCCGAGCCCAGGCGGGTGGCCTCGTCCGCGAGCCGCTCATGGCCGAAGCCATAGCCGTTGCCCTTGCAGACGGGGACCAGCCCCGGGAACTGCTCGGACACGTGCTTGTGGTGTGCCCGCCAGCGCGCGGTGTCGACGTAGAGCGTGAGCGCCATGGCCGGTCCCGGAACCTTTCTCGTGGCTGCGGTGTATCAGAGGTATGAAGGGAAATTGTGGCGGATTCGCCGGACCGACGGGGCGATGCAGGGCCGGATCAGCGGCTCGGCATGCGAATCGGGCCGGCTCAGCGGCGCGACATGTAGATGTCGAGTGCCTTGTGGAGCAGCTTGTTGAGCGGGAAGTCCCACTCGCCGAGGTACTCGGCAGCCTGCCCGCCGGTGCCCACCTTGAACTGGATCAGGCCGAAGAGGTGGTCGGTCTCGTCCAGCGAGTCGGAGATGCCGCGCAGGTCATAGACGGTCGCCCCCAGGGCGTACGCGTCGCGCAGCATCCGCCACTGCATCGCGTTCGAGGGCCGGACCTCGCGGCCGATGTTGTCCGAGGCGCCGTAGGAGTACCAGACGTGCCCGCCGACGACCAGCATCGTCGCGGCCGACAGGTTCACTCCGTTGTGGCGCGCGAAGTACAGCCGCATGCGGTTGGGGTCCTCGGTGTTGAGGGCCGTCCACATGCGCTGGAAGTACGAGAGCGGGCGGGGCCGGAAGTGGTCGCGGATGGCGGTGATCTCGTAGAGCCGCTGCCACTCCTCCAGGTCCTGGTAGCCGCCCTGGACGACCTCGACGCCCGCCTTCTCGGCCTTCTTGATGTTGCGGCGCCACAGCTGGTTGAAGTTCTTGTGGACCTCTTCCAGGGAGCGGTTGGCGAGCGGCACCTGGAAGACGTAACGGGGCTGGACGTCACCGAAGCCGGCGCCGCCGTCCTCGCCCTGCTGCCAGCCCATGCGGCGCAGCTTGTCGGCGACCTCGAAGGCGCGCGGCTCGATGAAGTCCGCCTCGATGTCGCGCAGGCGCTTCACGTCAGGGTTCTGGATGCCGCCCTTGATGGACGTGGCCTCCCAGCGCCGGATGATCACCGGCGGGCCCATCTTCACGGAGAAGGCGCCCTGCTGCTTGAGGTGCCCCAGCATCGGCTGCAGCCAGTCGTCGAGGTTCGGCGCGAACCAGTTGATGACCGGGCCCTCGGGCAGATAGGCGAGATAGCGCTTGATCTTGGGCAGCTGGCGGTACAGCACCAAGCCCGCGCCGACCATCTCGCCGGTCCTGTCGTCGAACCAGCCGAGGTTCTCGGAGCGCCACTCCGCCTTGACGTCTGCCCAGGCCGGGACCTGCATGTGACTCGCCGCGGGCAGGCTCTGGATGTATGCCAGATGCTGCTCTCGACTGATGGTCCTCAGGGTCAGGCTCATTCGGGGCGCTCCTCGGGCTGGTGTGTCCCCATGGGTACAGGGGCTCCGGCTCTCGCGCCGAAGCCTACTGCGCCCTGGGAGCGCCCCGAATGGCTGTATGGAACCTGCGCCCTGGGGACGGATGGAGAAGAGTCCCGGGGTCAGGGGAAAACGGGTGTTCGCGTCAGAAGAGGCCGCCGAAAAGGCCCCCATGGGCCATGCCGAGGAAGAAGCCGACGGACGACGCACCGAGCCCCAGAATCAGCCCGAAGCGCTCACGCGTCGTCTCGGAGATGAACTGCCCGTACGCACCGGTGAGGATTCCCACCAGGCCGGCCCAGGAGCTGATCAGATGCAGGCTGTCGAACATCGCCGTGATGAAGGCCATGATCCCGAGCACCAGTGTCACCGCGAGCAAGGTGTCCTGGAGCGGATGGGCCTTGCCATCCGTGGCGAAGAGAGAGCCGGTGGAGCCGGTGGTGTTGGGTCGCAATACCTGTGCCATGGGGCACCTCCTGCGGAAGACGGCGCATCGTAGCGCCATACACACCCGATGTGTACAGATTGACGGTCAACCCGGTCGGATTTCAACCGGAAGCCGGTGTGCAGGTAGTCTGTACCGTCTGCAAGGTGTCTGCCCAGGCCAAGGCCAGGTCACGACAGGGATTCCCGCTCGGTCCACCGACGGGGAGCCCGATTGTCAGTGGCGGCCGATACCGTTGCGAACGCATCACAACCCTCCTGCCACGGAACGACCGTGGCCGTTGAGTCCAAAGGAGGTGGGTTCCACATGCGTCACTACGAGGTGATGGTCATCCTCGACCCCGATCTCGAGGAGCGCGCTGTCTCCCCGCTGATCGAGAACTTCCTCTCCGTCGTCCGTGAGGGCAACGGAAAGGTGGAGAAGGTCGACACCTGGGGCCGTCGTCGTCTCGCGTACGAGATCAAGAAGAAGCCCGAGGGCATCTACTCGGTCATCGACCTGCAGGCCGAGCCTGCGGTCGTCAAGGAGCTCGACCGCCAGATGAACCTGAACGAGTCGGTCCTCCGGACCAAGGTCCTCCGCCCCGAGACCCACTGAGCTCCAGCTCAGCTGATCTCGGGCATCGAGTAGCACAAGCAGCCAGCAGCAAACCCGCCGAGAGGTTCCCCCATGGCAGGCGAGACCGTCATCACGGTCGTCGGCAATCTTGTCGACGACCCCGAGCTGCGCTTCACCCCTTCCGGTGCGGCGGTCGCGAAGTTCCGTGTCGCGTCCACCCCCCGCACCTTCGACCGTCAGACCAATGAGTGGAAGGACGGCGAGAGCCTGTTCCTGACCTGCTCGGTCTGGCGTCAGGCGGCGGAGAACGTCGCCGAATCGCTCCAGCGAGGCATGCGCGTCATCGTGCAGGGCCGGCTGAAGCAGCGGTCCTACGAGGACCGTGAGGGCGTCAAGCGCACGGTCTACGAGCTGGACGTCGAGGAAGTCGGCGCCAGCCTGAAGAACGCCACGGCCAAGGTCACCAAGACCACTGGTCGAGGCGGCCAGGGCGGTTACGGCGGCGGTGGCGGCGGCGGCCAGCAGGGCGGCGGCTGGGGCGGAGGCTCCGGCGGCGGCCAGCAGCAGGGCGGCGCTCCCGCCGACGACCCCTGGGCGACCGGCGCTCCCGCCGGTGGCAACCAGGGCGGTGGCGGTGGCGGCGGCTGGGGCGGAAGCTCCGGCGGTTCTGGCGGCGGCTACTCGGACGAGCCCCCCTTCTAGGCCCCTGGGCCGAGGGTGGGCCGTACCCACACTTCTTGATCACACAGGAGATACACCATGGCGAAGCCGCCTGTGCGCAAGCCGAAGAAGAAGGTCTGCGCTTTCTGCAAGGACAAGGTCACGTACGTGGACTACAAGGACACGAACATGCTGCGGAAGTTCATTTCCGACCGCGGCAAGATCCGTGCCCGCCGCGTGACCGGCAACTGCACGCAGCACCAGCGTGACGTCGCCACGGCCGTGAAGAACAGCCGTGAGATGGCGCTGCTGCCCTACACCTCCACCGCGCGATAAGGGAAGGGTGACCGACACATGAAGATCATCCTCACCCACGAGGTCTCCGGCCTCGGTGCCGCGGGCGACGTCGTCGACGTCAAGGACGGTTACGCTCGCAACTACCTGATCCCGCGGAACTTCGCGATCCGCTGGACCAAGGGCGGCGAGAAGGACGTCGAGCAGATCCGTCGTGCTCGCAAGATCCACGAGATCGCGACCATCGAGCAGGCCAACGAGATCAAGGCCCGCCTCGAGGGCGTGAAGGTCCGTCTGGCCGTTCGCTCCGGCGACGCCGGTCGTCTCTTCGGTTCCGTCACCCCGGCCGACATCGCTTCGGCGATCAAGGCTTCCGGTGGCCCCGAGGTCGACAAGCGCCGCATCGAGCTGGGCGCGCCGATCAAGACCCTGGGCGCCCACGAGACGTCCGTGCGTCTGCACCCCGAGGTTGCCGCCAAGGTCAACATCGAGGTTGTCGCTGCCTGAGTGCAGCGCTCGGCATAGCTGAGAGAAGGGCCGCATCCCTCGGGGTGCGGCCCTTCTGCGTTTCGCGAGGGTGAGGCCATGTGGCACGTGGAGATGACTTTGGGCGCTCGTCCGGATGCGGGGCTCGTTGTTTCACGTGAAACCGCCGTTTCACGTGAAACGGTCAGCGCGTCGCGCCCGTGACGATCCAGCGCCCCGAATGAGAGCGCAGCCACAGGGTCAACATCCGCATCGTCATCATCAGCGTCATCGCTCCCCAGAGCGCGGTGAGTCCGCCGCCGAGCGTGGGGACGAGCAGCGCGACGGGAGCGAAGACCGCCAGAGTGAGCAACATGGCCCATGCCAAGTACGGCCCATCCCCTGCGCCCATCAGGACTCCGTCCAGGACGAAGACGATGCCGCAGATCGGCTGGGAGAGAGCCACCATCAGCAGGGCGGGCAGCGCTGCGTCTCGCACGGTCGAATCGCTGCTGAAGAGGGGAAGGAAGAGGGGGCGAGCCGCGATGACCAGCAGGCCGAGTACGACCCCAGTCGCAATGCCCCACTGCATCATGCGGCGACAGGCCTCGCGGGCGCCCTGGGCGTCGTCCGCGCCGAGATAGCGCCCGATGATGGCCTGTCCGGCGATGGCAATCGCGTCGAGGGCGAAGGCGAGCAGACTCCACAGCGACAGGATGATCTGGTGTGCCGCCATGTTGGCATCCCCGAGCCGGGCGGCGACCGCCGTGGCGATCACGAGAATCGCCCGCAGCGACAGCGTGCGGACGAGTAGGGGTGCGCCGGCCTGGGCGCAGGCGCGTATCCCGGCTGCGTCCGGCCACAGCGAGGCACCGTGCTTCCGGGCTCCGCGGATGACGACGTACAGATAGACGGCGGCCATGCCGCACTGGGCGATGACGGTGCCCCAGGCGGAGCCTGCGATGCCCAGGTCGGCACCGTAGACGAGGCCGGCGTTGAGGGCGGCGTTGGCGACGAAGCCCCCGACGGCGACGTACAGCGGAGTCTTGGTGTCCTGCAGTCCGCGCAGGACACCGGTGGCGGCGAGCACGACGAGCATGGCCGGGATGCCGAGCGTCGAGATCCGCAGATAGGTGGTGGCGTACGGGGCGGCGGTGTCGGAAGCGCCGAACAGTTCCATGAGGGTCGGTGCCGTGGGCAGAACGACGGCTATGACGGCTACGCCGATCAGCAGGGCGAGCCAGATGCCGTCCATGCCCTGGCGGATCGCGGCCCGCAGATCGCCGGCACCGACGCGGCGGGCGACGGCGGCCGTGGTGGCGTAGGCGAGGAAGACGAAGACGCCGACGGCTGTCATGAGGAGGGCGGAGGCAACGCCGAGACCGGCCAGTTGTGCGGTGCCGAGATGACCGACGATCGCGCTGTCGGCCATCACGAAGAGAGGCTCGGCGACGAGTGCGCCGAAGGCCGGAACTGCCAGCGCGACGATCTCTCGGTCGTGCCGACGTCGGGCGGCCTTGGGTGCCGCGGGAGCCTGTGTCATGAGCACCAATCTAATCTTCCACAGGTAAGAGATGCAATGCCGAAAGGACCCTTACTCTCTGTCGTGTGGGGTGTGCCGCCGTGCACCGTTTGAAGCGATCTTGGCCCGACTGGGAAAGTTTTTCTTCTGCACAACCGGTGGACGGGAAAACGGCAGGTCAGAGGGGGTTTCTCGGAGGGGATGAGGGCTTGTTCACAGGGCTGTCCACCGGGTCGTGCACAGGTTTTGTGGGGTTCTCCACAGCATCCGGGCCGTCGTCCACATGGCCTGTGGATAACCAGATTGGCTGACGGTGCCCGCGGGCCTAACGTGGTGCGGCGCCCGCTCTCTCCTCCGTCCTCGGAAACCTGGCAAAACCGACGCGTCAGAACCGGAGTTGGGCATCTCAGTTGTCAGTGCCGTGCCGTAGAAATGAGGGGCACGGCTAGGTCCGCTCGGCGGACGGGAGGAGGTGGCTCGGTGAGTATTTCCGAGCCCTTGGACGACCCCTGGGCCGACAGCGGACCCAGTGATCGTCTGCCCGCTTCCCGCCAGCGCGGCAATGGTGGCCGCACCCGCGACGAGCAGCACGACCGCGACCGGGACAACGGCTCGTGGGAGGGCGGTGGTTCGTCCTTCGAGCGCGTACCGCCCCAGGATCTGGACGCCGAGCAGTCCGTCCTCGGCGGCATGCTCCTGTCCAAGGACGCCATCGCCGATGTGGTCGAGGTCCTCAAGGGCCACGACTTCTACCGGCCGGCGCACGAGACCATCTACCAGGCGATCCTCGACCTGTACGCGAAGGGCGAGCCGGCCGACCCGATCACGGTCGCGGCCGAGCTCACCAAACGGGGCGAGATCACCAAGGTCGGCGGCGCGCCGTATCTCCACACCCTGGTGCAGACGGTCCCGACCGCGGCGAACGCCGAGTACTACGCGGAGATCGTGCACGAGCGAGCGGTCCTGCGCCGCTTGGTCGAGGCGGGTACGCGCATCACACAGATGGGATACGCGGCCGACGGCGACGTCGACGAGATCGTCAACAGCGCCCAAGCCGAGATCTACGCGGTCACCGAGCAGCGCACCACCGAGGACTATCTGCCGCTCGGCGACATCATGGAGGGTGCGCTCGACGAGATCGAGGCGATCGGCTCGCGGTCGGGGGAGATGACCGGTGTGCCGACCGGCTTCACCGACCTCGACTCGCTCACCAACGGTCTGCACCCGGGCCAGATGATCATCATCGCGGCCCGTCCCGCGATGGGTAAGTCAACGCTGGCCCTGGACTTCGCACGGGCCTGCTCGATCAAGCACAACATGCCCAGCGTGATCTTCTCGCTCGAAATGGGCCGCAACGAGATCGCGATGCGTCTGCTGTCGGCCGAGGCGCGCGTCGCCCTGCACCACATGAGGTCCGGCACGATGACCGACGAGGACTGGACGCGGCTGGCGCGCCGCATGCCGGACGTCTCGGCCGCCCCGCTCTACATCGACGACTCCCCGAACCTGTCGATGATGGAGATCCGCGCCAAGTGCCGTCGCCTCAAGCAGCGCAACGACCTGAAGCTTGTGGTCATCGACTACCTGCAGCTGATGCAGTCGGGCGGCAAGCGGTCCGAGAGCCGCCAGCAGGAAGTCTCCGACATGTCGCGAAACCTGAAGCTGCTGGCCAAGGAGCTGGAACTGCCGGTGATTGCGCTGTCGCAGCTCAACCGTGGACCCGAGCAGCGCACGGACAAGAAACCCATGGTCTCCGACCTGCGTGAGTCCGGATCGATCGAGCAGGACGCGGACATGGTGATCCTGCTGCACCGCGAGGACGCGTATGAGAAGGAGTCACCGCGCGCGGGCGAGGCGGACATCATCGTCGGCAAGCACCGTAACGGGCCGACGGCGACGATCACGGTGGCCTTCCAGGGCCACTACTCGCGCTTCGTGGACATGGCGCAGACCTGATCCGACGCCCTTCGGGGCGGCCTCGGGTTAATCGGCTCGACGTGCGGCGGCGGGCCGGGTGGACTGGGGCCATGACGACATCGCAGGAAGAGCTGCTTCCCGCCACACGCCGGGCCCTGCTGCACCGTATCGCCGTCGCGCAGGCCGAAGGGCGGGCGCCGTCGCTGGTCGCGGCGGTCGTCCGGGGCGGGGAGACGGTGTGGAACGGGGCACGGACCTCGGTGGACGGGCACGGGCCCGACGAGTACGTGCAGTACCGGATCGGCTCCATCACCAAGACCTTCACCGCCGTACTCGTGCTGCGGTTGCGTGACGAGGGAGTGTTGGACCTCGGCGACCCGCTGGAGAAGCATCTGCCGGGCACCGGCGCGGGGGAGGTCACCATCGCCGAACTGCTCGCGCACACCGGCGGGTTGGCTGCCGAGTCGCCCGCGCCCTGGTGGGAGCGCACGCCTGGCTCGCTCCGCCCCGAACTGTCCGACGTGCTGGGCGAGCAGCCGTTCCGGCATCCGGTCGGCCGCCGGCACCACTACTCGAACCCCGGCTACACGCTGCTGGGCGCGCTGATCGAGGAGTTGCGGGGCGCCCCCTGGGAGGATGTGCTGCGGCGCGAAGTGCTCGAACCTCTGGGCCTGCGCCGTACGAGCGGTCGGCCGCAGGCGCCGCACGCGGGCGGCTGGGCCGTGCACCCCTGGGCGGACGTGATGATGCCCGAGCCCGCGCAGGATCTCGGCCGGATGGCTCCGGCCGGACAACTGTGGTCCACCACCGGGGACTTGGCGCGCTTCGCCGTCTTCCTGGCGCAGGGCGACGACCGGGTGCTGAGCGCGGAATCCGTACGGGAGATGCGTACGCCCGCCGCACCGCCCGATGCGGCGGAGCTGGCCACTGGCTCCGCCTACGGGCTCGGCATGCAGATCCTGCACCGTGACGGTCGGATGCTCGTCGGGCATTCCGGCTCCCTGCCGGGATTCCTGGCCGGCCTGATGATCGGTGTGGAGGACGACGTGGCGGCGGTCGTGCTGTCCAACTGCACCTCGGGACCACCCGCGTTGACCGTCGCAGCCGATCTCGTACGGATCGTTGCGGAGGCCGAGCCGAGGATTCCTGAGCCCTGGCGTCCGCTGACTGAAGTCGATAACGCCGTACTGGAAGTGGTGGGTCAGTGGTACTGGGGGACTCAGGCCTTCGGCTTGCGGTGGGTGGCCGGTGGGGACGTCGCGTTGGAGCCGCTGTCCGGCATCGGTCGGCGCGCTCGCTTCCGGGCGAATGGTGACGGGACCTGGACGGGGCTCGATGACTACTACGCGGGGGAGCTGCTGCGGGCCGTACGGCGGGCGGACGGCTCCGTGAGCTATCTCGACCTCGGGTCGTTCGTCTTCACGCGACAGCCCTACGACGAGGGGGCTCCTGTGCCGGGTGGGGTGGATCCCGAGGGCTGGCGAGGGATCAAGTAGACGGCGCCAGAGGTGAGGGGCGGCCTGTTTCACGTGAAACAGGCCGCCCTTCACCCCATGCAGGGGGACATACGTCAGAGCGGCAGCTTGAAGCCCACGTGGGATGCGGTGAAGCCGAGCCGCTCGTAGAAGCGATGGGCATCGGTGCGGGTGACGTCGGAGGTCAGCTGGACCAACTGGCAGTCCTGGCGCCGGGATTCGTCGATCGCCCACTCGATGAGCTGGGTACCGAGCCCGCTGCCGCGCTCGTCGGCGTGGATGCGTACGCCTTCGATGATGGAGCGAGTCGCTCCCTTGCGGGACAGTCCGGGAATCACCGTGAGCTGAAGTGTGCCGACAACGCGGCCCTCGCGCGTGGCGACGACCACGTGCTGGTTCGGGTCGCCGCTCAGGCGCTCCAGGGCGGCCAGGTACGGAGTCAGGTCGTCGGGTGACTCCCGTTGGGCGCCCAGCGGATCGTCTGCGAGCATCGCGACGATATAGGGCACGTCGTCGGCGACAGCGGCTCGTATTTCAAGATCTCCCATGACCGCACCCTATGAGGGCAAGCCCATGGGGTGCACGGTCTACGCGGGCACGCTCGCCGACTCCACAACCCGCACCAGCGGGGCCAGCTCCGGGTTCTTGGCCGCTTCGTCGAGCGCCTCGCGCAGGGCGGCGTCATTGGTGGGTCGCGCCTCTTCGAGGAGCTGGAGGCCCGCCTCGCTGACGTTCGTGTAGATGCCGCGGCGGTCGGTCGGGCACAGATAGCGGGCGAGCAGTCCCCGGTCCTCGAGCCGGGTGACGAGCCGGGTGGTGGCGCTCTGGCTGAGGACAACCGCGTCCGCGACCTGCTTCATCTGCAGATGGCCGCCGTCGCCGTCGTGCTGTCGGCTGAGCACATCGAGCAGGGAGTACTCCCGCACGCTCAGGCCGTGCTTGGCCTGCAGGGCGCGCTCGATGTGGGCCTCGATCCTCCCGTGCAGCAGGGAGAGAGCACACCAGCCCTGAGCGAGGGCGGTGAGCGCGGGGTCCGTGGCTGTCATGGCGTTTTCCTCCGTCCCGGAGCGGCTGAAACCCAGGATAGAGCACGGGCGCAATAGCCCGCCCTTGCATATAGCCCGCGTCTGCAACTATTGTGAACGCACGCAAAGCGCTCCTGCAATCGTCTGGAAGGTGTACCCCACCATGCCTCTCGCGCTTTTGGCCCTCGCGATCGGGGCCTTCGGAATCGGAACCACCGAGTTCGTGATCATGGGTGTGCTGCCCGAGGTCGCCGGTGACTTCGGTGTCTCCATCCCCACCGCAGGACTGCTGGTGACCGGCTATGCCCTCGGCGTGGTGATCGGCGCCCCGATCATGACCGCACTCGGCACGAAGGTGTCCCGCAAGCGGATGCTGATGCTGCTGATGGGGCTCTTCGTCCTCGGCAATCTGCTCTCCGCAGTCGCCCCCGTCTTCGGGTTGATGCTGGCGGGCCGCGTGGTCGCCTCCCTCGCCCACGGCGCCTTCTTCGGTATCGGCTCGGTGGTAGCCGCCGAGCTGGTCGCACACGAGAAGAAGGCCGGTGCGATCGCCATGATGTTCAGCGGTCTCACCATCGCCAACGTCGTCGGTGTCCCCCTGGGCACGCTGATCGGACAGTCCGTGGGCTGGCGTGTCACCTTCGCCGGTGTCGCCGCGCTCGGTGTGATCGGTCTGCTGGGCATCGCCAAGCTGGTCCCCGAGATGCCGAAGCCCGAGGGTGTGCACCTGCGCCACGAGCTGGCCGCCTTCAAGAACGTCCAGGTTCTGCTGGCCATGGCGATGACCGTGCTCGGCTTCGGCGGCGTCTTCGCGGCCATCACCTACATCGCGCCGATGATGACGCACGTCGCGGGCTTCGCCGACGGCTCCGTCACCTGGCTGCTGGTCCTCTTCGGCCTCGGCATGGTCGGCGGGAACCTCATCGGCGGCAAGTTCGCCGACCGCGCCCTGATGCCGATGCTGCACGTGTCCCTGGGCGGCCTCGCCGTCGTGCTCGCCCTGTTCACGGTCACCGCGCACAACAAGATCCTCGCGGCCGTCACGATCGCCCTGATCGGTGCGCTGGGCTTCGCGACCGTGCCGCCGCTGCAGAAGCGCGTCCTCGACCAGGCACATGGCGCCCCTACGCTGGCGTCGGCCGTGAACATCGGTGCCTTCAACCTCGGCAACGCCCTCTCGGCCTGGCTCGGTGGCCTCGTCATCGCGGCCGGCCTGGGCTACACCGCCCCCAACTGGGTCGGCGCCATCCTCGCCGCGAGCGCGCTCGTCCTCGCCGTCCTCTCGGCCGCCCTGGAGCGCCGCGCGGATGCCCCCAGCACCGTCGTCGCCGGCGGCGCGCCCGCGGAACAGCGGACCGCCATCCACCACTGACCGGGGTCGAGACGGTGCGGGCCAGGGACGTCCCCGCACCGTCTCGGCTCAGCACCACCCGATTCGACTCAGCCCGCCCCCACACGGAGAGGCCCCTCATGAGCACCACCACCGCCATTGCCCCGCTGACCATCGAGGACGCCGAGGTTCTCGTCACCGCGGCCCGCCGCGCCGCCGAAACCGCCGGAGTCAAGGTCAGTGTGACCGTCCTCGACGCGGGCGGTCATCTGCTCGCCTTCCGGCGCGACGACCAGGCCGTGCTGATCTCCGGCGAGACGAGCACCCGCAAGGCCTACACGGCGCTCCAGCTGGACTCCGCCACCGCCGAACTCGTCGACGCGGTCCAGCCCGGCGGCCTCTTCCACACCCTGCCCACCGCGCTCGACCGGCCCCTGCTGTTCATCGCGGGCGGTGTGCCGGTCCACCGCGACGGCCGTCTGATCGGCGCGATCGGGGTCGGCGGTGGCGCGCCGGTCCAGGACCACGGCTTCGCTGTCTCCGCCGTGGAGTCGCTCGCCTGAGTGCACCTCAGCGGAGAAGCGGCGGGGCCCCGCGGGGGCCCGCGCGTAAACCAAGGCCACGAATGGGGGTAGGGGGCCCCACCGGGGGAGAACCCCCCCCCCCCCCCACAGGGTCGGAACCCCCCGGGCCATA